>JBBAUO010000017.1:0-52078 GCA_040398185.1 Microcystaceae cyanobacterium | reverse complement strand
GGGTCAAGAGCCGGTGGCTAACCTAGAACAGGCGATCGCCACCTACACGGAAGCCGCCACCATCCGCCGCCAACCGGGATTAGAAAGGGATTTAGCCCTAACCCTCACTAATCTGGGTGCTGCCTACGTCACCCAAGCCGAACTGGGGCAAGAGCCGGTGGCTAACCTAGAACAGGCGATCGCCAATTATCGAGAAGCACTTTCCTTTCTCAACCCCGCTCTCTTACCTGCTGACACCCTGAGAACTGGGCGCAACTTAGGCAATCTCGGTTTCCAGCAGGGTTGGTGGGACATTGCCTTAGAAGGTTATCAACCTGCGCTCAAAGCAATTGAAATGATGCGCGGCTATTTAAAAGATGACAGTAAAAGACAGGAGGTACTGGCAAATTCCTTAAGTATCTATGCCAACGCGATCCAATGCTGTATTAACCTAAAACAATACAAAAAAGCGATTGAAATCAGCGAACGGGCGCGATCGCGTCACCTAGTCGATCTCATGGCTAGTGCCGACCTCTACCAAAAAGGGCAAATTCCCGAAGAAATCCTTTCCTACCTCAGCCAATATCAAGACATCCAAAACCGTATTAACCAAATTCTTCAACAACGCCCGGACGGAGGAGACACACTCTTAGGGGCAGGCACACTCTTCGGTGGATTCACCCTAGACAACCACCGCACCGATCAGACAGCCCAAAACGAAATTCTGAAAACCCTCTTCCAAGAAAAACAAACTGTTTGGCAAGAACTACGCCAACGCGATCCCGTCCTCGCTGGAACCCTAGAAGTTCCCGACTTCACTTGGCAAGACCTAACCACCCTCCTGCAACATCAATCCCACACAGCCCTCCTCAGCTTTTACACCACCACCGAGAAACTGCATATATTCATCGTTCGCCCCACCGATAACCCCGACGATCCCCTAAACATCAGCCTGCATACCTGCGAAAACCAAGGTTATTCAACCCTCCAGGCCTGGTTATGGGAAGAATGGTTTAATCCCTATGCCCAAATTTCCGCCCCAGAGAATGCAGGAAACGGGACTCGTCTCCTAGAGCAGTGGATTGAGCGAATGCCCGATCGCCTGCAAACCCTCGCCGATCGCCTTGACCTTAACACCCTCACTCAAACTCACCTCGACCAAATCCAAGAACTAATCATCATTCCCCATTTCCTCCTGCATCAAATTCCCCTTGCCGCCCTTCCCATCGGCGATCATTACCTAGGGGATCAATACCGCCTGCGAATCGTCCCCAGTGCCCAAATCCTCAAATATTGCCAAGACCGCGAAAACAATAATCCCCATGCTCCCTTCGTCCCAAGTCGTAACGTCGGCACAGTGGAAGCCGCCGGGAGTCAAAGCGACATCTCCCTCTCCATTGTCAACCTAGGCTTTGAACCGATCGCCCAATCCCTCGGCATCCCAAAAACCCAACGTATCCAAGGGGAACAGGCAACCCGCGATCGTTATCATCACCTCGCCCATAATCCCAATATCCAAGCCCTCCATTCCATCCACCACGCCGCGGCCAACGTCAGCGATCCCCATCTTTCTTCCCTACTCCTAGCCGATGGCAAGATCAGCTTACAAGAACTGATTAGTCCCCAATGGCGAATGCCCCAAATGATTGATGTTCTGCTGACCTGCTGCGAAACCCATTTAGGCAATCCCAACTTTACCGATGATATTCTCACCCTGGGAACAGGTTTTCTTTGTGCAGGAGCCAGGAGCGTTATTAGTACCCTCTGGCAGGTAAATGCCCTAGCCACTACCTTATTCTGCGAGTTTTACTACGACTATCGGCAACAAGGGAGCGATCGGCCTACCGCCCTTCATCAGGCTCAAACTAAACTCCGAACCCTCAGCAAAAAGGAAACGCTCAAACGGGTTGAGAAATATCTGGAAGTAGCCTACGCCAACAGACGGCAACAGCCCAAAGTTTTTGACTTCCTAGATTTGCAATGTGAAAGGCTAGACAACGATCGTAGCCAAAAACCGCCCTATGCTTCCCCCTATTACTGGGCAGGCTTTACCCTACAAGGACTGCGTTAACCTCCCCTTTGAAAAAAAGTGCCGCGAAAATGCCAACATGACAGGAAAAAAACGGATAGAGGAATAGAGCAGAAAGAAAAAATTTTTTCAACGGCTCAATGTCCTTTATTCAAAGGTAGCTGACCGATGGTTACAGTCCCCATTCCCGACAACACAGTCATTACATCAGGCATTGAAAGTCCGCGACAAGCCATGCGAGAACGCTTGCCAGCAGTTATCCAACCCTTCTTAACCATAGCCACAGGTAAACCCTACCAAGGTGAACAACCAACCTGGCAATTCACCTCTAAAGCTCACCTTGCTAGTGCCTCACTCACAGTTATCACAGGCGTAGCTTTAAATACTGTCATTCTTCAAAGTAGTGGAGATCCTTTCTTATTGTTAGGAGGCTGGCTATTGACCGTTTCGGGCGCGAGAAAATTACAGGCTCAAATCGTACATCAATGTGCTCACTTACAATGTACTGGCCGAGAAAAATTTGACATTGAATTAGGAAAAACTTTGTCTATCCTGTTAATGATTAAAAATTTTCAGGAATATCAACAAGAGCATAGTAAAGATCATCATGCCATAAAGACATTGATGACAATAGAAGACCCGACATTTCAATTTTTACAAACTCTCGGTCTACTGGATAAATTAGAGACAAAAAAACAACTTTGGTTCAAATTATTGACTAAGTTATTGTCCCCCCGTTTCCACTGGCAATCACTGAAACAACGTCTTAGCTCTAATTTTTTATCTTCTGATCTTACTTACAGCCTGAAATCCTGGGGATTGATAGCCACTGTCATCGGAGCAGTAACCTTAACCCATACTTGGACAACGTTCTTTTGGGTGTGGCTTTTCCCTATGACAATTCTATATCAAATTAGCTCAACGCTAAGACTCTGTGCAGAGCATTTATTTCCAGAAAACCTAACCAATCTACGGGATAAAAAGAACTATGCACGTTTAACAACAGGTATTTTTTTGGGTGAAGCTCCCCCTAGTACAACTGGTTTTACCCCGAACAGCCTTTATCAATGGACAATCTGGTGGCTAAAAATGATTTTCTTTCACTTTCTTTTCTGTCGTGTGTTTGTGCTCGTAGGGGACACCCCTGTGCACGATTATCATCATCGCTTCCCAGTCTCTTCTGATTGGATTAATGCCATTTTTGCCCGTCAGCAAGACCTAGACAATGGATGTCCAGGATGGCAAGAAGACTATCAAGAAGTTTGGGGCTTATTTTCAGCCATTGACTTAACCTTTGATTCTTTAATTCGCTTTAAAAATTCAAATAGTCCTGAAAATCAACCTAATTTTTAGTTGCTATAGAAAGAGGTGTAGACAAGCTTCTCACTGAATCTTTTATCTCTACACCTTTTTTACAGAGTCCCCATTAACACTACAGATTGGAGAAAAAGCATGACACAAACTATAACAGAAAAAATTCTAGCTAAAGCCAGTGGTAAGAAATCCGTTCATCCCCAAGAATGGCATTGGATTCCCGTCAATACCTTAATGGCTCACGATGCTTATATTCCTTTAATGATGAGCCAATTCTATCGAGAATTTGGCAACAGTGCGAGAATCCCTAACCCCGAAAAAGTGGTCTTGATTATCGATCACTTTGGTTTTACTCAGGATTTCTTGGCACAAGCTAATAACGAACAAATTCGCTTTTTTGCTCAACATCAAGGGATCAAACTTTATGATAGAGGCCAAGGTATTTCCCATATTCTGCTTGCCGAAGAGGGATACAACCGACCAGGGGATATTATCGTTGGCACAGATTCCCACACGACGACCTCTGGCGCATTCGGAACAATGGCGATCGGAGTTGGTGCAACAGATGCAACGTTTACGATGGGTACTGGGGAGATTTTGCTGCGAGTGCCTGAAACTATTCGAGTCAATTTTCAGGGTGAACTGCCACCCTGTATCACTGCGAAAGACTTAATCCTGCAATTACTAGGAGATTTAACAACCTATGGGGCAAATTACTGTGCGATCGAATTTGGTGGTGAACTTATCGATAAAATGAGTATTGATGAACGAATGACGCTTTGTAATATGGCGGCTGAATCAGGAGCCAAAAACGCCATCATGGTTCCCAATGAAGTAACCTTTCAATATTTGCAAAAAAGTACTTCTAGCCCTTGGGAAATTTTTGTCGCTGATAAAAATGCTGGCTATCTAAAAAGCATTGAATATGATGTCTCTAGGATGACTCCGCTCGTGGCTTTGCCTCATTCTCCTGATAATGTTATTTCAATCAATGCAGTAGCAGGAACTTTAGTTGATCGAGCTTATATTGGCTCTTGTACAGGAGGTAAGTTAAATGATTTTATTGCTGCCGCTCAGTTATTGTCAGGTCAAAAAGTTACTATTGAAACCCTTGCTGTCCCTGCTAGTAATGCCATCATCGAAGGGATGATGTCCCATGAGATTAACGGATGTTCCGTCTATCAGACTTTATTAGAGGCAGGAGTCCAAATAAGCTTAGAAGCTAGTTGTGCGGCTTGTTGTGGAGGCTTGCCTGATACTTTTGGGAGATTGCACGACCCAAAAACAGTTATCTCTACCACTAATCGAAATTTTCCAGGGAGAATGGGCCACAAACAGTCACAAATTTATCTTGCCTCTCCCTATACAGTTGCAGCTTCAGCGATCGCGGGCTATTTAACTAATCCACAGAACTTTGTCCAGTAATTAATCCTCTTTCTCTCGGTTCACCCACAAATTTTTTACTTAATAGGAATAAGACTATGAAAGCTATTCGTGTTAATCAAGCAGGAAATCCAAGCGTAATGAAGCTAGAAGATATTTCCCTACCTGAACTTAAAGAATCAGAACTTCTCATCCAAAATGAAGTGGCTGGAGTTAATGGTAAAGATATACTTCTAAGAAATGGAACTTATGCCACTACTTTTCCCTATACCCCTGGTATCGAAGGCTCAGGTATTGTGATTGAAAAAGGACGTTCAGTTACTCATTTTCAAATCGGCGATCGCGTTGCCTATTGTCATGGTGGTAGTGGCAGTTACGCAGAAATGACTATCGTACCTAGCAACCGAGCCGTCCATTTACCCAATCAAATTGAGTTTGCTGTCGGGGCAGGTTGTCTTGTACAAGGACTGGTTGCTCATTATCTCATTCATAGCACTTACTCACTTGGCACAAATCAAACAGTGTTAGTTCATGCTGCCGCAGGGGGAGTTGGATTATTGATTATTCAGTTGGCAAAATTCAAAGGTGCAAAGGTCATTGGCACAGTTTCTACCCCAGAAAAGGCAAAAATTGCTAGTAATATGGGGGCTGATCAGATCATTCTCTATTCTCAAGTAGATTTTGTAGAAGAAATAATGAGATTAACTAATGAGATGGGAGTAGATGTTGTTTATGACTCCGTTGGATTAACCACTTTTGAAAGAAGTTTACAGGTTTTAAAAAATCGAGGACTTCTAGTTTCAGTAGGACAATCTAGTGGTCAAATTCCCCCACTTGACCTGAATAAACTCGCCAACTCATCAAGCCAACGTGGTTCGTTTTACTTAACTCGACCAACAACAAATCACTATATTCAGGGACATGAGTTTTTAGAAAGAATTAATAGTCTTCTTGACTATATTATTCAAGGTAAACTTAAAATTTTAATTGGACAACAATATTCCTTAGACAATACCTGCAAAGCTCATCTAGATTTATCTGAACGTCAAACTATCGGTAAATCTTTAATTGGTTTCTAATTTTTTTAGATCATTACCCTATCTATCACTCCAAGGAGGTTAACCATGAATTTTCCAATGATTTCTGGTACTGTTTATGTTGTTCAAAATAATATTGATACTGATCAGATTTTAAGTACTGAGTTTCTAACCATTAATCCAGGTACAGAAAAAGGATATCGAAAGCTCGGTACATTAGCCATGTGCGGGTTGCCTGCTTCTTATCCCCCATTTGTATCCTCCACTACCAAAAAAGCAATCCATCCTATCATCATAGCAGGTGAAAATTTTGGTTGTGGTTCCTCCAGAGAACACGCCCCCATAGCTCTTGGTGCTTCTGGTGTCAAAGTTGTCATTGCTCAATCCTTTGCTCGCATTTTCTTAAGAAATTGTCTGGCAACAGGGCAAGTAATTCCCTTACAGATTTCCGAAAAGTTATTTGAATCTTTGATAACAGGCGATCTGGTCGAAATCCTCTTGTCTCAACGAATTATCAGAGTTTTTAGGACTAGCCAAGAGGTTGCTTTTGAGGATTCGGATACTTTTTTAGAAGTTGTTCAGTTTGGAGGGCTTTTTCCTTATGCGCGTCAATTAGGCAAAATTGAGCCGATTATCATTAATCGGACGGGGATGAATTTAACTATCTAAACCGCTCCTACCTGTATTGCCATTGTCTTGAGTAACAAATTCCATGAACTGGCTAGAAAATAGACCAGCGAACATCACCTTTGGCGATCGCAGCAAAATCCATCTCTCCGGACAGAAAAACCTGTAGCTCTTCTTGGTTCGGGTAGATGCCAAGGATTTCCTCTCTCAAAATTTTTCGCTCTTTTCCTGACAGTTCCATACGCTACAGAAAAGCCTATCCTTTTTCGTAGATTGTAAAAAGTTTATCATCGTAAGCCAATGAAGGACAGAACAAACACTTGTGAAGATGTCCCACCCACCCATCTATTTTTGGTGGATATGACGGGAGCGATTATCGATCGATGCTTCTGAAGGGCCACGCGAAGCCTACCGATAGGCCAGACCAGAATGGATAAGCTATCATGCCCGCAGGCAGGAATAAGAATAGATGGTTGTACCGATCAATAAGTTCGAGAATGCCCAAAAGCAAGAAGACTTAGAAACGCTTTCCCTTGGCTCACCTGTTACGCTCATCCCTTGCCCATCGCCGTCTGCAAACATTGTAGGATCTGTTCCGTTCGATTTTGGAAGAACCCCTCAAAATCGTTAGCCCTAAGCAATTCTGGTTCGATTAGGTGCGATCGCAAGATCACGTCTAGCCTCTCCTGGCTCATCCCCCTTCCCTCCAACCGCTCCAGGTAATCCTTCGGGGACTGACCTCCCAAGAATCGATTCGTTTTCGCCCTCAGTGGGGTCTTGTTGACGATGCTGTTGTACCTCCCCCGTCCGATTCCCATCCTCTTGCACCAATCGCGCGGGAAGATATGGTGGTTCTCGATCTTCTCCTCAAAATATTTGATGTCGGTGATCTCTTCCCCCGTTAAGAAATCGAGCGCCCCATCGCGCCGTAGCAGGGCTGATATCGCCCGATAGGCCGCCCCTTGGGAGTTGACCAGATTCTGCAACCTCTTCTCTGTGATGTGGGACTCAATCACCGACGTGGGCATCTCGCATCCTTTTAAGACCCACAGCGGGATCTCCAACAGGTCCTTGGCCGCGACCGATTCCCGACTGCGCGAGTAGATCCCCGAGGCCGCCCCGCAGTAGAACCACTGTTCTAGTTTCCTCCTCCCCCCGTCGAGCTTGGAATCCTCCCTCAAAATGGCCATCAGGGGGGACATCACCACCAGTTGTAGGGAGTAGGGCAAGTCATCTGCATCGTAGATCCCCTGGGTGTGAAGGAACTGGGCTGCGCTCTCAAAGCCCTTAGTGAGGACACCAGCCCAGCGTTGGTACTCTTCTACCCCTAGGCTGAGGATATTTTGACGGTCAAAAGTCACCCGATTCGACATCTTGAGAGGATTTACCTCGGCTTCTAAGCGACTGTGGTAGGTGGAGATCAGGGAGATGGACTGTAGGAACTCCGTCGGCTTGAGCAACCTCAAGACCTTGTACTTGAGAAAGGTTTTTTCCCGCGTAGCCCAATCCGCCCTCAAGTCCAAGTCCTGCCAGGCGTACTCCGAGGTCAGAAGGTCGAAATGGGTCAGTTCGCAGGGGAGTTCGTTGTGACGCACGAAGATGTGGCAAATGGCAGCCCGGGGCAGTTGGGCGCAGAGGACGTGCAGCCCTAGCTGATAATGCTCGAACTTCTTGACCACCATGGCTTCAAAGCGATCGATGAGCCCTAGCTTATCGGGCTGGTAGTGCCAGTATTGGCAGTAGTGGGAGCGCCAGCGGCTAAAGTGGAAAAGTTCCGATACCGGGAACAGATCGGCTTTATATTCATCCTCGGGGTTGGAGCAGTCGAGGGAGAGTCCCTGCTGGGAGTTGCGGAACTTCTTGTTGGCATTAAGCCCGATAATCGCCTCATCGCGCCGGGTTTCTGGCAGTTCGAGGGATTTGAGGATATCGAAGTAGTACCAACGCTGGTCAGGGCGGTAGCGTTTGCCACGATTGATTCTGACGGGCTTTTCGGAGAGGAGGGCCATGAACAGGCTCGTCAAGCGTTGTTGCCCATCGAGGACGAGGAAGTCGGGGCGCGGCGGGTCTTCTAGCTCGACCCCTTCGACCAAGCGCGGTTTTAGGTGCCATGCGGCGTTAGTCTGGTTTTGCTCCAGGAGCATGAGCGTTCCTACTGGAAAGCCCAAGGATACCTCGCACAGGAGGGAGCGGATGCGCTGATCCTCCCAGCACCAATCCCTCTGGAAGTCGGCCAGTTGGATCTTTCCGTACTTGACCGATTGCAGAATGTCGAATAGAGGTTGTTTATGGAGGTCGAAGGGAGAGAGGGGCAGCATGGGTTAAAAATAGGGAAAAGAGTTCCTTTCTGCAACCTATACCTTTATTTTTTGGCGAGTCAAGAGAAATCCCCATTCTTTGTCAATCTGACAAAAGACTATTAAGTTATGTCACCTTGTCGTCTATTGAGCCAACTTTGTAGTAGGGGTTCCAGACGGCTAGTGTTCTCTAGAATAACATCGGCGAGTGCCATCAAACGTTGATAGGATTTCCCAGCCTCGCGGCGGCTGGCCTGTCCGCCCAGCCAGTGATAGGTGGTCGAGCGGGAGACTTGACAGATGTTAGCTAGTTCGCCACAATCGAAGCCCCAACGGAAGCAGAATTCTGAGGGCGAGAGGAGCATCTGGTTAAGAAGGGCTAAAACTCTTGTTCTCCGCACTGAATCTGAGCTATCCATCTTGCCTCCTGAGCCGGAGGAGAGTATGGTCTTCAAGAGGTTGAATATCCTCAGAGAAGGCAAAATCGAACGAGGTGATGTTGCGGGAGGGGCTATCCTCATCCAGATAGATGAGGTAGTGCAGCCCGGTGATTGTACAGCTGGACGATTGGGTATAGACTACCCCAACGATGCGCCCAAAGTCGGGGTCGGGGACTCGATACCAGTAGACGCGCTCTCCGAGTTGAAACCGCTGGGGTGGAAGGGATTCTGGGATATCCTCGGGGAGAGAAACGGGAGGTAAGGAAGTAGCCATAGTTAAATGGGAGTAATAACCGATAAAATGTATAAATTTGAGTGTTTTTAGCAAATTGATGAGCCATAATGCTTCCTACTCTTAAACTTGCTCATGATTTACCTCACAACCTAGAACTCCAAAGAAGTATTGCGTATTAAAAGAGTAGAAATGCAGCATATATGCTGTAAATGTAATTATATAAGCATCAATAGTTTTTGTGATCAAACAGAGAGTAAAATTATGTCAAAGCGGTCTGATCCAAACCAAATGACCAAGAGACTATCTACAAGCTTGCCTGACCTAACCTATCAGATGCTACTCGATTGGGCTAATACAGAAGGAACGAGTCTATCCGATCTGACAGGATATATACTCAAGCGTGCTGTAGAAGAAGCGCAGGATGAGGGCAAGATAAGGCCGACCAGAGACTACCTCAAAGACAAAAAAAGCCAAGAGTAGAAAAATGCAAAATTCGAGAGCCTGTAATCGGAAGCTAATGAGTCAACACAAAGGATAAGAACAATGTCTGGGGGGAATTTTCAACCGCCTTGGGTGGTAGAACCCTACGAAGGGGAGAGCATAAGTCATTATTTAGGGCGTTATTGTCGTCATGAGTCGATTTCGCTGTCTGCGTTGGGAAAAGCGGCAGGAATTGGCTCAGTTTTAGGACGATGGGAGAAGTTTCGCTTTATCCCGTTTCCGAGTGAGAGGGAGTTAAAGGCGGTTGGGGAGTTAATTGGTCTATCGGTGGCGCAATTAGAGACAATGTTACCTGGCGAATCGATGAAACTGTTTCCAATTCGGTTGTGTGCACCGTGTTATGCTGAAAAGCCCTATCATCGTATGGAATGGCAGTATCAATCACGGTTAGATTGTTCGGTGCATGAGGTTATGCTATTAACGAGGTGTTCTTCTTGTCGTGAACGTTTTGCTTTACCTTCTTGTTGGCTTGAGGGGAAGTGTAACCGATGTGGAATGCTGTTTAGGCGCATGCGAAGGAGGGGAGGGAGGAATGAAAGGCCCAGTCTCATCCGTACTACAGCGATCCCGAATATTTGCCAGTCTTAAGCCTATCCAAAGTATTGAAGAATCGTTGAAGCATAAAACCCAGTTCTAGCAAACAAATGTAGTATGTCTTGAAAGATCGAGTTTTAGAGCAATTGTCCTGACTTGCACTATCATAAAAAAATATTTCTTGCTCTCCTCACGCCTATGTCATCTCTTGCCGTAATTCGCGCCCGTTTAATTGCCCCTGAACAGGTGCTGCGTCATTTTTGGATACTAATGGCGCATCCTTACAGCCAATTGATCCAAATCTTACTCGAATATGGGTTTTAAATGGGGGAGAAACACCAACGACCATGAGGGAAGCCCATATCACCGAAGAGAGATTACAAGGTCTTGTTAACTCCCAAGGAGCAGCTTATCGAGCGATTTTTGCTCTGCTGAGAAGGGATGGAGCATTAGATTGCTTGACGGGAGAACCGATTACCAGTGTCAAGTATTTTGCAGAGAAAATAGAAAATCATCATATTTTCCCCCAAAAGTGGTGCAAAAAGATGGGAATCTCTAGAAATAAGTACAATAGCATTGTTAATAAAACTCCTTTACGCATGAGAACTAATCGTTTTTTAGGAAGTCAGTCCCCTTCTGAGTATTTGCAGCATTTAGAAGAACAAGGCTTGAACGGAGGGAGAATTGATGTAATTATGCAGTCTCACTCCATTGAGCCAGATTGTTTGAGCAAAAACGATTTCGAGGGATTTTTTAAGACAAGAACAAGGCATTTGCTAGAAAGGATTAAAATAGCTATGGGCAGAAACCTAGAAAAATTCCAATCAACGCTCTTATGATAAACACCCAACTTTTTTATCTAAATTTCGCAGATCAATACCCGACAGTAGATGAGATTTTTAACTCAGTTATTGGATTCTCAGAATTTAAGGATAACCCATAATCTTCGCTCAATACTTGATTATCATACAAAAATATCCCTTACCTATTCTTATACCATGTCATCCCTTACTGCCATCCGCGCCCGATTAATTCTCCCCGAAGATGGACTTCAATATCTTTGGACACTTACGGCGCAACCCTACAGCCAATTAATAGGAACTATCCTCGAATATCTTGCTAATCATCCTGATTTTCTTAAATGGTCAGACGAATTTAAACTCCCTAAACAAATTATCCAAGATTTTGTCAAACCCCTCAAAAGCCAATCTCCTTATCAAGACCTCCCTGGACGTTTTCTAGACTCTGCCGTCACCCTTGTCCACAATATCTATTTATCGTGGTTTGCCCAGAGAAAAAGCAAGCTATACTCTCTTAGAGGTAAAAAACGCTTCTTTGCCCTCCTGAAAAGCGATGAGGACCTGCAAAACCAAAGCGGATATGACCTCTATACCCTTGCCAAGAAAGCCCAAGAATTATTAGAAGCAGTAACAAAAGAACTCGAAGCTATCTGGGCAAAAGAAGGGACAGAACCAATAGATGAGCAAGGAATATTCTGGCAAATTACCAATAAGCTCTACGAAATCTATGACAAAACCAAATCCATCAAAAAACGTTGCCTCGTTGCCTATCTAGTCAAAAACGGCAATAATATCCCCAATAAACCAGAAGATCCCAAAGCTTTTTTGCTACGCTATACCCGTAAAAGAATTGCCATAGAACGTCTCGAAAAACAATTACAGGGCTCAGCGCCTCACCCTCGGATAATGGAGGATAACATCTGGTTAGAAGCCCTAGACCAATCTTTGAGAGGCATTACTGAAGCTGAAGATTTACAGAACATACAAAGACAACTTCTACAAAAATTTCCTCACATTCCTTATCCTGTCTATTATAACAGCAATTCTGATCTAGAGTTGACAACTAATAACCAAGGACGTATCTTTATTAAATTCAATGGTCTGACTAAAAAATTAGCTGCATTGGAAATTGCCTGTGATAATCGTCAATTACACTTTTTTAACCGTATTCTATCGGATTATCAATGCCATAAGAAAACAACGGTTCCAGGAGGACTAATGCTACTGCGTTCCGTCCAACTAATTTGGAAACCCACAAAAGAAAAAGGAGAACCGTGGAAAAGCCATCATCTTTACCTACATTGCATCATTAATAACCGTCTTTGGTCAAAAATAGGAATGGAACAAGTCAGACAAGAACTAATTGACCAAACTGAAAAAAAGATTAAAAACTGTAAAACCAAGGGTGAAGAAAAGACATTAACATCTACTCAGAGAAGAAACATTAAACGTCTAGAAACTTCTTTAGAAGGACTAAAAAACTTCGACATTGCTCTTTTGAGTCTCAATGAAAACCGGCACCCCGATAGCAACCCCCACATTATGATAGGGGTAGCCATTGGGTTAAAAGTTCCCGTAACCATTTCTGTAATTAACTTACAAACCAAAGAAAATCTTCGTTTCTATTCGCCTAAACAACTCCTTAGCCGTACCCACAATTACTTAGACTCCCAACCGAAAAAAGTTTCTACGGAAGTCCCTTCTACCCCCAGAAAAAAAAGACGGGTTAGTGATTACGAGCTTTTTCAGCAATATTTGGAACGCCGACACAAGAACAAACATCAACGCCATCAAGCCCAGAAAAAATTCGGTGATAACCAATTCGGGGAAGCCGATGCCGGACTTTATTTTAGCCAACTTTTCGCTAAAGCCATTACCGAAGTTGCTAAAACCCATCAAGCAAGCGTTATCGTGCTTCCCGACCTAAAAAATATCCGAGAAATCCTTGAAGCTGAGATCAGAGCTAGAGCTGAATTAAAATACCCCGGCAGTAAAACCCTACAACAAAAGTATGGCAAGGATTACCGTGCCAGCGTCCATCAATGGAACTACAATCAACTAATCAGATGTATTACCAACCACATAGCCAAAATAGGCTTGGAGATTGTCACCATTCATCAAATTGTCAGGGGAAATCAACAACAGAAAGCACGAAACCTTGTCCTTACCTACTGGGAGAAAAAACAAAACCCACCAAAGGAAATTTTAACGAAAGCCGATGTACAAAACCGAGACGATACCATATAATGGAATTGTGCCAGCGTTCATGCGAAAAGCTCACGGACGTTTGGAGTAAGGCTTTGTTTGACTGTATATGCAGTCTATCTTTCTGTAGCCTAGGTACTGTTCGCCCCTGAAGCTGTGTTGGCCAGTATTCCACTGCCAGCCTGACATAACCGACTATAAACAAAGACCAGTGCTTCGATTATACGTCGATAAGGTTGCACCCAGCAAAGGGGGTCCGGGATTCGGGATGGAATGACTTCTTAATGAAGTGCCTTGACCCTAACGCGCACCATGAAAAAAATCCTCGTTGATTTATATCATGGCTAGTGTGATGCCTAGTTGTCAAGCAATTGATAATTAGTTGCCATCATGGACGGTACTATTACACCAAGTGGAGGGGTGAATGATTTAAACATTAACCCCTCCCGGGAATCTATTCAAAAACTCGGAATCGCAAACCTATAGCGAGGGTGAAATCTCGGGAGGTTCGACGAATAACTGAAATCCCTGCCTTATAAGACTTTTGACCGTTGCTTTCCTGTCGTGTTCAAGTGGCGAGGAGGTTGGAATGAAGTTTTTTTAGAGGTTGATCAATCTAGGTAGGGCAAACCGCTACCAGATAAGGATTTCAGACACGTAGAGTTTCACGGGCGTTTTTGCCTCTGAATTGATTGAAAGTGAAAGTATCACCATCGAAGACGATGGATCAGGAATGTTTCACGGGCGTTTTTGCCTCTGAATTGATTGAAAGTCTCTATTGAGCACATTTTAGCTCCTGCCGATTCGGTTTCACAAGCGTTTTCGCCTCTGAATTGATTGAAAGTCGATGTAAAAAGATGTCGCCATAAGTCAAATAATCCAAAGTTACACAGGCGTTTCCGCCTCTGAATTGATTGAAAGAGCCGTTCGAGATTACGAGAAGGACGGACACAAGAAAATTTCACAAGCGTTTTCACTTCTGAATTGATGAAAAGGCTTACGCTCACGCTTCTTCAGGGTAAATCTAGCCTTTATAGGCTTTTTGATCTCTAATTTAGCTATAATGTACCTGAATAGATTGAAAGGCGCACTTCGTTCGGGACTTGGGACATTAACTGAATCTAGACAGTTAATGGTTTTTCGCGTGTGAATATTATTGCTTAAAAAAAATTTTTGGACAATAATTCTACAAGACAAGAAAAAAAGTTTGACTAAACGAATTTTCGGTACGGGTCATAGGGACACGAATGATGTACAATCCTTTTTCAAATCCCGCAAACCCTTACATGATAAAGACTTCTGCCAGTTTTGCTAGGAAGGAAATGGACAATAATTCTACAAGAGTGGACAATAATTTTACAATGTACAAATGATGTACAAAAATCGGGATGACAGGATTTGAACCTGCGACCCCTTCGTCCCGAACGAAGTGCGCTACCAAGCTGCGCTACATCCCGAAAATCAAATCCTTGCCCACTATACCATAAACAGAGCCAAGGATGCCACCTTAAAAAAGATGACCCGCAAAGTCGTCGTCAAGATACCCATTTTGTAGATAAACTGCTAGAATACCCTTTGCTTTAGATTTTGAAGCCTTTCCACAAAATTTATGGGCTTATCTCTATGTCCAACCTTCGAGTCCCAGTCATTGACTCCCGCGCAAACCCCCTAATGTCCACAAAAATATCCCAGAAATGGTCAGACTATCCCTCCTGTAAATCCCGGATTTTTCAGTCTGAAGTCGGGATATTTGGGGGAATGCCATGAGAATTGTCCTTTACTCCTATAACTATCATCCCGAACCCATTGGTATTGCTCCACTAATGACTGAGTTAGCGGAAGGGCTAGTCAAGCGTGGTCATGAAGTGCGAGTTATTACCGCCATGCCTTGGTATCCTGCTAGTCAGATAGCTCCTGAATATAAGGGTAAATTGTACTGGACTGAAGAACGCCATGGGGTCAAAATTCAGCGTTGTTTTGTCTGGGTGAATCAAAAACGGGGTTTGAGTAATCGTGTTTTGTTTGAATTGAGTTTTATTTTTTTAAGTTTAGTCCAAGCCTTCAACGGCTGGCGACCGGACTTAATTTTCCTAACCGTACCAGGCTTACCAGTTTGTTTACCTGCGGCTTTTCTGGGGCTTGTTTATCGTGCACCTCTGGTGTTGAACTTGCAAGATATTTTACCCGATGCTGCGGTTCATGTGGGGTTATTAACTAACCAAAAAATGATCAAGGTTTTTCAATGGTTAGAAAAATTTGCCTACGGAAATGCTAATAAAATAAGTGTTATAGCTGATGGATTCACCAAAAACCTATTAGAAAAAGATGTTGATAGCAATAAAATAACCGAGATATCTAACTGGGTTGATGTGAATTTTATCCACCCCTTACCCAAGGAAAATAATTACTTTCGTGTAGCCAATAATTTAGTGGAGAAATTTGTAGTTTTATATTCGGGAAATATTGCCCTTACTCAACCACTAGAAACCTTAATTGATGCGGCGGCTCTCTTGCAACATCTACCGGAAATTCAGATTGTGATTGTGGGGAAAGAAGAAGCCCTCGCCCGCTTGGACAAATATCGGGAAACCCAAGGTATCCATAATGTTCTCCTACACTCCTTTGAACCAAGGGAAAAGCTTCCCGAAATGTTAGCCGCAGCCGATGTCTCCATGGTGATGCAGAAAAGTAATGTCATTTCTTTTAATATGCCTTCTAAGATTCAGGTACTCTTAGCCAGTGGTCGCCCCATTATCGCCTCAGTTCCCCTGACAGGTACCGCCGCTCGAGCTATAGAACGCAGTGGGGGCGGGATTGTTGTCCCTCCTGAAGATCCTCAGTTAATTGCTGACGCTATTTTAGAACTATATGGCGATCAAGAGCGCCTGGAGCTTTTGGGTAAGCAGGGTAGACGTTACGCCCAAGACAATTATAGTTTTGAGATCGCCCTAGATCGCTATGAGAAGTTATTTGAGGAAGTGATTCAAGAAAATTAAGTATTTACACTGATTGACAAGATGTTTATTTTAGTGTATCGGAGGCTGGGATTGAAATGGTCAAAAAAAAATTTTAGAAAATGCTTGACTTTTTTAAACAGGGGTTGTAAATTGTTTTGGTATGAGCAACGGTTAAGTCAGTTGTTACATAAACTCCAATCTCGTCAGCACTCAAAAGGATAATTTACAATGAAATCTTGGCTTATCGCGCCCTTAAGCACTCTTGCAGTGACCCTTGTTCCTGCTGTTGCGAACGCTCTTACCTGGACTCCAGCCCCTTCAGTAACGTCCATCAGCACTCTGCCTACAGACTTTATACCACCCAAGACTTCTGCACCTTCAATCCCACAGTTTGACCCTGTTGCTGTACTTGCCGCCCAGCCCCCTGCACCTCCAGGCATTGTTTACACGGGTGTGTCTCTTGTGGGTGTCACTGTGAACTATGAGTCTACCATAAATACAACCGCGATCCAGTTCGAGAACTTGGGTGGAACCGTGGGTAGTGGCTCTTTCTTCGGAGATTATCAGAAAGTTAGTTTTGATGGTCCTGGTACTGGTCTAGATGTCCCTCTTGGGGGTGTAGGTTTTACCGATATTAGTGGTACAACCCTTCCGATTCCTGTTGGTGGTCTTTCTGAGTTTATAGATCCCCCTGCTCAAACAAGGACTTTTAGTAAATCGACTTCTGCTGCTTCCGACTTACTTGCCTTCACTGGGCTTGGAACTTTTGCTTTTGATGTCTTTGCAGATGTGAACTTGTTGTACGGCGATCCCAATGGTGGTATAAGACCATCCATCCCTGGATTCACCGAACTCAACTTCAAAGCAACAGTTTCCTATGAGTATGAAGTTGATTTTATACCAGTTGACATAAACACCGTACCCGAACCTTCTTCCTTGCTTGGCTTAGGACTTTTTGGACTAGGTTTAGGTTCCACCGTCCTACGCAAAAATAAAAAAGCTTAAATGTCCTTATCTATAACTTCTGTCATTGTTTTCTCCAATTTATTAATTTCTCAAAAACTAATCCGTCAACACTCAAACTTAAAATTAGAGGACTATTTACCTAGTCTTCTTACAAACAACTAATCCGTCAACACTCAAACTTAAATTTTGTCAACACTCAGTCCTCAGGAAAAATTGACCATGAAAAGACCAAGTCCGCTAAGAACAGACCATCAACCATCGACTGAGTCAGCCTTAACAGCTTTTGAACTAGATTCAGGTAGTACCACATCATGGAAAAGAAAGAACTCCTAGGTACAGCCCCTCATCACTTCTATCATTGTTTTCTCCAATTTATAATTTTTCATAAAAACGCCGCTAAAGCTCTCAAGCTTGATTAAGCAGTAGGAAAATATATCTGCGGATGCGGATGCTACTGTACGTCAACCACTTAAGGCCGTCCCCCAAGGGGCGGTTTTTTTGCCCTCCAAGACTGGGAGTTTTGTTTAACAATCAATTGGCGATCGCCCTAGCAAATGCCCAGGATTTAGCCATTATTTCGGCTTTACTAGATTTAGGGCGAGGTTTTAATTTACGCATTGTTGCCGAGGGGGTAGAAACCCAACAACAATTAGAAATTTTACAAGGTTTAGATTGTGAGGAAGCCCAAGGCTATTTATTCCATCACCCCCTGAATGCTGATCAAGCCACAGAATTACTAAAGCGGCATTTTTCTGTCTCCTAAATCCCTACTCTAGGGCTCTTTGTAAAAAGTAACCGACGAGATATAAGGAGCCACATAAAACTATGATGCTATCTTGGGGATCATTATTTTCTATAGCGGTTTCTAGGGCTGTAAATAAATCGGGAAAGGTTTTAATAGTTTCTAACTGTGGACAAACCTGATGGGCTAAATTTGCTAAATATTCTGGTTCCGCAGTGCTATGATCGGGGACAGGAACTAGATAGAGTTGATCTCCCGACTTCAAGAGCACTTTAAAAATATCTTCATGATCTTTAGTCGCCAGTATTCCCATTACCCAGAGAATCCGTTGCTTGAGGGTATCTACATAGTTTCTTAAAACTTGACTAGAAGCACTATTATGGGAGCCGTCAATTAGTAAACGATGATTTCGCCAAGTCATCCATTGTATTCTCCCCTGCCATCTGGTTGCTTCTATGCCCGTTTGTATGGCTAAGGGGGAAATATTCCAGCCCTTTTGTTGTAGGATTTTTATAGTAGCGATCGCCAAAGCCGAATTAATTAATTGTACATCTCCTAGGAGGGGTAGAGCATATTCTATATCTTCGTACCTAGCTCGATGCTCTGCTATTTTTTCTCCAGGTTTT
The DNA here is from genome assembly GCA_040398185.1 of Microcystaceae cyanobacterium. Taxonomy (GTDB): domain Bacteria; phylum Cyanobacteriota; class Cyanobacteriia; order Cyanobacteriales; family Microcystaceae; genus JBBAUO01. Next base: position 33,406 of record JBBAUO010000017.1, on the reverse strand, counting down.
ACCCAAATTGTGGGACAGTTTAATTCCTTAGCTCTATTTACCACTACTTCCTGAGCTTCCTGGGGAAGAATACCAATAATTGCGGGACAATTAGTCTTAAGAATACCTGCCTTTTCCCTAGTAATATCAGTGATAGTAGGACCTAAGTTTTGCCAATGTTCCCGACTAATAGAGGTAATCACACTAGCCAAAGGATACTCACACACATTAGTTGCATCCAATCTTCCGCCTAATCCTACCTCAATCACCGCGATATCAACCTGAGATTGCCAAAAATAGTACCAAGCTGCTGCGGTAATGACTTCAAATTGGGTAGGGATTTCTTCTAAAAGAGCAATTAAACCTTGAATATACTTTAAAATCTCAATTAATTTTTCCGTATCTATAGCTTCATCATTTAAACAAATTCTTTCATTCCAATCTATTAAATGTGGAGAGGTATATCTTCCTACCCGATATCCTGCCGTTTTCAAAATAGAAGATAAATAAGCACAAACCGAGCCCTTTCCATTAGAGCCAGCTACATGGATAATGGGAATATTCTGGTGAGGATTACCCATTACTTCTAATAATTTATCAATACGATCTAAGCCTAAATGAATACCAAAATGTTGAAAGGGCTGTAAAAGAGAATCTATATTCATACTAATACCAAATCCGCTTAGGTAAATATATTATCGTGAAGGCTAGGCAGGAGGCAGGAGGCAGGAGAAGAATAACTATAGTATTAAAACAGGATTTAGTATAAATTTGTTTATCTAGAAAGTTTCGGGGGTTAAGGAAGCTAACCCCAAAAACTGATTACTGATCATTGATTACCGAGGCACTGACTTGGGTTTTTTGCCAGAGTTGACATAAAAAAGTTTCAATCACTTCGTCAATATGGCAAACAAATAAACCCGCATTGCTGTTAGTCGATTGTGCTAACCATGTTCCTTCTAAGCAAACCTCAAGGGAATTTCCATCGGCGGGGACAATATCAATGACATCACAGTTAAACGCTTTGATTGATTGTACCAAATCCCCTAGGTAGGGCAGATCCTTGGATAGTAAGAAAGAAGCAGAACTAGGTTCCACACAAAGACTTGTACCAGAACGTACCGCTAATAATACACGGTTTGTGACCCATTTTTCTAAGGGTTCCGACAGACGTTCAAGGATAAAACTGTTTTCGGTGTAACTGAGTTTTAACATGGATCTCCTAAGGATTCAGTTTGTGTTTGGTTTCGCCAAAACTGTTCAGCAAAGTCTAGGGTGGGGTGAGTCGGGCATAGAAAAAACCCGCCTCTAGTTGTGGTTAGAAGCGGGTTTACAGAAAGGTCTGGTTCTGTTTATGTGGGTACAGTGGGTTTAAATCCGTACCTCCCGCTTGACGCTCTGGGATTGGCTTTAGGGAAATCAAAATAATTGCCTAAAATCTCAAACTGGGGTGAAAATGTTTTTGTAATTAGATCCTCGCCTATCTCCAGACATGTTGCCTCCGTAACCATTGCTGGCCACCGATGCTGGCGACTGACAAAAACGAAAGACAGTAGTAGGACGAGTAGGAGGATCATGGAATTTGGGGATCTTTGTTAAAAGAGACTCTTTAATACTACACTTGTATTACAAATATGTCTATACCTTGGAGAAAAAAATTATGCCAACCCTACCGAGCAACACCGCGACTGAGATGGAAGTGACTAGCATCCGTCTAGAGAAAAGCCTGAAGCATAAACTCAGACAGCTTTCGGGTAATCAGGGCTACCAAGCCTTAATCAGAGATATTCTCTGGAATTATGTCAATCAAAAATCCGGCGATTACCGCCCCGCCTTTAGAAAATCAGATATTCGGGCTACCTTAGACGCTACAGCTAGAAAAGATGAGACTTGCGCCCTTACAGGCAAACGTATCCAAGAAAATGAGCAGATGTTATTAGCTTTAACCATTCAGGGAAATTTAGTACCCCTGAGTTTAGATATTTCCTAATTAGTAGTAGGGTGGGACAAACCCACCCTTGTTGGGAAAGTCAATTCGCTGATATCTCCGCCCGTTCAGAAGCAGAAATACTAGAATCAAACCCCAAGTGTTCCCGGACTATATAAAGAGGGCGACGCTTTTCTTCCCGATAAATACGCCCAACATATTCCCCGATAACCCCTAAAAAAATTAATTGCACTCCTCCCATGGATAATATGCCAATAAACAGTAATGCCCAACCCGGTTGCCAGTTGGAGGTAAAAAGACGCACAACTAACGCATAGATAATACCCAAAAAAGCCAACGCCAAGGCACAAAAACCAAACCAAATAGCCAGTCTTAGAGGAACTAAAGAAAAAGAAAGTATCCCATCACTGGCAAAGCGTACCATCTTCCAAAAAGGATATTTGCTCACCCCTGCCAAGCGTTTGTCTCGTTGATAGGGCAGGGGAATCTGTCGAAATCCTACCCAACTCACCATACCACGCAAAAAGCGATCGCGTTCTGGCATGGCTGACAGGGCCTTAACCACTCGACGGTCCATCAATCGAAAATCCCCTGTATCTAGGGGAATAGTCACATCAGAAAGGTAATTAATCAAACGATAAAAGGCTTTAGCTGTCCAAAGTTTAAAGGCACTTTCGCCAATTCTTTCGCTACGAACCCCATAGACGACATCATATCCTTGGGACCATTTCTCTACCATATCTTGAATTAGTTCTGGGGGGTCTTGCAGGTCTGCGTCAATCAAAACCACCGCATCGCCTATACTATATTCAATTCCTGCCGTTGTCGCCATCTGGTGTCCAAAATTACGGGACAAGAGGATAACACGAACCCTAGAATCACTTTTCTGTAATTGACACAACAATTGGGCAGTCCTATCTCGGCTACCGTCATCCACGTAAATAAGTTCAAAATCCGCAGTAATCTTCTCTAAAACACAATTCAGGCGAGCATGGGTAGTTTTAATTACTTCCTCCTCATTATAGCAGGGAATAACAATAGAAAGTAGCAACTGCTCTGACCTCCTGAAGAATACAATCCAACCCTATCATAACTGGATTGGTAGACGGGATAAAAACCCTAGGAGAGGAAATTTCCCCTCCTGTTTCCTATCCCCCTGCTTACACAGCAGCTAGAGTCGCTTCCTTGGCAGCGATGACCTTCATTAGGTCCAACATCCGATTAGAATAGCCCCATTCGTTGTCGTACCAAGAAATTACCTTAAAGAAATGATCATTCAACTCAATACCTGCTTTGGCATCAAAAATGCTGGAATGGGGGTCCGTTGTAAAGTCAGTAGAAACAACATCCTCATCCGTATAGCCCAAAATTCCCTTAAGAGGTCCTTCGGCCGCCGCCTTAATTACCGCCGCTATTTCCGCATAACTGGTGGCTTTTTCGGTTTTAAAGGTCAAATCCACCACCGAAACATTAGGAGTCGGTACCCGCATGGACATACCAGTTAACTTACCCTTAAGGGAAGGAATTACTAAAGTTACAGCCTTAGCTGCTCCCGTTGAGGCAGGAATAATATTTTGAGATGCACCTCTACCGCCCCTGAAGTCCTTTTTACTCGGTCCATCTACGGTGGGTTGGGTAGCAGTCATGGAATGGATTGTCGTCATCAAACCTTCTGCTAGGCCAAAATTATCATTAATCACCCTAGCTAGGGGGGCCAGGCAATTAGTGGTACAACTAGCATTGGAAACAATGATATCCTTGGCGGGATCAAATTCTTGGTCATTAACCCCCACCACAAAAGTCCGTACCCTTTCTGTATCCTTAGTGGGGGCGGAAATAACCACCCGTTTTGCCCCCGCTTTGATGTGTTTAAACGCGCCTTCATAGTCTGTAAACAATCCCGTCGATTCCACTACATAGTCTACCCCCAAGTCCTTCCAGGGGAGTTCCTCAGGCGATCGCAGGGAAAAACAAGGAATATTCTGACCATTGACGACGATCGCGCCCTCTTTAAATTCGACAGTCCCGTCAAAACGACCGTGGGTAGAGTCGTACTTGAGTAAATAAGCGATGTTTTCCGGGGGTACTAAGTCATTAATCCCCACAAACTCAAAATCCGGGTTATGGATTCCTGCCCGAAATACCAAGCGGCCAATACGACCGAAGCCATTAATCGCAACCTTAATTTTTGTCATTTAAGCAAAACTCCTTTGTCAATAGCTCTAAATCTAAAATACCTTATCCCTTAAAGTATCCAAGTATCATTACTGATTTAGGTAAAGAAAGAATAAAGAAAATCTTAAATCTTTCTCAGTCAAAGGGGAAAATTGTATCCATAATAACCTTTAAGGATGCTGCCAGCAAAGGGATGGTATTACAATTCACAAAAGCTCCTAGATTAAGGGAAGATTAAAAAATCCCAAAATCCAGATTAAGCCTAAACTACGGGCGAGTAATTTTTTGGTTACCTGCCATGAGTAATAGCGTCGATTATCCCTTAAACATAAACTATAAGACTCTTAATAGCGATTTAATCAGACTGTTCTAGAGTAGACAAATTCACCTATACTGTTGAGCAAAGTATCTACCACGGGACAGAATAGTTTAATATTTGTTTTGTCCATCACGCCTTCCACCCACAGATTTTGGAGTAACCATCAATGGTAGCAGCACCAGAAAGAACCACCACAGAGCAAAACGTCCTTTCCTCCGAAGAAGTCCGTAAAATCCATGCCTATTGGAGAGCTTGCAACTACCTAGCCGTCGGCATGATTTACCTAAAAGATAACCCCCTGCTCAAAGAACCCCTGACGGAGGAGCATGTCAAACCTCGTCTCTTAGGTCACTGGGGATCGAGTCCTGGTTTGAGCTTTCTCTACGTACACCTGAACCGAGTCATCAAGAAAAATGACCTAGATATGATTTATCTAGCAGGTCCAGGCCATGGAGCTCCTGGAGTCCTAGGCCCTGTTTATCTAGAGGGTACCTATTCTGAGGTATATCCCGATAAGAGTCAAGATGAAGAGGGGATGCAGAAATTCTTTAAACAATTCTCTTTCCCAGGCGGTATTGGTAGCCACTGTACCCCAGAAACCCCAGGCTCTATCCATGAGGGCGGAGAATTAGGTTACTGTCTCTCCCATGCCTATGGATGCGCCTTTGATCATCCTGATTTAATCGTCGCTGCCGTAATTGGGGATGGAGAAGCAGAAACAGGACCCTTGGCCACAGCTTGGCACTCTAATAAATTTTTAAATCCGATTCGAGATGGGGCCGTATTACCAATTTTGCACCTGAACGGCTATAAGATTGCCAATCCCACCATTCTCTCCCGCATCAGCCATGAAGAACTAGAATCCCTGTTCCGGGGTTATGGATATAAACCCTACTTTGTTGAGGGTTCAGATCCAGAACTTATGCACCAAGTAATGGCCGCCACCCTAGACGCAGCTATCCAAGATATCAAAAATATCCAAAAGGAAGCCCGAGATACAGGAGTTGCCAATCGTCCCTTCTGGCCGATGATTGTCCTCCGTTCTCCCAAGGGATGGACAGGTCCTGCTTCCATTGACGGCAAAAAAACCGAGAACTTCTGGCGCTCTCATCAAGTTCCCTTGTCGGGAATGCACGGCAACCCTGAACACATGGCATTGTTGGAGAAATGGTTAAGAAGCTATAAGCCTGAAGAACTCTTTGACGAAAAAGGGACATTAATTCCTGAACTCAAAGAATTAGCTCCCGTCGGACACCGGCGGATGAGTGCCAATCCCCTCACTAATGGTGGATTAGTACGAAAAGACCTTAAAATGCCTGATTTTCGTAAGTACGCAGTACCAATTCCCAAACCAGGTACCGTCGAAGCCGAAAACACTAAACCCCTGGGAAATTTTCTCAGGGATATCATGGCAGCCAATAAGGACAATTTCCGTCTCTTTGGACCCGATGAAACCGCTTCTAACCGTCTCCAAGCAGTTTATGAAGTCAGCAAAAAAGTCTGGATGGCAGAAATGTTACCCGAAGACTTAGATGGCAGTGAACTTTCTCGAGATGGTCACGTTATGGAAATGCTCTCTGAACATACCCTAGTGGGTTGGTTAGAAGGCTATCTCCTAACTGGTCGTCATGGTTTCTTCCATACCTACGAAGCCTTTGCCCACGTCATTGGCTCTATGTTTAACCAACACGCTAAATGGTTAGATATTTGTAAAAACGAAGTCCCCTGGCGAGCCTCTATTTCTTCTTGGAATCTGCTGCTTTCCTCCACCGTCTGGAGACAGGACCATAACGGTTTCTCCCACCAAGAGCCAGGATTTTTAGACCATGCAACTAATAAAAGTCCCGACGTAGTGCGGATTTATCTTCCCCCCGATGCTAACTGCTTACTTTCTGTAGCCGATCATTGTCTGCAAAGCAAGGACTACACTAATATCATCGTCGCTGACAAACAAAAGCATCTGCAATACCTGAGCATGGAAGAGGCGATCGTTCATTGTACCAAAGGTATTAGTATCTGGGATTGGGCCAGCAATGATGACCAAGGTATTGAGCCCGATGAGCCGGATGTGATCATCGCTTGCGCGGGGGATATTCCCACCAAAGAAGCCCTAGCCGCTACCTCCATCGTTTTTGAGCAACTGCCCCATATCAAGGTACGCTTTATCAATGTGGTGGATTTAACGAAACTAATGCCAGAGAGCGAACATCCCCACGGTTTATCGGAGCAGGATTTTGTCTCTCTGTTTACCGCAGATAAGCCCGTGATCTTTAATTTCCACGGCTACCCTTGGCTCATCCACAAACTCACCTACCGTCGCACCAACCAAGAACGTATCCATGTTCGTGGTTACAAGGAAGAAGGAAACATCAATACTCCGCTAGAATTAGCAATTAGTAACCAAGTTGACAGATTTAATCTGGTTATTGATGTAATCGATCGCGTGCCTAAACTGGGTTCGGCGGCGGCTCACGTTAAGGAGCGCATGAAAAACTCCATTATCGAAAACGTCAACTATTCCCACGAACACGGCATTGATAAAGATGAAATCAATGACTGGATTTGGACCCACTAACCTAGGAAAAAACCATGAGTGATTTAATTGCCATAGCCTACGATGACGAATTTAAAGCCGAAGAAGTCCGCCTGACTTTGATTAAACTGCAAAAGGAGTATCTTCTAGAACTCGAAGATGCTGCAGTGGTTGTCAAAAATAAGGAAGGAAAAATCCAACTCAAACAAGCCGTTAACCTCACAGCAGCCGGTGCCGCTAGTGGTAGTTTTTGGGGGATACTGATTGGAGTCCTTTTTCTTAATCCCTTACTCGGTGCCGCGGTGGGTGCCGCCAGTGGTGCCATCGGTGGAGCTCTTACGGATATCGGTGTTGATGACAAATTTATGAAGGAACTAGGGGAAACTCTCACCCCTGGTACTTCGGCTCTGTTTGTACTGGTGAAGAAAGTTACCCCAGATAAGGTGTTAGCAGAAGTAGCTCCCTACGGTGGTAAGGTTTTGCGTACTTCCCTCAGTCAAGCCGAGGAAAATCAACTCAGAGAAGTCCTAGCCAACCGGGGTATCAAACACGATAGCCTCACCTAATTTTCCAGAAAGTTAGGAGCGATCAGAAATTTATCTGTAAATCTCCTAACTTTTTTTTAGTATTTTATTCTTTTAGTAGCAAAAACTATGAGTAGCAAAATTAAAAGCGTTCATGCCCGCGAAATTCTCGACTCCCGTGGTAATCCTACCGTGGAAGTAGATATTATCCTCGAAGATGGGAGTAAAGGACGGGCGGCGGTGCCCTCCGGTGCCTCCACCGGTGCCAGGGAAGCTCTAGAACTCAGAGACGGGGAAAAACGTTACGGTGGTAAAGGTGTTCTCAAAGCCGTGGCTAATGTTAATTCCACCATCGCTGAGGCGATTATTGGGCTAGATGCTACTGAGCAGGAAGCCATTGACAAGAAAATATTGGCTATAGATGGGACGGAATATAAGTCTAATTTAGGCGCGAATGCTGTTTTGGGGGTGTCCATGGCCCTGGCTCGGGCGGCGGCGATTTCCGTGGGTAAACCTTTGTATGAGTACCTCGGTAAAGGGGCCGATACTTATATTTTACCTGCTCCCTGCTTTAATATTCTCAACGGTGGCGCTCATTCGGATAACACCGTGGATTTTCAGGAATTTATGATTGTTCCCATCGGTGCTCCTACTTTTTCCGAAGCCCTCCGCTATGGTGCGGAAGTTTACCATGCCCTTAAGTCTATTCTTAAAAAACAAAAGTACAGCACTGGGGTAGGGGATGAAGGCGGTTTTGCTCCGGATCTAAAATCTAACGTAGAAGCTCTGGATTTGATTATTCAAGGCATCGAAGCCGCAGGGTTTACCGCCGGTACGGATATAGCGATCGCCCTAGACCCCGCCACCAGTGAACTTTACAGGGAAGATGGTCGTTATTTTTTCTGGAAATCTGATCAAAGTTATAAAACCTCTGAGGAAATGATCGACCTCTGGGCGAGTTGGTTGGCGAGTTATCCGATTATTTCCCTAGAAGATGGTTTAGGGGAAAAGGACTGGAAGGGTTGGCAACTTTTAACCCAACGTCTGGGGGATAAGTTACAACTGGTCGGGGATGATGCTTTTGTGACTAATCCGAAAATTATTACCCAAGCTATTGCCGATGGAGTTGGTAACTCGACTTTGATTAAGGTTAACCAAATTGGCTCGGTAACGGAAACCCTAGAGGCGATCGAGATTTCCAAAAAGGGCAACTATACCTGTATGGTTAGTCATCGTTCTGGAGAAACTCCCGATGATTTTATTGCCGATTTAGTCGTAGCCACAGCAACGGGACAAATTAAAACTGGCGCTCCCTGTCGCGGTGAGCGTCTTTCTAAGTATAATCAACTGCTCAGAATTGAGGAGGAATTAGGTTCTAAGGCGGTTTATGCGGGAGCAAACGCTTTTAAACGCTAATAGTCTTCATTTCAGGCGATCGCTCTAGGCATATCCGGGGCGATCTTTTTTGTTTAAATTTTGTGAGTCTGGCCGCCTTTTGTGGTGACGATATGTAAAAATCTGTGGTAGTAGCAATGCACGTTAACAAGATATTAGATGACACAAACACACCAACCACAACCGACAGTTATCATTACAGGAACCTCTTCAGGAGTCGGTCTTTACGCCGCTAAATCCCTCGTTGCCAGGGGATGGTATGTCATTATGGCCTGTCGCAATGTCGAAAAAACCTACAACGCTGCCCAAGGGGTGGGAATTTCCCCAGATAACTATACTATTATTCCCGTTGATCTAGCTAGTCTTGGCAGTGTCCGTTATTTCGTGCAACAATTTCGAGCCACAGGGCGCTCTTTAGACGCGCTTTTGTGTAATGCGGCTATTTATATGCCCCTCCTCAAAGCCCCCCTCAAGAGCCCTGAAGGTTACGAGTTGACCATGGCAACTAATCATTTAGGCCACTTTCTTCTCTGCAATCTCTTACTAGAAGATATCAAAAAATCCACCTATAGCGATCGCCGGGTGGTCATCCTTGGCACCGTTACCCATAACCCCGACGAATTAGGGGGAAAAATCCCACCTCGTCCTGATTTAGGTAATTTAGAAGGATTCGCGGCAGGATTTAAGGAGCCAATCACCATGGCCAACGGCAAAACCTTTGAACCAGTGAAAGCCTATAAGGATAGTAAAGTGTGTAACGTGCTGACGATGAGGGAACTACACCGACGTTACCACGAATCCACAGGTATTGCCTTTACCTCCCTATACCCTGGTTGTGTGGCAACTACCGCCCTTTTCCGCAATCATTACCCCCTCTTTCAGAAAATTTTCCCTATTTTCCAGAAATATATCACCAAGGGTTTTGTCTCCGAGGAGTTAGCCGGAGAAAGAGTTGCCGCCGTCGTCGCCGATCCTGAATACAAACAATCGGGCGCCTATTGGAGTTGGGGAAATCGCCAGCAAAAAGATCGTAAATCCTTTGTACAGAAAGTTTCTCCCCAGGCGCGGGATGACGAAAAAGCGGAAAAAATGTGGATTTTTAGCGAAAAATTAGTAGAATTAGCCTGATTGGGCTTAGGGCAGATTGGACTATAATCTGCTCTCACCTCGACTAAAAGTAAATTTTTCCTAAAAACTAATGGCCATTTTCAAAAAATCATCTATAGTTAGGGTAGTTCCAGATTCCCTAACCACAACTTTGATGTTGTTATAGATTTAAACCAAATTTTTCCATAATCTTACCTTAGTTAAGGATACTCCTTTTGTGGCAGTGCAGATGCTAGATAGGGGGGGCGGTTTGTCTTGAATTACTGTACTAAGTACTTGGCAAGAGATAATACCGACCCGCGCCATAACTATATGATGTTTCATTCTTGTTCTTTGATGTTGAGTAAATTAAGGATTAAATTATGCCATTAAACCTTATCAGTAGCTTTGAACCAATTGACCAAAATGACCCCATTTATCACGATTTCCTTGCCGATTTACAGGGAAATATTTTGAACGGGCACGGTCGTGACCACGCAGTTCATATTTTTCTGAAATTTACCCCCGAAAAGACTACGGAGGTTAAGACTTGGATAGCTGACTTGGCTTCCACAAAAATCACATCAGCCAAGTCTCAGCTTGAAACTTCAGAGCAATATAAGCTTCACCAAACTGATGCTGGAATCTTTACTCACTTTGCTTTAACTGCTAGCGGATACGACTACCTCAAAATTCCCAAGACAAGCCAGCCTCATGGTATAAATCCCCAGAATCGGCCTACTAATGTCCCCGATCCTCTGGGCAATCTGGCTCCGTTTTACGCTCACAGCTTTCAAGATGGTATGAAAAGTCGTCAGGCAGTTCTTTTGGATCCGCCTGTTACAACCTGGGAAGATGGATTTCAAGGACCCATCGACGCGCTGATTATCCTAGCTGCTGATAACCCTGCCGATCTAGCCGCTACTGAGTTAGAGATTCGCCAGCAGTTAAAGGAAGTTGCTACAATCGCAAATGTAGAGACTGGACTGACCCTGCGACGTAAATTTGAGGCAACCGTTGATGGGTCTGGGGTTCAGAAAGAATTCGGCAATGTTGTCGAGCATTTTGGTTATGCAGATGGTGTCAGTCAGCCTGCCTTTCTCCAAAAACAACTCTCAGGAACTACGAGCAAATATTGGAAACATCCTGGTGCTCCTCTCAAGCTTGTACTGATTGATGACCCGAATGGCGCTAAGGGTGTAAGTTTTGGGAGCTTTCTGGTTTTTCGTAAGCTAGAGCAGAATGTCAAGGGGTTTAAGACAGCAGAAGCCGAGCTAGCCAAAAAGCTTAAGTTACCTACTGAACTTGCCGGTGCAATGGCTGTGGGACGCTATGAAGATGGCACCCCTCTAGTTCTGCAATCAGGCGATGGCGGTTGGGCAGAATCGCACAAACCAACAATTCCCAATGATTTTAACTATGATGGCGATCCGGATGGACTGAAATGTCCCTTCCATGCCCATGTTCGCAAGAGCAACCCTCGACTAGAATCATTTAATCCCAATGGACCCTTTGCAAGAAGTGAGGAAGAAGAACTTGGCCATCGCATTGCCCGAAGAGGAATTACCTATGGTGGGCCTCTTAGTACAGCCGATGGTTTGGACGATCTACCCGAAAAAGGTATTGGGCTGCTATTTATGTGTTACCAGTCTGATATCTGGGAGCAGTTTGAATTCATTCAACGGTTCTGGTGCAACAACCCAAATTTCCTTGAGCCAGGACAATCCAAGAACTCCAACCCTAACTATGACAAAACTGGGCTAGATGCCGTCATTGGCCAAAAGCAGGGAGAACAGTTCGATCCAGTGATTGGTGAAGCACCGCAACCACCCCAAAATTGGCCGCAAGAGTGGGATAAGCCAACGATTCAACCGCCAGTCCAACCAGAAAATCAGTTTGGTCAATTTGTAACGCTCAAAGGTGGCGAATATTTTTTCTCGCCTTCGATTACATTTTTGAGGAATCTGCCAAGCTTGACTTTTGCGCAACAAGAAGATTCTGTTGACGTTAGCTAAACTTCTCAAGATTTTCAGGTATAGTCTTGTCCTTCCAGCTTCATATCTCTTCCAAGTATTGCTTCAAAAATTAATCTACTCAGGTCTAAAGCGATGCCATTACAAAAACTCACCAAATCTTTTGGCCAAAATAATCAGCCCATCCCAGCAACAGCGGATATTCAGGATACATCATTTACCCGTGATGCCCTTTCAAGATTCGTTTGCAATACTTTGGATGAAGCTTTAAGTGCTGCGCCTGGAGGCTTCGATATAATCGTGGTTGGAGCGGGTATGTATGGTGCTTACTTTGCAACTGATACATTCAACAAAACAAAAAATTTTGGGGCTGGTCGTCCTCGCCCTAAAATTCTAGTTCTTCAAGAAGGTTCATTTCTTATTCCTGAACATTTTCAAAACCTTCCTTTAGGGCTAGGAAGTCTCTATGATCTACCTCTGGCACCGCTTCTACCCGAAGGACGGTACCGCATCCTGAATGCAGATGGTAACCCCGAAGGTCAAGGTGATGAGTTCGGGCGTGATTTCGCTGGAAAATTTCGCCCACATCATCGTTGTGTTGGTGGCAAAAGTCTTTTTTGGGGTGGGTGGACCCCTTCCTTGACTGCTGAAGATTTGGCTCAGTGGCCTGCATCGGTTGCCACTTTCTTGAATAGTGAAGAGGGTTACAGATTCGTAACTCAAGATATTGGTGCTGACTACGACCTCGATCTAGCTGGTAGAGAAAAGGACTTTATCTATGGAGCACTTTATGAAGCCTTATTAGTGCGTGCTCGATATAGAGAGGTTGCACCATTTAATTTTCCGCCTGATCAGTATTCTATTGATCGAGTTTTGCAGCCACCCATTGCAGTCAAGGTTAACGCTGAGTTGTCGGGATTGTTTAGCCCAGACAAATTTAGTAGTTTACCCGGACTCCTAAGTGCAATTCGTCAAGATATACAGGCATCTGCAGGACAAGATCAAAATCGTCACCTGTTTTTAGTACCCAATGTAACGGTTTTAAATCTCACAACCGAAGAAGGCGTTGTACGTGGTGTCAAAGTCAACGTTAATGATCCTGTTGGTTCTAGTGGTGGAGAGCGTAATATTGAAATTCCTGATGGTGGTGTGGTAGTTTTGGCCGCAAATTGTGTAAATTCAACTCGCCTAGCCCGTAACTCGTTTCCTCGCCCATCATTATTGACCAAGGAGCGGATGGGAGCCAATCTGATGGTTCATATTCGTGGCAATTATACTTGGAAGGTTCGTCGAGCATATTTACAGACTCTAGTTTATGCTGACCCAACCCCTGAGACACCCGCCCCAACATTAATAGACTTTATCCAGGATAATATCCTAGAACAAGCGGCTCTCCAAATTGAAGGAACTGCAACAAATCTGAATGGTTCAGGTCTGTCTGGTCGCTTTCATTTTCAGTTTTATGCTGCGCCCAATGCTGGTAATAATTATGAGGCATCTTTATATCAACTGATTCCTGATCGGGATGATCTTTTACAGAAAGCTAGAGAGCTAGCTGGTGAACCAGATGCGAATGAGTGGATCACGATTGGCATCCGAACCTGTGGCGAAGATTTTGGCGATAAGGCGGCCCCGGTTGAATTTGGTGGAAATCGTAGCAATAATACTAGTTGGATGGATACTGGACCATCACTTCCAGCTCTTGGTAGTAATCCTGAAGGGTTTGTACAGCTTGTCGAAACTGCTGAAGCGTTAAAACTTCGTAAAGCGCAGAGAGCGGCAGCATTTAGATTCATGGCGCGTCTTTTAAATGTTGATATTCCTGCAATAGGGAATGGGGCTGGTTCCAATGTTCAATTTGTCGGAGCAATTGAAGATGGTTTGGGAACTACCTATCATGAGTGTGGAACTCTTTGGATGGGGGATGACCCAGAAACATCAGTAACTGATGTACATGGGCGTTTTCATCATGTTGCCAATGCTTACGTCGTCGATCAGGCTTTATTCCCAACTGCTGGTTCTGCAAATCCGGTTCCAACAGGCTTGGCATTAGCTCGTAAGGTGGCTCTAGATATCACCAACCGATATGAAGAAGAGCCTGCATTCACAGATGGAGATGCTGAGTTTGTATCAATCTTTAATGGTACTTTCGATGGTACATGGCGTACAGCTGGGGCATCTAACTTTACACCTTTAACCCCTTTGGGTCAGCATCCAATCATAGAAGCTGGAACTGCTGGGTCAGATAGTGTTTTGGGATTGCTTTATTATCAACCGAAGCAATTTAGGAATTTTATCTTGCGTTTGGAGTGGAAAGCGTTTTCTTTCCGTGCAAACTCCGGAGTGTTTCTACGCATTCCTAACCCCACTGGCAGAAGTCTTGATGATCCCTTCTACGCAGCTTGTACCGAAATACAAATTGATGAAACTGGGAAAAATTTTGTAGCGACAAGAACTCCCCAATCAGTTTTTGGAGGGTTTCGAGAAAAGACAGGTGCGATTTATACGTTAGCTCCAGCGACGCAGGGGGTAAGCAAGGTAATTCGCCCCAGGTTTACCCCTGATGGTCCATGGAATGTTTATGAAATAACCGTTCAAGATGATTTAATTGTTGTTGTTCTTAACGGAGTCGAGATTTCTAGAGCCAATATTTCTTCACCTCGTCTAACTGAGGGATATTTGGCTTTTCAATGCCATACGGAAATCGTTCAATTTCGGAAAATTCGTATCAAAGAACTTCTCTAGGAACATCTTGAAAATCAGATACCCAAGTTCGTGATTTATTTACAAATGGGAAACTGGAGCGGTGTAAGAATCAGCAACTTTAGGATACAGTCATGTTATTCCGTTAGAGTCTTTTGGGTAAAATAGACCCAGAGATAATTAACTTAAACGGTAAAGCTACCATGACGGAAATTCCCCCTCCTCCCTTCGACCCTACCGATGACCCTTCTAGTCCCCAAAATAACGCCACCCTTAGACAAACTACGGGCAATACAATACCGACCCAACCCAAGAACGGTCAACCGCCACCACCACCGCCACCCATATCCGCAGGAAATCCCGTGGTGACGATGCCCAGGGGAGGACAAGTTCCCATGCGTCCCCCGGTTGCTCCCCCGCCACCTCCCCCCCAAGCGGCAGTACCAAAAGCCCATGGCCGCGCCCCAGGACAACCCACCCTAGCCAAACTGGTAAAAATAGCCTTTGATGAGGGTTTCTCCGATGTCCATCTGGGGGTAGGAGAGCGCCCACGCATGAGAGACAGGGGGGAAATGATGCTCCTGGAATATCCCGAAGTAGATACCAATACTTTTATGAGTTGGTTACGGGAAATTCTCTCCGAGGAAGAAATTCAACGCTTTAAAAAAGAATTAGAGTTTGATGGTGCTACTCAATACGAATTTGCCCGGGTTCGGATTAATGTTTTTGAAAGCCTCAGGGGACCTGGGATGGTTCTACGGCTAATTCCTTTAAAAATCCTGACCATTGAACAGCTACGTTTACCAATGATTTTTCGGGATGTGTGTGAAGTCCATAAGGGCTTTATCTTGATTACCGGTCCCACCGGTTCAGGAAAATCTACCACCCTGGCGGCGATGATTGACCATGTGAACAAGGAATTTGCTAAACATATTATTACCATTGAGGACCCCATCGAATTTGTTCACCAAAGTCGTCGTTCTCTGATTAAACAAAGGGAGGTCGGCATCCATACCCATGAGTTTGATAATGCCCTAAAAGCCTCTTTACGGGAAGATCCAGACATCATTCTAGTGGGGGAGATGCGGGACAAGGGAACGGTTAATACAGCCCTTAAAGCCGCGCAAACAGGTCACTTAGTCTTTGGAACTCTCCACACTAACAGCGCGGTCAAAACCCTGGAGCGGATCTTAACTTTGTACGGTTCCGATGAACGGGAAGCAATGCGGGTGGCGATTTCTGAATCCTTAGTGGCGATTATTTCCCAGGGGTTATGTCGTACCACGGACGGCAAACGGGCGGCTTTTCATGACATTATGATTAATACTGAAACCGTTAAGGATTATATTCGCCAGGGAAAAAATGATGAAATCCTAGAACTGATGAAAGACGGACAATATGACGGCATGGTGACAAGCAATCAATCTCTGTTTGCTCTCTATCAGGAAGGACGAATCACTGAGGATACAGCTCTCGAAATGTCTTCTACGCCCAACGAGTTAGCCATGATGCTCAGGGGAAGAGTCTAGTCATTGTCATACTCAAATCTAGCCAACTTGAGCGGGTAATGGGGGCACTGGTGGAAATAAAATCTACTCCTGTTTCAGCAACAGTACGGATTCTCTCTAGGGTAATATTTCCCGATGCTTCGATAGGTATTTTGGGGTTAAAGTTACGGATAATCTCTACTGCTTCTTTCATCCCCTTTTCCCCCATGTTGTCGAGCATGATAATATCTGCACCAGACTTCAAGGCCTGCTCTACTTCTTGGCGGTTACTGGTTTCTACTTCTATGGTTAAAGGATAGGGAACTCGTCCGCGAACCTCGGTAATGGCTTTTTCTATACTGCCGGCGGCTTGGATATGGTTATCCTTAATCATGACTGCATCATCTAATCCCAGGCGGTGATTGATTGCTCCCCCTACTGAGGAGGCATATTTTTCTAATATCCTTAATCCAGGGGTAGTTTTGCGAGTATCTACTAACTTAGCGGGCAAATCAGCTATTTTATCCGCATACAGACGGGTTGAACTGGCAATTCCCGATAAACGCATCACCAAATTGAGGGCGACTCTTTCCCCCGTTAATAGGGATGCTGTCTTTCCCTTGATTTGGGCAATGATTTTTTGATCTTGACAAAACTCTCCTTCTGTGATGAGTGGGGTGAAATTTATCTCAGGATCGAGCAGATAAAAAACGCGCGCCGCTAGGGGTAAACCGGCAATAACCCCGGCTTCCTTGACTTGCCATTGGGCGCAACTGGTGTGAGGGGATTGGCTAAAAAGAGCGTCCGTTGTGCGATCGCCCCGGCCAATATCTTCTATCAGCCAACTCTTGATGAGGGGATCTAAAATTATCCAAGGGGGTAAAATGGCTGTATTCATCATTTAGCTAAGTTTGAGATAACCATCTTCTAATTCCACAATGCGATCGGCCACATCTAAAATACGATCATCATGGGTGACAATTAAAATTGTACATCCTTGCTCCCGGGCCAGCTTCTGCATGAGTACCACCACATCGTGACCAGATTTACTATCTAAAGACGCGGTAGGCTCATCGGCTAAAACCATCTTTGGATGACTCACCAGAGCCCGAGCAATGGCTACCCGTTGTTTTTGTCCCCCGGATAGATTCCTAGGATAGTAGTTAACTCGTTCCCCTAAGCCTACAGATGCCAGCATATCAACGGATTTTTGTTTAGCGGACTGGGGCGAAATCTGATCGTGAAGTTCCACGGACATCTGTACATTTTGTCTCGCGGTGAGACATTCTAAGAGATTATGGGCTTGAAAAATATAACCTATATAACGGCGAGTTTGAATTAATTTATTTTGACTTGCTCCCACTAGATCCGCACCAAACACCTTTAAAGTTCCCGACTGGGCCGATCGCAAGCCCCCCATCAAGGTCAAAAGTGTAGTTTTTCCTGAGCCAGAAGGACCCCTTAAAATCACAACTTCTCCAGCATAAAGGGTTAAATTAATGTCAAATAAAGTCTGCCTAGTCAGGGAACCCTTACCGTAATAATGATCAAGGTTTTTGATTTCTACAACAGCTTGCCTATCCATAGATTCTTCCTATACTAACCTAACTGCGTTCTACACTCCCAAAGAAGATCGGTTCAACCCGAATGGCCATAATGCTAGAGGGACGCACGACAAAGTATTCCCCCTGAATATTTTTAATGGGAACGATAATAAAATCATTGGAGTCGCTTTTTGCCATCAAGTCCTGCTGATACCATTTTTGGAAATCTTGGATATTGGTAAAACGAATTTCCTCACGATGGCCGGTATTGAGCAAAAGATAAGCCGCATACTCGTCTGGTTTTCTAGCCATAGCGCCCCTAAAAATTGTACCTTAGAAATTTTATCCTAAAACAACCCATTTTACTACTCACAGGTCTTCTTTAACTCATCTAAATTCCAAAAAGCTCCCCCAAGGGCTGAATATTCAATTCCTTCAAAACAATTACGAACGGCTCCCAGGGAATAGGGATTAACTAAATAAATAAAAGGTAACTTTTCGGAAATTAATTGCTGTGCCTCATTGTAAATCACCCGACGCTTTTCTCTATCTAATTCCTTGGCTCCTTCTACAAAAAGCTGACTGATTTTATCTTCCCAATCGGCAACAACTCTACCCTGGAGAGGTTTGTTAGGAGGTTGGGAGTCTTGATTAAACATATGCAAACTACCGTCGGTTAGCCAGATATTAGGAGCGTGGGGTTCATTGTCTCCCGTAAAGCCTAAAATTACTGCTTCCCAATCGAGGGAATTACTTAACTTATCGACCAAAACACTAAAAGCAATGGGACTAAAATCTACCTGTATTCCCAACCTAGCTAAATCCTCCTTGATTTGCGAACCCATTGCTTCACGGGTTTTATTCCCTGCATTGGTATTGAGGGTAAATTGAACGCGGTTATTTTGGGAATCCAATAAATTACCTTCTTGGTCAAATTTAAACCCTCCTGCCAACAATAGCTCCTTGGCTTTACTAGGATTATAGCTATAACCAGTTAAGGATTTATCATAGTAGGGAGACTGCATAGACATGGGAGAATCCTGGGCTTTTCCCAATCCTCTATAAATATTGTTGATCATTCTTTGACGATCAATTCCATAGGCGATCGCCTGTCTAAATTTAAGATCATTAAACCAAGCTGACCGAACTGGATCTACTAAGGGCTTACCATTGCGTTTACCGCGATTGAGATTAAAAGTTAGAAAGTTAGTACCGTAGGCTGGACCACCATCATAGATTTTAAAATTACCCCGTTCCTCCTCTTTTTTCAGGAGAGAAAAATACTCAGGAGATACCCCAACAGCATCCAAACCACCTGAGCGAAACTGAAGTAAGGAAGTGTCTTGGGACTCAACAATTGCCCAGACTACTTCATCAATATAGGGAAGTTGTTTACCCTGGGCATCTTTTTTCCAATAGTAGGGATTTTTCTCAAAAATAAGCCTTTGGCTAGTCACATATTCTTTGGGTTTATAAGGACCACTTACAACAATTTTTTCCGGAGGTGTATCAATACCCCAAGTGGAGAGAAAAGGCAGTTTTCCATCCTTATCTTTTTTGAGGGTATCTCGGAGAATATGGGCGGGCATTATCGGTAAAGCCGTGCTATCTAAAAAAGGAGCAAAGGGTTCAGATACCTTAAATTGAACGCGGCGATCATCGAGCTTAGTAATAATCGGAAACGTCCCCGAGGCTCCAATTCTTAAACTATCTCGATAATTATTAGGAATATCCGGATTTAGGTAGAGATCATTGTAACTAAAAATGACATCATCCACGGTTAAGGGTTGTCCATCGGACCATTTTAGTCCTTCTCGGAGGGT
The DNA here is from genome assembly GCA_040398185.1 of Microcystaceae cyanobacterium. Classification (GTDB taxonomy): domain Bacteria; phylum Cyanobacteriota; class Cyanobacteriia; order Cyanobacteriales; family Microcystaceae; genus JBBAUO01. Next base: position 13,917 of record JBBAUO010000017.1, on the reverse strand, counting down.
AAAAATGATACTAAGTTTATCCTCGGATATTTCCCAAGACTCCGCCAAGGCTGGCTCCTTAACACCCGTCAGGGGGTTTTCCGTGAGTAATCCCTCGTAGGTAAGCCCAAAAATATTCGGAGATTCTGCCGAAAGCACTGCATTAAAAGTTTTGGGGTCACTGAGAACCGATTGTACTAATTGATTACGAGGAGGACTCGGAGCACAGGACCAAAGAGAGCAGCAGAGTAAAAACAGGATGATAAAACGCATGCAGGTGGATCTCTAACTATTGTTCTGTCTTCCCAATTCATACACCCCACAGGCGATACAGGCGAGGATACCCCCACTGATGGACCAACTGCGGCCTAATCCCCATTCTACTGCCCAGTTACAGATTCCCCCCAGGATAAGAAAGGGAATAATGCTAAAGACGGAAGCATAGAAGGCATTTTGAGATTCTCGGGCGTTACGGGTGGCGGCAAATTCCTCTGGGTTAGTATATAGCGATCGCTCGGCAAAATTAAACCATCGCTCCAAGAGTTCTATACAGGTATGGCGTAGGGAAGCCCAACTCAGATAGAGAGCCAAGGACCAAAGACCACTTCCCGCCAACATAGTTGTACTAATCTCGAACTGAAAAGGTGGAATATCAAGCCGCATAGATTTCTTAAATATTACTTAATAAATTGTAACAATAAAATTTTTGTCGATGCTAGTCAGAAAGTATGTAACAAATTGTAATAGTTTGGGGCGCAAACCCTATCTTTCTCGTAGCAAGGGCTTGATTCAAGGACAGACAATGCTTACAGTGTAATCTTAAAGTTTGCTTTTATGGGGAGAACTCAAGCAAAATGTCTGAATATACTCAAGTTGTCAAACCCTACAACGGTGATCCCTTTGTTGGTCATCTAGACACCCCCGTTTCGGGTTCTGACTTTACCAAAGCCTTCATCGGTAACTTACCCGCCTATCGCGCTGGTCTTGCCCCCATTCTACGCGGGTTAGAAATCGGTATGGCCCACGGTTACTTCCTAGTTGGACCCTGGACTAAACTCGGTCCATTACGCGATTCAGACCATGCTAACCTCGGGGGACTGATTGCTGGTTTAGCAATTGTTTTAATCGGTACTGCTTGTCTGGCCAGCTATGGTTTAGTTTCCTTCCAAGGAGGAAAAACTAGCACCGATCCCTTAAAATCCTCTGAAGGTTGGAGTCAATTCGCTGCCGGGTTCTTTATCGGTGGTATGGGTGGGGCTTTTGTGGCCTACTTCCTCCTAGAAAACATCGGTGTAGTCGATGGTATTATGCGCGGAGTCTTCAACGGCTAACTACCAAGAAGATTGTATTTTGGTAAATTTTGTCCACTTTATTAGATAGGAGATTTTGATATGACCGGTGCTTATGCTGCGTCCTACTTGCCTTGGATTTTAATCCCTATCATCGGCTGGTTATTACCCGCAGTCGTCATGGGGCTTTTATTTATCCACATCGAAAGCGAAGCCTAGATCCCAATCAACCCCATCTCTACAAGTTAGGGGTGGGGTTTGCCCCTATCTCCCCAATCGATTCGGTATTCCCTCGCATCCTCCTGGAATCGTCCGACGACTTTTTTCCCCGCACCAACTGCAACAGTAATAACGCTGCTCCTCATTGAGATTCTGTACCCCGGTAAAGTTAGCATTTTCCAGTACCGCCCCCGTGTGATCTCCCGTTTCATAGTCGGGAATTAGGGTTTTGCTGCGGGGGGTTGCCGTTTCGATCCTGCCATAGAAGAAACGCACTCCCTTTAAATTCGCCCCTTGGAGATTGGCTTCGTACAAAACCGTGCGGGCTAGGTTTGCCTTCACTAAATCGCAGTTGGTGAGATTAGCCCTTACCATATTGGCCTCACTCAGGTCCGTCCAGCGTAAGTCCTGCTCGGCAATATCTGCTCCCGCCAGCATTACCCCCAAGGTGACGACGCGGGTTCCATTGAGTCTGTCCTCGGCATAACCGCCAAAACCATCGAGGATCGGACGACCTAAATAGCGATCGCGTTTAATGGGTGTTAGTAATTTAGATTGACTCAAAAACCTGAGAATTTTGGCTTTACCAGGAGCATCAACACTACTGAGAATGGAGGCTGTGCGCCCATCGGCGATCGCTCTTTCCTGGGGCCAGTCTTCTAAAAAGCCTTCTTCATCGAGGGCTAAGTCGGAAACCCCTTGAAAATAGGCATCAATGGTTTGTTGTTGGGTAATGCGATTTTGTTGAATAGTTAAATCCCGCGAAATTACATACTGCTCCCAAGCCACATAAACCGCGATTACCGCAATCATAATCTGTCCCAAGGCCCCCACCCATTCAGCCCAGGAACCAAATTCATCGTATTTAAAACTATTAAGCCATAAACCCATACGGTGATAAACCCCAAAATATTCCGCTAAACCCAATAGAGACAGGATAAAAACCACAAACCCGATCAGACTTTGCCTTTCTTGGGCTGTTAGATAGACGACTAGCCAATTTTTCAGAGCGGGAACCACCACCTGTAGGGAGAGTAAAAGAGCGACGATAGAGCCCGTAAAACCCAACCAGGGCAATTCTAAACGCAACCCAATGGCCATGATCAAGACGGCACTAAGAAGCAGCCAGACATTACTGGTATCAATTTCTTTCAGATAAAAGGGGCGCGAATGAGATAAATCGTCTGAGGTAAGGGAATTGAGAAAGTCGGCGCGGGAAGCCTCTATTTCATCGATCGGACGCTCAGGTGGGTTAACTCTACCATTTTTGTAGTCTAATTCGGGGTCAAGTTGGGGATCGGGTTGAATGGTCATGGAATCACAAAAACAAATTACGCATAAAGCTATTATGGCCAAAAATCCGTAACTTGATACCCTAACTGTTGCAACATTTGACGCAATATCGGTAAACTCAAGCCGATGACATTACTATGACAACCTTCTATTTTTTCGATAAACAGGCCTCCTTTTCCCTCTAGGGCAAAGGCTCCGGCACAGTTTAAGGGTTCCCTGGTACGAATATAAGCCGATAGCGTCCGATCATCAATGTCGGCAAAATATACCTGGGTAATGCCACATCTTAACTGCTGTTGGTGTTGGATTTGATCAATTAGAGCATGACCTGTGTAGATTGTACCCTTGCGACCGCGCATTTTTTGCCAACGGGCGATCGCTTGCTTCTCGGAATCGGGTTTGCCATGAATTTCCCCATCGACGCTTAAAATCGAATCACAACCTAAAATTATAGCCTCCTTAAATTGAGGGGAAACGGTATTAGCTTTACACAGGGCTAGGGTTTGCACTAAATCCACAGGATTAGATTTTTGAATTTGGCTTTCATCAAAATCGCTTTTACAAATAATCGGCTCAATACCCACATTTTGCAGGAGTTTTTTCCGAGCAGAGGAAGCTGAGGCGAGAACAAATTTAACCATAGTTTTTAAGATATCCTGAAAACTCCTTGGGTTACTAAAACCGAAGCACCACCTACTCTAATCGCCTTAATTTGACCGGCTACCTTATCGGTTTCTACCCTGAGAATGCTAGGTCTTCCCATCTCAAAACCCTGTTCAATGACCCATCTTAATGTACCATCTCCCAGGGGGGAAAGTCTGCCTAAATATCCCCCAAAGGCGGCCGCGGCTGAACCTGTGGCGGGATCTTCCCTAACTCCTAGATGGGGGGCAAACATTCGCACTCGTACATCTGAACCTTCTCGCTCTGGCTCAAAACAAAATAAATACAACGCCTTAGCCCAACTATTTTTAAAGAGGTTTTCCCAGATTTGAGGCTGTAACTGGGCTTGGGCTAAACTCCTACGGTTACTTAGGGGAATAAACAGAAACGGTAGCCCACAGGAGACGGCTTGGGGGGAATAGTTGGGTATTTCTAAGTCTTTGGGCTCTAGAGATAGCATCTGGGCTAAATCGGCAATGTTAGGCACACTATCACTGAATTGGGGGAGTTGGGGTGATGTTAGTTCGGTATAAAAGGGCTTTCCTGTTTGGGATAGAATCCTCACTGGAACTAAACCGACTCCCTCTTCTAAAATAATTCTGGTTTCTTCTTGGGGTAAGGCTATAGCACCTATGGCGCCTAATACATAAGCTGTGCCAATAGTTGGATGTCCCGCAAAGGGCAATTCTGTTGTTGGGGTGAAAATGCGGACACGGCGATCGCCGGAATTAGTCTCAGGGGGTAAAATAAAAGCGGTTTCCGAAAAATTGAACTCGGCGGCGATTTTCTGCATCTGGATCTCGGTTAAACCTTCTCCTTGGGGGAAAACAGCCAATTGATTGCCCCCGAAAATCTGCTCAGTAAAGACATCTACGGTATAAAACTGATATTCCATATTAAAAAAACTTTTAGTTCTTTTTTATGTTACGATGATAAGGGTTCAGTATCGGGATGTAGCGCAGCTTGGTAGCGCGCCTGCTTTGGGAGCAGGATGTCGTAGGTTCAAATCCTGTCATCCCGACTTATATTGTTGTACAGTGACTAATTATTTGTCATCGGTGACAGATTGATGTCGTAGAGACAATTCAGTTGTCGTTGTGACAAATTGCTGTCGTTTAAGGATTAGTGACAAATTAGGTGTCATTGTTCAGACTTTAATAAAATACGGCCTTAACTTTGGGAAAATACAATAGCAGGATTTTATTATGATATTTCCCAAAACAGGCGCGCCTTTCAATCCATCCAAGATGTAGTATTTTGTCTGAAACCTTGTTTATGATTACAGTTTAGGTTATTGGGGCAACTTTCTCGGCCCATCCACAGTCGGGATGGAGGTTGAAACGCCTCCTCAACCACAACAATGTCACGATCTAGGGTTTCTTTCAACTCATCCACAGTCGGGATGGAAAATGAAAAAATGAGGATGGATTCCTCCTTGGTTGGAGGTGATTCAGTGACCACCACTGAGGTACGTCCACACCCCTATTGCCGGGAGCGCACCGACCTCGTAAAATTAGAAGTAGCAATTAACCTCTATTTACGAGTTAATCATTATCAGGGTTTCCCCATCATAATCAGCATCAGGGCGGGCAGTCACTAGGGTCAGAAAGCACACCTGTCTTCCAACAGGCAAACTAACCCATACTTGACACAGCACATGGGTTCAGAAGAACATGAACTGCGGCGCGACTAGCAATAACGATACTAGCTTATTTAATTGTCAAGGTGCAAGAAACTTTTTAGGCAGATAAACGAGTATGATAGGTAGAAATAGCGAGAGCTTGTGCCTGTTTTTGAGGATTTTGCTCGTGTAATTGCTCTCCTTCTTCAATTAGAATCCCTAATTTGGAAGCTTGAGATGTAATTTCAGTAATAAGTCTGCCATAGCTCCATTGATGAACTTGGACACGGTAGCTTTTGGCATATTTTTCCTGTCCTTCTACATAACCGGGGATTTTTGCCTCTGCTTTGGCCTGAATTTCAGATTGAATGAGTTCTCGCATATCCTTGAGTCGAGGAACAACAATACTCCCTGCTTGATAGATTTTAGCCACAGCAACAATCGCTTTAGCAAGTAAACGATCAAGATATTGACCTAATTCTGATTCACCAAATTGATTGTTACTAAAGCTTTTTTGGGCTTTATGGCGTTGATGGGAGTTTTTTTGCTTCTGCTTACGTTGACGATTCAATAAATGATAGTCATTACCCAATAATTGTTTAAGACTTCGGTAAGCGATCGCTTTTCCCGTTGTTCCATCTACGACTGCAACAGTAGCAGGTTTCTCAAGTCCCATGGCCACACCCACCAAAATATGAGATTTTCCTTGATATAACGGCTTATGGGGGCGATTATAAGAATTTGTGATCTTTTGTAAGGAAGATTCGTTTCTTTTGATGGCTTTTTGAAATTCTTGATGTGCTTTAGCTATATTGCCCTTGTCTAAGAAGGATTGAAGGCGATAGGCTGTAATGATTAACCATAGCTGTAAGTAGTTTTCAAGCGTTTGGGAACGGAAGAAAATGCTAAAGGTTAATTGAGGTTTCATCCGTAGGTGATTTGTCTGAAATTGCTTAGATTTCTCTTCCTGAATCTGTTGTGTCCCTTCTTCTGTCCAGAAACGAGTATCTAAACTGCAATGTAAGGCTAAAAGATTAATATTCCAAGGTTTCCCTTTTCCTGTGCCTTCTTGCCAGACAATTCGACCAGATCGTAAAGTAAATAAAGCACTAGAATGGTGATCTTTGCCGTCTTTTTTGATTTGTTGATCCTCGTAGAAGCGTTGAAACCATTTTAATTGTCGTTGATCACAGTAAATTTCAAAAGTGTGTTGACCTAAGCCATTAAATCGAACACAGAGGCGATCTTTCTCATTAACACTCCACATTAAATCTTCGTTGGTTTCGTAAGCAATGGGATAGGGAATAGATGGGGATTGAGTTAAAAGTTTATTCTGCCACGATTTAACGTCCTCAGCTTCTACAGTGGCAGTGTTAGTAGCGATAATTAAGGCTTCTAACCAACTATCTCCCGTTAAGTCTCTACCGTGGGGAATTGAGCTTTCTATCTGTTCAATGATACGTTTTATCTTGATTTCTACTTTACGGCGAAGTTGAGCAAATTTATCTGGATCTTCAGTTTTTTGAGGAATTTTACAGCGATTCTTCAGCAGATAACGAATTGCACAATGGGTTAAAGTATCATCTGCTTTTTCATATAAGTTGTAAAGTTGAGTAAATAAGCTATTATTATTTTTAGCTTTTTTACTTTTTTTACCTTCTTTTGTGGGCTTTTCAGGGGATTTATCTTTTGAATCAGGCTTAAGCGTTGATAAAATCTCAGTGGCTTTTGTTTGAATCGTTTCAAGGCTAGATTGACTGATTTGAACTAATTCTTCATCGCTTTTGAGCATAACTAACCAGCGATTTTGTCCTTCTAGTTTACGCTGTAACCGTCGTTGCAGTTTTAACCAAGATTTGTAAATGTAATCAACAAGAGCGATCGCTGATGTGTAAAACCGTGCAGGTTGCTCACTAAAACGGGGGTCTTTTTTGAGGGGTTCGCAGAGTTTTTTGATAATTCCTGCTTCGAGTTTCCCTTTCCCTCTCCATATTTCAAAATCTGGATGTTGCGCTACTTGTCTTAAAAGCTCACTGACAAGGGGCGTGTTTTTTTGTGCCATCAACTGCCAAATGGCTTGACGGGTTGCTTCTGGGGCGACAAGGCGACATTGAATCGTGATGGTACTCATGGGAGTTTCACAGAGTCTAAGAATCAACACTATTTACATTAACACATTTTGTGTTTAAAAGCATAGATATGTTTTATAAAGGGTCTTCTATATAATCAAGACTATATGGAAGAAATGTTTTTTACCAGTACAGAAGCATCAAAACTCACGGGTTGTTCTCGTCGGCAGTTACAATACTGGCGAGAAAAGGGGGTTGTTGTACCAACGGTGAACGCTAGTGGAAAGGGGCGGAATGTCTATTATTCGGTATCGGATTTGCTAAAGTTGATGGTGATGGAGTATTTGCTGTCGGTAGGGTTGAGTTTTGAGACAGCGCAGGAATCGCTGGAAATGTTGAAAAAGGATCATCCTGAGATATTTAAAACGGATGTGCCATCAGAGGATTTAAAGCGATTGATGATTTTAATGAGTCCAAATAAGTTGGAATTAGCGATTTATGATGCTGAGGAGGCGTTTTTAAGGGTTAATCGTCTGGGTTTGCCCTTAGTTCCTTTTTGGGGTGATAGGCTTCATGAGCGTTTATGGGAGAATTTAAAGCAATTTAAGGGGAAATTAGAGAAATAAAGTAGTAAAACGAACTTTAGCTCACTGTCCAATCTACTATTGATAATCTGGGTACTAAACTGAAATCTCTTTGATTACGAGTAACGACTGTAGCATTAAGTGATAATGCAATCGCAGCGATTCGCATATCTTTTTGTAGGCGATTTTTTCGCAGAGGTGGATTTCCTTTAAGTAATTGTTTGAGAAGGCGATCTGCTTGGTTTGTAAAGTCTAGAATGTCAATGGTTTGCAGATATTTGACGGTTATTGAAAGTTTTGAGTAGAGTTGAGGTAGATTATTGATAGCTGAGGGATCGTTAATTTTACCCATCCAACCGTTGAAAAGTTCCTGAACAGTAATGATTGTAACGGAAATGGCATGAAGGGACGCATTAGCAATAACTTGGGGATGATTGCGAAGAATTAGGGAAATATGGTCAGTATCGAGAATATATTGAGACACAAATCTTTATCCTCTACAGATAATAGGAGGGATCTACTTCACTGTCATCATCTGAGGTACGTTCTGCTTGAAGTTTATCTATGATTTCTTGAAAGTTTGCGTCATTTTCAAAGATTCCTGCAAATTCTCGCCAATTGGGTGAGGGGTTATCTAGGGGTGTTGTCCATGATATCGTTTCGATTTGGCTAATTTGTTCAATGAAGGTTGTTTGTAGTTGAGAAATGGCTTCTTCTTTGGTGGGTGCTTGAACTCGAAAATGGGGTAATTCAGCGATAGATACGGCAAATTGACCATTTTTAAGGTTTTCTATCAGTAGTGTTACCTTTAGATTAGCTGATGGTTGGGAGGGTGGGATATTAAGATTGATGACCATAGCATTTAGTTGATTTATAGCTTTACTTCCTTATTTTATTGGAAGTCATGATAAGTATGAGGCATTTTTGTGGTAACTTAGGCTTTAGAGAGTTGCGATCACTCGTTTTCAATTATGGATAATATCGATCATGGCTAAAATGTTTCCCCCAGATGCGCCTTCTAATCCTGATTTACGGGGAGAATCAGAAGTATATTATTTACTAAGTAGGTAGGTGTTAAAAACTGTCAGATCCCCCCGCCTATCGGCACCCCCCTTAATAAGGGGGGCAGGGGGGATCGAAGGCGCAATCTATCTTCGATTTAATTATAACCAGTTACTTATCTCAACTTGACGATGATTTTTACATTTTTCAAGACAGATACTGGATTTTTAAGAATAAACATGGAGCTAGAACTGAAAAAGAAACGGATTTCTTGTTAGTTCATCCCCAGAAAGGTCTATTGATTATTGAAGTCAAAGGAGGAACTCGATTCTCTTATGATGGAGAACATGATAAATGGAAATCGGGAGATGATATTTCTTATCAAAATCCCTATAAAAAACAATTAGCTAACTCAAAAAATTTGCCATTATTCCTAAAAAGTAAACTACCTAGTTTAAACAATCATTGGATAACTTGTGGATATGCAATTTGTTTTCCTCATATTGATATTTTAGAGGGAAATTTAGCTCTCTTTATGGAAAGAGAAGTTACTTTATTTAGATATGATCTTAAAAATTTAGAGGAGAGAATCAATGAAATATATAGTCACTATAGCAATAATAGTGATAAGCCTCTTGGTAAAAAGATAGTAGAAGAAATTAAAACGTTAATTACTCCTAAATCAGAATTTAGAAAATCTCTAAGTGCAGAACTAGAAGATGAGGGACAAACTATAATTAAGCTGACTAAAGAGCAACAAGAAATTTTAGATGGTTTTTATCAAGTTACAACTCCAATCCTTATTGATGGACCGGCGGGAACAGGGAAAACTCAACTCGCAATATCACAAGCTATTTCGGATATTCAATCTGATAGGTTGGTTTTATTCATTACTAATTCCCAAGATTCAAAATATTATATCTATAATGAAATTTCGTTTAATCTTAATTATCTTAAAATTAACAACGATCTTTTAAAGATATTTACTCTCGAAGAACTCAATTTAGTACCAAAAATCTTAGAAAATAAAGAAACTTTAGAAGAAGTCAGAATTATTATTGATGAAGCACAACAATTAGATAGTAATTTTTTAAGAAAAGTAGCTGACTATGCTAATCAAATATTTAATCTATCAATTTTAATTTTTAAAGATGATTCTCAAAAAACTAACGAAAATGATATACAAGAGATATTTAAACCCTTTAATTATACCCTTCAAAAAGTAATCAGAAATACAATTAATATTTTTGATTCTTACAAAGAATATATTAGTCCAAATTATAAAGTAAAAAAGCCAGTCAGAGAGTTTAAGGAAGTCAGAACAAATTATTACATAACTGATGAAGACTTAATTAAAGTTATAAAAAGCAATATTTTGACATGGATAAAAGATGAAAAGGTTTTACCTAAACACATAACAATCCTCTTTTCTAAACAACCAAGTAAAGACTTTCTTAACTCTATAACATCAGAGATTTCTACGTTCCAATTTAAGCGATTTTCTCTCGCTAGTCCTCTTCATCCACAAACAATTACATGGTCAACTACTTACGATTTTCAAGGCTTAGAAAATCATATAATTTTATTAGTAGAATTAGAACCAGAACCCATTTCTGAAACCATTCTTTTAAGAAGATTAAGATATATTGGTCGCTCAAGAGCTTGTAGTATTTTATATATCTTTTTGAAAAAGGATATGTCTTCAGATATAATTGATATTGCCGATATATTTTAAACTTTATAAAAGTAATATTTTATTGAGAATTAAAGTCATCTAATCCTTCCCTCTCGCTATTATTCGATAGCTCAGTAAAATAGAAGTAATCAAAACAGTTGAAATTATCTTTATGGGAAAAAATTGACGATAAAACTCTTGAAAGAGTATGAGAAATTGGTCGAGGTAAATAATTTTCTATATTTTTCCGAAATAAATTTTCATCAAAAGTCTGGCCATTATTTTGATGAGATAAGATCCATAATGCGTATAATGAGTTGAGATTTAAGTCAATTGATTTTGTAGAAAGAAATTTTTGAAAGATAGAAATCAGTTTTTCACTTAATCTTTCATTAAATCTTTCATTATTTTTAATCATCATGAGTATATATGGGGGATCTTTTTGTCGCGGTTTTACTAAATGATGAATTAATCGTGTTCTAGCATAATCCACTATATTCCGATTCTTAAAAATTTCATTCATTGCTTTGTAGGCGGAAATTATTATGTTATTAGGAAATCCAAAGATAATAAATTTAACAATAGTCCAAGTATTTTTTCTGATTGTTTTTGGATACTTACAAATTATTTCTGGGATTTTATTGATTAATTGTACAACCAAGTTTTCATAAATCAAATAAATAATTAGTTATTATATGGTAATCTTCTGCCTGAAGGTTTGCCGTAAGATTAATACTTTTTATGTCATAGTCATCATCTCTTTCTCTTTCTTGATTATCTTCCCAATGTTCTTCATTTATAAGTTCATTACCGGAAGCCATTTGATGATCTTTTCTAAAAAAATCTTTGACAGATTTGGGATTATGTATAATTTCCGTTTTTGCAGAGTTTAAGTTTAGTCCTATCCTCTGTAGTTCTTCTTGTAAAATATTAACCGCTTTAATTACTTCATTTTTAGTATTAGTAATGATCTTAATATCATCAACATATCGAGCATAATAAAAGCCATAAGCAACCATTAATTCATCAATTTTACTTAGTAAAATATTTGCTAAATAGCCATCAGTCCTATTACCTACTAAAAGTCCTTGCTCTTTTTTTTCTAGTTTTAATAAGCCGTCAACAACGGAATAAAATTCAATTTCTGGTTGCAATATTTGGTGCAACAAGGATTTATATTTTTCAGGGAAAAAATTTCCAGATAACTCAAAAAGGTTATTAATTAAGTAATTGGGTGATACACTATCATAAAATGATGTTATGTCGGCGTTTAATAAATAAGATTCTTTTTGCTCTTTTTTAAATTCTTTAATAATATTTTTAGCCCATTTTATGAATTTATTATATTCAGGATTATAAGGCTTAAACAAACCGATAAATCCACTGAGTGATCGTTGAGTTCTGTTAGCATAGCTTGTTTTAATAAAAGAATTTTCAACTGCCAAAGAAAGAGCATTAATCAAATGATATCTAATTGCATATTCTTTGAAAGGCAAATATACACATCTTCTAATAAAGAAATCTTCTTTGGGATAAGCATAAGCAAATGACTCATCTGGTATATAAGGTTGTTTTAAAGAGTAAATATTGTGAATATATTCAACCAAAAAATTAATTTTATTTTGATTTTTACAATTGATATTTAGTTCAAAAAAATTGCAAAAATGATCCTCATTAAGCCTACTATACATTGCATAGTAAATCGAAGTTTTAATTAATTTTTTATCCGTTAAATAGTCTTCTAGGTTAAAATTAAGCATAAAATAATTACTTGCACAATACTTTAAGATTCTTTTGGATGCTTACAGTAACTCATCTTAGCAAAAGAGAGAGAACAGCGATCGCACCATGTACCTTCGGCAGCGCACTCTCCAAACTCCCACAAAGCAGGAATCTTAAACTTCTTCCCACAGTTCGGACATTTAGACAATAACTTCAAGCCATGCTTCTCACATCGCCAAACCGACTTAAACTGCCATTTAATCTTATGACAGGGCAACTCATCATAACACGCCCCACACAAGCGAATCGGGTCAAACATCATCCCTTCACCCTTGGGAGGTAACATTAACCGTAAACGCTCACCCTCAACCCCCACAACCTCCCCTAACGTCTTTAAATCCGCATCAGAAGGAAAAGGATTGAGATGAAACCGTTCCCATCTAGGGATTTTTGCCCCTATCCCTGCCAGTTGTCCCAAAGCACTCGGACTTAAATGATTTCTTCGGCTTACTCGTCCTAGAAAATGACTGAGACTTTCCCCTTCCATCGGTTCAACCGCAAATAACCAAGACTTAATTTCATCTGTTGCTTTCATGAATATTCCCTCGCTACTTCTTGTAAAACTTCTTTGTCAATACGCTTGTGACCTTTCATTAGCGATTTAATAGCCGCTTCTCGTAATATCTCATCCAAACGACCAATATAACCCTCCGTTGCTTTAACAAGAATTTTAATTATGGCAGAACTGGTTAAATTGGAAGCAATAGGCAACTTTAAGACCTTTTCTTCCCAAATTGCTACCGTTTTCTTAAATTCTACCCCTGCTAACTTCCCAAAACGACGATGAGCGCGAAACCGATTATAAACTTGTTCATCTCGCTTAATCACCGCGTCTAGTCGATCAGTTCCGACTAAAACCACGGAAATCTCTAATTTATCATTAATATCTCTTACATCAGGAAATGTATCAGGCTTAAGACGGTCAGCTTCATCAATAATAATCATTTCCACCTCACACCCCTTTAAGACCTCCATCGCTCTTGAACGAAACTCCGAAACCGTCCCTTTAACTGCTTTATAGCGCAAATATTCGATAATTTCCTTAAATAAATCCTTAGAGCCACATTTAGTAGGTGGCATAATGTAAACCACTGGAACGATAGGCGTTTGTCTTCCTTGTTGTATGGGCTTATTTCTCAACGTATAAGCCTCACAAGCCACCGTTTTTCCTGTGCGTGACTCTCCCACCAACCGACAAGATTGCCTTGCTTTGCGCTTCCCATCAAGCCATTCGTGCAAATCTCGAATATGTTCTAAGGAAACAATACTTTGACGGTTTAAACGGGTAATTTCCGTCTGTAACCACTGTTCATCAGGGTTTAAGTCCCCTAGTTGTTGGGCAATTTCTTTGGCTTGTGTCATAATTCACCATCCATAATCATCTCGTAATTGGTCATAATCCCAAACTTCAATGTCATCCACTTCCGTTTGAGTTAAGGTTTCGGGTTCAACTGCTTCCACCGTTTCGATAATAGAAGGCTGTTTTTCCTGTTTATAAGCCTGTTCAGCTTTTTGTCGTTGCTTACGGCTTTTTTTCTCAACTAAAGCCTCTCGTTCAATGACCTCCTGTAAAATAGATTGATTACTAATGGTTTTTCCTGCTGAACGCAGTTTTTTTGCACTCGCTTTGGCTTCATCGAGAGATAACTGCTCAGTTTCTAAGTCTTGAGCATGAGCGCGAGTTAAAAACGGCGTTGCATAATAGAGATATGAATGGAGGAAATCAAAATGCAATGTCCTG
>JBBAUO010000016.1:0-79245 GCA_040398185.1 Microcystaceae cyanobacterium | reverse complement strand
GTCACCCCGTCACCCCGTCACCCCGTCACCCCGTCACCCCGTCACCCCGTCACCCTTGTCCCAACAATTACGAAAATATTAAAAACTTGCCCTTGTTAGCCCCCCATCTAAATTACGGGTTTTACCACTGTTTTGGGCTTATACTTAGAGGTAGAGTTATATGTAAAGATAAATTAAGCACCCTACCCTCCCCCAAAAAATATGTTTGAGTATTTCAACGAAAAAGCGATTAAAGCCATCATGTTTGCCCAAGAGGAAGCTCGCCGCACGGGTCATAATGTGGTAGGGACAGAACACCTCTTACTGGGTTTGATTGGCGAAGGCACATCCGATGCTGCCAAAATCCTAGAGGAACAAGGCATTCATCTCAACGAAACACGACGCACCATTGAAAATTTAACAGGCAGAGGTCCAGGCTACGCTCCTCCTAATATTCCCTTCACCCCCAAAGTTAAGCGTATTTTTGAACAGTCCCTCCAGGAAGCACGTCAGTTAGGAGAGCAGATAGTAACTCCGGAACATATACTGTTGGCAATTACCTTTGAACCAGAAACCCTAGCCGCGAAGATTTTAATTAAAAACGGCGTGGATCTTCGTAAGTTACGCACGGATTTGATCAAACAAGCCGGGGAAAAAGTTCCCACCGCAGTGGGCGGAAATAATCCCTTTGGTCAATCCTCAGGTAATCGCTCCGGGGGTAAGTTAGAACAATTTAGCATTAACCTGACCAAACGCGCCCAGGAAGGAAAGATAGATCCCGTCATCGGTCGGACGAAGGAAGTAGAACGGGTAATCCAAATTTTAGGTCGTCGGACAAAAAATAATCCAGTTTTAGTCGGTGAGCCTGGGGTAGGAAAAACGGCGATCGCCGAAGGATTAGCTCAACGGATAATTGATGGAGATGTCCCAGATACCCTCCTAGATAAGCAAGTCATTAGCCTAGATATGGGTTTATTAATCGCGGGAACCCGTTTTAGAGGCGATTTTGAAGAACGACTCAAGGGTATTGTAGAAGAGGTCAAAAAAGCCCAAAACATTATCCTCATGATCGATGAAATCCATACCCTAGTTGGTGCCGGTGGACTAGGAGGGACTATGGATGCGGCGAATATGCTTAAACCAGCCCTCGCCCGAGGTGAACTGCAATGTCTGGGAACAACTACCCTAGATGAGTACCGTCAATACATAGAAAAAGATGCAGCCCTAGAAAGACGCTTTCAACCTGTGATGGTGGGAGAACCCTCCGTAGATGAGACTATTGAGATTCTCTGGGGATTGCGGAAACTCTACGAAGACTTCCATAAGGTCAAATATACCGATGGTGCTCTGATCGCTGCGGCTCAATTGTCGGAACGCTATATCTCGGATCGCTTTTTACCCGACAAGGCGATCGATATCCTCGATGAAGCGGGTTCCCGTACCCATCTGCGTCATTCCCAACACCATAAAACCCATGATGAAGAAATCACCATGGCGGGGGAAGACTCACCGATGATCAATCTAGAATCCTTGGTTCCTGTGGTGGATGAACAAGAAATTGGGCAAATTGTCTCTGCTTGGACCGGTGTACCTGTCCTTGAGCTTTCGGAAACTGAGTCAGAATCCTTACTAAATCTAGAAGAAAGACTCCATGAGCGCATTATCGGACAACAGGAGGCTGTAAAGGCTGTTTCTCGGGCTGTGCGTCGCTCCCGTGTAAATATACAAGATCCCAATCGTCCTATCGCTAGTTTTATCTTCGCAGGACCTACGGGAGTCGGCAAAACAGAACTGTCCAAGGCTTTAGCTACTTTTCTTTTTGGATCTCCTGATTCGATGATTCGTCTAGATATGTCGGAGTTTATGGAATCCCATACGGTTTCTAAGTTAATCGGCTCACCTCCTGGGTTTGTGGGTTACGAGGAAGGGGGACAATTAACAGAAGCAGTACGACGTAAGCCCTACAGTGTTATCCTCTTTGATGAAATCGAAAAAGCCCATCCTGATGTCTTTAATCTCCTGCTACAGTTGCTTGATGATGGTCGCCTGACGGATGCTAAGGGTCGTCATGTCAATTTCAAGAATACCTTGATTATCATGACCTCTAATATCGGCTCTAAAATTATCGAAAAAGGTGGGGCGAGTTTAGGCTTCGGAACTTCAGATAATTTAGCTGAAGCTCAGTATAAGCAGATCCAGACTCGCGTACAGGACGAGATGAAGCAGTATTTCCGTCCTGAGTTTCTCAACCGTCTAGATGAGGTGATTGTCTTTGCCCAACTAACTCAAGCAGAAGTTACCCAAGTGGCGGAGATTCTTTTAGAAGATATTGCCAAACAAATCAAAGAACAACGCCAGATTACCTTGGAAGTGACAGAGGCTTTTAAAGCCCTAGTATCTAAGGAGGGTTACGATCCTAGCTACGGAGCTCGTCCTTTACGTCGTGCCATTACCCGTCGCCTAGAAGATAGTCTGGCGGAGGCAATCCTCTCTGGGAAGGTTGCTGATGGAACCAGGGTGTTAATTGATGTCCAAGGAGAAGAGGTGAAAGTGTCTGTACTAGAACCAGCCTTGGTACTGCAAAACGTCGGCTAATTAATCCCCCACAAACTACCCGAAAAATGTTATCCTAGAAAAGTTGTCAAAAATCGCACATCTAGGATTTCGGGTGTTTCTACCCAGAAGAAACTCACCTAGATGGAGGTTAAACCCGATATAAGGAGAAAAAATCCATGGCAGTTGTCACCCTTGCCGAACTTTTAGAGTCCGGCGTACATTTTGGCCACCAGACTCGTCGCTGGAATCCCAAGATGTCCCCCTACATCTACACCGCCCGTAATGGCGTTCATATCATCGACTTGGTACAAACCGCCGAATTGATCGAAGAAGCCTACGATTATGTGCGTAAGTCCGCAGACCAAGGTAAGAAGTTTCTATTTATTGGCACCAAAAGACAGGCTGCGGGAATTATTGCCCAAGAAGCCCTCCGTTGCGGTTCCAACTTCGTTAACCAACGCTGGTTAGGGGGAATGCTTACCAACTGGGAAACCATTCGCTCCCGTGTAGAACACCTCAAGGAACTAGAAGAACTAGAAATAACCGGGGCGATCGATAAACGTCCTAAAAAAGAGGGTTCGGTCATGCGTCGAGAACTAGCTAAACTACAAAAATACCTAGGCGGTATTAAAACCATGCGCCGACTACCTGATATTGCGGTAATAGTCGATCAGCGTCGGGAATACAACGCCATCCAGGAATGTCAGAAATTAGGGATTCCTATCGTATCTCTCTTGGATACCAACTGCGATCCTGACTTAGTAGATATCCCCATCCCTGCTAATGATGATGCCATTCGTTCCATTAAACTGGTACTAGGCAAAATCGCCGATGCTATCTACGAAGGTCGTCATGGTCAACTCGACAGCGAGGGTGACTATGAAGAGTTTGAAGACAGCATCCAGGATATCGAAGATGAGGAAGAGGAACAAGCGGAGCCTGGGGATATTGAATTAGCTGAGAAATACAGTCAGTTCAAGGATAACGACGAAGAATAATCCGCAAGGAGGGGTAGGTTTAAAAATTAGCCTACCCGTGTCATCATAAATAGGTAAGAGTAGGAATTAACTAACATGGCGGAAATAACTGCACAACTGGTTAAAGAATTACGAGAAAAAACCGGGGCTGGCATGATGGATTGCAAAAGAGCCCTGGTTGAAAATGCTGGTGACATCACCAAAGCCATGGAATGGCTACGACAAAAAGGCATCACCTCGGCTGAAAAAAAAGCCGGGAGGGTGGCCGCAGAGGGTATGGTGACAAGCTATATTCACACGGGTAGCCGTATTGGTGTCTTGGTAGAAATCAACTGCGAGACTGATTTTGTCGCCCGTCGTGAAGAATTTAAGGAATTAGCCCAAAACGTGGCTATGCAGATTGCCGCCTGTCCTAACGTTGAATACGTTAAGGTTGCTGATATTCCTGAATCCATTACCCAAAAGGAAAAGGAAATCGAAATGGGACGGGATGACCTAGGTGGTAAGCCCGATAATATTAAGGAAAAGATTGTCCAAGGACGTATCGAAAAACGCCTCAAGGATCTTTCTTTAGTAGATCAGCCCTATATTCGAGATCAGAGTATCACTGTGGAAGAATTGGTCAAGCAGACGGCTTCTCAAATCGGTGAAAATATTCAGATTCGTCGTTTTGTCCGCTTTGTCCTCGGAGAAGGTATCGAAAAACAAGAAAGTAACTTCGCGGAGGAAGTAGCCGCCCAAATGGGTCAAACGACTGTAACTGAAGTGAAAACAGAGGAACCCACTACTAAGGGTAAAAAAAAGTAATCATCTCATAGATTTTTACATCCAGAAGGCAAAGGATTTCCTGACTTTTGCCTTTTCTTATTTTTTATGATTTAAAATATATGGGAAAAATTCACAACCTTAAGCAAGAACTGGCCACTATAGAAAACACCGTAGCTGATTTTTCTAAGCAATTACGAGAACATTATAGTAATTATCTAAATTTGTTAAGCCAGTCGGTTTATAAACAACTAATCCTCGCTACCTATCAGGTTTGTACCCAGTCCTATCCCCAGGAATTTTTAAGTCTTTCCTATTCCCAACAGCAAAAAACTCAAGAAGAAATCAAAAATTTAGCTCATTTGGGTCAGGAAAAAATTGTTAATATTTTAGAAAAAAGTGATAAAAGTCTAAATCAATCTGAAGAAAATGAGACTAAAGTTATTACTGATCCAGAGCTTTTGATCCAATGGAATGACTTGGTAGAATCGGAAATTAATCAATGTTTAGATCGCCTATCTATGAAGATTAATAACCTATTACAACGCGCCAAGATTTTACCCCACCGCTTACCTAGTCAAGTTATAGAGATGGCTATCCGAGCCGAAGAGGTGGGTCAAGCTGTTAGTGGCACTCCTAATATCTTAAGTGTAATAGTGGAGGCAGAAAGACAGCGATTAGAGGATGAGGATGAAGATAATGAGGAAGAAGATCAAGGAGCTATGTTCTTAGAAAAGATTACTCGCCTGAGCGCCATTCGCCTACGACTTATAGAAATTGAATTTGCTGATTCATCCCTGAGTTTGGAACATAGTCAAATTCGTAAACTCTTAGAACGAATCAATCAGGTTCAAAAACACTATCATAGAAAACAGAGGGAATGCGCCATAGCTGAGGCTGAATCTGCCTGGCGTGCCTGTTGGACTGAAAGTTAAGACCATGGATCAAGATCATCCCGATTGGGTAAAACTACAAAAAGCCTTGGCTATAGAAGCGGAAAGGGGATTCATTGATTTAAAGGGCAATCAATACCGCTTTAGTGAGTTTTTCTGTCTCAGTCTCGGCGAAAATCCACCCCTAGATACCGCCCCAAGCGATCGCCGACGTTGGCAAGCTCTGGGTGCTAGGTTTTCTAGCTATAGTCAACTTACTCCCACCCAAAGACAAACCCTCGTTATAGAAACCCGTAACTTTCTCCTCAAACTACGGCAAACTTTAGAAAATCCTCCCCAACCTCCTGCTCCGAAAATTCCCAAAACCGCCCCGATTGCCCCCCCGACTGGCCGCTCTATTTCCCTAGAGCAACCCCTGGCTCAACTAGCGGAAATTGGTCATCACAAGAGCACTCTTTTGGAAAAATTGGGACTAACCACAGTACGAGATCTGCTTTTTTATTATCCCCGTAGTCATATCGACTATAGCCGTCAGATAACTATTGCCCATCTAGTAGCCGGGGAAACCGTTACCCTAGTGGGAACTGTCGGGCGTTGTAATTGTTTTAGCAGTCCGAAAAATAGCAAACTAACGATTTTTGAACTAATTATTAAGGATGCCACGGGACAACTCAAACTCAATCGCTTCTATGCAGGTAATCGCTACAATAACCGCGGTTGGCAGGAAAAAATCAAACATCTCTATCCCGTGGGCTCGGTGGTAGCAGCATCGGGCTTAGTCAAGCAGGGTAAATACGGATTTACCCTAGATAACCCTGAAATCGAAGTTTTAGATAGTAGTGGGGCTAGTATTGAATCCCTGAAGATTGGGCGGGTTTTACCCGTTTATCCCCTCACGGAAGGAGTCGCTGCTGATTTAGTCAGAAAAGCCGTTGTTACTTCCCTAACTGCCCTTGAACAGTTAAAAGATCCTCTGCCTGTTAATATTAAAAGTCAGTACGGATTAATTAAATTAAAAGAGGCGATCGCTAATATCCATTTCCCCGAAAATCCTGAGATTCTAGCCCATGCGAGGAGACGCTTAGTATTCGATGAATTTTTCTTTCTCCAACTCGGTTTTTTACAACGTCGCCACACCCTGCGCCAAAATCAAAAAAGTGCTATTTTCAGCCCTAGCGGTGAGCTAATCCATCAATTCCAAGAAATTATCCCCTTTAAGCTAACCAATGCCCAAGAAAGGGTAATTAGCGAAATTTTAGAAGACTTAAAATCCTCTAGTCCTATGAATCGCCTTGTCCAAGGAGATGTAGGTTCAGGTAAAACCATTGTGGCTGTTTTTGCCATTCTAGCCGCGATTCAATCAGGGTATCAAGCGGCCCTAATGGCTCCCACGGAGGTACTAGCGGAACAACATTATCGCAAGTTAGTAACTTGGTTTAACCTTTTACATCTTCCTGTGGAGTTGCTCACGGGTTCTACTAAAACCAGTAAGCGCCGAGAAATCCACGCCCAACTAGAATTAGGAGAACTGCCCCTATTGGTTGGAACCCATGCAATTATCCAAGATCCGGTCAATTTTAACCGTTTGGGGCTGGTGGTCATTGATGAACAACATCGCTTCGGAGTCCACCAAAGGGCCAGACTGCTTGCCAAAGGGGAATCTCCCCATGTTTTGACGATGACAGCGACTCCTATCCCCCGCACCCTAGCTCTAACCGTTCATGGGGATTTGGATGTTAGTCAAATTGACGAACTTCCCCCAGGTAGGCAGCCGATCCAAACGACGGTTTTAACGGGCAAAGAACGCACTTCTGCTTACGAATTAATTAAACGAGAAATTGCCCAGGGTAGACAAGCTTATATCATTTTTCCTGTCATTGAAGAATCGGAAAAGCTGGATGTAAGGGCTGCGGTGGAGGAGCACCAACGCTTATCGGAAACAATTTTTTCTGACTTTGGGATTGGCTTATTACATGGGCGCATGAGTTCCACGGAAAAAGATGCGGTTTTAACTGCATTTCGGGATAATCAAATCCAAATTATTGTCTCAACTACGGTCATTGAAGTTGGGGTAGATGTTCCCAATGCTACGGTAATGTTTATCGAAAATGCCGAAAGATTTGGACTCTCCCAACTGCACCAATTACGGGGAAGGGTTGGCCGAGGGGCTAGTAAGTCCTATTGCTTGTTAATGAGTAGTAGTAGGACTGCCGATGCCCAACAAAGACTAAAGGTTTTGGAACAGTCCCAGGATGGCTTTTTTATTTCAGAAATGGATATGAGATTACGTGGGCCCGGGGAAGTTCTAGGGACTCGTCAATCTGGTTTACCTGATTTTGCTTTAGCTAGTTTAGTAGAAGATCAGGAGGTGCTAAATTTAGCGAGGGAAGCCGCGGAGAAAATTATGTTATCTGACCCTAGTTTAAGGTTATTTGCTACTTTGAAAAAGGAATTAGACCTCAGATATGCGAGAATGTTAGGCTCGGATATTTTGACTTAATTTTCTGCTTCAGAAATTGCTTCTGATGCGGTTACATCTGGGTGACTTATAGAAATAAATTGGATGGCAAAAATGGAAGGCTTCCAATTCACTAATTTTCTAAGAATCTTATTTCTAAACTCCTGCGGAATAAGGGAAAAAGGGAATTCTTTGTATTCTGAAATCCCCATTGAATAGGAATAGTCCATATCTACTAGATGTAATTCAGATGATTGGAGTAATTCCCTATAAGTACCCAAGGTAAAAAAGCGTAAATGAGTTTTATCTAAGATGCCCCATCTGGCATACTTGAAGTATCCCCGCAAAAGCTTTAATCTGATTGTCCAATGAGCAATGTTAGGAATTGAAATGACGACAAATCCTGATTTTTTTAGATATTTACGCTTCAAAGACAAAAGAGCCTGCCAAGGATCTTCTAAATGCTCCAAGACATCTAGGAGAAGAATTACATCATATTGTCTTTCTATTTCAAGTGCTTCTATAGGAACATAGTAAACATTATTGTAATAAGCTTTAGAAGTATCTAAGTATACGTCACTTTTATCTACACCATCTATCATTAGCTTAGGAAAAATCTCTCTTAACCCTTTAGCTACTGCTCCTGAGCCAACACCTATGTCTAAAACGGCGATATCCATTTCAGGGATGAATTTTTTCTGGATTAGATTAACAGCTAATCTATGGGACTGAGCAAGCTTACGATTAGGATCTAAATAAACAGCGTCTTCAACAATCATAATTTATAGACATCTCGAAAAATTGACAACCTACACCTTATTATACTAAATCCGCCTATGTTACCAGATAATCGTGAAGGCTAGGCGGTCGGCAGGGGGCAGGAGGATTATAACCCGATTTTAAAACCAGATTTGGTATTATTCTACACTGAGGCAGGGAATTAGGCAAGCGAACAAATGAACTAAGTAAATTCAATCTAAAGACGTAAAAACTTATACCTTTTAATATAGGGCATTTTTGCGAACTTGTTGAGCAGGTATTTTTGAGCAAACTTCAAATAATTAAGCACTTTTCCCTGCCAATTTCTTTCTTTCTCCACTTGGGCAATTATTGCAATCATCTGGTTATATATGATCCGCCAATCTATATCATAGTTATCAATATTAGTTCGTAAATCATCCCCCGATATGGATATAGAGATGGTTTCAACATCATCAGGATTCAGAAATTTGGGCGGTATCCCAAATTCTCTAACCCCATAACTACGAAACTGAGAATTTTTATTGGCAGACACACGAGCATTACAATGTACTAACCCTGGTTTAAGAGCCAGCCAACCTATTTTGTGCTGTAAGGTTCCGAAATGGCAGAGATATAGATCAACTGCGTGAGCCCAGAGATTGGCTTCAAACATTGAACCGCCAATAATATTAAATACTGATAGCTTAGGGTTAATATTGTTAACAATCTCTGCAACAACCGCTTTTTCCTGAGCAATCATGGCTAGGAAATCGGGAGTAGGTTTATATCTAGAATTTTCGGTGCTACTATCCGATGATAGTGTAAAACCGTCAAAAACAATTCCCAACTTGGGAAAATTATCTGCTAAAGCATTGATAATGCTAATTAATCCTTGGATTTGATTAATCCATGTTCTGTCTTGAGTTCTAATGCTAATCCAGATAATTGGAAAACATTCCTGCTTGGCTTGGGCAATAATTTGTGCAGTTTCAAGATTAGCCTCTTGCTTGGCGACTCGATAAAGTCGCTGAGTCAATCCGTGGAGGATAAAAGTATCACCGACATTTACAAAAGTATAATTATTTTTGATTATCTCTGCGATAATCTGGGGATGAATTGGTTGAGTATTCTCCAGAATAGATAAGGTTTCTTCGTCTAGAGATAAGTTATCATTTAAATATTTAACTTTTTTTGTTGGTAATTCTGGAAAAATATCAGTAATTGCTCCCAGGGTTTCTCGCATCACAAAAATCTGCTCAATTTTGTTGAGAGCATTTTTCTCTTTCAGTCGATATAGTGCAGATAATTCATTCCAAATATGATGGGCAAAATTTGGATGTCCTATTAAAATAGCTATTTTCTTAGGACGGGAATCTGAAAAATAATCTAAAAATGCTTGGTAATGACTAACGAGGATGGCTTTTAACACAATTACATGGCTTGGGCGAAATCCATATCGATGAGTGTCCTTTCTTATTACTAACTCATCTTCGGGGAAATAAAGGGCATCTTTACTATATCCTGCTCCCATATTACCCGTAACCAAATAAAATACTTTAGCCCCAACAAATCGATAAAAAACAACTGATGGGTTGATTGGTATTGATTGATTAGAACGTAAAATTTCTCCTGTTATTGGACATAAAGCATAAACATATCCCGTTGAGATCGCTCGGTTTTGAAATTCTCTGGTGTCGTGGGTTACTAAGCCGATTCTTGTGGTGAAATTTTTCAGCAAATGCTCGGGAGAAAAATCTAAAGAAGCTAGATAATTAACATCTTCTGGTAGCTGCTTGTGTAGATAAATAACTTTCGGATTGTTATGGTTATTAAAAACTTTAATTAAATCTAAATAATTTGAACATAAATTAGATATTGAATCTGATTCGTTTGTATGTCCTTGCGGTAGGGATGATTGCGGAGAATTTAATATATGCCATGTTTCCTGAGCAAAATTATCAATGTTATTTGTTGGCACTGTAACCTCTTAAGTAGTTAATTTGATTATGTAAATTTAGACTAAAAAAAGTTGGCTCCCTACCTATAGCTGAACAAAATCAATAATTTTTTTGGTTCTTTTCTCCCAAGTAAATTGATTGGCATAGGCAATATTTTCTAGGTATCCCTCTTCTTTTCTAGGATATTTATCTAAGGTTTTAACGATAGCATCAGCAAAAACTGTCACTTTGTCTGGTTCACACCAAGTTGCGGCAATAGAGGCTGATTTAAACTCCATCAAAGGCCCAATTTCTGTGATTACCATGGGAGTTCCAGAACCGATATATTGAAAAAACTTAAGAGGATTAGTAAAATCCGCAGCTTTTCCTGAAGAATGGGGATGGACAAGAATATCAGCAGCCTGGAGAATACTAATAAGTCTGGACACTGGTAAAAGCCAGCCAAGAAAATCGATATTTTCTACTTGCTTGTCCTTAGCTAATTGACGATAAGCTTGCACTTGTTCCTCTGTTCCTCCCGTCAAAGCAAATTGAATATTTGGCAATTCTTTAGCTACATCAATTAGTAAGTCAACCCCTTTGAATTTATATAAAGCTCCAGAATAAACAGCTAAGTATTTGCGTCTATCTTTGAGCAACTCCTCTCGCCATGCTTGTGCTTCTTGGGGCTGTCTTTCTAAAAAGGTAGGACTGAAACCATTGTGCATCCAAACTGTTTTAGAGGCTGGCATACCGGCATCAATTAAACTATTTTGAATCATGGGAGATTGGGTAATAGCCATTTTTAAATAGGGACTTTCAGTAATTTCTGATTCTAGGGGGGTATCCTGGAAATAATGTCGTTCATATATAACAGGAATACGGTGTTTTACGGCGGATTTAACACAATTCCAATTTCTAGTATGAATTACTTTTGTTCTCGGAAAAATATGATAGGGTAGGTAATATTTATCAATTAAAATACTAGGATTTATCCATTTATTTTCAATCTTTTTTGTAATCCAAGGTATAGGTAATTTAATGATTTGCATCTTATTCTCTGTATTATAAAATTCTATAAATTCTGAACTAGGGAGTTGGGGTTTATAGGGATTAATCCAATTACCTATATCGTAGGAAAGTTGTTCATTTTCTGGGTAGACAAGCAAGGTAGGATAATCTAAGTTGGCCGCCGCATTGGCACACATGACATCGAGAATTTCATGGGCTGAATCAGGCTTCATGGAAATACTGGACGAATAAACAATATAATATTGGTTCATGGGATTTTAAGGTGCTGTCTTTTTTTACCCATCTCTTCTATCTGTTTAGATGGTGCCCATATCTTAACATAACTTCTCTCTAGGCATAACACTAAAACTATGATGATCGGTAAACTTCTACTCTTGACTATTGCCTTAGGACTATTCTCCATAACATATAAAAGCCCTTTAGTCAAGGGGCAGATTTTACACAGTCTTGATAGCCAATCTCTAGACAATGCTCTAGGCCGAGATGAACAACTTTGGGGCAAAATGGGAGATAAAGCCGCACTCATGAAAGCCGTCGACTACAGTTTAGATTACTTAAAAACCGCTAAAGCCATCCAAGATTATGAAAATTATCCCGTACATGGGGTGACTAGAGAACGGGTTCGTCGCTCCCTACTGAGATTTCGTACCTTACTACAACAGTCCACTAATGCCGAAGCCCTGGAAAGGGCAGTTAAACAGGAATTTGTTTGGTATGAATCCGTAGGTAAAGATGGCTTAGGAACTGTTCATTTTACAGGTTACTTTGAACCCATTTATCGGGCTAGTCGCCAACGCACTTCCGAATATATCTATCCCCTATACCGAAAACCTGCTGATTTTTCAACTTGGACTAATCCCCATCCTACTCGTCAAGCTCTAGAGGGAAAAGATGGCTTGTTAGGGAAAAAAAGCTCCCTAGCAGGTTATGAGTTGGTTTGGTTAAAAGATCGCCTAGAAGCTTATCTTGTTCATGTACAGGGTTCGGCTCAATTGCTATTACCTAATGGCCAGATGATGGGGATAGGTTTTGATGGTAGTACCAATTACCCCTATACCAGTATTGGTAAAGAATTAATTGCCGCGGGAATTTTTACCCCCGAAACTATTACCTTACCCTTAGTGATCGATTATCTAGAAGCTAACCCCGAGCAACAAAGGATTTATTTACCCCGCAATAACCGTTTTATTTTCTTTCGGGAAACCTCGGGAAAACCCCCCCAAGGGAGTCTAGGAGTTCCCGTCACTGCCGAGCGCTCCATCGCTACAGATAAGTCGATTATGCCCCCCGGGGCCTTGGCTTTAATTTCCGCACCGATTCCAGAAAAGGGTAGCCTAGAGCGAAATATGGTTAGTCGTTTTGTTTTAGATCAAGATACGGGAAGCGCCATTAAAGGAGCAGGAAGGGTAGATATTTTTATGGGCACAGGGAAAAGTGCGGGCGATCGCGCGGGACTCATTAACCATGATGGCAAACTATACTATTTACTTTTAAGAAAATAAAATCTATGTCCCTACCCTTTGTCTATCCTGCTTGGCTAAAACCTGGAGACTTAGTCTATGTGGTGGCCACCAGTGGCGCCTTGAGAAACTTAGAAGCCATGGAAAAGGGTTTAGATATTTGGCGATCGCGGGGTTATAATATCGCTTTCAGTCAGTATTATCGGAGTAAATGGGGTTATTTAGCGGGGACCGATGAGGAACGCCGTCAATCCCTAGCCCAAGCCTGGGGTGATCCAGATTGTCGTGCCCTTCTCTGTGCCAGGGGGGGTTACGGTAGCAGCCGATTATTAGAAAATTGGCAATGGGAAAAAGTTGCCCCTAAATGGGTAATTGGTTTTTCCGATGTGACGGGTATACTCTGGAGTTTGGCGAGAATTGGCATTAGTAGTGTCCATGGTCCAGTTTTAACAACCTTAGCCTCCGAACCTCCCTGGTCCCAACGGCGTTTATTTGACTGGTTAGAAAAGGGTCAACTGGAGCCGATTCGGGGGAGAGGATGGGTGACGGGAAAAGCCACAGGAACACTGCTATGCGCTAATTTAACCGTGGCTACCCACCTGCTAGGAACACCCCAACAGCCCCACCTAGAGGGGGTAATTTTAGCCCTAGAAGATGTCTCAGAAGCTCCCTATCGTCTAGATCGAATGTTGACCCAATGGCGAATGTTAGGACTTTTAGACAAACTTAAAGGTATCGCCCTAGGACGTTTTAGTCGTTGTGAAGCTCCCTCGGATATTCCTAGCCAGACGGTGGAAGAGGTATTACGCGATCGCCTCACGACTCTAGGCATCCCCATTGTTGCCGATTTACCCTTTGGCCATGAGGGAGTTAATGGGGCTTTACCCTTGGGAATTACCGTGGAACTAGATGGAGAGGAAGGAACATTGAAAATTATTTTCCCTAAGTTCCCCACTTTTTGATACTATTCTTAGAGAAACATTAAAAATTGTTACAAAAAAATTTAGATGAAACTCTTAGTAGTAGGCGCAACGGGTACACTAGGGAGACAGGTAGCTAAACGCGCTCTAGATGAAGGCCATCAAGTTCGTTGTTTAGTCCGCAGTCCCAAAAAGGCCAGCTTTTTAAAAGAATGGGGAGCCGAGTTAGTCCCAGGGAATCTCTGCGATGCCAGCAGTTTGCCCCCGGCTCTGGAAGATATAGACGCAGTTATTGATGCGGCAACAGCCAGAGCCACAGACTCCTTGAGCATTAAACAAGTGGACTGGTACGGAAAAGTTAATCTCATTCAAGCCATGCAAAAGTCGGCAGTCAAACGCTTGATCTTTTTTTCCATACTCAATTCTGAGAAATATCCCGATGTTCCCTTAATGGAAATCAAAAACTGTACCGAAAAGTACTTAGCCGAGTCGGGCTTGGACTATACTATTTTGCGTCCCTGTGGCTTCCTACAAGGATTAATTAGCCAGTACGCTATCCCCATTCTAGACAATCAGCCCATCTGGATTACGGGGGAAAGTACTCCCATTGCCTATATGGATACCCAAGACATAGCTAAATTTGCCCTGCGAGCTCTGGATGTTCCTGAAACCATTAAACAAAGCTATCCTCTAGTCGGTACCCAAGCTTGGAAGGCCGAGGAGATTATCGAAGTTTGCGAAAATTTGTCAGGACAAGAAGCCAAAATTTCCCGCGTTAATCTGGTATTATTGCGTCTAATGCGAAAAGTAAGCCGTTTCTTCCAGTGGACGTACAATATCTCAGATCGTCTAGCCTTTGCGGAGGTATTAGCCAGTGGACAACCCCTAAATGCAGAAATGGACCCGGTTTATCAGGTCTTTGGCCTTGATCGAGGGGATGCAACTACTCTAGAATCCTATCTACAAGAATATTTCACTCGCATTCAGAAAAAACTGAAAGAGCTTGACTATCAAAGTCAGAAGACTAAAAAAACCAAGAAAAAAAGATCCCCGTTCAAATCCAAAACTTGATATTGCAGCAGGATGAGTGACCAACTGTGCCCAAGATAGGCATTATCTATAACGATTTAAAACCCACCGCCTGTAAAGTCGCAGGAGAGTTAGCAGAAAAACTACAATCCTCGGGCCAAGATGTGGTAATGACTAATGGCTGTGGTGGGTTATTAGGATACTCCGAACCAGAGCGTCCGATGTGTCACACCCCAATTCCCCAATTAATCCCCCCTGATTTCGATGCGGATGTACGGTTTGCCATAGTTTTAGGCGGGGATGGTACCGTGCTTTCGGCGGCTCGTCAGTTAGCCCCTTTGAATATTCCCCTTCTAGGGATTAATACCGGACACATGGGCTTTTTGACAGAGGTTTATCTGAACCAACTTCCCCAAGCCCTAGAGCAAGTTCTCCAGGGAAAATACATGATAGAGGAGCGTTCCATGCTCACGGTGCAGTTGTTTCGGGAAGATTATTTACTTTGGGAAGCTCTTTCTTTGAATGAAATGGTGATTCATCGGGAACCCTTGACCAGTATGTGCCATTTTGAAATCCAAATTGGCCGCCATGCTCCCGTGGATATCGCCGCCGATGGTGTGATTATCTCTACCCCCACGGGCTCTACAGCCTATTCCCTCAGTTCAGGAGGCCCCGTTGTGACTCCCGATGTTCCCGTTCTGCAATTGGCTCCTATTTGTCCCCATTCCTTGGCTTCCAGGGCCTTAGTCTTTTCTGATAGTGAACCTGTGAACATCTATCCTGCTACTCCTAACCGCATGGTGATGGTGGTAGATGGGAATGGTGGTTGTTATGTTCTACCAGAGG
The DNA here is from genome assembly GCA_040398185.1 of Microcystaceae cyanobacterium. GTDB lineage: Bacteria > Cyanobacteriota > Cyanobacteriia > Cyanobacteriales > Microcystaceae > JBBAUO01. The sequence goes on along the minus strand of JBBAUO010000016.1, from coordinate 63,652 downwards.
ATCGGATTCATTTAGAGCGATCGCCCTACAAAACCCGCTTTATTCGCCTACAATCTCCAGAATTTTTCCGAATTTTGCGCGAAAAGTTGGGTTGGGGTCTACCCCATATCGCTAAACCGACTTCAGTGGAATTACCTTAAGGAAATTTTTCGTTTTCTTGGGAGTCTGTTAGCAAAAATGCCGATACAATGGTAAGCGTTGATCTTGCTAATGCTGTTGGCTTTTTGAGGCTGTATGACTTCTAACTCCCCCACCTTCCCCCAGTCTCCTAAGAGCGATAATTTCTGGCAAGGATACAGCCACGCCCTGGATGAAATTCGGGATGATTTTAGTTTAGATGAAATACAAGGCTTTGGGGATGAGCATTACTGGAAAGAAGAAAGTGACCTAGATGCCCTCTATCCCAATGTCTCTATTGATTATTTAGATTTTCTTCTTAGTTATGAGTAGTGGACATTTGCTACAAACTCATCTTTGGAAGATTGCGCCGTGTAGGTTATGATCAGTTCTGCGGATTGCCGCATATCAAGTAGGAATTGAAGATCCCGTTGCATAAATCATCTGGGCGGAGGAGAGAATGTAGTGACGGCGTAGGTAGTTACGACTGGTTTCAATACCCTGACGGGTAACTAGGTCAACATCCCTATGGAAAATGATTTTAAGTTCTGCTTCCATTTGGTCTAGGGTGCTGAATGTCGGGTGAGCGTCTGGGTGAAATTGCACCATTACGTCAATGTCGCTGTCGGGGCGGAAGTCTTCGCGGAGGACAGAGCCGAATAGAGCAAACTCGGTGACTTGCCAATTGTGACAAAATTCAGAAATTTTTTCCATCGGTAGCTCGATCGCCGTAATTTTCATATCAGGTCTACTCCCATTAGTTCGTTGGGTGTGCAAAGGATGGGCAACACATAGATAAAATCAAGGCTAATCTCGGCTAACTTCCCCTGAATTTGGGTAGTCCCTACAAACGAGTGGAGGTAAGTTGGCATCGGCGAGGTTTTGGGATTCTAGCAGATTAAAATAACTACCATGTCGATTACTTCCACGTTTTGAAGGTGGGGATGGATAGCGACCAACAAATAACGTTCATGTGCTAGATATATTTCCTAGTTTATGCTATCGTCGATTCCAGTGGTCGAGGACAAAGAGTAGTAACTGACGGTTCGCTCATTTTCCATATATAGTGTTTATGACTTAAGCTATCCACTATGGATAGTGGTATAAGTTAAACTAATACCACTACAGGTAGATTTTACCAGTGATTGAAACACTATCTATAGTGATCCCCGAACCGAGAGTCTCCCATTTGTCCCCATTCCTTGGCTTCGAGGGCCTTAGTCTTTTCTGATAGTGAACCGGTGAATATCTATCCCGCTACTCCTAACCGCATGGTGATGGTGGTAGATGGGAATGGTGGTTGTTATGTATTACCAGAGGATCGGATTCATTTAGAGCGATCGCCCTACAAAACCCGCTTTATTCGCCTACAATCTCCAGAATTTTTCCGAATTTTGCGCGAAAAGTTGGGTTGGGGTCTACCCCATATCGCTAAACCGACTTCAGTGGAATTACCTTAAGGAAATTTTTCGTTTTCTTGGGAGTCTGTTAGCAAAAATGCCGATACAATGGTAAGCGTTGATCTTGCTAATGCTGTTGGCTTTTTGAGGCTGTATGACTTCTAACTCCCCCACCTTCCCCCAGTCTCCTAAGAGCGATAATTTCTGGCAAGGATACAGCCACGCCCTGGATGAAATTCGGGATGATTTTAGTTTAGATGAAATACAAGGCTTTGGGGATGAGCATTACTGGAAAGAAGAAAGTGACCTAGATGCCCTCTATCCCAATGTCTCTATTGATTATTTAGATTTTCTTCTTAGTTATGAGTAGTGGAGATTGGCTGTTAGCTTTGAATGGATTCTGACACCCCCCCACCGACATCTTTTCTCTGTCCGCTCCAACGTGCTGTCAGACCGGGCTTTCGCAATAAACTGACAACCTTTCTGCCGCTTTCCGCTTCTTTCTTGCGTAGGTCTGCAAAGATTGCGTCTAAATCGTAGTCGAAAGATTTAGCGTACTCTTCACGGATTCGGTGAATCTCTTCAACGATTTCATCTTTCCACATAATCTAATCTCCCATTAGTTCGTTGGGTGTGCAAAGGATGGGCAACACATAGCTAAAATCAAGGCTAATCTCGGCTAACTTCCCCTGAATTTGAGCATTGGCAATATGCTTACAGTTCCACGTTAACAGATAATCCATGCCGTGAACAGTTGCGGCGGCAATGTGGATCGCGTCAACTTTCGCTTTTGGAGGTAGATTACTATGGATCAGGAATTGTGCGGCTAAACCCTGAACAGCTTGGTTTAATGCCAACAAGGGAAACTCGCGCAAAATCTCTAGTCGTTGGGAGGCGATCGCTGTATCTCCCTTAGCTACTTCGTCTAAAACAGCTTCCGAAGTATAAAGAATGAAGTCGTTCCGACGAAATTCCCACCAGTCCCGTGTTGTCTCGATATTGGCAGCAATTATCAAGTTTTTGGTCGATCTTGCTGTTAGATAACCAATAACGCTGGTTTCAATATAGATGGTTTCGCTCACAGCATCTTCTAAGTTTTATCTGTATGCTATCTTGCGGACTGACAAAATACTATATGGATTGTTTCGATGTAACAGGACAAATTAAGATTTTCTTAAGAATTTATCCGTCCAATCACCCTTTAGGTATGTGTTATGCGGATTTCCCTGCTGACTATGACTACACACCGTCGAGGAAGCTACCAGATGTAGTCCGAGGAGTCATTCGCCTCAAACATCACTTTTCCCCATAACATAAAACTCTGTACCCAGGTATGGAAAATTTAACAATAAGAGAGAATCTCGAAAGGATATACTACAAAAGACTGGCTCTTTAAGATTTAAGGATTAAGTTCTTATGATCCTGCGACTTCGCAACGCTCTAGTAGCTTGTCTACTGGTTACTCTACTCTTCGTCACTTCCTGTGCTAAGGCACCTTCTCAATTTTCCCAAGCTCAAAAAGATAGTACGGCTCGGGGCGCCACTGCTGTTGTCAAAGAATCCACCACGGGAGGGACTTTTAATAAGTATTTCCCGAACGATAGTAAAGGCTACAACAGAGTCTATACCCAAGAGAAAAAGGGATTTGCTGAGGCCAAACTGAAAAAAGACGGTAAAGATGTGGCGGTTATCTCTATCTCCGACACCGTCAATAACCCCAGTGCGGTTGCTAAATTTAAGTTAAGCAAAGATTCCATTGGAGGCTATCCCGCTGTTAGTCAAGGGACTACAGCCACCGCCGTTTTAGTGAATGAACGCTATCAAGTTAAGATACTGTCCCGTGATCCTAGTTTTACGGAAGCAGATCGCAAGGCTTGGTTAGCCAAGTTTGATCTCAATGGGTTGGCCAAATTGAAGTAGGGGAGACTACCTGTGAATAAACCGATTTACGAACTGGTTGATGAATTACCCACCAGTAACATGACAGTCACGGTTCTAAAAGCTTTAGATACTGTGGTGCCTGGACAGTGGGATAATTTAGTAGGATTTAAGAATACGATAGTTAAAGTCACGGGCGAAACTGATGCCGAAATAGTACAACAAATCGGCGATCGCGCAGTTTGGTTGTTTAATGATAAATCCCAAGGTTATCAAACTGCCCTCTGGCTTTATCAAACCGTGGATCAAACCGATAAGCTCCTAGCGACAGCAGCTTTAGCAAACATGGCTAGTGGCAAAATTCCCCTGGGCGGTTTCCTCAACAGAATTACCCCGAATGCAGAAAAAGCCCAAACCCTCGATCTAAGCATCAAATTAGTGGTGGAATTGGTCGCTTTTTGCCAAATTAACGGGATTCCAGGGGATAGTATTGGGGATTTTGTGGCAGCCTTGGGAGAATACAGTGGTGAATCCTTGATGCGGATGGCGGCTTTGGTTTGTATTGATGGAGTGATTCCCCTAGGGCCGAACTTTATCAGCAAAGCAGACTCTACCCTCAATGGGCTCTCTCCGGAAGAATTGGAGAAAAATACTACTTTTAGTAAGATCAAGAATGCTATCCCAGGGGGTAACACTGCGGGACAATTAGAGTTTATTGGTCAGAGTTTTAATTCTACCAAGGGCTGGATGAGTAATTTTGTGACAGAAAAAGCTATTACTTCCCAATCCCTTTTAGGCAAATTCCAGGGCTTTATTGACTTTTCTGAGGATAAGCTCGACGTTTTAGCGGCTTTCTTGGATATTACCACCAACTACTACGAGCATACAGGAACTCAAACCCTAGCACGGCGCCTAATTGAACGAGCAGTGGCAGAAATTTAGTCCTAGCCTCTATGCCATTTCGTTTCACCATTATTTCCATCAATTAAGACTATACCTTGGTCTTGTAGTAAATCCCGGAGGCGATCGCTTTCGGGATAATTTTTGCTTTGACGGGCAGCTTTCCGTTGTTGGATCAAAGCTTCTATTTCCCCATCACTCAAACCAACACTTTTTTCTAAGGGGGGCGAATCCATTCCTAAACCCAACACCTCGGCTAATTCTACTAAGGTTTGCCAAGCCTCGATCAACTCCTCTAGGGGTATTTTAGTAGACCCTGTGTGCATTAATAAATTACGTTCCCTGCGTAAATCCTTGGCAATCTCAAATAAAACCGCCAAACCCCCCGCAAAATTAAAATCATCATTTACCGCATCTTGAAAACGATGCCGCCAAGGGTTAGACTGGGAAATTTCCCCTAGAGGCCATCCTGACTCGTAGCCCAATAACAGCCCCTCCTGTAACGTCTGCCAGCCATTAGTAGCCGCACCGAGAGCTTCATCGGTAAAATCTAGGGGCTTGCGGTAGTGAGCCTGAAGAATAAACAGTCTTACCGCCATGGGTTCAAAATTTTGCAATAGATCCCGAATTGTGGTGAAATTACCCAAGGATTTGGACATTTTCTCCCCCCCCACTTTTACCATGCCATTGTGTAGCCAATAGCGAGCTAAGGGTTTACCGGTAGCCGCCTCTGATTGGGCAATTTCGTTTTCATGGTGGGGAAAAATCAGATCACTTCCACCGACATGAATATCAATACTTTCCCCTAACTCTTCCCTTACCATAGCCGAACATTCAATATGCCAACCAGGGCGCCCTTCTCCCCAAGGAGACTCCCAGGAGGGTTCACCAGGTTTAGCTCCCTTCCAAAGGGCAAAATCAAAGGGATCTTTTTTCTTTTGATTTTCAGAATCTTCCCCATCAACTCGCCCACTCGCCCCTGCTTGTAAATCATCTAAATTTCTGCCTGAGAGCTTACCATAACCTTCAAAATTCCTGACACTGTAGTAAACATCGCCACTAGCGGGGTAAGCAAAGCCTTTTTCTTCTAATTCGGCAACTAACCTTTTAATTCCGTCTAGGGCATGGGTAGCCCGGGGATAAGCATCGGCTTGTTTTATACCCAGAAGTTCCATATCTTCAAAATAAGCCTGAATAAAACGCTCCGCCACATCTTCCATGGAAACACCTTCACGGATGGCGCGATTGAGGATTTTATCATCTATATCAGTAAAATTTTGAATATAACGTACCTCATAACCCGACCATTGCAAATAACGACGTACCACATCCCAGATTACACAAGCTCGTCCATGGCCTAAATGGCAATAGTCATAGGCGGTAATACCACAGCAATACATTTTTACTTTGCCAGTCTCTAGGGATTCAAAAGCTTCTTTCTTTCGCGTTAAGGTATTGTAGAGGGTTAGAGTCATGGATGGGGATGGCTATCTTTCGGCTTCTAGATTTTAACATAGGGCGTTCCTACAATTGCTCAAGCAGCATATCGTATTCTACGTGAGAGCCAACCCAGAACCTGCACGGTATTCGGCCATTGCCTCCGACGCAAGCTTCGCCAACAGATCGGGGGAACGAGTAAATGACTCATCCCAACGGCGCTCATCCTCAAGTTCTTCTAGGATCATTGTTGCGATCGCATCCTGCTCACTAGAAGGTAGGGTTTTTAATCGGGCGATCGCACGTTCAAGTAGCTCAGTCATATTTGATATCCAACTAGAAGGCGCAATATACACGACTTGGGAGGTTAATAAATTCAAGAGATTTAGACAGTTTTTTTGTCCTATGTTAGATAGGCATCAGTTCCTCCACCACTTGTTCAAGCTTATACCCTTGTTCAAACAGACTCATCGCAATCGGAAAGTAATGACTGGGATTGTGGGCTAATTATGTGGAAAATACTGTCTTATTAATTTTCGGACAAGTTAACTTGACAATACTGGTTAACCAGATCCTGACAATACCCAATTACTCTAATCAACGTATTCCACAAATTTTTTTTCACTACTAAATCTTGTAATTCAGTCTTGACACTTTCCGATGTCTAGCGCGCGTTACGAACCTTTTCCCAAGCGTACTTGATTACGGCTTTACTTTGATCCCAGGTACTAGGATTTTTTTCTTCCCAGATGCGTTTGCCATCGGCTTCGATCGCTGACCAAGGGCTGCTATGGATCAAGTTTTTAAAAGTTCTGCTTCATCCGTCGCCATAAACAGTACAGGAATTGCCCATTCTGCTAATTTTAACTGAGAATCTTCCTTAAGATCAGAACGAGTTATGGCCATAGCTTTATCAATACTTCCATACTCAATCAAATTCTCGTAAAACAATTTACTAAATTTTTCTGCTGCATAAAAAGAAATAGGTTTCTGCATAGCGATTAAATATGGAATGCCTTTTTCTACTAGAATGGGTCCTAATCCCTTGGTATTGAGGTTCTCGTTAAAAGTTCCTCCCTCACAGGAAATCAGCACAAATAACTGGAGAGGATTAGAACGTAAATCCTGATCAAATCTATCTTTCGTAATAAACCACTCATTGATATTATCTCCATCCATAATCAAACAAAACTCTTTGTTAATGTAGGCACCATGGGCAATAAAATGAACTACATGATATTTTTCTTTTAGTAAAGCTCGTTTAAGATTGCTCCAAGTTCCCCGCTCTAAAATATCATACTCAACAATATTTTTTGTAACTAAGGGATCAAAAATAGATTGTACAGTAGCTATTTCTTTTTGTACATTAATAGCTGGAAGGCTCTTGATAATTGCATTATCGTCACTTCTAGGATTACAAATTACGACTAAAATCTTTAGCGGTTTTGAGGCGATAGCATTCTTTCTAACATCCCCATGTCGACGATAAAAAGGCCGTGAATTTTGAACAGATAACCACAAACCAGTATTAGGATCTCTTAATAACTCCCAATTATACTCATGGAGCCCAATGTCACCAGCATCGATCACTAATTCAATTTTTACTCCAGATGGTTCTAAATTACCAAAGCCTACTATAGTCGTTTTATGTCCTCCCATAGCCGCCAGACGTTCATTATTAAAAATAGCTTCAAAAAGTTTTTTTCCATATTGCTCAGGAGATGTTAGTGCAAGCAACTCTTGAACAAATTGGGGATCAGCAAGTTGATTCGGGCTTTTATAGTCGGTATCTTTATATTTAAAAGAAACTGTATTGGATGTGATATTTACGCTCAGGATATCAGCTTTCTTGGGGTGTTCTTGATAATGGGCATTCTTAAAACTTTTTAATGCTTCATTTCTAGGTCTTGCTATTATAAGAGCATCGAGTAGGTCTTGGGTTGTATGTTTATTTCCCGCTGCTTCAAAATATTTAGTAATTATATTAGTAACTCTAGCTTTGTAGTTTCCTCCCTGATATTCATTCTGATAGGAAATATCTAACCTAAAGAGCAATTCCTGTTCTAAATCTTGCTCATTAGGAAAAGCTTGAAGGATAATACCTTGTAATTCCTGCTGTCTACCTTTAGCTAGGGCATTATCAATTTTCTTCTGTCTAGCTTTAGCTAGGGCATTATCAAATTTAGCCACTACGCGAGGCAATTCTAAAAGAGCCTTTTCTAAATCCTTGGTAATCTCTTCAACCTCATGGTCAGGAAGACGGTCCACATCTTCACCCACTGAAACAGACTGCCATTTATCCAGAGGTAACAACTTAACAAGTTCACGCAGTTTTGCTTTATTTTTATTGTTAGATTCAGACATGGGAGCGCACCTTCTTGACTTATATCGTGATTCTTTCAAGGAGTTCTGTAAGAATCCTCCTCAACTTGGTGGTATCATTATAATTTGGCTTAGGATTTTCTGGAGTGTAACGAAGTCAAGTTTTGCGTAGGAAGTTAGTGTATAGTCGAAACATTGAGTTTGACAATCTTCAGGGGTGTGAAAGGTATAAATTTTTTTAGGAGGTATTTCTGCATTGAATACAGAACCCTTTAAACACATTATCTCACACTCTTGTTGCTCTAAGGGTGTACGCAAAGCATTCAAGAACTGATCATGCCAACCCTCTCCTCTATCAAACGGTGCATATTCGCAGTAGTCAAGGTCAGAGATATATCTCAATATCCCTGAAAAGGTCGAACTTCCACTAAGACAGATCACGCCATCTGATACCCTAACTCCAGAAGCAATACGACAGAGGTTGTCTAGAGCGTCCTCAGATGGGAAAAAATCAGCCAAGTGGTAGGGTACTAGAATGTTACCAGTAGACGTTTCTCTCACTAAGTAGCCTATGTGATCGGTACTTGCCCGCCAACCCTCCCTACCCGAAGCTTTTATTTTACAGAGGCTTCCCCAGGTTATTTCGAGTAGTGCTTGGAGGTCTGCGAGGTCTTCTGCCTGCGCTTGGACTAAATCATCATTATTGTTTTCCCTCTCTTCATAAACTAATATACAAACAGCAGTAGCTTGTTTGAAAGATATGCTGAGATCCTCTTTTGTCGGCAGTTCTTCTCCGATAACGTTATCGTCATTTTCTGTCATTCGGTGTTTTAAATTCTTTTTTATGTCGGTGGGGATCTTGAAAAACTGATTTCCATCACCCCACAATGACATGAAAGAGTATTTTGGTCAAGGGAATCTTGAAAAATTGACTTAAGTTTCCGCCCATCATATCCATAGCGGACAACTGGTTGCGGGTTTTTCCACTTGAGAGAATTTTTTCTGAAAGCCCCTATCTACCTAAATTACAACGATTACCGTTAAAATGGTGCCAGTCTTTTAAGTTTGACAGTCGATCGGTTGAGTCGAGAAGGGCTATTAAACACGAATTGGAAGGTTAATAAATTAAAGAGATTTAGATTATTCTCTTGTATTATCCTAGACAGGCATCAGTTCCTCCAAGACTTTTTCCTTTATGGTCCTCATGGGGACTTTTTTCGCTAACCTTCCAAGTTGCGTAATATAAATTATCGCTCCCATTAAGGTATTGTAGAGGGTTAGAGTCATGGATGGAGATAGGATCAAAATTTTGTTCAGGTAGCTATAGAGGGATTTTGGGGAGAAATGAGAAAACTTTATTTTTTATTGCCAGGAACTAAGGGAACATTTGGCGGGGGTGGACTCTGGGCAGAACTTAAAACCCTTAACATAGCCAAGCAGATTTGTCAAGCAGAAATTGTCACCTATCGCCAAAAAGAAAATGAACATCTTTTTTTATCGGAACTTTTGTCAAGGGGCAATTTAGCAGACTGTATTTTTATCGTAAGTTGGGGCTTTGATGTCCCTAAATTAGTAGCCCAACTTCGTCCCTATAATATTGTTTATCATGCCCATAGTAGTGGTTATAGATTTCGCTTACCTACGGATATTCCCATTATTGCAGTTAGTCGTAATACCATGGGTTATTGGGGAGAAAAGTCACCTAATACCCTTATTTATTTACTGCCCAATCAAATCGGAGAAGAGTTTACTAATCTAGGAAAAGTTAGAGATATTGACGTTTTAGTGCAAGTCAGAAAGTCTTCAAATTATCTACTAAACCGTCTACTTCCCCAACTACGAAACCATTGCCATGTACAATTATTAGATGGCTATGTAGAGGACCTAGCAGGGCTTTTCAATAGGAGTAAGATTTACCTCTACGATTCGGCGGAGTATTGGGCAGTAAATGGATTAACAGAAGGTTTTGGATTACCTCCATTAGAAGCCCTAGCCTGTGGTTGTCAAGTTTTTTCGAGCGTTAATAGTGCCTTAGCTGATTATCTAGATCCTGGCTTGAATTGTTATAAAATAGGGGCCTTTTCCCTAGGATATGATGTACAAAGAATCCTCGGAGTTTTAAAAACTAATCCCTCCCATACTCTTGGGGAAAGTTTTTGGGCAGAATATCGAGCCGAAAACCTACTAAAACGCTTAGAAATCATTCTAGAGGATATTAATTTATTTTTTGATGTAAAGGCTCAATATCCTGCTGATATAGAAGGATTAGAACCTTGGCGAGTGAGTCGATTGTGGTTAGAGCGATCGCTTTTAAAACTACAGAAAAAATTAAAATTTAGGAGTGGGAAGTGAGGCTTTAAAATTTCCTAACTCCCCAATCCCAATCCTAGCGGCCGATGCCGATATAACGAAAACCAGCCGATTCTAAGGTCTGACGATCTAAGAAGTTACGACCATCAATAATGACCTTATTAACCATAGATTTAGTCATTTTTTCGTAGTCAAGCCTTAGAAACTCTTGCCAATCCGTGACCAAAACCAGAGCATCACAACCATCGGCTAACATTTCAGGATTAGTTTCAATAATCACCCCAGATAAACCGTGGCTCAAACCACTTTGAGAGACAATGGGGTCGTAGGCTTTCACCTTAGCACCAAGACGGTTAAGTTCTTCAATAAGACTCAAAGCCGGAGCATCCCTCATATCATCGGTATCGGGCTTAAAAGTCAAACCCAATAGCCCGATAGTTTTACCCTTGAGGATTTTTAATTCCTGTTGGAGTTTTTCGATAGCGAGAGTCCGTTGACGCTTATTAACATTAACCGCAGCATTGAGGATTTCTGTCTGATAGCCGTAATCACCGGCAGTGTGAATCAAAGCCAAGACATCTTTCGGAAAACAAGAGCCCCCCCAACCGATACCCGCTTGTAAAAACTTACCCCCAATGCGCGAATCTAGACCAATACCCTTAGCGACTTGGGTAACATCCGCCCCCACACGATCGCAAATATTAGCTACCTCATTAATAAAGCTAATTTTCGTAGCTAAAAAGGCATTAGCAGCATATTTAATCATTTCCGCAGAACTAAGATCCGTTACCACCACAGGAACGGCAGGAAGGGAAGCATCTTCAGAAAATTTGCGTTCGACGATGGGAGTATAGAGTTCTTGCATCATAGCTATAGCCTTTTGACTATTGCTACCCAAAACAATGCGATCGGGATTAAAAGTATCATAAACCGCCGAACCTTCGCGGAGAAATTCGGGATTACTGACCACATCAAAATCCACATTTAAGGCTTCTTGTCTTTCGGCCACCCCATCTAAAACAATACGTCTGACCCAATCTCCCGAACCTATAGGCACAGTAGACTTATTGACAATGACCTTATAACCACTGTTCAAATGGGCGCCAATGCCTTTAGCTACAGCTTCCACATAACGAGTATCGCTTTCGCCGGTGGGAAGAGGAGGGGTACCGACGGCGATAAAAAGAATATCCCCATGTTCTACCCCGGCACCTAAATCACTGCTGAATTTTAGTAGTCCGCTCTGGGTACTCTGCTGCATTAATTCCGTAAGTCCAGGCTCATAGATGGGAGATTGGCCAGATTTGAGTAATTTAACCTTTTCTTCGTTGTTATCAATACAAATCACCTCATGGCCCACATGGGCCAAGCACACCCCTGTCACCAAACCCACATAACCCGTCCCGATGACACAAACTCGCATACGCTGAACTCCTATTAGTTTTTCTTTAGTAATTGAATAGATTTTGGCTCATTTGTCAATACCCCTGATAAATTTAATGAGCTTCTACCCTGGCTCTAAAATCAGGGATAGTCTTAGCCAGTCCTTCATCGAGGGAAATTGTCGGCGACCAAGACAAATAGGTTTTAGCCCGAGTGATATCTGGTTGTCGTTGTTTCGGGTCATCTTCGGGTAGGGGTTTAAAGACCAATTCGGTGTTGGGATTAATCATCCCTTGAATTTTCTGAGCCAGTTCCAGGATGGTATATTCCCCTTGATTACCCAAATTGACAGGTCCAATGAAATCATTATTCATCAGTCGAATCAAGCCATCTACTAAATCAGAAGCATAACAAAAGCTGCGAGTTTGGGAACCATCTCCATAGATCGTTAAGGGAATACCTTTGAGAGCTTGGACAATAAAATTACTAACCACCCGTCCGTCATTTTCGAGCATTCTCGGCCCGTAGGTGTTGAAAATTCGCGCCACCCTGATATCCGCTTTATGCTCTCGGTAATATTCAAAGGCTAGGGTTTCTGCAACCCGTTTGCCTTCATCGTAACAGGCCCTAGGTCCAATGCAGTTGACATTACCGCGATATTCTTCCGTTTGGGGATGAACATCTGGATCGCCATAGACTTCCGAGGTAGAAGCCAAAAGTAGACGAGCGTGGGTTCGTTTAGCTAGTCCCAACATATACATCGTCCCCAAAACATTAGTTTTAATGGTTTTGACGGGGTTAAACTGGTAGTGAATAGGAGAAGCGGGACAAGCTAGGTGATAGATTTGGTCTACTTCGAGACGGATGGGTTCTGTAACATCATGGCGAATCAGTTCAAAGTAAGGATTCCCTATCCATTTGACAATATTCCGCTTATGACCCGTATAGAAGTTGTCAAGACAGAGGACATCGTGGCCCTGTTCCATTAAGCGATCAATTAGATGGGAGCCAATAAACCCCGCACCACCTGTAACTAGGATTCTCATGTAACCGACTCTTTAGAAAGATGAAATTAATCTTAAATTACCCTTGCTAGGTTTTTTTGGCAAACTCAATTTTAGGAAACTTCGTCAGTTTTTTGGCGCTTGCATAACCAAAAGCCTTATCTAGTTGGGGTTAATGACTTCTGGGACAGAACTCAGTATTATGGAGGAAAGCTGGCAAGTAAAAGTATAACTCACCCACTCATCAGGTAGGCTCTATGTCTAAAACCATTGTTATTGATCCAGTCACTCGCATTGAGGGTCATGCTAAGATTTCCATTTTTTTAGATGATGCCGGGGAAGTGGATGATGCTCGCTTTCATGTAGTGGAATATCGGGGCTTTGAAAAATTTTGCGAAGGTCGACCCATGTGGGAAATGGCAGGTATTACTGCCCGTATCTGTGGCATTTGTCCCGTTAGCCATCTGCTATGTGCCGCCAAAACAGGGGATAAGATCCTCGCCGTCGAAATTCCGATCGCCGCCCAAAAGCTGCGCCGACTGATGAATTTAGGGCAGATTACCCAGTCCCATGCTCTATCGTTTTTTCACCTGAGTAGTCCGGATTTTCTTTTGGGATGGGATAGTGATCCAGGGCAAAGAAATATTTTTGGACTGATAGCCTCAGACCCAGAATTGGCTCGTCAAGGTATTCGTCTGCGACAATTTGGACAAAAAATTATTGAATTGCTCGGAGCCAAAAAAATCCATCCTGCTTGGTCCGTACCAGGAGGCGTGCGATCGCCTTTACCAGAGGAGGGTAGAGCCTGGATTAGAGAGCGTTTACCTGAATCCTATCAAACCATCCATACAGCCTTAGCTCTCTTCAAACAACTTTTAGAGCGTTTTAGTACGGAAGTTGCTAACTTTGGCGAATTTCCCTCTTTATTCATGGGTTTAGTGGGAAAGGACGGACTTTGGGAGCATTACGGTGGTCATATCCGCTTTACAGATAGTCAGGGTAATATTGTGGCGGATAATCTCAGGGAGGAGGATTACCAGGACTATATTGGTGAATCCGTGGAAAAATGGTCTTATTTAAAGTTCCCTTACTATAAACCCCTAGGTTATCCCGAGGGTATTTATCGTGTTGGTCCCCTGGCCCGATTAAATGTCTGTAGTCACTTCGGTACCCCAGGAGCCGATGGGGAATTAAGGGAATACCGCGATCGCGTCGGGGGAGTGGCAACATCTTCGTTCTACTATCACTATGCCCGTCTAGTAGAGATTCTAGGAGCTCTAGAGGGGATTGAAGCCCTCATTGAGGATGGGGATATTGTTTCCCATCGGACCCGCGCCCAGGGGGGTATTAATGCCCTAGAAGGGGTGGGAGTTAGTGAAGCCCCGAGAGGTACCCTTTTCCATCATTACCATGTGGATGAAGACGGATTGATTGAAAAAGTTAACCTGATCATTGCCACGGGAAATAATAACCTAGCCATGAATAAAACCGTAGCCCAAATCGCCAAGCACTACATCCACGGCCATGATATCCCTGAAGGAATGTTAAACCGAGTCGAGGCGGGGATTCGTTGTTATGATCCCTGTTTGAGTTGTTCCACCCATGCAGTCGGTCAAATGCCCTTACATATCGAGTTAGTCAACTCCGCAGGTACTATCGTTAACGAGGTCTTCAGATAGCCGGAAAATGATGATAAAAAGACGAATTTTCATTTACTTAAGTTTGGGAATCTTGGCGATCGCCGTTACGGGATGTCCCCAAAAACCATCCTCCCCTCTCCGCATCGGTACAAATCTCTGGCCGGGCTATGAAACCCTACATTTAGCCCAAAATTTGGGCTACTATGACCAGGAAAATCTCAAATTGGTAGATTATCCCTCCGGTACCGAGGAAGTGCGAGCCTATCGCAATGGGGAAATTGAAGGCGCGGGTTTATCCATCGATCAAGCCCTAGTCCTAGCAGCTACCCAAGGAGACGTTAAGATTATTGCCGTCATGGATGTTTCCGATGGGGGGGATGTGATTTTAGGAAAACCAGAAATTACTAACATCAAAGCCCTTAAGGGTAAGCGAGTTGGCGTTGAATCCACATCCTTAGGAGCTTATTTCCTGGCCCGAGCGCTGGAGAAAAATGGACTGTCACCAAAAGATGTTCAGATAGTTTCCCTAGAGCTTACAGAACATGAACGAGCCTATAAAGAGGGAAAAGTAGATGCTGTTGTCACCTTTGGTCCGGCTAGGGTCAAACTTTTGGCAGCAGGGGCTAAACTTTTGTTTGATAGTAGTCAGATTCCTGGGGAAATTGTCGATACCCTAGTAGTACGACAATCCGCGATAGATAATTCCGCCAAGGACATACAAGCTCTAGTCAATGGTCGATTTCGTGCTTTAGATTATTTAAATAAAAATCCCCAGGAGGCCGCAGCCCGCATAGCACCCCGTACCCAAGTTACCCCAGAACAGATTTTGGATGCCTTTAAGGGTTTACGTCAACCGGATCTAGCAGAAAATCAGAAATTATTAGATCAAAGCAACCCGGCACTGATTAATGGCATGAGAGGATTGGTAAAAGTTATGGTAGGAAATAAGCTGTTATCCAAGGAGATCGATCCAGCCCTGATTCTAGATGACCGCTTTGTTAAAAATGCTAAACTTTAAGTCAAAAAATCGATCCCATGCAACGCTTTCCCCTACCACTAAAATATTCAATTCCCACAATTTTAATTATATCTGGTAGCTTCTTGGGTCTAGTTTCCTTTAATCGAGAAATTAAAGTTACCTACGCCAAAGCGGAAGCAAGTGCTAAAACTTATCTCGAATATTCCCTGAGTCGAACAGCAGGAAGTTTAGATTATTTATACCGCAGATCGGATACGGAACAGGCTGAAGTTACCATCAGTCGCATGGGAAGCGATCGGGACTTAAATGAAATTTTACTCCTAGATGAACAGAATGTAGTCCTCCTCTCAAACCATTATGAAGCCCGAGGTCTTTCCCTTGACCGAACCGTGGCGGCTTCCTACCTATCCCAAATTAACAATGTTCGGGAGAAAATGGGGGGTACCGTAGCACTTTCTGAGGACAAAAAGAAATTAATTGCCATTTATCCTGTACTTTTACAATCATTGCCAGGAGAACTTCGTCCCTCAAGAACTGGTATTCTTTTTGCAGAATACGATCTTAAACGTGCCAAACAAGAAGCTTTTAACAGTGCCTTAAGAAGATCCTTGATTTTTAGTAGTATCTTAATGCTCTTTTGCCTAGGGCTGTGGTTTTTCTTTGAACTGACCCTAACTCGCCGTGTTGCCCATCTGGTTGCGGTCAGCAATGATATAGCTAAGGGAAAATTAGATGTTCGGGCCCGATTGTCAGGTTCCGACGAACTTGCTCAAATATCTATTGCTTTTGATCGTATGGCTGCCAGAATCCAAAAAAATACCCAAGATATAGAACAAAGTGAAGAACGTTATGATCTAGCCGTATCCGGAACTAATGACGGTATTTGGGACTGGGATTTACGCACCGATGAGGTTTACTATTCTTCGGTTTGGATGAAAATTCTAGGGTATGAACCCCATTCTTTACCCTTTACCCTATCTACTTGGTTAGAAAATCTCCATCCCGAAGATAGGGAATTAGAGCAAAAAGCCGTGGATAATCACTTAGCTGGAATCACTGATATTTATGAGCATACCCATCGGATGCGGCACCAGCAAGGTCATTATCTTTGGATACAAGCCAAGGGAAAGTGTTTGCTAGATAAGGAAAGAAAACCCTATAGAATGGTCGGAACTATCACGGATATTACTATCAAAAAACAGGCCGAAGAAGAGTTAAAAATGGCCAAGGAAGCGGCAGAGATTGCCAACCGAACTAAAAGCGAGTTTTTGGCCAACATGAGTCACGAAATTCGCACACCGATGAATGCAATTTTAGGATTTTCTCAGTTACTAGAGATTAGCATAACAGATCCAGTTTTACAGACATATTTAGAAGCTATTAATGACAGTGGTAATACCCTAATTGCCCTCCTCGACGATATTCTGGATCTTTCTAAAATTGAAGCAGGTAAAATAAAGTCTGTTTACAAACCAGTAAATATTAGAAAACTAATTAACGAAATTCAGCTAATATTTATTGGGCAAGCTCATAAAAAAGGTATTGAAATATTGGCAAAGGTGGAAGAATGCGTTCCGAAATTTATCTCATTTGATGAAATAAGATTACGGCAAATTCTCTTTAATGTAGTAGGTAACGGAATTAAATTTACTGAGTTTGGATATATTAGTATCACTGTAAGCAGTGACATATTAACAGCTACAAATGTGCAGTTAATTCTTAAAATTGAGGATACGGGGATTGGTATTTCCGAAGAAAATCAGACTAGAGTTTTTGATGCTTTTACCCAAAGTGAAGGGCAAAGTACCCGTAAGTATGGGGGAACGGGCTTAGGATTGACTATTACCCGTCGTCTCACTGAAATACTAGGAGGACAGGTACAATTAACGAGTGAATTGGGTAAGGGGAGTATTTTTACTTTTACTTTCCCCTCTGTCGCTATTGAGAAAGACTCCTCTGCACCCTCAACTCTTCCCCCTGACAATGACTTGAACCAATTTGTACCCGCTACAATTTTGGTAGCCGATGATGTGCAATCCAATCGGGATTTAATTCGAGGATTTTTTCAAGCCACTAATCACCGTATTCTTGAAGCCCATGACGGGTTGGAAGCCCTTCAGATGGCTAGAAATTATCATCCCGATTTAATCCTTATGGATTTATTAATGCCTAATTTAGATGGAAAAGACGCTATTCTAGCATTGCGGGAAGATCCCGTCACCGAATCTATGCCGATTATTGTTTTAACCGCCGCTCTTATGGAAGGCTCTGATACCCCTTGGCAAAACAATTGTCAGGGCTTCCTGACTAAACCCCTACTTAAATCAGCGCTCGTTGCCGAATTGAAAAAAGTCCTCCCCCGCCAATGATAGGCAGGAGGCAGGAGGCAGGAGAAAAATAGCTATATTATTAAAACAGGATTTGGCATGATGGAAGTCTAACTATTTTTTTTCTGTGGGTTTACTCAACAAAGGAGAATCACTAAAAACACGGATGAGAGTGCCTTTAGGGGGCAAATCAGCAACCTTCAGTCGTAGTTTATTGTCTTCAATCTGACGGATATTCATCCCCGATACTAATTTTAAAAATTCATCCACCTTGCTTAGATCACAATTAGATTGATCCGCCGCATCGGTAAGGTATTGAGTCGGAATCATAACTTTGGGGTTGAGAATGGTAAGCGCCTGTTTTGCCTCTTCTGGATTGTAGGCTTTCGCGCCACCGCCAACGGGAATAAAAGCCAAGTCTGGAGAACCTAAGAGGATTTTTTGTTCCAGTTCAATGGCTGCGGCCGCCCCCCCTAGGTGAACAATTTTTAAGCCCCCTTGATTCCAACGCCACGCCACATTCATGCCAAATTGTCGTCCCCCTTTGCGATCATGGGCAATTTCTACTCCCTGTAGTCTAAAGCCCTTAATGTCGTAGTTTCCCGCCTCAAAGAGTACCTTAGGATTACCTGGTAAACCTTCTACCGCGCCTTCGTCCCAGAGTTGACTACTAATTAACACTAAATCTGCTTCTACTCTGGGTAGGGGATATCCCTTAGTACAGCCGATACTACGAAAAGGATTGATTAAAATTCGTAAGCCGTTTGGTTCTGTTAAAAAAAAGCAAGTATGACCTAACCATTGAACTAGCAAGTAATTATCGGATTTAGGTTTCGGTTTATTGGGAGATGCAACTAATTTTGAGCTAAAAAGAGTGGCAGTTGTTGTTAATAAACTTGCCCCCGCGTATTGAATAATCTGTCGCCGTTTCATAAATTAGCTATTGCTCAATGGGATAGGAAAGTTTCGTAAAGGTTTTTTGCCCGATAAAGTCAGAATACTCTCGGGGTGAAATTGCACTCCTTGGATATGGGGATGTTGAAAACTGCACCAGATTATAGGTAAAACTATCATGATTATCAATAACTAAAATCAATGATGATCTCCTTAGATATATTTATTTTAGAGGGAGAAAATTAACTGGGATAGAGGTAGGAACAATATAAATCCTGCTACTAAAATAGCAGCGATCGCCGCAACCATCACCGCACCTGCCGCGCAGTCCTTGGCAATTTTAGCTAATTCATGATAGGACTGTCCTACGGTTAAATCCACCACCGACTCTAGGGCTGTATTTAATAGTTCCAACACCATAACCAAGGCGCAAGTTAGGGTAATAACCGACATTTCTATGCCGTTGACCCTACACAATAGTCCTAGGCTGATGGCCATCATCGTAATAAAAATATGAATCCTAAAATTGCGCTGAGTCAAAAAGGCGTAGCTAATTCCCGCCCAAGCGTATCGAAAACTAACAAATAAATTACTAGCCACTTGCCAAGCATATTCCCTAGGGGGTGAGAAACTTGGGGTAATGACATCGGCTTTCGTTTGCGGGGGGGGATTCATCTTAAAATTAGATTTCATATTAAACCTTAATTTGCGGAAGATAGACCAATGGATTTTAACAGATGTTCCTGTTGAGCCAGCATTTCCTCTAAACTCGTTTCATCAGGATGATCCCATCCCAAAAGATGGAGAAAACCGTGACACAGAAGCCAAGCCAGTTCATAGGTTAAAGAATGACTATGTTCTTGAGCCTGTTTTTTCGCTGTTTCCACTGAGATGATAACATCTCCTAGATAGAGTGGTTCATCTGTATAGAAATCATTGTTATAAGGAGAGTCTACCTCAAGGGAGGCAAAAGCCAATACATCCGTTGGTTGATCTTTTTGGCGATATTGGGCATTAAGCTCTTGAATTTCCCAATCCTCCGTCAGGCGCAGAGTCATCTCACAACCCGCTTGAGCCTCAAAAACCTCTAAAGCCAAGTCTTCACTCCATTTCTGAACCCAATCCTGCCATGTAGTCGTGCTAATGGGACCGGGTTGTTCTGCAAAATACAAGTCCTGTAGGTTGAGTTCAATAGTCATGGGATTTTTAGCGGGTAAGATAGGATACACCAACCAATAAACCCAACAACCCTAGAGTTGTCAGAAAAAAGTGGGTTAGAGAAGTCCCTCGCTTGCGTACCATATTCCGCATAGCCAGTTTGACATAGCTAGGCTGAGGTTCTAAGCTCGTATTTGTCTCTTCGGTAGTACTCATGTAACAATTTGTTAAGAAGAAAGGTTAAGGGTCATTGTATCGCAAAAAGTCAGGAATTAGGGACATTGTGACGTAGATAGGATTCTACAAAGGGAGCCAGATAGCCATCCATCACCGCACCAACATCACTGGTTTCTATATTCGTTCTTAAATCCTTGACCATTTGGTAAGGATGAAAAACATAATTGCGGATTTGATTCCCCCAGGCCGCATCGACGATATCTCCCCGAATTTCGGCTATGGCTTGGGCGCGTTGCTCTACGGCAATAATTAGCAATTTGGCCTTGAGAATAGCTAGGGCTTTTTCTTTGTTTTGTAGTTGGGAGCGTTCTTGGGTACAGCGAACGGCTATACCTGTGGGAATATGGACAATACGCACGGCGGTTTCTACCTTGTTAACGTTTTGTCCCCCCTTACCTCCAGCACGGGTGGTACTAATATCTAAGTCTTTTTCGGGAATTTCTAGTTTAATGGCCTCTTCTCCTAAATTGGGCATAATATCCACCCCCGCGAAACTGGTTTGACGTTTATCGTTAGCATTAAACGGGGAAATCCTTACCAATCTATGGGTTCCCTTTTCTCCCTTGAGATACCCGTAGGCATAACGCCCTTCAATTTCTAAGGTAGCAGATTTAATTCCCGCTTCATCTCCTGCTGATAATTCCATCAAATGAACCTTATAACCCTGTTGTTCGCCCCAACGGGTATACATTCTTAGGAGCATTTCTGCCCAGTCTTGGGCATCGGTTCCCCCGGCTCCTGCATTGATACTCAGCACGGCTCCCTTGCTGTCGTAGGGTCCAGATAGGAGTTGTTGGAGTTCCCACTTGTCTAATTCTTCTTTAACTTGCTTAATATTGGTTTCTGCTTCTTTTAATAGGAGTTCATCTTCCCCTAGCTCTAGCAGTTCACCTATAGCTTTTGTGTCCTCCAGTTTACCATACCAGCGATCGCACTGTTCCAGATTGGATTTTAAATCGTTGAGGGTAGAGAGGGTAATTTGGGCATTTTCGGGATTATCCCAAAAACCAGTTTGGGCTGCCACCTGTTCTAGATCTTGGATTTTAGCCTTGAGGGAGCTTAGGTCAAAGATAGTCCTGGGTTTTCCCCAGGCGCGAGCCGAGTATTTCGATTTCTTTTTTTAGTTCTGTTGTTTCCATGGGATTTAGGGGAAAATATTGTCTACCTATAGATATAAATATACCCATGAATCGTCCTGTCCTGATTTTCTGGTGTTTGGCCTATTGGGCTGGTTTGCTTTTGAGTAGATGGGGAAGTCATCTGGTTATTAGCAGCTTACTCCTCCCCATTGCCTTGCTCTTGAGTTTGCTGATACGGCGATTTAGCCCTAGGGATTGGTTAATAGGAGGGATAATTACGCTTTTCGCTTTGCTTTACTTCCAGTTTCGCTTTCCCCATCCCCATTCTCAAGATATTAGTCAACTTCTAAACCCCAAATTTCCCTACCTTCCGGCTCTTGTCACAGGAAAAGTTCTCAGCGAAGTTCGTGAAACTAGCAACAATCGCCAACAATTTTGGTTCGCAGCCCAGTCAGCGACAATCTCTACTCAACCTGAGCAGGTACGGGGAAAACTCTATGTAACTCTCCCCAATAGCTCCGAAAAGCTCTATCCTAGCCAAGTTTTAACCCTAGAGGGGACTTTATATCAACCCCGCAAGCCCGTTAACCCTGGAGAGTTTGATTTTAAAACCTACTTGGCCCTGCAATCTACCTTTGCGGGATTTAAAGCCGAAAAAATTCTCCGCCAACAACCTCCCACCTGGGGAATGTGGCAACTACGGCAACGCATCGTTAAAGCCCAAAAACAGGGATTAGGTGCCGAAAACGGCAGTCTTTTGAGTTCCATTGTTCTCGGACGACAGGCGGTATCCCTTGATCCCCAAATTAAAAATGATTACCTTAAGGTAGGACTCGCCCATATTCTGGCTGCTTCTGGTTTTCAGGTGGCTTTACTCCTAGGTGTCACCCTATATTTAAGTCGTTTATCTGCTCCTAAAACTCGCTTTTTGCTAGGAGTAATTATCTTAGTATTTTATCTCGGACTAACTGGCTTACAACCTTCTATATTCAGGGCAGTCTTGATGGGTATAGGGGTATTAATTGGCTCGGTATTAGAGCGAAAAGTTAACCCCTCTGGCTCCCTATTATTGGCGGGAACAATATTACTAATTATTGATCCTGTTTGGATTTGGGACCTAGGGTTTCAATTGAGTTTTTTGGCAACTTTAGGATTGATTGTCACGGCTCCGATTCTAGATAGTTATCTGGATTGGCTACCAGCTAAAATTATTCCTTTTGTCTCTATTCCTCTAGCAGCATTTGTTTGGACATTTCCTCTATTATTACATAGTTTTAGTGTTATTTCTAATTACAGTATTGTAGTTAATATTATTACAGCACCTCTTATTACTTTAATAAGTTTAGGAGGGATGTTAAGTGCAGGATTATCCTTGATTTATCCTCCTTTGGGCAGTTTATTGGCTAGTTTTTTAGCATTACCCATGCACATTTTAACCACAGTAGTGGGATTTTTTGCCCAATTACCAGGGACTCAATATACCGTCGGCAAATTACCCCTAGTAATAATGATAATTCTCTATGGGGGTATGGTTTTTATCTGGCTAAATAAAAATTGGGGTCAAAAATATTGGAAAATACTAGCATTAACAATGATTACTTTAATAACGATTCCAGTTATTTATTTCCGCTCTAACCTAGCACAAGTGACTGTTTTATCCCTAACACCTAAACCCGCTATAGTTGTACAATGCCAAGGCGATACTTTATTAGTAAATGGAGAAGATGATGAGGAGGATTTTAAATATAAAGTTTTGCCCTTTCTAACCCAACAGGGAATCAATAGGTTAGATGGAGCGGTTAGTCGTTCTAGGGTTTCTGAAATACCTTTTCCTGTTAAAAATATAATTAATCCTTTAACAACTGAGCTTAGTCAAAATCTGAACATAGGGAAAATAGCCTTAGATATTTTAAGCCGTAAGCCAGTTGTAATTCAGTTTCATATTAATCAAAAAACTTGGTTATGGATTGAGCAAGGTCAAGAAAATATTCCCCCAGATTTGCTTAAATCTAATCTGGTTCCCAATCCCGAAGTGCTATTGTGGTCAGGAGAGGAGTTAAACTTAGAGTGGCTGGATTTGGTAAAACCGAACATGGCGATCGCTGCTACTAAATTTATTTCTCAACCCCTGCGACAACAATTAAGACAAAAAAAGATTAGATGGTATTGGATCAAGCGAGATGGCTCCCTACAATGGCAGGAAAAAACGGGACTCAAAAAAACGATTACCGAAGATATTGATTAAAAAAACATGAAAAAATGCCTTTTGGCGGCTATTTTAAGCCTTTTTCTGGTCAGTTGTGCCCTACCTCCCCGTGTCAGTGCCGAAACTAGACTATTTCGGGGACTGTCGGTAGAATTTTTGGGAGAATATCAGCTTCCCAAACAAGCCTTTAAAGATACCGTAGTTGGAGGGTTATCGGGGATTACCTACGATCGCACCAGTAATCAATTTTATGCCGTTAGTGATGACCGCTCTACCCTTTCTCCGGCGAGATTTTATACCCTAACTATGGAGCTAGACTCAGATGATCACCTCCAGAAAATCAACATAGAGGACGTTACTCTCCTCAAAAACCCAGAGAAACAATTCTTTACCTCTGGTACTATCGATCCAGAAGGAATCGCCCTTTCCCCGCGTCGGACGCTATTTATTGCCAGCGAAGGGGCAGTTAAATCGAATGTTTTACCATTTATTGGTGAATTTGACTTAAAAACGGGAGAGACAAGGGAATTTTTACAAATACCTCCTCGTTATCTACCCAATCCACCCCTAAAACCTCTTAGGGGAATCAAAGACAATCAGGGTTTTGAATCCTTAACCCTAGGAATCAGTAGTAGTTTAGCCGATGATCCCTTTCGTCTTTTTAGCGCGCCCGAAACGGCTCTCCAACAGGATAACCCCTCGGGTAATTTAGCTGAAGATACCCATCTGCGCTTTCTCCACTATGGTATTAATCCCCTAGGTTTTCCTATTTTAGTAGCAGAACACTTGTATGTATTAGATCCCCCCCCCGCAGGTGCTAGTTTTAATGGTTTAGTGGAAATATTAGCCCTACCAAAGGAAGGTTATTTTCTGAGCTTAGAGCGAACCCAAGGGATTGGGGGGTTTGGAGTTAAACTGTTTCAAGTGGTTAATGCCAATGCTACAGACACATCCAGAATAGAATCTTTAGCAGGAAATAGAGAAAATCTACAACCTTTAGCCAAAAAACTGCTCCAGGATCTGGGAGAATTAGGAATTGAGCTAGATAATCAGGAAGGAATGACCCTAGGACCACGTTTGCGGGATGGGAGTCAATCCCTATTATTAGTTAGCGATGATAACTTTCAAAAAAGTCAAGTAAACCAATTTTTACTTTTTCGTCTGATCGAGAAATAATTTTAGTCTATGACTCACCCAACTGATCTTAAAACCCTCGCTAAGTGGATGGCTTCTGACTTTAGTAACCAAGCTCAAGCCTTTGAGAATCCTCCTTTTTTCGCCCATATCCGGGTTTGCATGCGCCCACTTCCTGAGGAACTCTTGGCAACTACTAGCTTATTTTTAGAACAAGCCTATGACTATGCACTCAATTCACCCTACCGCTTGCGGGTATTGAGGTTGCGCGTTGTTGGGGAGCATATTGAGCTAGAAAACTATAAAGTCAAAGAAGAAACTAATTTTTTTGGAGCTTCTCGAGATCCCGCCAGGCTAAAAGCTTTAACCCCTGAGAATCTGGAATTGATGGCAGGGTGTGACATGATAGTAGAATGGACGGGTCATAGTTTTAAAGGAACTGTTAAGCCAGGCAAACAATGTATAGTCGTCCGCAAGGACAGGGTGACTTATCTCGACAATAGCTTTGAATTAGACGAAAATCAACTGATTAGCTTCGATAGGGGTCTAGATCCAGAAACCGATGAACTGGTTTGGGGATCGATAGCGGGGCCTTTTCACTTTAGCCGTCGGGCTAGTTTTGCCGATGAGGTTCCCTAGTCCTTAATCCGCTATACTAGGAAACTGAAGCTTTTTTACACTCCAAAGTTGAGGGATTTTTATGACTGCTGAAAGTATGTTATTTAACGGGGCGATTCTCAGTGCTGTATTGATTTTGGTAGGGTTGGCCTGGGGATTTTTACTCCTGAAAATTCAAGGGAAAGGAGCAGAATAACTAAACGTCACCCTAGCAAAGCTGGAAGATAACCCTTTCCTTCTGGCTTTATAGCACTTCTCTTGGAGGCAGAAGGCAGAAGGCAGGGGGCAGGAGGAACATACCTCATTATTTTAAAAAAGGCTGTAAGAAAAATAAGACCTAGAAAATCGGCAAAAATATTTATGAAAGTGGCCATAACAGGAGCAACGGGATTTGTCGGCACAGCGTTGGTAAACAAACTTACCCAGGGGGGAGACTCAGTCCTCGTTTTAGCCCGTAATAAGGAGAAGGCCAAAAGACTATTTCCTGGGACAGAAATTGTGGCATATAACGCTCTAGAATCAGGGGATTGGCAGAATTGTCTCCAAGGCTGTGATGCGGTGGTTAATCTGGCGGGAGAGGCGATTTCTGAACGCTGGACTAATGAATACAAACAAGCCATTTTAGAAAGTCGCCAAGGGGGAACTGCAAAAATTGTGGAAGCTATTGCTAAGGCTAACCCTAGGCCTGGGGTTTTAATTAATGCTTCGGCGATCGGTTATTATGGAACCAGTGAAATAGCGACCTTTGACGAAAGTAGTCCCGTTGGGCAAGATTTCCTAGCACAGGTTTGTCAAAAGTGGGAAGCTGAAGCCGAAAAAGTTAGCGAGTTAGGGGTTCGTTTAGTTATTCTCCGTTTGGGTATTGTTTTAGGAAATGGTGGAGCTTTGGCGAAGATGATTCCCCCTTTTAAAATCTTTGCCGGTGGTCCCATTGGTAAAGGCCGTCAGTGGTTTTCTTGGATTCATATCGAAGATTTGGTTAATCTAATTATAGAATCCATCAAACGTCCTGATATAGTAGGAATTTTTAATGCTACAGCCCCTAATCCTGTCAGAATGTCAGAATTTAGCCAAATTCTAGGAGAGGTAATGAAACGCCCCTCTTGGCTCCCTGTCCCAGATTTTGCCCTAGAAATGCTCCTAGGAGAGGGTGCGAAGGTCGTTTTAGAAGGACAAGAAGTGCTCCCCAAAGCCCTCCAATCTCTAGGATTTCAATATCAATATTCTCAGTTAAAACCGGCTTTAAGCGATTTAGTCAAACGATACTAGATTTGATACCACTGACGATGGAAAGCAGACTTCCCGTAAAAAGTTAGACCTAATGCTTATATTTAGCCCTGAATTTCCTAATAGCCTCTAGCAATTCTGGTTCGGACTTCTCGCTAATCATGTAGACATTAAACTGCTGATTTTGGCTGAGATAGGCCGCATAGGCAGAGGAAAGATAGGGGAGAAATTCGGGGTTTTGAGCCGTATAAACTTGGAAATAGGCAAGAACTAGGGAATCTCGATAACTGTGAAGCAAACTTGGTTCTGGCAAGGTAAGGTTAGGTACGACGTTAAGAGCATCGGTAATACCAGCATCTAGTTCTGAAAAGTCCACATGGGCTTGTCCTTCTGCTAATAACAGGTACTTGTTAGAAGTCTTCAACCAGACAAAAGAACGCACCTGCTCAAAAACAGCCGGAGTCGCAGGATCGTAATTGCCACTGATAAAAGTGATGGGAATAGTGATTTTTTTGAGTCCTTTTTCGCCAAAAATACTGCTATTGACCGGATTACCTGCGAGGATAGCTGTCACTCGCGGATCTCGAAACTGATAGGCCTGGTGGGGAATACTGAGGGCGCGGCACTGAAGCAGCAGGGAGATATTTAAGCCGCTATAGTTGCGATCGCATTCCGCTTGTAGGTAGTCGAAATCAATTTCTGCCCCCGCCACAGCTAAAGCGGTATAGCCACCGAAGGAATGTCCTATCACCCCAACATTTTGGGTATCCAACTGGCCCGCAAATTCGCTAGAATTACGCCGTTCGAGTTCGTCGATTGTCGCACTAATATCTTTGGGGCGGTTGACAAACTCATTGATATCGAAAACTTCCCCAGAATAGCCCTCTAGGAAGTTTTTGGCTTGTTGGAAGTCACTACCAGGATGTTGGGGCAAAGCCACCGCAAAGCCGTAGGAAGCGAGGTGTTTAGCCGTATCCTCAAAGTCTTCGGGTTTGGAGGCTAGTCCGTGGGAGATAACCACGAGGGGAATTTTAGCAGAGCGGGCTGAGGTGGGCTTGTAGAGGATGACGTAAAATTGGCGATCGCGGCTAGCATCCTTGATAGTAAATTGGGATCTTGTATATTGAAAGTTACCTTTTTCCCGGATATTCGGCAATTGGGCAAAGTCAACCTCTGTCTCAGATGCGGCTTCTTGGGTGGATAGCTCCTTCATCACCTTCGTATAGGCAATTGTGCCATCGACAACCCGCCGGATCTCTTTGCCCAAACCTAATAAGAGTTCTCCTTGGATTTGTATGTCGGTGGGAAAATGTTTCAGGACATTGATCAGGGTCAGGCCTTCTTCTTTATCTAAAGCTGATTGAATGATAGCGGCCCGCAGGGCGTACTTGCCGTTGATATCGTAGGGAATGGTAAAACCTTTCCCAATCCGACGGAGCAAGTCTTCCCCCATGGCGCTATTAAAAAAGCGAGAGACGACTAGCGGATCGATGTCTGCTCGTTGGCTCAGTGCTTGGCGAAATTCCGCCCGTTGTTCGGGACTTGTTCCTTGTAGATAGACGGCTAATTTCTTGTCAATGGTGCCATCTTTAGCAAATGCTTCTAGGGAAGAAACTTTCACGGAGAACTTAGCCGGACCATAGGTCAAAAATAGTTCCTCTGCCGATCGCCCAGGAAGAGTCACTAAGAGCGAAGACAAAAACCCTAAAACTAGGGAAGACAGGAGACGAGTCAGAAATTTTCTAGGCATATTAAAGGTAATTTTAAGTTAATACTAGGGTAAATTAGGTATTATTGGCAATTTTTATCATAAATCTCTACTTCTAAATTGGGAAAGTAAAAAATTAGGTTACAATCTGTAAAGAATCAAGGATAAAATCTTGACTTAGTTCCTGTCATCTGCATGGAATATCCCCACCATGGAAGGTTTAAATTTTATGACATTGATGCCAACAGCCTTATTATCTCCCGAATCCCTAGCTCTAGACTTTTTTCGACAATCGGCAGGAGAATGGAAATCCCAACGACGCTACTATACCCTCAAGCAAGACATTGAACCCGAAGAAGTAGTTAGTATGATTGGGATTCGCTTTCTCACCCAGGGTAGTGACGAGTTGACGGATTTAGCCCAAGCCCATCAGCTAGAATCAGCAACCGCCCTACTAGGTGGAACCGAGGTAATCTGGGAAAGTAACTATATCGGTAAAAGTCGCCAACCATCCACAGGAAAAACCGTCTTTGGGATACTGGGAAACATACTTTACAGAGATCGGGGCTTTGCTACAGATAAGCCAGTGACGGCCATTTTTAACTTTACTAATCCCCAGACTATGTGCTTAAAAACCGAATATGGTGGCTCTGTGTTTACGGAAGAGTTAAAACTAATCGGGCAACAATACCGCACTCGCCAGACGATTATCTCCAGAGCGCAGGAGGAAATTATGATCGGTCAATACCTAGAAAAACGCCTCTAAATGTCAGTAAAGGAGGGAAAAACCCTCCCAGATTTCCTAAGCCCCTTTCTTGACTTCTTCCCAAGTTTGGGGAGTATAGGTTTTCAGGGCTAAAGCATGAATCGCTTCAGACTTCAGAGCATCCTCTAGGGCACCGTAGACCATTTGGTGTTGTTTAACGCGGGTTTTGCCCAAAAAGCTCTCAGAAATAACGATCGCTTCCAGATGATCTCCTCCTCCTGTTAAATCTCGAACCATGACCTCAGCATCGGGCATTTGAGATTGAATCATTTCTTCAACTACTTTAAGATTTACCATTGTTCAGACTCCTATAATCGGCAAATAAAAGGGCAGGTTTTGATCAAACTGTAACATTTACTTAGGAGGCTGAGTAGATGGAGGAGTCGCAGGGGGAGAAGTGTCAAAGGGAGTATCCACAAAACCCAACTCATATAACTGTTGATAGGATTTGCGCCCTAGCTCACTGGTGGGATTTTGGGATTGAATCACCTGAATTAATAAAGGTACAGCTAATTCTGGTTTGTTTTGCGCCCTATGCACTAAAGCCAGTTGATAAGTCGCTTCATCTCGGAGTTGTCCTGTCGCTAAAGCCCCTTTTCTCTGGGAATCGACAACTTTGGCATCAATCCCTGAAAAACTGGTAGCGAGTTGCAGGTGAAAATTGGAGAGTTGGTTAAAAATTCGGCGGGCCTGTTGCAATTTGTCGACGGCACCCTCATAATTTTCTTTACCAATGGCTTCCTTGGCATCCTCCATCAGTTTCTGGGCTGCTTCTTGGCTCAGTAAGCTGTCGGACTGGGACAAGGGCTTAAGATCATTAGTATTGGTTGGGGAAGCATCCCCAGGGGTTTGGGCTTGGACGGCCTGTAAAAAAAGCGTCATCCCCAAGGTCAGGGATAAAAATAAGATTTTCACCATAGCGCGTTAGACGTTAGACTTTTTTTTATTGATACTGGGGTATATTAACATCTGAACCCCTCCATCCCCTAGAAATAGATTAATCTCATTTTTTTGCTAAGATGGTAAAGGAAATTTTAAGGGATACCTATGATCAAATTACGTTTAAAACGATTTGGCAAAAAAAGAGAAGTCAGCTACAGAATCGTAGCGACCATTAGTACCAGCCGTCGTGATGGTCGTCCCATCGAAGAATTGGGATTTTATAACCCGAGAACTGACGAAACCCGCTTAAATGTTCCTGCTATCGTTAAACGTCTCCAGGAAGGAGCTCAACCTACGGAAACGGTTCGCAGTCTACTCACTAAAGCTAAAGTGTTTGAACAAGTCAATGCCTAGAATCACTGTCTTGTCCCCCAAAGGGCCAGACTACTTCAGTCTGGTCAAGTTTCTTGTCACCCCCTTTTTGGAATCCTCGGATTCCCTCAGTGTTGATTGCGAAGAAGCCAAACAAAGTGAGCGCGTCTGGATTCGTCTCGCCTTAGAAAGTGAAGATAAAGGTAAAATCTACGGAAGAGGAGGTCGCAATATTAATGCTATTCGCACCGTTCTAGAAACCGCAGCCACCGCCGTCGGTCAATCTATTTATCTAGATGTCTACGCAAGGGAAAGTTTTGCCGAAGAAGCTCTCTCGGAACCAAGAATACCAGGAAGCACTCCCCCTCCTGTTCGCAGACAAGAACTCCATCCGCGGCGAAAGCCTCGCACCAGTCGCCCAGAAACTCCGCGATTTAGTTAGATAGAAAAAGAGTATTTTTAGGGTGATTTAGCGATCGCCCTTTTTTTGCTTTCCTCTAACATCACCTCCATATCTTCAGGGGATAGACGCTGAATATAATTAATTTTTAGCTCCTCAAGAAAATCGATTATCAAAAATTCTAGAGGTTCCCTAATCGGCTTGGCTTTAAATTCCTGGGCAAAGGTTTCTCGGAAATTGACCGTCAAAATTGTTGAAAAGCTGCCTTTGCCGAAGCATTTTTATCTCCAAAAACCCAGATTCTCAGGGAGTTTTTAATGGCTTCTAAAACCCCACCTTTACCAGCAGCAATAAAAGGGTTATTTTCAATCATTGCTACACTTTTAGTCTGTAAATCCTGAAGAATACTATCAATTTCCTGCCGATCTTCCCCCTGGACAACGGCTGCATTTAATTGTGCAACTGTTTGTAAATATTGGCTAGTATCTTGATGGGGCTCAATCCCTTTAACCCAATCATACTGACTGACAATTTTTCTGATATTTTCGGGCAAAATTACCAGAGGTTTATCAGGAACTATCACATTAAATATAGGAGTTTTAAAACTAGCTTGCACCTTTCCCTGTAACCAAAAGTCCCTGAGGGGTAAATAGGTCATATCAAACAAAACTAATAAATAACTAATCAACGCAAACATCGCCATGATTTTATTAAACCATAGTCCCCAAAAATCCGAGGATTTGCCGATAGTCATAGCTTATTTAGGCGACGGTTTACGAAACTTGGAAGCCGCAGGAAAATATTTAACAGGTTCATTTTTAAGCGCTTGTAACATAAAATCTCGCCAAATCGGAGCCGCATAACTTCCCCCAGTAATCCCTGTTCCCAGACGACGATTAGCATCATCCCCAATCCAAACAGCCGTAGCTAATTGGGGAACATAGCCCACAAACCAGACATTTCTTTCATTATCGGTCGTTCCTGTTTTACCTGCTGCCGGTCGGCCGATTTGGGCTGCAGTCGCAGTACCACTGCTAATTACCCCCGTAAGCATGGAAGTTAAAGAAGCCGTAGCCCAGGGATCTAAAACTAACTTAGGATCTGGGGTATTATCTAAAAGAACATTACCGCGACTATCGGTAATACGCACAATAATAGTTGGGTCAGAATGCCAACCATTGCTGGCGAAAGTGGCGTAAGCCCCTGCCATTTCTAGGGGAGTAACCTCCACCGAGCCCAGGGGTAAAGAAATAACCGCCTCCAGAGGGCTTCTAATGCCTAAAGAACGGCAAACTTCTATAACCTTATTAATACCAATTTTTCTGCCTAAAATCACCGCCGGGATATTTTGAGATTTAATCAAAGCGGTGCGGAGAGTCATGGGACCGGAATAACCGCCGCCATAGTTTTTGGGGGTATAAAATTCTGAGGAGCCATCCCGAAAGCGAACCGGCGCGTCATTAATGATCGAATCGGGGGTAAATTTACCACTGGCAAGGGCGGTGTAGTAGACAAAGGGTTTAAAGGCCGAGCCTGGTTGACGACGGGACTGGATAGCTCGATTCAACTGGCTTTTTTCGTAATCAGTCCCCCCGACGATCGCTTTCACAAAATGGGTACGGGGATCAACTGCGACTAGGGATAGTTGTAAATCTTTGGTATAAATACCTCGTCGTCGTAGCCTGTGGTAGGAACGCTTAACCGTAGCCTCGGCCATTTTTTGAAAATCATAATCAATAGTCGTCTGTACCCGCATTCCCCCCTTGGCGATCGCCTCTTCTCCGAAGCGTTCCTTCAACTCTTGTACTACAGCATTGGTAACGTAGGGTAATTGACTTTCTTGCCAAGCCGTGGGTTTGCCAATCTTTAAGGGAGCTTTTACCGCTGCGGCTTCTTGAGCGGGAGTAATCCAACCCAGTTCCCGCATTCTGCCTAGAACTACTATCTGGCGTTTCTTGGCTTCCTCGTAATTATTGAAGGGGCTATACACCTCCGGAGCTTGAATCATTCCCGCCATCATGGCCGCCTCGGGTAGATTTAGTTGCGAGGCTGGTTTATTAAAATAGCTTTGGGCTGCGGTTTCTACACCGTAGTTATTGTGACCCCAATAGATATTATTGAGGTACATTTCTAAAATTTCTTCTTTGCTAAAAACCTGTTCAACTCGGATAGCCAAAACTCCCTCAGCCAATTTGCGACTAAATACCCTTTGATGGGTAAGGAAGATATTTTTGACTAGCTGCATAGTTAGGGTAGAAGCCCCCTCTGCTATACCATTACTTTTGAGATTGGCTAAAACTGCCCGCCCAATGCTGGTGGGATTAATACCTTGATGCTGGTAAAAATGACTGTCTTCTATGGCAACTACTGCCCGTTTTAGGTGCGGTGAGATTTGGTCTAGCTTAATAACTTGGCGGTTAGCTTCATCGTGCAGGCTAGTCAGTAGTTTGCCTTTGACATCGTAAATATAACTGGTTTCCGTGGGGATATAGTTTCTCAGACTCCGCACATCGGGAAGATTGCGAAAACTAATAGCCAAACCCACCAATCCCCCCGTAAGGATGGAACTAGCAACCAGAGAAAGACCGAGAACTGTTCCCCCTGTGGTACGCAAAACTCCCCCAAGAAAGCTACCCCCAGAGGAATTGGGTTTTCTCTGTCTTCTTCTCTTTTTTCGGACAGCATTTGTGGACACGATAAATTAATTTCCTCAATCGGGATCTCGATCACTTAAAAAGAGCCGTAGTTGCTCTGAATTGATTACTAGCTTAATGCCTATTGACTCATTTTGCATTGATCCCCTGCTCTAGGGAGAGGTGACGGGGAGCGTATTTTTGCTGAGAACTTGCTGAATAAAATTTTGTAGCCAGTCTAGCCGTTGATTTTGCCCAAAGACTTGTTGCAGTTTGTCCCTTAAACCTGCCCAATTTTCTGAATTGCCATCGGGGAGGGTGATTTCTTCTTGGAAATACTCGATTAAGCTCAAACCAGCTAGGCGGGTTAAATAGGCCGCGCTGATTCCCTGGACTGTTCCCCCGGCGACGTAGGTAATAAAATGACTTTTGAGTAAAGAGGCGATCGCTTGGCTAGAAAATTCCACCAGTCCTAATTGCAGCATTAATTTACCCAGGATACTAGCTAGGGTTTGGGCTTGAGGGAGGGAGAGTTTTTGCTGATATATTTCCCCAAGATCGAGGATCATTTGTCCGTTAATGGCCGCCGTTGCCACTAGATCAATTGCCGGTACAGGGTTAGCAAAGGCTGTGGCCGCACTCAACCATTGGTAGTTTTCTACGACCGGAAGAGCTCGCTCTCTTCTCATTTGATTGAGTTGTTCCTGTCCTTGTTGGCTAATTTGCCGGGCCCTGCGCCAGATTGTCCCCCGCAGTAATTGCTCTTTTTCCTGTTCTAATAGTTGTTTTAATTGCCCTTGTAAATTGCCGAGATCGGGATTAGTGGCCTCTAGCCATTCTTTGACTTCTCCATCGGCTTGATGTTGGCGGACTTTAATCGGGTTCGGTGCCGTGGCGATCGCTATTACCTCTTCCCCAGGGAGTAGGGATTTCACTCTTTCCCTTAGCTGTCCTAGAATTAACTCTCTTTCTTCTTCGGGGTACTGATCTTGTTTATTAAAAAGTAATAGTAGTCGGTGGTAGGAGTGGTAATAGGCTTGCAGAATCTGCCATTCGGAATCAGTTAAATCAGAATCCACCAGAAAGAGGACGATTTCAGCCTCCAATTCGGGAGTTTTTTCCGTTAGCAGGGGGAGGGTTTCGCTAAATTCTAAGTTATCTAGGGATAATAAATTTCTGAGGCTGGTTTTACCAACTTTCCTTCTACCTGTAATTGCCACTCTGAGGTTAGAACGGTTTAATTCCTGGGGAAGTTCCCCCAAGGTTTTTTGATAGGCAGACAAATCTAGTTGTGGTGCTTCTATCTGCAACTGGTTCAGTCTGGCGGTGGCTTGTTCTAAACTTTGCTCTAGGGCTTCTGGAGTCAGGGGTTTTAGGGGGGTAGCAAGCCCCAACCGAGATTTAGGTTGTAATAACCAAGCTCCCGCACCGAGAGCCATCGCTCCCAACATTCCCCACTCCCCCACTTGGGCTAGGTGAAAATGAAGACTTTGCCATGTCCACAGCACCATCGACACCCCAACCCCTGTCAGCAAAATCGGTTTACGCAATTTTACCCCCACCATCTTTACAAACTCCAGTTATATCACTCCTCAATTTTATCCCAATTCCTTTTTTTTCTGCTTGAACTAAAAGGCATCCAGATCGATCTCCTTTGATCCCCCATACTGCAACTGCTGTAGGACTTTTTCCAGTTGTGTCCAGACCAAAGCACCAATTAGAATCGTCATTGGCAAAGCCAAAGCATAGGATACCCAAGCATTGAGGATAAATACATCCAACCCTGAGGCTAAAAACACGCAGATACCTAGGCAAATTCCCAGAAATGGCAACCGCAGTGGTGAGTTCGCTAACAAATTCACTTCGGGGTTATAGGTTTTTTTCATCCAAACATTAACGCATTGTTTCAGGCTAGACTCGAAGGCTACACCACAGGTAATACCGGTTAATAAACCAACAACAAGTAAAACGTAGGGGGGTTGGGGTAAGGAGTACATAGTCAACTTCTTCTTAATTACTTCATTGACACTCCCCCGATAAATCGGGAGATTCTTAGTTCACAGAATCACCTTGCTCTGGCAGGACGTATCCAACCAAAGTAGAGGGCAATTCTCCCTAAGCTTTAGATTCCGTATGCCCTACGGTACTTAATCCTTTCTGAAGTATGTTCAGGGCGGCGTTTACGTCCCTATCTTCTACATAGCCGCAATGCGGACAAATGTGGGTTCTAGTAGATAGAGATTTAGACACTTTTTTGCCACAGCTAGAACAATTTTGACTGGTATTATTGGGTGATACGGCTACCGTTGCTTTCCCATATTTAAAGCCAAAATATTCTAACCATTCTCTAAACATACCCCAAGCTGCATCATTGATAGATTTAGCTAGTTTCGAGTTTTTTACCATGCCTTTAATGTTTAAGTCTTCGTAGGCGATTAAGTCGTTAGACCTAATTACGCGCAGTGCCTCTCCCAAGACAAAGCCTTGACGTTGTCTACTTACTCTTAAATGTTTTTTGGCATACTTTCTTCTAGCTTTTTTGTAGTTGCTTGACTGTCGCTGTCCTTTCTTAAACTTCTTGGATTTACGCTGATTTAGACGCTTGAGAGCTTTTTCAGCTTTTCTGTAGTACCGGGGAATTTCCGTAATTGTTCCATCGCTGTAAGCAGCAAAACATTTTAATCCTACATCTATTCCTACACACTTGTGAGTAGGTTCTAAGGGTTTAGCATAAGCCCGAATATCAACGCTCAGACAAAATTGTACATAGTACCCATCTGCTCGGCGCACTATCCTGACTCGTTTAATCTGGTCGACAGGGTAAAAGTCTAAATCTCTAGTTCCTTTTAGCTTTACCGTTCCAATATTTTTTTTATCGGTAAAGGTGATTTTCTTTCTATCTTCCGATAGTTTCCAACCCGATTGTTTATACTCGACAGAACGGTTATCTTTTTGGAACTTAGGATAGCCTTTTTTTCCTTTAACTTTTTTGTGGCAATTGTCATAGAAACGTTTGATAGCTGACCACGCCCTTTCTGCTGCCTCTTGTCGGGCGGTAGAGTTTAGTTCATCTGCGAATTTATACTCTTTGGCTAGAACAGCGCAATAATTGTTCAAAGTATATTTATTTACTTTGTCCTCTTGCTTGGCATCCATCCAGAGCCTTAAAGCTTTATTTCGCACAAACTGAACCGTTCTAATCGCCTCGTCTATAGCTTGGGCTTGATGGGGCTTGACTACTGCTTTCATCTCTAAGACAATCATTGTTTATCGACCTCAAACAACTACATTCTTGTTTTAGCGTAGTTAGCACAAAATGGCAAGGTTTTAATTGTGCTTCGCGGCTAATATTCTGGTCGTCATTCATCCCCCGACGAATCGGGGGTCTTCTGCCGACATTTAATGATAAAATTCTTACCCCCAATCGTGCAGCGGACTGACAGACTCAACACCACGATCATTCGCTTTCGCGGTCAACCATTGATGCTGATAATGCTCAATCTTGCGGCCAGCCGCAGATTTGAACACTACCTACGCTTGAGCAATGTACCCACACCTAATGCCGAAATGGTTATTAAACCCAGAATGTTCGAGGGTTCGGGAACAGCAGGTGCAGGAGCCTCAAAGTTGGAAATCGTCACAGTAGCTCTTCCGAAGATGTTATCAATAGTTCTGATCCGGAAACCGAAGATGTCTCCGGCTAGCACGTCAAACATGAACGTTCCGCTCTGAAATGAACCTCCGGAATCATCAGTTAGTTGTATGGGAGTTCCATTGAGAACAAAGAAGGGGTCATAGAAAGAAAGGTCCGTCGAATGTAGAGTAATCCCAATCAAACATGACCTCCCCAGCCGCCGCCGCAGTAGTCGTGTAGTCTGTGTTTCCGGGATCGGATGACCCATTGTTTCCCCCAGTCAGGCTAATGGAGGTGGGAGCTTGGCTGGTATTTACAGAACCGTCAGCATTGGAATTGGTGAACGTCCAATTGCTGGGGGCGTACTCGTCTTGGAAACCGAACACTGTCACTGTCGCTGCACTGGCGTTAGAGGCAACAGCTAGGGTAAGTCCAAAAGCAGTGATAGCAAGTCCGGTCTTAGACCAAATTGATTCGAGACAACTTGATGATTGGGTAGTCATAATAGTTGAAATTAAAGAATTTAGCTCCCATATTGCAATGAATTGTACTAAATTGTCAAATATTAACTTTTGTAAAATATTGCATAATTTTTAGAGGATTGAGCAGAGTAGATAAGTAAATGCTATCGCCCTAGAGTTGACCCCCATGAGTTCATCTCTCGCTCCCCCTGGGAAAACATCGACTATGAAGGATGATGTCCTAGAACAACTGGTTATAGAGGCAAAACGGTATTCGCCGCAAACAGTGGAATTTGTGATGGCTCAGGTGGCGATCGCCGATACCCTGTTGCGTGCCCGTCGGATTTGCCGTCCCTTGGGGGGAATACCCTTACTCAATGTCCAACAAGAGATTCTCTGGGAATGGCGACAACAACTCCAACAAGCCATAGGCGAAAACCTAGATAGCTATCGTCCGGAGCGGATTTCCGTGGGGGAATGGGCAAATGCTTTGAAAAAAAGCGCCCTTGTCCAAACTCTCAAGGATGCTAATCTAAAAAAAATAGCCCTAGCCGCCCAATCTGCTGCCCCTAATACGGTCCTCAGACAGCATTTATTGAGGGAGTTAATCGAAGCAATTCGCTTATCAGGGAGATTGTGTCGTCCCCATCGGCAAAAATTTAGTCCCCATTTCTATGAGTTGCTCTACGAAGAAGCAGTCAATGAAACTTTGCTCTATGTTTGTCAACATATCGACAAATATGATCCCGAACGGGGTCAAGATAAAAAATTTATCACCTGGGTAAATTTTCGTCTAGATAAGTTGGTTTTGGAATGTCGTCGTCGCTTTAATCATTTTCAGACTCGGGAGATTAGCTTTCCGAGGATCAGTGATTGGGAGATGGAGCAGATCAAGCAACCCGAAGAACCCCCTTCTTTGCTAGAATCGCTCAGGGAATGCCTTGAAAACGATCCAGAACAGGTCTTTCAACAGGCCCAAATTAGAAATCAGCCCCAGGCCAACTTTCGAGCGATCGCCTTAGCCCGATTAGATGGTGAAAGTTGGGAAGAAATCTCAAAAAAATTGCATCTAGCTATTCCTACCTTAAGCAGTTTCTATCAACGTTGCTGCCGAAAATTTATTTCCCAATTCCAACAATATCTAGAAACCTGATCCACCTTTATACCCATGAGTCCTACTGACATTGAACCTCTAGTTTTTACAGTTCCCCTTGCTTTAAGTGCCCATGAGCAAGCCTCACGACTGCAAAAGCAGCACCCGTCCCGAGAAAAACAAAAACAGGTTTACTTAAACAGTCTAGCCGTTTATGCGGTTAACTATTATCTGCGTTGTCTGGGCTTGGAAACTGACTACAACTCCGATGAAGATAGTCAAAATGCCCCTTGGCAAACCCTGATGGATACAGCGGATTTAGTCGTTGTTGGCTATGGTTCTTTAGAATGTCGCCCCCTACAAAGAGGGGACAAAAACCTTTATATTCCCCCGGAAGTTTGGTCAGAGCGACTGGGCTTTATGGCGGTTGAACTGGATGAATCTTTAACAGAAGCCACTTTAATTGGATTTATAGATAGGGTCGAACAAAGTGAAATCCCCCTGGGGGAACTGCGATCGCTAGAGGAGTTTAGCGATTATCTAGAGTCTAGAGAAAAGCCCGAAGCAGTCACGGCGCTGATTCACCTCGGACAATGGTTAGAGAATCTGGTGCAGTCAGGATGGCAAGAATTACAAGAACTCTTGCAAACACCCCAAACCGCCATGAATTTCCGTTGGACTCAGGCCCTGGAACCCCAAAGCCATGATTTTCCCATCATCAGTCGGGGTAAAACTCTCAACTTTTCTAATCTAGATTCTTTGCTCCTAATGGTCGGATTAATTCCTCGTAATGAAGCAGAACAGGAAATTTGGGTCAAAATTATTTCCCAGGACAGTTCGGAAATTCTTCCCGCCGATCTAGAATTAATGATTTTAGATGATCAGGGCGAGGTTATCATGACAACAGATACCCAAGAAACTAGCTCAATTCTCTTAAAATTCACGGGCGATAAGGATGAAGAATTTAGTATTAAAGTTTTGTTAGCAGGGGAAAGCCAAACCTCAACTTTTATCATTTAAGGACGGAAATATGTTGGAAGAAGGCAAATTAGTTGTGCTTACATTAGAGGGGGATTTAGAGCAGAAAGGATTCGATGTCACCCTGGAGATAAGTGAAAAAGGGAAGATTCCCTATGTAAAAAAAAGGGGACTTCTTCAAGCTAATTTGTCCTTAATTAAGTTACTGGATCGATGGCAAAAAGAATATCGTTCTTTGGCTCAAAATAACCGCATTCGTCCCAAGGAAATTATTTATGAAAGACCCAAACAAGTTTATCAAGGCTTTCAAGAATTGGCAACAGAACTTAGTTCTTGTCTTAATCTCTGGCTAGAGTCGGAATCATTTCGCAATTTGGATACAGAATTACGGGAACAACTCAATCTCTCGGAAGAGATTCGCGTCCTCATTCGTACCAGTGATTCCTACCTACGTCGTCTACCTTGGGAACTATGGAGTTTTATTCAAAAATATACCCGCGCGGCGATCGCCCTAGCCCCCGCCAACTATGAAAAAACCCCGAAAAATCCTAATTTATTCCCTAATATTACTAAAAAAGTGCGGATTTTAGCTATCCTAGGAGATAGTACGGGAATTGATACGGAAAGCGATCGCCAAATTCTAAAAGCTTTACCTAATGCAGAGGTGGAATTTTTAGTCGAACCCCAACGCTATCAAATTAGCGATCGCCTTTGGGAACAACCTTGGGATATTCTCTTTTTTGCAGGCCATAGTGAAACCCGACAACAAAAAGGACTTATTCATATCAATCCTGCGGAAAGTTTAACCCTAAAAGAGTTGACTTATTCCCTAAAAACTGCTATAGAAAATGGTTTACAATTAGCCATTTTCAACTCCTGTGATGGACTAGGGCTGATAGAAGAATTAGAAGGGTTAAATTTGCCACAAATGATCCTCATGCGGGAACCTGTTCCCGATCGCGTTGCTCAGGAATTTCTCAAATATTTTCTTAGGGCTTTTGCGGGGGGAACGTCCTTATATTTAGCCCAAAGACAGGCGCGGGAACAATTACAAGGATGGGAAAATCTTTTTCCCTGTGCGAGTTGGCTACCCGTTATTTATCAAAATCCTGCCGCTCTTGACTGCGACTGGTTAACCCTAGAAGGCAAGAAAACCAGTTCCACCCCAAACAAACCAAATTGGCCTATAACCGCGATTACAGCCTTGGGAATAACCGCAGCTTTAATCGGGTTGCGTTCTTTAGGAATATTACAGGGATTGGAATTAAAGGCTTTTGATCAATTTGTGCGGTTACGGCCTCCTGAACCCATAGATGAGCGAATTTTAGTTATCACCGTTAATGAAGAAGATATCCGATATCAACAAGCTCAGAAAATGGCACTTCAGGGTTCCTTGTCGGATGTCGCCCTAGCCCAATTGTTAAACAAGCTTATCCCCCATCATCCGAGGGTAATTGCCTCCGATATTGTCCATGATTTTGACTTTTCCCCTGCTGCGGCTTTAGCGATAAAAAAGGCCAAGGCTTTTATTGGTATTTGTCGGGTTGGTAATGGGGCGCATCAAAGTAATTTAGAAACTATTTCCCCCCCACCAACTCTGGAAACCACTCAATTGGGATTTACTAACTTTGTACTAGATGCCGATGACGCAATTCGTAGGCAGATTTTAGGAATGAGTAAGGATGATATTTGTAATACAGATCATTCCTTTAGTTTTCGCATTGTTCGCGCCTATCTCCAGAATATTCCCGTAGAGAAAACGGACGACGGGCTAAGAATTGGGAATATTGACCTACCTAAAGTAGATAATAATGCCGGTGGCTACCAACTTCCATCCCAAGAGGTTTTAGGGCACCAAGTTTTGATTAACTATCGAGCAACTCCTCCCCGAACTATTCCCCTACAGGAAATTCTAGATGGTAGTCAAGATCCACAACTAGCTGGATTAGTTAGTGATAAGATTATTCTCATTGGTGTTAATCAAGATAATGTAGATCAACATTTTACTCCCTATAGCCAAGGGGGAAAGCAGGGTCAACTAGCGGGGGTGTTGATTCAGGCTGAAATGATTAGTCACTTAATCAGTAGTGTAGAAAATCAACGTCCTTGGTTTTGGTGGTGGCCAGAATGGCTAGAAAATATCTGGATAGTTTTTTGGTCAGTAATAGCAGGAATTGCTTTTTGGTTAGGGCGATCGCTTGTCAAGAGAACTCTCGCTTTTACCCTAGCATTTGTTCTACTATCATTAATTTCTTTTCTAGTCTTTCTCCAGGGCGGTTGGATTCCTTTTGTTCCTGCTCTTTTAGCCTTAGGACTGACGGGGTTTTGCTTAAATTTTATCAAGAGGTAAATTATGTTTGCTTTGTCTCGGAAAAATATCCTAGCTTTAACTTTAATCGCTTTAAATTATTTTTCTTTTCTACAACCTTTAGGTGCTAATCCTAGTTCCGATCTAGGTGCTAAGGGTAAAGATTTGGATTTTGGAGATGACGGTAGACCAGGACGACAAACCTCCGGCGGAAGTCGAGGATCTTGTCCGAAAAAAAGCATAGATTTAACTGCTTTAATGCCCTACTCAAATATGGGTAAAACAGCACAGGATCGCCCAACTTTTTGGGTTTATGTGCCCTATACTAATCAAGAAATTGCCCAGGGAGAGTTTGCTATTCAATACGCAGATCGCTCCGATCTTTATCGCGCACCTTTTCAATTACTAAATACTCCTGGTTTTGTTCAGGTGACTCTTCCATTATCGGTTCCTGCTTTGGCAAAAAATCATACCTATCGTTGGTATTTTAAGCTTTACTGTAAATCGGATATAAGCGAATCCAAACCACTCCCTAGTCCCACCTTTGTACAAGGATGGATTGAACGAGTTGAACCCCCAACTGGAAACAGTTCCTATTGGCTCTATGCTGAACACAAAATCTGGTACGATGCGATCGCTAGTCTAGCTAATCTCCGTTTAAAAAACCCTCAAGATCCTCTATTGGCTAATGATTGGCGGGTTCTTTTACGGGCTAAGGGTGTTAACCTAGATTTTGGCGCACCAGATACTTTTGTCGGTAGTGTTAAGTTTTAGAGTTTTCCACCATCAGGGTTTTGAGGAGATTGACAAGCAACGTTCAAGCCATAATGATGGAACAAAACCTAGTTTTTAAGCACTTTATTATGACATTCTGCCAAGGAATCTCGATTTTCTAGGGCTTTAACCAAGGATTCATAGCTGGTTCGATGCTGCTCAATTAGGTTTTTGGCTTGTAGAAGTGCCCAACTTTCCTTTTGGGTATGAACCGCCTCGGGTATTCCTGCTAACTTGAGAGTATATCTTACCGCCAGGCGATCGCTTTCTCCCCCTTCTGCTTGTCCATAGAGCAGTTTTTCGGCGGCGATTCCTGCCATTTGTACCGTACAGAGTCTTTCTAGGGTTAGGGGCAATTCCTGGGGATTTTTCAGGCGTTGCTGGATAATTTCTTGATCAAATTGTACCCCCCCCAGGCCCGGTTGCCCTTGTTTAAAAGCCTCCCATGCGGAAAGACTGTAACCCGTAATGGGAATATCTAAAAGACAAGCTACCAAAAAATGCCCGGCTTCGTGGCGAATAATGCGCTGGCGATACTCAAAGGGAGCAAAACGATCTAACAACAGCGTCATTCCTTTACCTTGCCATGTAAAAGAGTCTACCGTAGCTAAACCCAACAAGCCAAGGGTAGCAACGGCGCTAATAAAGGGAGAAACATTTAAAATAGGCAATAAAAAAGCAGAAAGGGTCATCAAAAAAACTGCGATCGCCGTTAGATTTAAGCTAATTTCCTGCATGGGTATCTTGTCAAGTGTTTTTCATATATCTTAACCTAAAAAGTTCCTGAAAAAACCAATTGAGCGGCACCCGTCATATAAACCCTGCCATCTTCTGGATTCCAGTCAATTTTCAGACAACCCCCAGGCAATTCCACGGTACAGAGGCGATCGCTTTTACCATTTAAAACCGTAGCCACCACCGCCGCACAAGCTCCCGTACCACAGGCGAGGGTGATACCGGCTCCCCGTTCCCAAACCCGCATTTTGAGATAATTTCGGGCTACCACCTCAATAAACTCAGTATTAGTGCGAGCAGGAAAAACCCGATGATGTTCAAACAAGGGTCCCAGGATTGCCAAAGGAATAGCCTC
This sequence comes from Microcystaceae cyanobacterium, assembly GCA_040398185.1. Lineage (GTDB taxonomy): Bacteria > Cyanobacteriota > Cyanobacteriia > Cyanobacteriales > Microcystaceae > JBBAUO01. The sequence continues at coordinate 20,303 of JBBAUO010000016.1, read as the reverse complement.
AACATCTTCCACTAAAGTAATACAGTGGGGATTACCCATACTGACACAGGAAACAAACCAAGTTTTTCCCTCAATCTCTAGGGGTTGATTGATTACTTTTTCCGTATCTGGGGATAGGGTAGTGGGAATTAACTTGGGCTCTAGTTGGGGAGTGCCCATATCGACTGTCACCTCTCCATCACCTTCGGTGCGGAGTTTAATCACACCCGCCAAAGTAGAGATATGATAGGTTTGATTAGTGGCGGATACTCCCTCTAGAGCGGCAATAAATTTGGCTAAACAACGAATCCCATTGCCACACATTTCTGGTTCCGAGCCATCGGAATTGTAGATCCGCATGGTGTAATCCGTACCCCCTTGCCCAGGGAGGGCAAAAATAACCCCATCTGCGCCAATCCCAAAATGGCGATCGCAGATTTTTATCGCTAAATCCTCAGAAATCATTGGTTCAGGACTATGACGATTATCTAGTAAGACAAAATCGTTGCCCAAACCCTGATATTTAGCAAATTTGATATTTTCCATAAAAAGTACCCCAAGCGTGATAAATAATTGTCAATCCTGACCCCTGTTCTCAGGATAATCACGGATAATTAAAAATATCCCCACCCTTAGTATTAATTGTATTATGTCAGAATTTGACCCAGGACTACCGAGTACAAGACAGGTGCAGACCTATATCCAAGACAAGCAGGAAGTAGAATTAAAGCTAATTTCCGATGACCTTTTGGTGGGCAAGATTATTTGGCAAGATGCCAATTGTCTTTGTCTTGTGGATCACTACGAAAAACCGACTCTGGTTTGGCGACAAGCTCTAGTGTTTCTAAAACCCAAGGCCTGAACGTCCGACAAGAAGATCAAATTAAGTCAAACTGGTGACAAATAACACCGCATAAAGCCGCAAAAGCCGTAATTCCCAGGGCAATCAAGGGATGTTGACCCTGATTGACAGCAAATGAGGTGACGATTCCTGCTCCTAGGGCACAGGTTATAGCGGCGGAAACGAAATCCTTATCGGTGTTTTTGTTATACATACCTTATCTATCTCATTAGCTCTCATAATGTTTTTCAACATACCATCTTCTTCTCAATGTCCCCTAAAAAAAATGATAAATTGCAATAAAGCTTTAAAATTAGCTAATTTTCTTAACACTTCCCCCTAGGTTTCTAATAGCACTTCTCATACTAAATCTGCTTATGTTACCAGATAATCGTGAAGGCTAGGCAGGAGGCAGGGGGCAGGAGGCAGGAGGAGGATCACTATAGTATTAAAACAGGATTTAGTATCATATAGCGATGCTAAATGAAATGTAATTTAGCTTCTGGTTGTTTTAGCTCAACCGTACCGCCTTGCAAGCGTTCAGCTTTTTCGGCTTCTAATTGCTCGACTGTCCGTTGTAAGGTTTCGATTACTCCATACATCTCCATCGGATCGAACACTCGCAGCAAGGTAGTTTGGGTAACGATGCCTAGCCCTCTCCCCCAGTTCCAAGATACTACCAACCGCCGGACGTGCCGGCGCTGCATCTCTTGATGGGCAGTCCATAAAGAATCCTCTGGACTCAGGAGAAATAGGGGAGTACTCATGACATCCTGAGCTTGGATTTTGGAGAGTTCTAGCTCTAGGGACTGAAATTGCAGAATATCCCGCTCAGTGACAATCCCAACAGGTCGAAAACTTTCCTCAGCCTCCTCTTCGGTAATGACAATACAGCTAACCCGAAATGCTGCCATAAGCTGGGCTAAAGTCAGCACAGAATCGCTCATGGAGGCGTGAATTACCTCTTTAATCATTACATCTGACACCCGCCTTAACTTGAGAAGATTGGCGGGTCGCAACACTTGACGAATACTCTCAGGCGAGACGTACTATCAAATAACAAAATAATTGGTAAAACTTAACATTACTGCTCAAACCTATTAACTCAAAAAATACTGGTGAACTTGACAAGATTTAACCGCCTGCTTTAAAATGGAGAAAAAGTAGGCAAGAAAGACCTAGGGCGATATCGCAAGATTATGCCTTCATCTTGACCAACTTATAGGACAAAAATTCTAATCAATTATTGATTAACTGCGCTGGATAAAACCAGCTTTGCTGGCAACAGCCTTCATGGTGATGGGAAACCACTGTCTATGGTCAGTACCTTACCCTCTGATGTTATGATTGAACGATTTTGTGAGAAACGTATTTGTCTAAATGTTGCACAACTACACCATCTGGGAGAGGCTCAATCAGGGGAGACAAGAAAAAGCGGCTAGGGGCGGCTATGCCGGCTACGGTTCGCCCGCCTTTGGTCAACGCTCCGTCAATGGTGAACTCGTGGAAGAGCCGCAAGAACAGCAACTCATTGAACTGATTCGCCGCCATCATAAGTCGGGTAAGTCCCTACAACAGATAGCTGATTGGCTCAACCAACGCGGGTATCAAACTAAGCGAGGTCAGGAGTGGCAGCGAATCTCAGTTAAGCGGGTCTTAGATCGGCTTTATGGCAAAACGCCTAGGCTATCTGGTGTTACTCAGAAAAGTCCTTAACCCGGTGAGCGAGCCAGCTAAATTCCCCAAAGAAAGGATATAGAATGGCAACAGGCCCAATGCCTAGTTCAGATAGAAATCTGCTCTTTTTCTCTTTAACCTTTAATTATTATAAACGATTATCTGTAAGTATTTCAACAATTCTGGTGTAACATCCCTCTATGATACACCTTTATTAAGGAAATTTAAACCCGACCGCCTAGCCTTCACGATTATCTGGTAACATAAGCGGATTTGGTATGAAAGCCCCAAACGGTGATTCTTGAGATAAAAACTCAACCCACCCAAATACGAGAAATAGGTTTGCGATATAGTTGAACAAGAAATACGACAAAAAACCATGACCAATACCTACACCGTCAAAATAAAACACCAAAACCACAATCACACCTTTACCGTTTCCGAAGACCAAACCATTTTAGAGGCAGCCGAGGCTCAAGGCATTCATTTACCCAGTTCTTGTAATGCCGGGGTTTGTACCACCTGTGCCGGGCAGATTTCCAAGGGAAAAGTTGACCAAAGTGGGGGAATGGGTATATCCCCACAATTGCAAAACGAAGGATATGTCTTGTTATGCGTAGCCTATCCCCGCTCCGACTTGGAAATCGAAACAGGGAAAGAAGACCTAGTTTACGAAAGACAGTTTGGACAACCCACCCGCTAAATGGGATGGAAGTAGAAAACTGTTCCTATAATTATATAGGTTGCCAGCAATAACACCCCTTCTAGCCAATTAGATCTCCCATCGGAACTGATTAAGTTGGCAATAGCTACAGCTATGACCACGGACACAACCTCAAAGAGATTAAAACTTAAATTCATCGGTTGTCCTATAACTTGACCGACTAAAACCAGAATCGGCGCGACGAGCAACGCCACCAGCAGACTCGAACCCATAACCACGGATACGGATAAATCCATATTGTCTTTCATGGCTACTCGCACTGCGGTCAAATATTCCGCCGCCCCCCCCACTAGGGGAATTAAGATGACGCCTGTAAATAAGGGAGTCAAACCCAGTCCCTTGGTAGCCTCTTCTACGGCACCGACAAAGATTTCCGATTCAAAAGCCACACCGATGGTAGCAATCAGTAAAATGCCTAGCCACTTCCCAAGCTCAGATTTATGCTCTGTCCCTGATTCTTCTACATCCGTCACACTGACATCATAGAGATAACTATGGGTTTTTAGGGAAAAGATCAGCGTTAATATATAGACAATAATCAGGATAATTGAGGCGACGATCGAGAGTTGATCGACTTCTATCTCGCCAAAACCCTGGGGAGTCGTATAGGTCACTAAAGCGGGCAGCACTAGGGCAATTACCGCTAAAGTCATGGTAGAGCCATTCATCCTAGCAACTACGGATTTAAACTGCTGTTCTTTGTACCGCAGCCCCCCAAAGAACATCGACAAACCCATAGCTAACAGCAAGTTAGCCACAATTGTCCCCGTAATGCTGGCTTTGACAATATCAATTAACCCCGCCCTCAGGGCCACTAGGGAAATAATTAACTCCGTAGCGTTGCCAAATACCGCATTCAATAAACCCCCAATGGAAGGACCGACCATCACAGCTAACTCCTCCGTAGCGGTACTTAACCAGATGGCTAAGGGGATAATGGCGATCGCCGCAGTGATAAAAACGGTCAAAGCTCCCCATTCTAGATGTTCCGCCGCTATAGAGATGGGAATAAAAATTAAGAGCCCCAAAGAGACAAGGTTTTTAATAGACATAGGTAAAATTTTCGTCTTGGTACTGAACTCATACCACTATCATATAAATGCAAATAAGTCAAGGTTAAATTTTATTGCGCCCTAACTATATTGCTCCTCCACGTCTAAATCAAAGAGCATTTGCAGAGACTGAAGGCATTTTTTGCGGGCTTCGATGTCCTGTTGCGCGCGCAGTTGTACCATCGGCTCATGGAGAATTTTATTGACAATACCCCTCGTCATGGCTTCGATCACTTCTTGATGTTTTTCAGCAAATTCTATACCCAGACGAGATAGGGCTTTTTCTAATTCTTGCTCCCGAATCGTTTCTATTTTGGTTCTTAAACAGCTAATCGTCGGTACCGTATCCAGCGATCGCCACCAGAGATCAAAAGCTTCTACTTCCTCATCTAAGAGAACTTCGGCTTCCTGGGCCATTTGCCGACGAGTTTCATGGTTTGCCGCCACCACGGCCTTGAGATCATCCACATTATAGGCATGAATATTACCCATACCGTGAACATCCGCATCCACATTGCGGGGTACAGAAATATCAAAAAGCCTCACCAACCGCTCTGGGTGTAAAACCTTTTCTAACAGAGAGCGATTTAAAATCGGCTCCGTCGCCCCCGTACTGGTAAAAACCAAATCCGAATTGGCTACAATCTGCAACATTTCGCCTAACCCACACAATTCTAATTGCGCCTGGGGAAACTGACGGGCTAATTCTTGGGCACGACTGGTGGAACGATTAACAATGGTTATTTGGGTGGCTCCTTTGGCGAGCAGGTGCTGTACCAATAAACGGGACATTTTCCCCGCACCAATAATAGACACTCGTTGTTGGCAGAAATTTTCTACCTTAATATGGGCTAATTCCACAGCGGCCGAACTAATAGAAACAGCACCGGTACCGATACTGGTTTCCGTGCGAACCCGTTTCCCCGCAGTTAGGGCTTGTTTAAAGAGACGGTCTAAGAGTCTGCCTATCCCTAGATATTTCTGCCCCAATTTATGGGTATTCTTGACCTGGGCGAGGATTTGTCCTTCCCCTAGCACCAGACTTTCTAAACCTGCCGCTACCCGCATGAGGTGACGAACTGCATCTTGATGGAGGAGGGTAAATAGATAACGGCGCAGTTGGTATAGGGGAATATTGCCAATTTCTGCCAGAAACTGGGTAATTTCGATGACACCTTTTTCGGTGTCGCCGATGACGGCGTAAATTTCTAGACGGTTACAGGTACTAATAATCGCCACTTCTTGGATATGGGGATAACCCCGCAGATGCTGGAGGGCTTCTTCTAATTTCGCTTCTTGAATACTCAGTTTTTCGCGGATTTCTACGGGGGCACTCTTGTGACTTAAGCCCACAACTGCGATATTCATGGATTCTCCCAACGGTTTTTTAGTGAGGTGTTAATATCTTTAATTGTCGCAGATAGAATACCATATATTATGCCCAATCTACTTATGGGTCTGACGGTGACGGGGTGACTCGGTGACGGGGTGACTCGGTGACGGGGTGACTCGGTGACGGGGTGAGAAGATTATAGCAACCAGCTATCTTCGGGTGAGTTAATCATTTTGACCAAGCTTCCCAAGATTCGGTTGTAAGTTCCATCTCCCAGTCTCCCCATCTCCCCATCTCCCCATCTCCCAGTCTCCCCATCTCCCCATCTCCCCATCTCCCCATCTCCCCGTAGGTTAGGATCGGCTGATTCCTAGTGCAGTTGTAGCACCTTCGGATCCTCAAACAAGTGAACAGTATCCACAAAGCGAGCAGTTCTTGACTGGGTGGAGATTACCAAAGATTGCGTCCTGGCACCTCCACGGAAGAAACGAACCCCTTCCATTAAGGTCCCTGGGGTGATTCCGCAAGCGGCAAACAATACCGTATTCCCACTGGCTAACTCTATCGCATCGTAGGATCTGTCAGGATCTGTTATTCCCATTTCCTCGAGTCGGGCAATATTTCCCTCGCGGCTTTCTCCAATCAGTCCGGTTTTGACAACGGCAGGATCATAGATCAATTGTCCTTGGAAGTGACCCCCCAAGCAACGCATAGCCGCAGCAGATATCACTCCCTCAGGAGCCGCTCCAATCCCCATCAGGGCATGAATATTAGTTCCAGAAAAAGCACAGCAAATCGCCGCCGAGACATCCCCATCACTAATTAAGCGCACCCTTGATCCTGCTTCGCGGATTTCTTGGATCAGTTCCTTATGGCGAGGGCGGTCCATGACTACTACTACTAATTCCTCAATGGCGCGGCTTAGGCATTCCGAGAGGATTTTTAGATTTTCCGTAGCTGATTTATTAATATCCACATGGCCCTTCGCTAAAGGGGGAGCGGCTAATTTTTTCATATAAAAGTCCGGGGCGGCAAACAAACCACCTTTTTCGGAAATTGCCAACACTGCCATAGAGCCATTTTGTCCGTAAGCAACTAGGTTAGTTCCTTCACAGGGATCAACGGCAATATCTATTTCCACCAATTCATCAGGGTTACAGAATTGTTTGGCATCGGGTTGGGTACAGATTCCCACTTCCTCTCCTATATAGAGCATCGGGGCTTCATCCCGTTCCCCTTCTCCGATGACAATACGTCCCCGCATGTGCATTTTGTTCATCCGCTCGCGCATCGCTTCTACAGCTACATGATCGGCGATGTTTTTTTCGCCTTTCCCCATCCATTTAGATGAGGCGATCGCAGCTTGCTCCACGACTTCTATAATTTCTAAACCTAGTGTACCTTCCATGACTTATATCCTCCCAACTGCTGATATAGAATTTTCCCTAGGGGTCAGTTGACTTTCTTCTAAAGCATATACTGAGAGGGTGACATTTCCTCATTTTTCTTCTTTTGCCTAATTTCTCCTAGGATCAAAACTAGCCATTTGTCAAGACAAATAAAATAATTTTTCCTAAAAATCAAACTCAGAAAAAGCACCTAAAGCACTAGAATTTAAAACTGGAACGAATTGCTCCTACCCAAATGGGGTCACGGTTATTTTCGGGGTTAATCGCCACATAGATAGAGGGAGTTAGGGATATATTGTCGTTAATTTGGATCACATAAAAGGTTTCCACCAACCAAGGGGTATCATAGGTTTCCTCCGTTGTATCCGCAACATTATTACGATTCGTAATAGAAGAAGCATAAGGTGGTTGTCCGACGGTAATCACGCCGACATTCCCTTCACTTAAGAGATCGGGAAAAGCCACACTCACTTTCCAGTTCCAAATATCAGCACTGTCTCCATCCCTTTCTCCCCCAATGGCATTAGCACTGGTATACATTCCCCAACCTTCCACATTAACCTGGGGTAAAATTCGCCATGTCCAGAGAAAAGCCACATTATCCGAAGAGGTGGTGTTGCTATCAAAGGGGTTATCAGAATTAGAAACCCCCGTATAACCGAGCAAAGACCAATCATTAAAGTCTTGACTAGGTAAATACTGGTGAATGTAGGCTAAACCAAGCCCTAGCTTACTCGTTGGCGTGTAGGTTAATTGAGTACCGGCCGCGTATTGACCATTAAATAAACCATTGCCAGGTTCTGGGTTATTGCCTGTGAGGGCGGAATAGTAGGCACTCAGGTTTAAACTGTCGCTAAATTTATAAACAACCCCCGCCCCCGGTCCTCGGTTATCGCTTAAAAGATATATCGGTGCGATCGCACCAAAAAAGGAGACAGCCCCATCGGTAAAAGAGTTGGTAAAAGGAGCAAGGGGGTCACTGAGATCATCCAGGGTAATTTTTGCCCCGGCTATGGTAAAACTAAAATTGCCCACGGGGAAAATGTATTGAGCCTTATCAATGAAAACCTGATTATCCCCAAGGGCGCCAAAGTTAAAATCAGTGAGGTTAGTTCCACCTCGGCCAAAGAAAATGTTACCTGTTTGTAAACGAACTCTTAATAAATCCTTCCCTGTAAAACTGGTGTCCCAATTCGCCCGATAGCGATAGTTAATAGTAATTTGGTTTTCCTCTAGGGAAGTACCTTGGGGAGCATTAGCCTGTTCACTTCCCCAGATTCCCGAAGCCACCAGAATCACATCGCCATTGAGTTTAGTGGTGGTAGAGAACTGATGATCTTCTAAAAAAGATACCCTAGATTCTAAGTTATCAATTCTGGCACCGATGGCGGCTAATTCTGACTCAAATTCCTGGGCGAGACGTTTTAATTTGTCAATATCCTCCTTAATCATGGTTAAACCATCCTGTAGAAGACGCTCTAGGGTGTTCATACAGGCATTTAGCCCCGCCGCAAACTCCCAACGACTGAGGGCGCGGTCACGAAGTGTGCCTTCGGCAACGCCCCTATAGGTTTGATCTGGATAACCCACCAGACAACCGTAGCGTTCTACCAAACTTCGCAATGCCTCAAAAGCCCAATCAGTAGGTTCAACATCCCGTAGTTGATTAACACTGGTTACTTGTCCCACGGATTTGATGGTTTGAGTTTGTAGACGTTGTTCCGGTAAGAGTGGAGACTGATGGCGCAGTTGCTCCAGTTTTTGTAAAAACTCATCATTAGCCTGGGCGGGAATAGCCAGAGCCATTAAACCCAATCCCATCCAGCCCCAATTTTTGCCTTGATTTTTCACCATGGTCCCTTTTTTCCTCACACAGAACTTTAGATTTATTATTTCCTAAAAATCTGGGTTTTTTTGGGAATTAATCGACAAAAAATAAGGGTTTGATGACTTAGTGGAGCGAACCTAACTCCTAGAGCTTTCTAGGACGAGTTTAGAGCTTTTGATGCTATCAGGGATAGCCACGGGATAATCTCCCGTAAAACAAGCCGAGCAGAAACTATTGGGATCTTGGCGAGTCGCTTCTAGCATTCCTTCCCAACTCAGATAAGCCAAAGAATCTACCCCAATTTGGGCTTGAATCTCCGCAATGGACTTAGTGGCGGCAATTAATTGATCTTGGGAATCGGTATCAATACCATAAAAACACGGATGGGTGACGGGGGGGGAAGAAATTCTCATGTGAACTTCCTTTGCTCCCGCATCCCGCAGGGCTTGAACGATTTTACGACTGGTGGTACCCCTGACAATGGAATCATCCACAATTACCAAGCGTTTCCCCATGAGAACATCCTTGAGGGGATTGAGTTTCATTTTAATGCCCAATTCCCGCATGTGTTGGGTCGGTTGAATAAAAGTTCTGCCCACATAGCGGTTTTTAATCAAACCCTCTCCAAAGGCAATCCCAGTGGCTTGGGAAAATCCAATGGCAGCCGGAACCCCTGAGTCGGGTACGCCGATGACTAAATCAGCCTCCACGGGGTTTTCCTTGGCTAGTTGTTGGCCGAGACGGAGACGATAGGTATATAAACTTTCTTCGTTGACCATACTATCAGGACGGGCAAAATAGATCATTTCAAAAACACAGAGTTTTCTGGCTTCGCTGGTTGCCCATTGCTTGGAGATCATTCCCGATTCTGTAATCTGGACTATTTCCCCGGGCCTGACATCGCGGAGATATTCCGCTCCAATAATATCGAGGCCGCAGGTTTCTGAGGCTAAAACATAGCGCTTGGTTTCTCCATCTAAAACCCCAATAACTAAAGGACGAATGCCATTGGGATCTCTTGCACCCATTAATCCCTCCGGAGTACCAATAACTAGGCTATAGGCCCCCTTGCAGTATCCAAAGGCGGTAATTGCTGCTTCTAGCCAATCTTTGCCGCTATCTACTTCCTGAGCTATGGCCACGGCAATCATTTCCGAATCGGTGGTAGTAACAAAATCACAACCGCGTTTTTCTAATTGTTGACGTAGTTCAATAGTGTTGACAAGATTCCCATTATGTGCTAAGGCTAATGAACCAATCCTGGTGGGAATAACTGCGGGTTGGGCATTGGCCACACGACTAGAACCGGTGGTAGAATAGCGGGTATGGCCGACGGCGAGACGACCCGATAATTCACTTAACTTTGACTCACTAAAGACTTGGGAAACTAAGCCCATATCCTTGTGTAGATGGACTTTCTTCCCTTCAAAGGTGGCGATACCTGCGGATTCCTGTCCCCGATGTTGGAGAGCATAGAGCCCGAAATAGGCTAGTTTGGCTACTTCTTCCTCGGGGGCGTAAAGACCAAATACTCCGCAAGCTTCCTCGGGTTTATCGGCAGACCTTTCACCTAAGAGGGAGTCGTCTAAGTCAGTCATGGGTGGTTCAAATATTTACATAGGGGATCTAATTCAATCCTAAACTAATTAGGTTTAAGATTAGTTAACTTATCTTAATAATTTATTAACCTGAAATCATGCCTAGCAAGAAGCAGATAATATTAGTCACAGGTCCTGCCCGTTCGGGTAAAAGTGAATGGGCGGAAAAGTTGGCCTTAGAAATGGATCAGTCCGTCATTTATCTAGCCACTTCCCAAATAGATAGCACAGATTTGGATTGGTTGGCAAGGGTAAAGGTTCACCGCCAACGTCGTCCTCCCCAATGGCAAACCCAAGAAGTTCCCAGGGATTTAGTAGGGGCGATCGCTCTGATTCGGGAACCCCATTGTCTGCTGATTGATTCTTTGGGGACGTGGGTAGCCAATTTACTAGATCAAGAGCAAGAGGTTTGGGAGCGTGGGGTGGAGGAGTTACTGCAATGCGTAAAATCTAGTCCCCTGAGCCTGATTTTTGTGGCGGAAGAGACGGGATGGGGAGTAATTCCCGCCTATGCTAGTGGCAGGGTTTTCCGCGATCGCCTAGGTAGCCTAACTCGTCAAATCGGGCAAAGAGCCGATACAGTTTATCTGGTGACGGGAGGGTATGCTTTGGATCTTACCCAATTAGGGAGTCGGACGTAGGCGAGTTACTTTCAGGCTATACTTACCCCCTCCGGTTTCCCCAAAGGCTCTGACTCTGACAATATAATCCCCCGTTTCCGTAACGCGAGCAAAAAGCAGAGCATTAGTACTGCCATCTGGTCCATCATCATTTTCAGCAATGGTGGAGCCATCGGCGGCCAGAAGCAAGATAATAGCATCAAAATCATCGGAAACTAAATCAACTGCCAACTGATCTCCGGCTTGTAACTTGACTAGGTAATCCCGGGCAAATCCCCCTTCCCCTGTCGGAATATCTTTATCTGTTAAGGTGTCGTTAATTTCACTATTAACAGTAAACGGAATGGGTTTATAGATAGTTTGGGCAGTTACAGGTAAGGATAATAATATCAGCCAAACGAGTCCCAAAAATGACCGAGACAGGACAAAAACAGGTTGCATGGAGAGGATTTTTAAGGATTAACCCATATATTATAGAAAAAAAACCCTACAACCATTGTCAAAAAGCAGAAAATACCTAATTTTTTCACAATAGGAACTTTTCTATCGCCGCAGCCACCCCATCGGCTTCTACCCCAGGAGCCACCCACCGAGCCGCGGCTTGTACTTCTTGGGGAGCATCCCCCATGGCTATCGGTAAGCCCGAGTAGGTGAGCATAGTTAAATCATTAAAGTTATCGCCAATGGCCATTACTTGACTTGCTTGTAACCCTAATAACTTTTCTGTGAGGTAGCACAGGGCGGTTCCCTTGGTAGCTTGGGGATGGGTAGCTTCAAAAAAAGTTGTCGTAGATTGGGTCAAATAAAGTTGATTGTCTGGGTATTTTTGGGTAAGATTGCCTAAAAGTTTCTGGATAACTTGGGTATTCTCCCCCATCGCTAGGATCTTGGTAGGGGCTTGTTGGGAGATCATGGCGCGCACATCCTCGACGACGGTGATTTTTACCCCTGAACGCCTGGCGTATTCTTGGGTATCGGCATGGATCTGACCGACATAAAGCTGGTCATCTAAATAAAAATGTAAGCTGAGATGGGGTTTCCAGCTAGGTTGTTGTAGATAGTCGAATAATTCCACCGCTAGGGAACTAGGTACCGGTTGATGGTAGTGACGTTCCTGGGTGAGGGGATTTTGAATCCAAGCACCGTTATAGGCAATTAGGGGCAGTTCCGAGCCTATATCTCGATGAAAGCGCAGGGCGGAATGATACATCCTCCCCGTGGCGATCGCTACCTTAATCCCCTTAGCTTGGGCGGCTTGGATAGCTTTTTTTACAGGTTGACTAACCTGATTAGATGCACCCGCGATCGTGCCATCTACATCTAGAACCAAAAGTTTAATATTCAAAGTATTTAGTAGGTAGTTAAACAGAGGTAAATAGTTCTTTCCACTCCTTAACTGGAGCTTCTGGTTTCGCCACAGCTTCAATAATCTTATTGCGAGAGTCGGGGTAATATAGAGATTCTACGCAAATTTGAGCAACTTTCTGACGGGGAATGCTTCCCTCAAACAGGGTATCTGCGGATGACAAGACCAAAGAATCGGAGTTATCCTGATTTTTAAGACCCCCAGGACGGACGATAGTATAAGTTAAACCACTCTGGATCAAATAGTTTTCCGCCATTTGTTTCCAGTACAGAACCAACCAGAAAAGATTGAGGGGATGGAAGAATTGGGAAACGCAGAGGGAAGAAACAAAAACAAATTGTTGGATGTTTTTAACCTTGGCTGCTTCTACTAGGTTTTTTGTTCCCAGATAATCCACTTGAAAGGGTTCTGTAAAATTAAGACTGGGTTTTGCCCCCGTAGCACACAGTATGACTGTACTATCTCCTAATAGTTCTGTCAACCCTTCTAGCTTGAGAACGTCGCCAACTACTAATTCCGCTTGGTTAGGTAAAATTGCTTGGGCTGCTTCTAGGTTTCGCACTAAAGCTCTAACAGGAATTTGCCGTTTGACCAACTCTTCTACTATTCTCCGACCTGTTTGTCCCGTTGCTCCAGCGACAAATGCTTTCATCTTGAATCTTCCCTATACGATAAGCTAGACTGATTCTTATTTTACAGATTTTTAGGAAGTTGGTTCCGACTGGAGTTGTTCACCATTTATCGAGAGTTAGTTATGCAGTCTACATATACTCATAAATCCTTGGATTGTGCCGCAGCAGAATACCCCAAGGCAATCCCCTTTCAGACCAGCTTTGCGGGCTATATGGAGATGTACAGTGACGCTCAGACGGTGGCGGCCTATCTCCAAGCCCATGAAGGCTGGTTTTGTCGCTGTGCTGAACCCATGAAAACCTCACCCTTTGGGGAAAATGGTTATATTCTCACCGTAGGCAAATACGGAGCTTTTGGTTATGAGGTGGAACCAAAAATGGGGATTGTTCTCGATCCACCCTCATCGGAGGGGGTTTATCGTATGCAAAGTGTTCCTATTCCCGATGACTCCCTAGCAGGGTATCAAGTGGATTATCAGGCAACTATGAGCTTGGTGGAAGTGCCGTATTCTAGTAAATCCCTGACGATTACCAGGGTGAGTTGGGAGCTACACATGACAGTGATTGTGAGTTTTCCTAAGTTTGTTTATAAGTTGCCCATGTCTTTAATCCAACAAACAGGCGATCGCCTACTATGTCAGATTGTCCGGCAAATTTCCCCGCGTTTAACCTACAAAGTCCAGCAGGATTTCCATAAAAAAGCCAATCTACCGATTCCGCCGAAATCTTCCCGCCAATTGTTGCCCATTTAAAGGGGAATATGAATTTGGCTCAGGATATAACGAAGGCGATCGTAATCATCCTTTAGGAGGATACTTAATTGACGGCCTACCTGAACCAACCATTGGCGATCGGCCTGTCGTAGGTGATAAATATCCCGAATTGATGCCGCGGCGAGGGCTTCGACGGGAGCATCCCTGACTTGTAAAAGAATCCTTAAAAAATCCAACTTTTCGCTAAACCTGACTATATCGGGAGCTTCACAACTGTATACGGCTTGGTGAATTTGTGGAGGGCGGGGGGGTAGGTATTGATAAATATAACCAGAGACAGCACCGTTACCGTTGTTTTGGGAGTTATTGCTTTCAAAACCGACGATAGTGGCCTTAAACTCCGTTTTTAGCATGGCAAAAATTTGTGGTTGCTGCTCCCGCAACTCTGCCAAGGATAGCCCCAAAGCCCTAGCCCGGTGTACGGAATCAATCGGGCTGGTGGTGGCATAGGTAACAACGGCAAAGATTTTATTTCCTGATTCTTCGTCATAGGCTTTTACCCAACTACCAAAGGGGGGCATGATGGGAAAGTTCAACTCTTCAGGATCTAAACATTGGGCTAAAAAATTAGTAGTCGCCGTTTCGATAACTTCCCCGATATGATCCGGGTGACGACTATCTAGGGAAAATTGAGGCAGAGGCAGACGCATTTATTTTTTCTTGGCAGGGACTAGGACTACTTCTTCAAGCTCAGAAAGGTTGAATGTCACCAGTTTATCCCAGTTACCACCCTCAAATAAAACTGCTACCTTGCCATCACTAATGCGTTGTACCAAGCCTTCAAATGTATAGTAGGTATCATTAGCATTGCTGACTCGTACTGTGCTACCGGGTAAAATCATGGCTTTTTGGGAATTTTTTCTCTAGTCTAACAGGGAATTGGGGAATTACTAGGTCAAATTTTTTAGGCTTTGGGATTTATCGTGGATAACTTCAATCAAAGGCGATAGAATCATTTCCATGGCGAAACCCATCTTACCGCCAGGCACAACTAGGGTAGTAGGACGGGACATAAATGAGTCATGAATCATACTCTGGAGATAGGGGAAATCAATCCCATATTTTTCTTGAAAACCGCGATTGGTATGGATAATGACAAAGCTTTCATCAAGTAGGGGAATATCCCGAAAGATAAAGGGGTTAGAAGTATCCACGGTCGGTACTCGCTGGAAATTGATATGGGTACGGGAAAATTGAGGAGCAATGTAGTTAACATAGTCTGGCATCCGACGCAGAATTGTATCCACCGTAGCCTCAGCGCTGTAGCCCCGTTCGGCATTATCTCGATAGATTTTCTGAATCCACTCCAAATTGACAATGGGAACGACACCCACTAGGAGATCGACATACTTGGCCACGTTAATCCCCTCGGCAACAATACCCCCGTGGAGTCCCTCGTAGAAAAGCACATCTGTCTGGGCTTCAATCTCTTCCCATTCCGTAAATTCCCCCGATTGAAAATCTGTTCCCATGCGTCTATTGTGGTGTCTCGCTTCCTCTTCACTGTGCAAGTAGTAACGTTTTTTACCCGTTCCCGATTCACCATACTGCCGAAACAGGGCTTCTAGCTCATCTAAAACATTGGCCTCAGGTCCAAAGTGACTCATATTTCTACCTTCGGCTGCGGCCTGGGCCATGGCTTCGCGCATTTGGACACGATTGTACCTATGATAACTATCCCCCTCGATGACAACGGGTTTAATTCCTTCCTCTGCAAAGATATGTTCAAAAGAGCGCTTGACGGTGCTAGTGCCAGATCCGGAGGAACCAGTCACGGCAATAATGGGATGTTTTTGGGACATGGGATTTAATTCTCTACAATGGATAAGCCGTTGGGTGGGTGAAATGGGTAAATTATACCAAGATAGGGGGAATTTACAAGGGCTGCTCAGTGGATGGTTTGTCTTCTCGCAGGATTTTGAAAACATCGGTAAGGATTTTATTCCTGATGGCCGTTAGGCTTGGGAGGTTTAAGGGATTTTCTTGGTACTGCTCTAAATAGTCTTTGACCTTTTTAAACTGCTGATCTAAATGACCGTTGTAGCGGGTCTGACCCTTTGAATGTTCCAGGCTTTGGGATTTTTTAATTATTTTTATATCGTGCAAGTCCCTCAATAGATAGTCCGTTTCTGGCCAATATTCCCCCTTGGTGGGATCATACAACCATAAAATCACCCGACAAGCGGCGGCGAAAATTTTTCCTAAGGCAGTAAAATGGGTGAGTCGATGGGGATACAAACCTCTGATGGTATAATCCTTTGGCATTGTCTTATCTTGATCGACGAATTGTTGCTGAAGATAAAGTTTTCCCTCTTCTTCTATATATTCTGTACCCTCAGAGGCGATCGCCGCACATAAAGTCAATCTTCTCATCGCCATCTCAATATTAGTCTTTAATTCTTCTTCTCCTGTGTCCTCGCCAAGTTCAACCATCCCCAACCCAAATAGGAGAATACTCGAATAAACACCAAAAAAATAAGTTGTATTCCCCGAACTCTTATAGGTTAAAGCTGACATGGGAAGCTCTAGCAACCGGGTTTTAGACTCACTATCTTCTAACAATTTACGATAAAAGCTATCTAGATTTGTACTCCCTTCTCCGATTTCAATGATAGGAGGAATAGTCTGGACAAAAATACTCCCGTATTCTTCATAAAACCAAGTTCTTTCTCCTGATGGTTCTGGTTCTGTCCGATGTGTTTCTGTGTTTTGTTTACCGCTATTGTGTCTTATTTGTAGATAGGATTTTTTGCCTCTTTCTGCATAGCAATCTATGGCATTTTCAATCAGCCTCCTTGACCATTGAATACAATTTTCTCTGCTGAATTTAGTACCAATTTGCTGAGGATCTCCCAAATAAGCAGCTATCAAATAACACCACGTTTGGTATACAGTCCAATAGGAATAGTGATGGGTATTGCCATCTCTAGCAGCATAGATTCTTGCTTCTTCTAAAAGACTAATTGGCTCAATTAATAAATGGTTTTTGCTATCAGGAGGTGTAGCACTATAGGGGAAAAAAATATAAAGTTTTGCGCGATCGGCATAAACCCTAGACAGGTAATTAAAAAAAGGGTGAGCATTGGTGGTAGAGTATTCTCCAATAACAGCATGGTCTTTCAGATAATCCTTGAGAATATTTTCAGCATTGTTTAGACATTCTTCGGCTTTACGAATTGCTCCACTTCTTTGAACATGCTCTGAATTTTTATCTTCAAGATCCGTATAAAAATGATGACGAAATAGACAAAGATTGTATAAACTTAATAGTAGTTTATCATCTAATCGTCCATCGTTAACATGGGGCTTAATGATATCAATATACTTTGTACCAATATAATAAAGTCCTTCTTGGAAATAGGCTTGAAGAATTTTTAAATGTGCCTGATACGCAACTAAGCTCCAACTTTTACCCTGGCGAGTTACATCTGTAAATTCAAGGGTATTTACATCCCATCGACGGTATTTTTCATGAAATAACTTTACATTCAAATAATCCTGCATTGCCCTCAAGGAGAAAGGATAAAAATTTAGAAATCCTTCTGCCTCTTTAATCAGGTATTGTTCCTCAATTCTGTGACAAAGTTCCTTAAGATAATCTGAAGACTTCACCTCTGATTGTTGAATAGCTCTCAACCTTGCATAGAGGGCTGACTTAGTTGCAGCTTCTAGTAAATCAAATCCGTAATATTCCCCTAGGGCTAATTCTTGATCTACTGCAATATCATCATAACTTTTTTGAGTTTGTAGGGCTTCCTCAATATTTTTCTGTTTGCATAACTTCACCACGCTATAGGAAAAAACAACACTATTTCTTGTATTGCCAATAATCCTATCTTCACTTAAAATTTTCTGCGCTATGGGTAAATAACCATTCTTCTTTAGAATAGGGATATCTTCAAACAAAAATCTGTTGATCGCCGTGGTAATGTGGGAAATAGGACTACCAATACCAGTTACTTCTTCGCAAAAGTCAAGGCGAGGTTTTGGATCATCTTCTTTTTTAGATATGTGAATATAGAAATGTACCCTTACTCTTATAGCTGTCTGCTTTCCTAAACCTATTGCGTAGTTTTTCTGTTCGTTTTGTGTGTTTAAAAAATCGGGATTTACCAAGCCAGACTTACTATCATACTTTTTGAGAGGCAGAGGATCTACTTTTTCGATTTCTACATAGTCTATATAAATTGGCAACTCATCCGCTAATAAATCATTTTTGATGACGGAATCTACCAAGCTTTCTAAAAGTTGATTAGAAATAAAGTCTGCTTTTAGATTTTCTTGAACAAAGCTAGGATACTCAGAAATGCTGGAACGAACTTGTCTAATTCCTGCCTGTAACTCATTTCTACTTAGCTCTACTAAAATTTTACTAACAAAATGCTTAATTTTCTCTTTTTTGAGATCGGAATTTAATCCTGTATAGTAATGCTCGATTATTTTTCTCGTATAATCCTCAATTCGAGATTCTAGGCGATCGCAGTCAGATTCACCCAACTCTTGTTTTAATGAGGTGTATAGACTCAGGGCCTGTTTATAAAAATGAGTAATTTCGGGTAAGCCTTGGATTTTATCGGTGATAGTATCCTGTAGCTGTTCTAATAAACTGGCTTGGGGATGGATAGATATGTCTAGTCTCTCTCTTTCTTCTGAGCATAATTGAGAGTATTTTTGTAAAACCCTTTCTTTGTGATACGGACTAATTATCCGAGGAGTATGGTTAGCTGCATTTTTTTCTGATTCGTTTTTACAGTAATCTTGGAGCGAGGTAAGAATATCCACCAATTTTCCCAAGGTTAGCCCAGGAATCCTATCTTCTCTATCCTTGTCTTCATAGAGATCCGGCATCACAGAACGCAAGACACGCCGCACAAACATGCGATTTTGTCCCCATTGCTTAGTAATTTTGTACTCATTGGGTTTGGGTGAGCCCTCGGAAATCCCCAAATCGGTTAATTTGGTCAGTAGATAGTGATAAACAGCAGCATCTCTCTGTTGATCCTCACTATTATAGGTATTTTCCTGATTTTGCATAAAAGATTATGTTTTAGATGGAGTATATAACTAGATGAGCCTGTACGCAATCAAAACAGGTAAATTTTTTTGGGAAACTCACCTAAAAAAAGTAGCTTATGCTACGATAACCGAAGGGGTGATATTTGTATGCACAAAATGTGCAAAAATACTTGTTTGTATTGTGCATCTTGCACATCTTGCACATACAGCCTATTATATGTTATGGGAAAGCTAAGGTGATTTGTGTAATGTAATAGCCTTGTGACATTCAAACGAAAACCTTATCCATCTCCCTAACCTAAATTTTGTAATTTTTTTGTATCGTTTGGAGAGAAATGGACGTAGCAATCTTACCAGAGATAGTTTTTGATCAGGCTCGGAAGTACACCGAAGGGTTTCGTGAGCCGAGTAAATATGTCATGGGTTTTAGTAGTCGAACTCCTCTTGAGACTGGACTCCAAGTATTTTTGAAGGACGTAGATAATTTTCAATCAAGGATTTCGGGGAACCACATCTATCGATACCAACACGTTTGCAAAGTAGATGGGCGGGAGATCCCTATTTATGGTTCTTCCGTGGTGGGAGAAGCCGAGGAGAGAGAAATCACATTTAGTTCCGCGCAGGTTGATAAAAAAGTTGCTGCGATTGCTGACCCAATGTCTGGGACTCCTACTCAACCGGAGATAAAAAACGAGTCAGGCCTTAAAGATGCCTTACGCAAGGAGTTGGGGGAAGTTGTGGAAAAAATTGATTTACGTCCGACACTCTACTATTACTATGACATTTCCCACAAACAAGAAGGTAAATGGCGGTTGGTGTGGGTAACTGACATTCCGACTAAGCAATTTGAGCACATTGAGGGGAAAGACTTTCTTAGTAAATTAGCCGACTATATTGTTGATGCTAAGTCAGGGGAAATAGTGGATAAATTGTCCCATGTCCGCAGTTGACAATTTAATACTTTACTGGCAAGTGAGTTGACGATATCTGCTCATTTTTATTTTTTTTTGAACTTTCATCTAAAATAATATACACATCTTGTCCACATCTTGTGTCCTAGTAATCGAACAGGAGATTATTATCATGCCTTGTGATCAATTATCCAGCCCTACCGTGAGAGACTGTCGTTGGTGGGATAGATCGGGTCAGACTGCAAGCGATATAAGTTTACATCGCTTAGATAATCTGCCTGTTATAATTAGTGATCTTGATAACAGTGATCCTGATAACCGCCATCCTCTATTCATACGTTCGTCCGATCCATTGACTGGATATTGTTCTAATGGTTTGCATGATTGCCTTAGAGCCTATGAAAATATTGAGCAAATTATGGAGGTTATCAGCAATATAGTTCGTCCGTTGATTAATAGGCCTGGCTTTCCTCCGGTTGATTTCAGCGAGGTAAGGATTCAGGTGCGGGAGTTGACAAAAAGGGAAAAGAGTGTAGATTAAGGG
>JBBAUO010000015.1:28501-80868 GCA_040398185.1 Microcystaceae cyanobacterium | reverse complement strand
CGCCCGCAATTCACCCCGCCGATAAATCGGGGGTCTTCTTGCGGAAGAAAGATAAGATTCTATCACCCCAGGCGGTATCTCTCCAGCAAGGGCAGGAGATAGTCAAAGCCATCTACACCAATCTGGGCGATTAACTGGGGACGGTATTGATTTAAGACTTTGGGGAAATTTTCTGTTCCTAATTGTCCTTGCAAAACCATTAGGAGGGCGGCGGCTTGTTGCCAACTTTTTTGCTGGCGCTGTTCTAGGACATACATTCCCAGACAAGCATAATAAACCCCCTGATTGGGTTGATTTAGTTGGTAAGCAGTCTCGGCTAGATAAACATAGCCCATCCCTTGGAGATTGCGATCGCCGATTTGACTAATTATCGGTAAGCCTTGCTCTAAAATTGGTTGGGCTTGACTGGGTTGATTAAGGGCTAAATAAGCCGCTCCTAACCCCAGAGAGCAGAGAGCTTGGTTAACTAAATCCTGGAACTTTTGGGCTAATTTTTGCCCTTGCTCTAAATAACCGAGGGGAAATTCTAAGGATGAGGCGCTGATGACTTCCCCCAGACGTAAATTCATAACCTCACTATAGCCCAGGCTTACTAAAGCATTACCTTCTCCTTGTCTATCTCCTGCCTGTCGTGCCAAAATTAATGCCCGTTGTGCTAGGTTAATGGCTTGTTCATAGTCTTTTTGTTCTAGGTATAGGCGACTGAGATGATTGAGATTAGCTACTTCACAGGGTTTATCTTGGGCTGTACGGGCTAAATCTATCGCCTCTGCGTGTAACTCTTGAGCGCGTTGATAATTGCCGATCCAGCGTTGGGAATAGCCTAAAACGGTAAGAATCCGTCCTTTTTCTTGGATTTTTTCGGTTTCCTTGAGGGGCTGATCTAAATAAGCTATGCTTTCACGGAAGCCTTCCCCCCCAAAGGTAGCAAAAACGCCTCCGTAGAGAGGAAAGTTATCTCGTCGGGCAAAGGTTCGCAGAATTTGTAAAACAATTTGAAAACAAGCTTGGGTTAAACCTTGGCGATCGCCGGAGGGTAAATTTTGCGCTTGGGAAAAACCATTACTCAGTTCACTCCAAATTACCGCAAAAACCATAAAGGTAACTCCAGCTAAATTTTTCCCTGCTTGGAAGTTATAGGGTTGTTGATCAAACCAAGTTACTAGACTATTTTGTAGACCTTGCAATACTACTAACAATTCTACCCAGGCGGCTATATCAATAGTTTGCAGATTTATAACCAGGGAGGCGGCGGATTGATTATTGGCTTGGGTTAAAAAGAGATTTTGTACTAGGGGACTTGTTACCAGTTTCGCCCAACTCGCCCAGGGACCTTTTGTAGATTGGGTACCAATACCAAAATTAGCAGCAGGAGACTCGTACATCCAAGTGATAATGGAGCCTTCTAGTTGGTTAAAGGTTTTTACCCCTTTGGTTAATCCGAGCGCCATTTGACGAAGAAGATAGGCTTGGGATTCATCGGTTAGGCTATTGGCACTGTCTTGGAGATCCTGGGCGAGTTGTTGGATCTGGGCGGGCTTAAAGGTATAATTTTGGTTAGGATCTAGGGCTTGAATCAGTTGCGAGAGGCGATCTTCTGGTTTAGCATTGAGGATACTTGTTACTGCATTTTGACAAGCAGTTGTCGCTTGATGGTTTTTTAGCCATTCTTGCCAGACATCCTGTAGGGTTTTAATGGCTCTCAGTTGTCGGATGGCTTTGGATTGTTTCCGCTCATCGGTACTCTTGACGGCGGTTTCTAGGGCACTCACCTGTTCACTCAGACACCGCTCAAAAAGTTCCCCCGTTCCCGATTCTAGTTGCTCAAGTAGGTATTGGTAGACTTGTTCCTTAGAACGGATTTCTCCCTTTAGGGTTTGGGCAATGATTTGATCGATAAAGGCATTATAGCGATCGCGTAGGGATACAGGTTCTGAGGGGATATTCATCGGCGAAAAATGCTTGAATTAAAGCCAACGGCTAGAGCTTTTACTATCATAGCAAGAAAAGCAGGTTCGTAACATTATTTTATCCTCATCTGCTTAACCATAGCTCAGGTTATCATAATTAATAAAACATCCAGGGGAATTTTCATGAAAGCAGAGTTAACCGCCATCATTGAGACAGCAACAGAAGGAGGATATTGGGCAATTTGTCCTGAAGTACCTGGTGCGAATGGTCAAGGGGAAACCATTGAAGAAGCCAAAGAAAGCTTAAAAAGTGCTATTCAACTAATTTTTGAAGATCGTTTAGCTGATATTCGTCGAGGACTTCCAAAAGAAGCGATCGATGAGACAATTTCCATTCCATGAAACGTAAAGAATTAGAAAAAAAGTTACGGAGAGCGGGTTGCCTGAAGCTGTACCACGACATATAGAAATTAAAGAATTTTTGGCACAAAAAATCCTCAAAAGCTTGAATGCTCAATAGCTCCCGATTCTAGTTGCTCAACTAGGTATTGATAGACTTGTTCCTTAGAACGGATCTCTCCCTTTAGGGTTTGGGCAATGATTTGATCGATAAAGGCATTATAGCGATCGCGTAGGGATACAGGTTCTGAGGGGATATTCATAACTAGATTATAGGATTATAAGTCAAGGATAGGGAAGTAAATCGAGTTCATCAATGAAGCGAAAGTCGCGTTGATTCTTACTAAGCAGGGGAATGTTGTGTTCGATGGCGGTCGAGGCGATAAGGGAGTCGGCGATCAGCATTCCGTGACTAAGGAAATAGCGTTGGACCAGGTCAACGGCGCGGTGGCCGATAGACGCTTGTAAGTCGAAGATGTGAAATCGAGCTAGGAAGCGATTCAAGGTTTGCAGTTCAGATTTGTTGCGGCAGCCGACCATCAATTCCATGACGGTAAGGCAGGAGATGGCCAGCGTAGCTTTTTGGGATTCAAGTACCAGTCGAGCCTGAGCGGTTGCATCGTTGTTAGCAATATCAATAAGAATATCCGTATCGATCAGAAGATAGGGCATATCAACTAGGCCAATGCTGATGTCTAACCTGCCGAACCCATGTCGTACTGTCCTGCATTTCGGGGCGATCGCTCCACATACCGACGAAAGGTTCATTTTCCCAGTCGAAGGTGTCAGGGGGGGTAGGAGAGGAAAGCGGATAGCGATGCTTGAGCAGAGCAACGAAGTCGCAGAGGAGTTGTTGTGCTTCTGGGGGGAGGGCGGCAATATCTTCGCTTAGTTTGTTTAGCTTAGGCATGGGAAAAAACCGAGAGAGTGGATTTGATTGTATTGATTCTGGATTTTTTAGTATTTTCTCATCATTTCCCCAATTCTAGCGATCGCCGGTAGGCCGCC
This sequence comes from Microcystaceae cyanobacterium, assembly GCA_040398185.1. Taxonomy (GTDB): domain Bacteria; phylum Cyanobacteriota; class Cyanobacteriia; order Cyanobacteriales; family Microcystaceae; genus JBBAUO01. The sequence goes on along the minus strand of JBBAUO010000015.1, from coordinate 77,551 downwards.
AAAACTGCCTGAATTAAAGCAGATCGCAAACCCCCTTTTTCTAACTCAGCTACTCCTGCAATAGTAGTTCCCCCTGGGCTGGTTACTCTGTCCTTTAGTTGGGCGGGGTGGAGGCCTGTTTCTGCTAGAAGTTGGGAAGTACCTAAAACCGTTTGTAGGGCTAGTTGGGAGGCGATAGAGCGGGGTAATCCTGCGGCTACTCCCCCATCTGCTAGGGCTTCTACCATCATAGCGACAAAGGCAGGTCCCGAACCCGATAACCCTGTAACCGCATCCATTAAAGATTCTGGCACTTCTACCACCTGCCCCACGGAGGTAAAAATATTCTGAGCTAGGGCTAAATTTTCCTTTGTCACTCCCTCACCAGGAGCTAGAGCCGTAACACCTGCCCCCACCGTAGCAGGAGTATTCGGCATTACCCTAATAATGGGACTATGGGGAAATCCCTTTTGTAGACGAGCTAGGGTAGTACCTGCCAGAATAGATAGAACTAAGGGAGTAGATGGTAAATCAGTCAAGTCTTGAAAGACTGTCTCTAAAGCTTGGGGCTTAATGGCTAAAAGTAAGACTGGAGATTTTGCGACAAGAAAGTTATCTGAGGTAACAGCGACTTGATAGGTATCTTGTAAAAATTGCTGGCGAGGCTCCTGGGGATCACTAACTAAGATTTCCTGGGCTTGATAGACTTGCTTTGCTAATAAACGGCTCAGAATTGCTTCTGCCATAACTCCGCCGCCGATAATACCTAATCTTATAGTCATTTTTGTTCCCTATAAAAGGCTTCTAGTTGGATTTCCCCTAATATATCAGTATCAGATCCAGTGACAATATGCCAGATATCATGGGTTTCCCTAATATGGGTAGTTAGAAATTGATGATCACTAACGGGAGGTGGGGCAACTAATGGCGTTAGTCCGTTTTTAAGTAGATGATCGGCGTAACTATATCCTAGGGTATGAGTCGGTAATTTATGGAGAGCTTGTAAGTCAATCGTTCCCAAAAGTGGACGCTCAATAAATGCTTGCTTGCCTTGGGGGTGACGAGAAAGAATTTCTACCATCATTTGCAAACTGTCTGGATCATTCAGGGTATTGCTTAGGTGTGCGATCGCCTCAAAATCCCCATCGGGCGCATTTACCATCTTGAAAAAACTTTCTTGGGCTAAATCCTGTCATTGCTGCATAAAGTCTTGGAGAGTCTTCTTATTTTTCTTGGGTGCTATTATACCATGAAATGAACAATGGGGAAATTTTGAAATGGCTTCTTCAGATGGTTTTAGTTATTTATCAAGTTTTGTGAGAATTTGTACTTGAAATAAATCTACTGTGGTAAGATAACCAAGCAAAATTCTGGGTCAAATGGATGGTCACTATTCTCGAACTATCATCCCGTTAATAAATGAAATATCACTATGAACAAATTTAAAGACTTAGATATCGTCGCCTTAACCGAAGATAGACAAACCACCCATTTTGAAACAGGAGAATTGATAACCTTGTCTAAAGGACAAGTCGGAACAATTGTTATGGAATATGATGGCGAAGTCTTTGAAGTCGAATTTTCTAATAATGATGGAACAACCTATGCAATGGAAACTATCCCCGCCGATCAATTAATGTTATTACATTACGAATTAGTAGAAGCCATCGCCTAAAATTAATCCTCTAATGGCTGTAAAAATTGCTGACGAGAAAGAATTTCTACCATCATTTGCAAACTGTCTGGATTGTTCAGGGTATTGCTTAGGTGTGCGATCGCCTAACACTAAATCCGCTTAGGTAAATATATCATCGTGAAGGCTAGGCAGGAGGCAGGAGGCAGGGGGCAGGAGGAGAATAACTATAGTATTAAAACAGGATTTAATCTAAGATTAGTTTATAATTGGTTGAAATATTTATAGACCAAAGAGAGTTTCGGTTTCCCTACTAAGCTCTTTAAATCTGGTTTATTTTTGGATGTTTCCATCACTGGAACAGGTCTGGACTCTTCCAAGGCACTCCCAGTTAATTTCCATTAACCAGATCCCACACAAAAGAGTGCTGAAAAGAAAACGCGGGACGAAAACCGACATTGTTGTTGTCGTTGTCGTTGTTGTTGCGGTAAGCAGAGCGGCAATTCTGAGGGTGATTATTCCAAGCGCCGCCACGTTTTCCATGCCTGTCCCTTATTGATTATATACCATAACAGGGGTAGGTAGGTAGGTGTTAAAAATTGTCAGATCCCCCCGCCTATCGGCACCCCCCTTGTTAAGGGGGGCAGGGGGGATCGAACGCGCAATCTATCTTAGAAAAACTGTAACTATCAAATATCTTTTTTCTGAGTTTATAGGTGTCCCCGTGTTTTAAGTGGGCTTCCCAAGAACGCATTTTTTGAATTATTTTTTCTAGGGATATTTTTCCCTCATAATAGTCTTTTTGCATTTGTTTTATTCTGGTGCGGGCACGCTCTAGATTATCATTTCTGACTCTTATTTGTCCTGGTAAAACCCGAAATCCGACAAAATTAGTTCCGTGTTTAGTGGCAAATAGTTGGCTTTTGATAGGATGAATTTTTAGACGTAAAGTAGCCAAATAATCCTCAATAGCCAGACGCGCATCAGCAAGGTATTCTCTGTCATTGGAAAAGAGCGCGAAATCATCTACATACCTGAGATATTTTTTGGATTTGAGAGTTTCTTTAACAAAGTGATCTAATCCGTTTAGATATAGATTACAAAAAAACTGACTGGTTAAATTCCCTATTGGCAATCCTTTCTTGCGATTTAAGGGAGTTAACAAATCATCTCCTAAAAAGTATTCTAGACTTGCTTCTTGTTCATTACTATTATCGATAATAAGATCCAATAACCAGAGAGTATCTTTACATTTAATTTCCCTATGTATTTGGTCTTTTAGGATTTCATGATCTATGCTTGGGAAATATTTCTTAATGTCACACTGAAGAACATAATCACTAGAACGAGAAAATTGAATGAATTTTTTTAAGGCTTTGTGTGTTCCGTAGCCTTTGCGATTGGCATAGGAATTTGAAATAAATGACTTTTCTATTGGGGTGGTAATAATGTTACATATTGCATGGTGAACGATTCTATCTCTATAGGGTGCAGCCGAAATTAAACGAGGTTTGGGATCGTAAATTCTAAAACTGCGATAATTTCCTGGTTGATAGCTTTTCTCCTTTAGTTCTTTTCTTAGATTCAAGAGATTGTTCTCAATATCGCCATTAAACTCCAATACATTATCTCGTAAACGTTTACCCTTCTGGGCTTTACGAGATGCTAAATAGAGGTTCTGAAAATCAATAATTTCTGCCCATAAATTTCCTAATCTTTTCATTTTAAACTCAAACTCTTTTGTTGTTTAATCCACGCCCCTAAATTAGATCCTATATCTTGAAGACTTTCTCCTATATCTTCATAACGATCAACTGAAACCAAATCAAAATCTCGAAGTAGTCTCGCTTGATATCGTAAAATATTAAGTTTATTATTTAACATCTCCAGTGAACTTAGTTTTGAGCGAGAATATTGGACATTAACTAAGCCTTCTAGTAGGTCATACAATTCGTTGATTATTCGTTGTCCTAACAAAAATTTATGGCTCTGAGGCAACCTATTCAATATAGGTATATACCATTTGATAAAATCGTAAGTTTTTTGAATTATTAACAGTTCACTCATTCTAATTATTTTTTGTACTCTGCAATTTTAGTATACCCATTCATAATAACAGAAAAATTTGTGTTTTTCCTATTTCTAAATATTAATTAATTTTTATTAAAAATAGTATGTGCATACTATAAGTATGAGCAAAAAAATTTTTGAAGAGGGAAAGAATCCTAGGTAGAACAGGCATCTTGCCTGTCTATCCTTACAATCAAGCAGATCAAAGACTTATAATACATATATACCATAAAAATGGACAAAAAAATTTTTGAAGAGGGAAAGAGGGTTAAGAGTGAAGAGGGGAAGAATCCTGAAAAGAAAGGGCAAGACGAAAACCGACATAGCTGTAGCCGGAGTCGTAGTTGACGCGGTAAGCAGAGCGGCAATCCAGAGGGTCGAGGTACCAAGAGCCGCCACGTAGTACATGAGTTCTATCATCTTCTATGAGTACATTTATATTGTCTAAGATATTGTGATAACGATTATCATTATTTTTTTCATCCCATACCTTCCCATCCTCTGGCGCTCCTTCATAATTTCCATGCCATGGATCTAAGCACCATTCCCAGACATTCCCGTGCATATCGTATAAACCAAAGGCATTAGGGGAAAAACTTCTGACAGGGGTTGTTTTCTTTTTATATTCTCCCTTTGCTTCCTGCTGATAGATTTCTGTACCGTCGTAGTTAGCTAAATTAGATGTTAGGGTTTCCCCAAAGTGAAAGGGCTTTGACTCTTTTACTAATGGGTTAGGAATCGCTCTACAGGCATATTCCCACTCCGCCTCATTGGGTAGTCTATACTTCCTCCCCGTAGCTCTAGATAATCTGGCACAAAATTCTATAGCATCCTGCCATGTTACTTGTTCCACGGGTAGATCATCCCCTTTAAATCCGGATGGATCAGGTTCTAATCTTCTTCCTTCCTCGGGTAAAGAGGCGTACGCCGAAGGCGCAGCTTCGCTGACCGCCCTCCACTGCGCCTGGGTAATAGGTGTCTGGCTCATAAAAAAAGCAGGAATCTTTACCAAGTGTTGGGGGCTTTCGTCGTCAAATCGCCCTTCTTCACTTTCAGGGGAGCCCATCCAAAACTCTCCTTGGGGGATAGCCATCATCCTAATGGGTTCTATCTCCCTAGTCAGGGTTTCATCATAGTAGGGGATATTGATCGTTTCTCTGGTGACTTCCTTTCCTCGGCGATCCACATAGACGGTTTCTGCGGTAAAAATGGGTAGGGGAGTCGGTTTCTCAGTCGGCGAAGGTTGCCATTCTCGTTCTATCTCTTCGGCAAAGCGGGTATAATCTCCCCCTAACCTTTTTAATACCTTAGCTTGTACTAGGGCAAAAGCCTTTAAATCAATCCCGTCTTGTATCTGTTCTTGGTCAGGATTGGGTTTTCTTAACAAGGCGGAAAATTCCCGAAGACTTTTGTTGAGCCTACGGGCAACATGACGAGATACAGCATCTAAAACCGTTATGGAATCAGTCATCGGTACCCCATCGAGGATTATATCTCTTATCCTTTCATCTACAAAAACAAACAAAACCCTATCGGGATGGACTTCAGGAGTGATAGCAGTCAGAGGTTTTAACAATCCTCCTAAAAATACCTCGGCAATCTGGTAAGTATGGGAACGGGGTAAGAGAGTGTGTTGGATAATACGGACTATAGGTAAAGTAATAATGGGAGCGGCTACTAATAGGCGGGCTAATTTACGAGCACTGGGGGAAGCAGATACCCAAAATCTCTGTACTCTTTCTTCTGGGTTGAGGGGTTCGAGCAAAGTCTGGGAGTCTGGAGAATCCGATGTAAGAGAATTAGAATCAAAAACAAACCCAATGCTTCTGGCTGCTCCTTTTCCCATCACCAGACTACTCCACGATCGCATTATTTTTGCTTCTAGGGCAATGACGGGAATTTTGACACCCTTATCTAGATCAATACCTGTCCAGATCAGCACCTGTTTGATTGATAAATCTTGGCTGGTATGGGGAGGGTTCAAACTCGCAAACTTGACCAAAGCACCCAATCCTAGACCTGTCCTGAGCCATAACCAATCGGGTAACATCTGGACGATCGCTAAATTGTGGGATTTCGACCAAAGTTTTAGCACCTCTAGCATTTTGCCATTGTGCCAATAGTCGGTAACACAATCACTAACTACAAAAATCAGACGATGACCGCCAGAATCAATAAATTCCTTGGGATCACAGACTCTTTCACGTTTACCCAAACAAAGCTCAAACTCAGCCTCGTTAGTATCTTTTTTGGGTTTAATCTTTCCATAAATAACATTACGAAAAATGCCATAGTGCTTGAGTACCTTTTTTAACTCATCTGTCACCCCACGCCAAAAAATCATAGACTCACTACCGTCAATGACCAAAAGCAAGTCAAAATAGGGCTTTTTAACGGATTCAAATACAGGAACGGGTAAAAGCTTACCAGGGATACTTTGCTTGGCTGTTTTTTCTGCTGTAGCGATTTCATTGAGGATTTTTTCGCTATCATCAGCCATTTGTCCCATCAATGCCAAGGGGAGCAAAGCTCTAGCTAGGTCGAGGGGATGACGAATAACCGCAGCATCAGGGACTTTAATAGGAAGGACATTAGGAGAAAGATGGGAAGATTGATGACCTGTTTTAGGGACGATTTCCCCTATTGGTTCACTGATAAGGGGTTCCTGTGAAGGTGCTTGAGTGGAAACAGGGGTTTTATTTATTGGTTCTGGTGGAGGGGAATCATCCTCAGTCTGTTCTACTTCATCCTCGGGATTTTTGCGCCGTTCAAGGGCTAACCAGATAATCTCAGAGATTTCTCTACTGGTTAGTTGTAGGTCTTTGCCAAGCAATTCGATTAATCGTTCTACTGATGATCCTTTAGCCATAATATTTTACACATCGTCACCCAGACTTTTGAAGAGTAAATCCTTTATCCTTTGAATATTGTCTGCATTTTTTTCATCAATATTAGCCAGTATGTAGATGGTATTTAAGAGTTGATCCGTTGCTCGGCTATCCTTGTTTAAAAATTCTTTAATGAGTGTATCTAGCTGAGGCTCAATCCTTTGGAAAGGTATCGTTGTCTGGTTATTTTCCCCATTGTCAAAATGCGCCTTAACAATGGTTTTAAGGGCTTCTGCTTGGGGATTGGGCATTGTTACCCGCAAGCACCTCCGCCAAAAAGCCGGGGGAAAGTCTCGTTCCCCGTTGCTAGTCATGACTATAATAGGAAAGGCAGAACATATAACCTTACCTTGATCAATTATTGCTTCTAGATCACCATCGGCTGTTCTCAGGGTAAATTCTTTTTCTTCAGTGGTTTTAGCTTCTCTGATTAGCTCTGGTATCTCAAAAAAACCCTCTTCCAATAAGTTTAATAAATCGTTAGGAAGGTTAATATCACTTTTGTCGATTTCATCTATCAGAAGAACCCTAGGATATTCCGAGGGTAAAAAAGCCGTTCCCACGGGTCCTAGTTTGATATATTCGCTAATAGGTTTTGGCTCTTTGTCTTGTAACCTAGCGATCGCATCGTACCGATATAGACTATCCTGTAGGGTAGAACGGGCTGTAATCGGCCAAGTTAAAACCGGTCCCAGTTTAAGCTCGTAGGCGATCGCGTGGGCGAGGGAAGTCTTCCCAGAGCCTGGGTTTCCTTGTACTAGCAGGGGACGACGGAGATAAATCGCCGCATTGACTGCATCTAGTAATTCCTTAGCTTCTTCAGTTAGTTCTTGCTTTCTACCTTTTTTTTCTGTATGGATACGAAAGTTTTTCCCTTTTTTGTGGGCATCTTGATTATTCTCTCGTAACTCTTGCCAACGTTGTCGTACTTTTTCTTGTTGTTCGGGAGTCAATTGTTCAAGCCATGCACCCAGATTACCAAATTGTCGCCAAGGTGGAGAAGAAGACAACAAGGGTTCAATTGTCTTGTCGCTAGGTTTTCTACCATCTCCATAAAATAAATGCCATTTTGCCATAATACTATACCATCCTTGTTAAACGTGAAATATCTGGAATCCGTTCCCCATGATCGCACAAAAAGCCCAAATGAGAGCCAAGATGATTTTTCGCTTGGGCTTTTGAAGGAGGAACTTCTTTTCTAAGCTCGAAAATCGCTTGATATAAGTTATTTATATCTCGAACTTGCTCAAGAGATAGAAGCTGATTAAATCTTACCATCTCATCTTCTTTTAGGGATTTTTTTCGACTCCATAGACAAATTGGCACTCCAGTTCTTAAAATAGTTTTAAATAACTCATCTTGATCTTTTGGGGTAGTCGGAAAGTTGGAACAGATTTTTAGCCCTACTTTTTCGTTTAGATGCTTTTGTAAATCACTCCATTTTTTGTCTGCTAAGACAGGAGGAGTTTTAAATTCTTCTTCCCATGCTTCAGGATTAGGATTAGCTTGAATTTTATTTTGCAAAAGTTTCCATCTTTGTTTAAGGAGTGACAATAATGTCGGCGCACGGGTTCTGTCGTAGGAACGTACAATTAATGGATATTGTTTGCCGAGCCTTTCACTACAATCTAGCTCATCTAAAACTTCTTCTAAATCTAGGGTTTTAGATAGATAAGATATTGGCAAGAAAACTTCGATAAGTAAATTGAATATTTTCCCTAACAAATGTTTTTGGGAAGTGCTTTGAATGATTTTATTAATCATAGTAGAGACAGATTCAAAATAAAACCCTTCTTGTTCAGAATCTAGCCAGTCGATGTTGATTATTGTTTCGTTGTTTTGTTCTGGGTTACGGTCTTCAATCAATAATGCTTTTAAGATAAATCTATCTTTTTCCGTAGGGAGAGGTTCAACAATGATTTGTAAAAAATAGCGTAGAATTTTATCACTTTTAATTATCTCAACAGCTTCTAAGTTGGGAATCTCAAAAGTTAAATTATTATGCTCTCCAATATGCTTTCTCCATTGATATAGTTCTTGTTGTAAATCGTTATTAATTAATCTCTTTATTAGTTTGTCAGTAAATTCTAATATTGTCGGCTTTTTATCTTGGTTTAAAGGAAATTCAATTATTAAAATTTGAATCAGTGTTTCTAATGTAACAAAGTCCATCAATTCGCCAATATCAATGCTTGGATTTTTGGGTAAACTATCTCTATAAATCTCTTGAATTAGTTTAAAATCAATTTTCTCTAATGTTTTCAATAACTGACCATGTTTAAATTCTAAGTTATAATTAGAAATTTCATTATCTTCTATGATGCGAGCTAGGCTAAACATTTTAGCTATACTCAAGGTGGTATATGATTTTTCAAGATTGAATTTTAATATATTTCGCTCTATAAGGCTTTGAATAAGAATGTCTTTAAATGCCTCTATAACATTTTTTAGATAGGGACTCCTTGGTTTATCTGTCAATACGCTGGTGATAAATTCTACTAACCTTACTTCGCCTATAAAATCCCGAATTAAGTAAAATACTTTACGCTTGTACATTTTCCCTTGGGCGATCTCAGAAAATTTAATATCCATTTTTAAGTCCAGAAATATTTCTAATTCATCCTCCTCTGGGTAAGTTCCAAGTATCCCTGCTTGTAAAATCTCTCTCTGTTTTGCTGTAAATTCCATAATTATCGAGTAAGTTTATCAAAAAAGTTCGCATTATTGACTTAAATAAATACCAATCTCAAGCCATTCTATCTATCGTGCGGTATTGAATCGCTTCAGCCAGATGGTGAGTTTTGATTTCCTCATCTCCTGCTAAATCGGCAATGGTACGACTTACCTTTAAAATGCGGTCCATGGCACGAGCTGATAAACCCAGTTTACGAATAGCCCCCTCTAATAAATTTACACTTTGACTATCTAGTTGACAAAATTGTCGTAAATGAGATGATTGCATCTGGGCATTGCAGAGAATCTTAGACTCTTGGGAAAAACGACTATTAGCCCTTTCCCTCGCTTGCATTACCCTGACTTTGACAATTTCCGAAGTTTCTCCCCTACTTTGCTGAGTCATTTCCTCGGGCTTAAGGCGATTAACTGCTACTTGTAAATCAATTCTATCCATTAAGGGACCCGAAAGTTTAGCCCAGTATTGCTCCCTTTGGCGAGGGGAACAGGTACAAGCTTGCACTGAGTCTCCATAGTAGCCACAGGGACAGGGATTGGTACTAGCTACTAGGGTAAATTGGGCAGGAAAAACCACGGATTGACGAGTGCGGGAAATACTAACAAAACCATCCTCCAGGGGTTGGCGCAGAAATTCTAAAACATTGCGTTTAAATTCCGTTAATTCATCTAAAAAAAGTACCCCCCGATGGGCTAGGGAAATTTCCCCAGGGCGAGGAAACGACCCTCCTCCCACAAGAGCGGCGCCCGAAGCTGAATGATGGGGACTGCGGAAAGGCCTCTCAACAACTAAATAACCGCGTTCCTTTAATAATCCCGCAACCGAATGTATTTGAGAAACTTCTAAGGATTCCCCAAAACTTAGGGAGGGTAAAATCCCAGATAAGCGTCGGGCTAACATGGTTTTACCACTACCAGGAGGTCCGACAAAAATAAGATTATGTCCCCCGGCTGCGGCAATTTCTAGGGCTCGTCGGGCGTGGTTTTGTCCTTTAATGTCTTGGAGGTCCAAAGTAACTACATTAGACGATGGTGGGGGGGATAACTCTTGGGGTTTAAAGCTTTGATAGGCTTGGGGTTGGCACAAAAACTGTCCTACTTCGGATAAATGTTTAAAGCCATAGACTTCTAACCCCTTAACGACGGAGGCCTCTTGGGCATTGTCTAATGGTACTACTATACCCCTAATGCCCATTTGTTGGGCTGCTGCGGCGATGGGTAAAACTCCTGCTACTGCCTTGAGGGTACCATCTAGGGAAAGTTCCCCTAAAAATAAATAATCTCCGAGGAGTTGGGAGTCTACTTGTTCTGAGGCCGCGAGAATACCGATACTAATGGGTAAGTCATACATGGGGCCTTGCTTTCGGATATCTGCTGGGGCCAGATTAATGACTATCTTTCGGGAAGGAAAGGCATATCCCGCATTTTTGAGGGCTGCTTTCACCCGCTCCCTAGACTCTTGTACCGCAGCATCGGGTAAGCCCACCAGTACAATGGCAGGTAGTCCCCCAGATACATCTACTTCTACTCCTACTTTAATGGCATCAATCCCTAAAATAGATGCACTCCAAACCCTTGCCAGCATTCTTTACTATGGGTAAAAACTTTTGAGATTTATGGTAACACAGCATTTAGGCTAGGACTGTGTTAGTTTGGAGATTCTTGATCTACTATAGAGAAAATTCCCGACATCTTCTCCCCCCTGCCATGAAAAAACTATTGTTGCTGAGTTTATTTGTTTTCGGGATTGGCTTTGCTTTATGGAACTTTACAGGTCTAGCGGGCAAAGGCCAGTACGACTCGCTTATTATTAACTTCCGTGAAGAATTACCAGGGGAAGTCCTGACCGAACAACTCCAAGCGATCGCCAAAAATACTCCCGAAACTGTTAACCTTAATAGTATCTTTTCCATTGATGAAAATCTCTACGTCCTCAAAGGGGATAAGAAATTACTTAAAAAACTCCGCAATTCTCCCCTAAAAGAATATATTGAATACATAGAACCAAATTATATTTACAAAGCCGAAGAAATTCCTAACGACCCCGAGTATGGCAAACAGTGGAACTTTCGGAGTATTAACGTAGAAAAAGCCTGGGAAGATAGCCAAGGGGAGGGCGTTATCGTCGCTGTCATTGATACGGGAGTATCTAAGGTTCCCGATTTAGAACAGACAGAATTTGTCGAAGGTTACGACTTTGTTAGCGATAATAATAACGCCGAAGACGATAATGGCCATGGTACCCACGTTGCGGGAACAATTGCCCAATCTACTAATAACAACTATGGTGTAGCGGGGATTGCTTACCGAGCTAAGATTATGCCCTTAAAAGTTCTCTCAGCCCAGGGAGGGGGAACAGTTGCAGATATTGCCGAGGCTATTAAATTTGCCGTAGACAACGGTGCAACGGTAATCAATATGAGCTTAGGGGGTGGGGGAGAAAGTCAATCCATGGGAGAAGCCATCGACTACGCCCACAGTAAGGGAGCCGTGGTTATTGCGGCGGCGGGAAATGCTAATCAAAATTCCGCTTCCTATCCTGCTCGTTATCCCCATGTTATTAGTGTTTCTGCCATAGATGCGACGGGGAAAAAAGCTCCCTATTCTAACTTTGGAGCGGGGGTAGATATAGCTGCTCCTGGGGGGTCCGAGGAGGGGGAAATTTTCCAAGAAACCCTAGATTCCGAAACGGGTAAACCTATTTTGGTTGGTTTCCAAGGTACGAGTATGGCCGCGCCCCATGTCGCGGGGGTAGCTGCATTAATTCAATCTGCGGGGGTTAAAGAACCCGAACAAGTCCGCAAGATTTTACTAGAGTCTAGCCGTAAGATGACGGAGGACCCCTTTAATCATTTTGGTGCAGGACAATTAGATGCTGGTGCTGCGGTACAACTAGCCCTAAAAGGACAGATTACCTTTAAGGACTTTTTTGGTTGGTTACGGGACAATGGTTATATTAATCCCCGTTTTTGGCTAGATGGTGGAGTCATGACTCTGTGGCCCAAGGTTTTAATGGTTATTGGTTCCTATCTTTTCGCTTGGTTTTTGCGGAACTATATACCCATTACTTGGCCTCTGAGTATGGGGATGGTTTTTGGCAGTTCAGGCTTATTTTTCTTAAAAGGTTTATATATGTTTGATTTACCCCAATGGCCTCTGCGGATGATGGGTAGTTCTTTACCAGAGTTGGGTAATACCTTACAAGGTAGTTCTTTTTTAAATCCTATCTTTGCCAGTGTGCTAATTCCCTTTGTCCTAATCGCCCTACTACTGGGACACTCCCAGGGTAAATGGTTCGCCATAGGTACTTCCCTGGGGGTGGCTTCTTGTTTGGGTGTTAGTGCAGTATTATTTCCCCAGTTATTATGGTTAGGTACGGGTACCGTCGCCCAGATTTTCCTGGGGGTAAATGCTCTTTTGTGTTTAGGTTTAGCTTATGTCGCCAGTAAAGGGGAAAGACAAACGGTATGAGTACAGTTATAACGGGAAAGGTAGAAAGAAAAGCCTTCGGTCTGGGGGTTTGGGCTCTGGTGGCTGATAATGGCACTACCTACGAGTTGATGAATGCACCCAAGGACCTAACTCAAACTAAGTCTCAGGTCAAGGTAACGGGTAAAATCCGAGAGGACGTGATGACAGTAGCGATGATTGGCCCTGTTTTAGAGGTCGTGTCTTTTCAGGTTTTGTAGAGATTCGGAAACAAAATAGCTAGAAAACCAGTCTAGGATTAGCGGACTCCCATTTGTATTAATTATGCTAAAGTACCTGCTGGCATCTTCTATTTTGCTAATTATCCCCATGATTCCCCAGACTGCCCGTGCAGAAAGAGTCATCTGTGAGAGTGTAGACAGAAGAACACAACGCTGTCCTATGGATACCAGAGGAGGGGTGGAATTAATTCGTAACCTGTCTGGAGTCTCTTGTCAAAATCGCTGGGCCAGGGGTCAGGGTTTTGTGGAAGTTCGGGATGGTTGTCGTGCTGAATTTGAGTCTTTTCGTAGTAGCCAAGGGGGTAATAATAACAGGATTACTTGTTCTAGTAATCGTGGTCAAAACCAACGCTGCAACTTTAATGCAGGTAGACATGGAGCTCGTTTAGTACGGCAGCTTTCTAATTCTTCTTCCTGTGAGGGCAATTGGTTTTATGACCAGCGCGGGTTTATCGTGGTCAAAAATGGTTGTCGTGGTGAGTTTGAACGCAGAAGAAATAATTAAAATTGTTACTGTCGTTCCCAAAGTCGTTGTATTTCTCCGATCGCTTGGGTGTCTGGAGGTTTTACCATGTTAGCAGGTGGGTTTATTTCCGAGCCTGGTATCTGTTCACTCCAAGGGCTATTAGGTACGGACTGTAAATCAACCTTGCCGACCGCAGGACGAAAACCGTTCTGAACAAAGATTTTTTGTTGTTCTGGTTCCCTTAGAAAACTAATAAATTGTTGGGCGGCTTTTGCTTCTCCCTTGTCTACATTTTCCTTAACAATTGCCGCAGTTGCTACGGTTTCTGTAGTCGGATTGAGGTAATAAATTTGATAGGGTTTGTCTTTTTGCCAACGGGAAAGGGCGTTACTTTCGTAAACTGTGGCTACATCGGCATCATTAGGTCCGCGAGCAATAAATTCCTGTAGTAGAATATCCGTAGAGCGGGGCGGCAAATAAACTGATTTCTTAACCGTTGCAAAGAGGGGATTAAGGGCAGGATTATTTAGATCATCTCCCTTAGATTGTGCCCATAAAGATAGGGTAACTTGTCCACTGTTAGAACGAGTTGGGTCTGTCATCACAAAATCAAAACTTCCCCAATCAGCTTTACCACCAATTTTTTGCCAGTTTCCTGCTGTCATAGCTTGTTCTAATTTTCCCCAACTAAAATGTCCATCGGGGAATAAAACCTTTCCTCTTTCGGGCCAAGCAATACCGACTAAAAAGGTTTTAGCTATTGGTTGGGGTGTTTCGTAAAAAGGTTCAGGAGAATTTTGAGCAGCCAAGCGTTGTTTTAATTCGGTTAGCATTTCCTCGGATGCAGGAATTAAGACAGTTGGTTCAAAGTCGTTTTTTTTGTCGATAAAATTATTGACAATATCCTGGGAACCCTGGAACTTAAACTCTACATCTATACTAGGATTTTTTTCCTCGAATTGTTTTTCTATTTGTTGCATAGATTCCGTTAGTTCAGTTCCAGTTACAACGATAATTTTTCTTTGTAATCCTGGGACAGGAGCAGTGGCTAAAACTACGGAAGTTAAAGCGATCGCACTTGACTGAATTAGACGGTTTCTTTGGTTTTTAGCTTTAGTATTCATAGTTAATCAATGAGGATATCAACGTTTTCTTGGTACTGGTTTAATTCGTCGTTTAATTCCTGTAAATCCTGTAAATTTTGCGATTGATCTAAGTTAGAGGTTCGTAGTTTGTTCTGAAACTCCTGTAAAACCCCTGCGGAATTTTGGATGAGAGTATGCAGATTAATAATCTGGGCTTGTCGGGCATCTTGTCCTGTTTTTGCTAGTTGAATATTTTTTTCTAAACTATTAATAAGTTCCTGCAAACGTTCCTTGGCAATACCAGAACTCTTAGCTAATTTTTGCCTAGATTCTAATAGTTGGGCATCTAATTCTTCCTCGGAAAGTAACGCCTCCCTATCGGAAACCTTTTGGGTTAGTTGTTGAATTTTGCTAGGTAGGGAACTAAGGCGATCGCAAACGGATTGTACTGCTACTAACAAATCCAATTGAAAATTCCCCTTAGTTAAAATATCCCCTGCTTCTTGCCTTAATAATTCTGCCTTACTAGCCACTCCTTCGGCTAGGATTTTAATCTGTCTTAATTCCCCATCTATGATTTTTTTAGGATCGGGTTCGCGGGACTTTAAAAAAGTTGCCCCTGCCGTAGCTACCGCCGCCGCAGTGGGGAAAACAAGCAGATTAGGCAAACTTAATAAACGTACTCCTAAAACTAGAGAAATCCCTCCCAATAACATAGCCAGAGGATAGTAAAAAGGATTCGCTAATTTCATAAATTACCCCTAAAACTCTAGTTGTAGATTAGATAAAACCGTAGAAATAGTCCCAGGTTCACCCTGGCGATAGTAACCACTATTCAAGTCAGCTATTTGTTGTAATATGTCGGGATTAAACTCCCCGGCTTTGCCATAGCCAATAGTAAAAAATGCTATGCGTTGATCACTCCCAAAGTTACTTTTAGCTAAGTCTTGTTTGAGTTGGTCTAGGGATATTTGAGAACCAGAATCTTCCCCATCGGTTAAAATTATCACTGCATTAATAGCTTCGGGACGGAGATTTTTTTGTAGCCAATTGCGTCCTTCTAGGGCGGAGTCGTAGAGTCGAGTTCCCCCTTCTGCTTGTAAGCTAGAGATAAAAGCTAAACCTTTATTTTTTCCCTCTGGAGTACCATCGGCTAAAACTGGGGGACGTATTTGGGTATCGAAGTCAATTAAAACAACTTTTTCCTTGGGACCGAGATTATTAATATAATTACTTAGGGTACTTTGCACCGCAGGTAATTTATCTCCCTGCATTGAGCCAGAGGAGTCCACAACGATGACAACCTGGGAAGGCTTTTTAGTAACCTCTAGCCAAGACTTGAGCATTTTATTAACGACTTCCGGACTAGGAGAGCGGAGGGAATCGTAGGTAGCAGTGGGATTAACTCCGTATTGGGGGGAAAACTTCGATCCTAATTCTATTCCAGCTACCCCTGGGCGTAAACCTAAACCTACGGCTATTTGTTGGGCTTGGGGCGATCGCAGGTATTCTATCACCTTTTCGGCAGCTTGTTTTTCCTCGGCACTCACCCAGGGTGCGGTGGGTAAAATTGCTCTCATATTCGAGGTAAAGGTAGCCTTGGGATAGATAGCTTCATACTTGGTATTATTCCCCGTCGGGTTACTATTGGCGGCAATTACCGAAGACTCGTATACCGAAGCAATAGAAGCCCAAAACGAGCCATTTTTTACCATATCTTCGGCTAAAGTTTGGGTAGAAAGGCCATAACGAGTTACTTTCTTCTGAATTTGTTGTACTTGGGGCTGATACTTATCAACATCTGCCTTTGTCAACTGCTCAGGACGTTTTCCTGCTACGGAGCTAAACTGAGCCACTAGGGTTTGTAAACCTGAATTGGAATAAGTGGGAGCAGTCTGGACGAAGTATATAGGTAAAGCAGGGGCTTTGGGGTCTAGATTTTGGTAGGTTTTGGCCTTGAGTAGGGTTTTATAGATATCGCCGGGTTGTTTTTTAAGTATGGGGGCTACATCCACAGGTACCATAAATACCATCGGACTATTAGCTAATAGGGGAGCATCGGTAATATCGGGAATATAATTTGCTCCTGGGAATAGTTGGTCTATTTGGTACTTTAACTGGGCATGATAAATTTCTCCATCGGTGGAGATTAAAGTCGGAAACTCCGGTGCATTAGCTTGGAGGCTTCCTTGCTTTAGTTGTTGAGCTAGATTGATTACATTAGTAACTATATCCCCGCTACCTTTGGCTTCACATTTAAGATAAAAGGGTTGTCCGCCGTCTAGTTTGGGATTTTGTTGATTAAACTGGGTAGCTGCTTGCTCACAAAATTGCGTGAGAGCACTTCCTACTAAAAATTTAATTTCTAATCCCTGGGGTAATCCTTGGGGGGTTGAGGTTTGGCTAGTAGGGCTTTGATTAGCCTGACACCCGCCTAATAGTACCAATCCAGAAAAAGTCAGTAAACAAGGCCAATATAGGATTTTCATAGGACTGGAATTATGCTATATCTTTATTTTACCGTTTTTGCAGGATTCTTGTCCGAGAAGATCAAAAAATCTGCCCATAAACAAATGAAACCAAAATTTAAAACGATTACGGCTTGGGAACAAGCACAGGTGCTAATGCAGCCAGCTTTTATCCGAGTTATTGATAATATTCGTAAAGAACTAGAGATATCGACATGGGTGGGAACTTACCAAGAGTTAGATGCACCCTATCCTAATTATCTCCTTTGTTTGACCTATAAAAATCAGTCGGTTACAGTAGATATCTGGGAGCTTTGTTTTCAGGTGTGCTTTAGCGACTACCCAGACTCAGAAACCCTAGAGGTAGATATTGATACCAGTCTTTTAGATGAAGAGGGAATGGTAGATTGGCACAGCTTAGAAAGCAAAACCCAAAATCTTGTTAAACGATTATTTGCTAACCTACCTACGGACACACTATGACACAAACCACGGAATATATCGCCTTGTCGGATTGCTCCTCTTGGGGTTTAATAGAGTTAAAAGGTAGCGATCACCTACGTTTTCTCCATAACCAAACCACGAGTAATATCCAAGCACTACAACCGAGCCAAGGATGCGATACGGTTTTTGTCAATTCCACGGGGCGCACCTTGGACTTAGCGACAGCCTACGTTACCGAAGATTCTATCTTGGTTTTAGTCTCTCCTCACCAGAATGAGAAATTAATAGCTTGGATGGATCGTTATTTGTTCCCCATGGATAAGGTAGAATTAAAGGATTTAACGGGTAAAATAGCTATTTTTCGCTTAATTGGCTCAGAAAGTCTGACCTTACTAAAAAAATTAGACCTTAATGTCCCTGAAAACCCGCCTCTCTATAGTCATTTTCTAGTTAACCTAGGCCAGGTAAGCATTCGCATCGCCGTGGGTACGGGTTTAGGTTTACCCGGTTATACCCTTTTATTACCCCAAGAAAACGCCCTTGATATTGGGGAAATGTTGCACCAAGCGGGAGCCGTGGTAATAAATAGTCAAGCATGGGAAAAACTACGCATCCAGCAAGGGCGACCTATGCCAGGCGCTGAACTCACTGAGGATTATAATGCTCTTGAGGCAGGGTTGTGGTCAGCTATTTCTTTTGATAAAGGCTGTTATATAGGACAAGAAACCATAGCCCGTTTAAATACCTATAAAGGGGTTAAACAAAGACTTTGGGGCATTAAATTAGACAAATTTGCCCCCGTCGGCAGCCCTTTAATCCACGATGCTGAAAAAGTGGGTATTCTAACGAGCATAGTGCAAACTGAAGGAGATTCATGCCTAGGACTAGCCTATGTACGCACCAAAGCAGGGGGGGAAGGGTTACAGGTAGAGGTAGGAGAAACTACGGGGGAAATTATTCCTGTTCCCTTTCTATCCCATAACTAAACTACTGCTTTTAAAGGAAAGCCCAAGGATTCCCGTTGTTGTAGGTATAAATTAGCTACTTCCCGCGCTAAATTGCGGATACGAGCAATATAACGGGTTCTTTCGGCTACAGCAATAACGCCCCTAGCATCCAAAAGGTTAAAACTATGGGAACATTTGAGGACATAATCTAAACTAGGAACAACTAAACCCTTGTCTATAAGTTGCTTGGCTTCTTCTTCGTATAACCCAAAGAGGCTAAATAATAACTCTGGATTAGAAGCTTCAAAATTATAGGTACATTGTTCTACCTCATTTTGTAAATAAACATCCCCATAGTTAACCTGACTATTCCATTGAATTTTAGTAATAGCATCCACATCCTGTAAATACATAGCCAGGCGCTCTAACCCGTAGGTAATTTCAATAGAAACAGGACGACAATCAATCCCGCCGCACTGTTGAAAATAGGTAAACTGGGTGATTTCCATGCCATCTAGCCAAACTTCCCAACCAACTCCCCAGGCTCCGAGGGTAGGAGATTCCCAATTATCTTCTACAAAACGGATATCATGGTCTTCGGGATGAATACCCAAAACCCGTAAAGAATCTAGATATATTTCTTGGATATTATCTAAGGATGGTTTAATTAAAACTTGGTACTGAAAATAATGTTGAAAACGGTTAGGATTTTCGCCATAGCGGCCATCCGTAGGACGACGACAGGGTTCAACGTAGGCTACCGCCCAGGGTTCGGGGCCTATCGCCCTTAAAAAGGTATGGGGGCTCATGGTGCCCGCTCCTTTTTCTGTATCGTAGGGTTGGGCAATTAAACAGCCCTTTGCTGCCCAAAATGTATGGAGTTTGGCGATAATCTCCTGAAAGGTGATCATAATTTAATTTATTTGCGTCCTGGCATCAATATTATTACTATGATACCAAATCTGGTTTTTAAATCAGGTTATAATCCTCCTGACTCCTGCCTCCTGCCTCCTGCCTCCTGCCTCCTGCCTAGCCCTCATGATTATCCAGTAACTTAAGCGGATTTAGTGTGACGGTTGGTTACTAAATCTGTTTATTTTCCGCTCTCAAATGCTGACATCCCAAAGGTGGCAACCAATCCCCTTGGGGCGTAACGATTATCGGTTGAGCGGTGAGCACCACATTACCCCTAGCATTGACAGTCCATCCCTGAAATTCCCTTGGGGTAGTTTGGACTTGGGTTTCTACGGTGCTAGGAGCGGTAACTTGGGTATTTTTAGGAGTCTTTTCGACAATACGCCAATCTTCCCAAAGGTTGTTTTCCTGGAGAGCTTGTTGGGAGGAATTAGGTAAACCACCTCTACCTGTAATAGTTAACTCACTACCTTTTCCCACGGAGCAGAGACTTTGATCAATTAATTGGGCTATATCTAAGGGCTCATCTGGTAGTTTTTGAATATTCTGTTTAGGCTCAATCTCAGCATTATTTATATTCACAATCCCGGCAACACCGCGTTTAGAACTGGCGGTAATATCGCTAGTCAACGGACTTTCCTTATCCCTTTTTTCTATGCCTACTATCCCCAGGGCATTGATGTTAACATTACCTCCTGTTCCTAGGAGTGCATTAGCCGTAATATTACTGTCTTCTGAGGGAGATGCCAAAATAAATCGTGCTTTTATATTAATATTACCACCACTTCCCCTAGAGTTAGTAGAGATCGTACTACCGCGACGTAGGGTTAATAAGTCTGAAACATTCAGGGAAATATTGCCCCCATTTCCTAGCTCAAGCTCAGAATCGGTAGTGATTAGGCTTTGATTGTCAAGACTTATACTATTCGATCGTATCTGAATATTTCCCGATTTTCCTACTGCTATCTGTGATAGGTCATCAGGATCTCCCCCAATGGTCGAAGTAGCTTCAATCTTTGAATTATTTAATCTGAATTTAGGCGACTCAATAACGATATTCCCCGCTTCTTCACCCCCATTTTTATTCTCCTCTAGGATAATATTGGCGTTAACTAAAGAAGCACCATTATCTAATTCGATAGCTTCCGTTGCTATTAACTTTGTCAATCCCCCTACGATAAACTTTGTTACTAAATTATTAAAACTAAATACTCCTCCTCCTTCACCAGAAAAATTAATCCGTCTAGCTTGAATTTGCGTACTAGTTGGCTTTTCAAAGGGATAAGATTGTAAAGCTGATCCTTGACTAAATTTAACATCCCTAAACCTACCCACTTTTTCGTAGGAAAATGACCAACCCAAGGAACCAGGACTTAGAGTAACTTCACCCTCTCCCACACTTCCCAATTCAATATGTCCATCAAAGTTAGTTACTACAGCCCCATTCTCAAAAAGAATATCACCCCCAATCAGAGCCAGGGTTTTGTCGGTCGCCCCTACAAGTAATCCCGTAGGAAACGTCCTTAAGGATTCGTCAAGTCCTGATGGTTGTCCTTCAACCAAAGTAACACCATCGTTAATCGCCACAGATTGATTAAGAATTTGTTCGGCACTTGCACTAATTTGCAGCCCAAGGGGAACATTGACACTTAAAACGGTAGATGACTCTGGATTAGAAGCACCGAAAATACCATCGGCAAAAACAACGCTATCGGCTGTAGTTCCTATAAATGAGCCTTTCAGATCCAGGCGAGCATTTGGTCCAAAAATAATGCCTCTGGGATTAATCAAAAATAGGTCTGCATTGCCTAATACGCCTAAAGTTCCCTTAATTTCCGAGGGGTTATTTCCCGTAACTCGACTAAAAATTCTGGTAACGCCTGGATGATTAGAAAACTTAAAGCTTTGACCTTCCCCAATACTAAACTCTTTAAAACTATGGAAAAGATTTTCCCCTCTTTTTTCACCTCGTCTAATAATATTTCCATCCAGTTGCGAGCTATAAGCACCCAGGGTATCGTCTGGCACTATTTGCGCCGAAACCAATCCTCCGGACAAAAACAAACCTACAGAAGTCGACATGAATCCTATTTTCAAGAGTCGTTTTTTATTGCTGTGCTGAAAATTCATATTATTAATCACCTGCAGCGTTCGTCAGGACGACCCACAGCCTTCGTCAGGACCCCAAGCACAGTTGGTACCTAAGACTGGCCTTCTGCCAACCTTCCTGTTGGCACGAGGAGTCGAAGCTAATACCCTCTGAAGCTCTACAGCCGCATCTTTCTCAATTGCTACCGTCTTCCCTTGAGGATTCCATTGAATAACAACCTCAACGGAGAGGATCTCCTCTGGCTTTAGATATTTGCTGAGAAAATCATGGGTGATTTGACCAAATTCTTCTACTGCTTCTTCAGAAAATGATGGGGGTCTATTAGATAAATCTGAGCGATTGGCTTGGATCATTTTTTTCTCGGGGTAGGTTATGTATAAATATCCCCTAGATAATCTAGGGAATCTTATCCGCAAGGCTACACCGTAATTTTGGTAATTATCAACAAAAGTTACAATTATTTACATGGTGTAATGATAGACTTTTCTTTATACAGTTTCAACAGCGAACATGGGTATTGCTTTTAAGAGATTATTCTTCAAATTCCCAGTCGGGTTAACTTCCAGGCAAGGGCTTCAACAATTTATCTTATTTTTAAGTAGTTTCGGAATCGGATTTTATCTTAATTATCTGACTCTAGGTTCAGCGATCGCCCAAAATAGGCCAAACCTGCCCAGATTCCCCAGTCCTCGGGACAATCTACCCCCCACCCTACCTAGGCCACAACTCCCTCCGGCACTTCCTAATAATGAGGAATTACTCCCCCTACCGCAACCAACACCATTAGAGGACCCTATCCCTGGCTCTGTCCCCATGCAAATCACGGTGACAAGGTTTGAGATAGTGGGAAGTACGGTTTTTAGTATCCAAGAACTAGCCGCCATTACCGAGCCTTTTACCAATCGTTCCCTGACTATTAGTGAACTGTATCAGGTGCGTACTGCCATTAACCAACTCTACCAAAGTCAGGGTTATATAACTTCCGGGGCTTTTATTCCACCCCAGGAATTACAAGCAGGGGTAGTGAAGATTCAAGTTATCGAAGGGGAATTGGAAGCGATTAATATCACGGGTTTAAGAAGACTACAACCGAGCTATATTCGTAGTCGCCTAGCCTTAGGATCACAAAAGCCGTTAAATGTCAATAAACTTTTAGAATCTTTACAATTATTACAACTAAATCCTTTAATTAAAAATATTGCGGCGGATTTATCCGCAGGAACGCGAACAGGTCAGAATATTTTAGAAGTAAAAGTCCAAGAAGCCGATACCTTTGATGTAGAAATCTCCTCAGATAATGGGCAAGTACCGAGCGTGGGAAGTGTACAATTAGGAGCAGGATTTGAGCAAAGAAATGTCACAGGATTTGGCGATCGCCTGAATTTTCTGTATACTAACACCCTAGGAAGTAATCGTTACAATGTCAGTTATAGTCTACCGATTAACCCGCGCAATGGAACGGTTAGCTTTACCTACGAAACCATTTCTAGTCGCATTGTCGAATCTCCCTTTGATCAGTTAGATATTGAATCGGAAGCTGGCTTGTACGAATTGAGTTTACGTCAACCGATTATACAAACCCCCAGCCAGGAACTCGCCCTAGGTTTCAGTTTTTCCTACGAAGAAAGTAACACTACTGTTTTAAATACTCCTTTTCCCATTTCCCCAGGAGCTAATGAAAATGGAGAAACTAGAATTTCTGCACTTCGGTTTTTTCAAGAATGGTTTACCCGAAATGAAAAGGAAGTTTTAGCCCTACGTTCTCAATTTAGTTTTGGTATTAATGCCCTGGAATCTACTATTAACAAAGACTTTCCTGATAGTAACTTTTTCGTCTGGAGAGGTCAAGGACAATATCTCAGGGAATTAGCCCCAGATACATTATTCCTATTTAGGACTGACTTACAAATAGCAGGCCGTCCCTTAGTTCCCTTAGAACAGTTTACCCTGGGGGGAATAGAAAGTGTTAGGGGATATCGTCAGGATTTAATCGTTTCCGACAGTGGTTTTTTTGCTTCGGGAGAAATTCGTATCCCCATTGCACGGATTCCCCAATGGCAAGGATTATTACAAGTAACCCCTTTTATAGATGTAGGTACGACGTGGAATGTCAATGAGGAAAATTTTGATCCTAGTACCCTAGTCTCAACGGGTTTAGGATTGTATTGGCAACAGGGCAAATATTTTAACCTGCGTTTTATGTGGGGGATTCCCCTAGTACCAACGGATACCCAGAAAACTAATTGGCAGGAAAATGGCTTATATTTTTCCGTTTATTGGCGGCCATTTTGATCAACTTTGGGTACATTTCAGTAAGTTTTAAGGAAACATTACCCAGTTCTTAGTCACCGATAACCAGTGTGGGCATGCGATCGCGGCTCTAGGGGTAGGGACACTCAGTGCGATCGCGTTCCAGAAAAAGTTAACTTTTGCTGACATTTCGGTCAATAGCTCTGCATAAGCTAAAGCCATTATAACGATTAAACCCTAGCACCTGGTTTTTTTTTATAATAGGAAGGAAAATGGATGACTTGTATAGCTTTGAGGAGGTAAGAGGCTTTGGGTGGTGTTATCTACATCGGAGATCGAGAAACGGGTAAAACTCATCTAGCTCTGGAGTTAACCAACAAAAACAGTGAGTATGTCCGGGTGACATCCCCCGACTACAACACCCTCAAGCTTATGCTTTGGGATAACCAAATAGGGAAAATCCGAGCAACTTCCGATGAATCGGCGGTGCGTGACCAACCCATGGAAGTGAAAGTACAATTAGTAACAGGTGAAAAGGTCTTCTACTCTTCTTGGCTCGATACCCCAGGAGAAATTTGGCGCAGTAGTTGGCAGTCACTCTATCCCGACAATTGGCAAACTTTTCTCAACTCGATTCGAGATGCGGAAGGTATTTTATTAGTCTTACCCCCGTATCGGGAGATTATTAACCCTCAATACGAAGATCCAATGAAACATATTTCCCGACATCAATGGAATCAACGATTTGAACGCTGGATCAACTTTTTTAAACAAGACTGCCAACAAATTCGTCACCTCTTGCTTTGCATTAACAAGGTGGATCTTTGTATGGTAGACTACAAAGCAGAAGCTGAAAAATTACGCTATGATCCCTATAAACAATCCAAAAACTGGCAACAAAAACATGAGTACGTTTACCAGCGTTATTTCGCTCCCTTTCATCCGCAAATAGATGAATTGAATCGCAGCATTAAAGGTTTATCCGCTCGTTGTTTTATTACTACCATCCATAGCCGCGAGCTTTTAGAGCTACCTTGGATTTATTTAGGTTCTCATTTAGCTAAAGATATTGTTTAATACTCTGGAGTTAGCTTATGTCTAGTCGTAATGTTTGTATAGTTGGACCAAGGGGATCGGGTAAAACGACCTACCTAGGCTCTTTGGTTTACCACCAAGAACATAGCATTAAAAACAATAAAAAAAGTAAGTACGAAGTTAGTCCTTCAGGAGACCAATCTATAGAGTTAAAAAACAAAGCTCATGTATTACTAGCAGAAAGTGGGGAGTTTGAACCCACTAAAATAGGCGATAACATTCGGACGGTTGATGACCTGCCATTTTATACCTTCAATATCACAGGTAAATTAAACTGGCGATCGCCTGTGGAGCAGTTTCAAATCACTGCTAGGGATTACCCAGGAGAGGTTTTTGATTCTTTGGTAAACAATACCCTAGATAGTGCCCTTCAGGAGGGCTTTATTCAAGATTGCTTCATCGACAAAAAAGGTTGCATAATGATGTTACCTGGATGGGAATTTGGTGCAGATAGATATTATGTGCAAATGCTAACACGCTTTATCAATTTGCTAGAGTCCGAAGGGCAAAAAGATAGCTACAAAATTGCTATAGTAATGAGCAAATGTGAGCGCGGAGAAATTTGGCCTGGCAGACATGAACCGGAGCTAGATCTGTTTCAAGTTCACCTCAAAGACACTACTAATTATCTGCGGAAAACCATTCTTCCTAAGAACTTAAATTTTTTCGCCATGTCTACCTTTGGAGTCCGTTCTCGTGATAACCCACGTCCTAACCGCCGTGATTTTGTCAGTGAAAAAGGTGAACCTCGCTGTGTTCTCTATAGTGCGGCTTCTGGTGCTTGGCAACCCTATAATCTTATCGAACCTTTGTACTGGTTAATTAAGAGCTAATCCTCCCAACGTAACACAATGAAACTACCGAACTGGATGCCAAGTAAAGGACTAAATGCCTCTTCCCCTATCACCGAGAACGCTAACATTCGGGTCATCGGCGATCGAGGTTCAGGGAAAACCGCTTATCTGGCTTCCCTTGCCTACCAAACCCGCTCACCTAATCGTAGTTTAGACAGCCCAATCGAATCGATCAACGCTACCGGGGACCAAATAGCTGGCAATGAGTTAATCAAGTTCGCCCAAGACATTCTTGAGCAAGGCTTGGAACTAGAAGCCACTAAGGTTGATAAAAACGCTACTGTAGATACAGTAAAAGACTATCAGTTGCGTATTACCCTAAAAAACCAGTTTTCTTGGAACTCTTCCCTATTTGGCTCTCGCCCAGTACAACTAGATATTAACTGTAAAGACTATTCAGGAGAGTTTTTTTTAGACCTCATTAATAAAAAAGCTGATCCTTGGCTCGATGATTACCTTGATGATTGTAAATTTGCTTCAGGTATTTTGCTTCTCATTGATGGCACTGCCTATCGGATGGATGCTCTCTATGCCCAGGGAATAGAAAACTTTTTCGCTTCCTTGGATCATCGTCAGTTTGACGAAACCCCTGCTCTCAAGCGCATTGCTGTCGCACTTAATAAGTGTGAACTACCAGAGTTATGGGTAAATCGTCACGAAGCAAAAGAGTTAATCAAGCGCAGATTTCCCCTTACTTCCCAAAAATTAATGAGATGGGATAACAATGTGCGACAAGTAGATTTTTTTACCATCTCAGCTTTTGGTACCCTAGGCAAGGAATTTCCTGAACCTAATACGACTATTTTAAAACGCGATCGGGGTGGTACCTCTTGTGTAATTCGTAAGCCCAAACTTTGGCGGCCTTTCGGTTTAGTTGCTCCTATTTATTGGCTTTGTACAGGTAAACGTCATACAACTTTAGATGAGGATTAAAAACAATGGTTATCCGTATTGATGAATTTAGCACTGGTATTAATGTTCAAGGCACAGCCAATAACTGGTGTTCAGTCGGGTTCACTGGTTATATGAACTGTACTATTAATCCCATCCCTCCCGTAGTCCAAAATGCCATATCTAATCAGTTGTTTGCCGTATCTGAAGGTGATGCTACTGATACGCCGGCCATGGTTGGAAGGGAAGTAGAAGAAAATGGAGAAGCTTGGTCAGTTTTGGCCGTTGTTAGCCGTGCTAATGACGAGAAAGGCCGAGGAATTTCGGTATATCGTTATTTTCTGACTCAAGGTAAGGGAAAGTTAGAGGATTTAGTAAGATGGTATTCTCAATCTGGTGGACTTAAATTCAACCCCTTTGATAGCAAAACCCTGAATCAGTACCGTGAGTATACACCTCTGACGGTCACAAATACTGATTTGTTAGGTAAAGATGAGTTTAAGGAACTGCTCAGGAAAGAAGGCACGGATACCATCATTGCACCTAACGATTTGGTATGTCCTCCCTTAATTATCAATGAGTTAGCCCTACGACTTCAGGTTAAAAGATATTTACTCGAATATTATAAATCTAAAAACTATCAATTAACAGAAGCTGAAGTCAAAGAATTGATTAGCTATCAATTGACGCAATTAAGTTCTGATAAAAAGAAAGACTATACTCAAAGACATTTTAAAAAGTCAATGGAAGCAGGTCAACTAACATTAAGTATGTACGAAGCCGAGAACTTCTTTGACTATCAAGCCAATCAAATATATTCCCAACTATCTGAAATAGAGAGAGACAAACGCATTCTAGACAGCTTGATAGATTATTATGAACAAACAAATCCTAACAAAACAGAACGGCAAATTGATTTCTGGGCTAAAGCTGACTTGAATAAATTAACTAACTCAATGAAACGAGATAGATTAGTTGATCACGAAAAAAAACAACTTAAGAAGCAATATACATTCAATAATAACCAAATTGCTAAAGATGTAGACGTATTTGCTGAGTATAAAACTGCAAACTCAAATGAGCAAGAATTAACTGAATTTGCAAGTCAGTTTTTGTTTGAACATTACAAAGGTAATGGTTTTAAATTAAGTGAAAATTATATCATGCTACTCATTGAATCAAGAATAATTAACCATGAGTATATCAGAAATATAGCTTCTCAGATTTTGACTAACTGCACGATCGCTTGGGGTTATAATGTCAAGGGATTGACGAAACCTGCTTCCTTTCAGGCTATCTTCCCTGTGAGTGAAGAATCGAGAAATATTCTCGGGCAGAATGTCAAAGAGGGTTTATCTCTTCCTGCACCGGTTGCAGGAGAATACCCGATTATAACTGCAAGCAGAAACATGATTTTTCAAGGTAACGTTAAACCTGACTATATAGACACCTTGGAAAAAGCTTTCAGCAATCCTCTTTATACACCTAAATTCTGGGAAGATTCGGTCTTCAAACCCTTGGGCTTAGAGAATGCCCAGAAAGATACAACCTACTCCCCTGGCTCATTACGCTTACTGATGCTGAGAGCTTTAACTGTTCCTGAGACTCTTACTGATTTTATCAGTGGGATAAAAGCAAAATCTCAGGATAAACAGATAGAAAACTCTTTGGCAGTAGCTAATCAGTTAAGCGAAACTTTAAAAAATCAATTACCCAAAGATTCTGCAACAATTAAACAAGCCAAGCAGGGGATAGATACTATTCTTGTAGGAAGTAATGCCCAAGCGTTACAGGATTTAGTAGACTGGATAGATAGAGATAGTAAAGGGTTGTGGGGGAAAGCCTATCAGGAGTATTGTATTGACTTCTGGCAAGACATGGAACAAATAGCAGAAAATTATAAAATTGCTAAAGATGATGCTCATAGCAAAGGATGGTGGAATCATGAATCTCATGTAAGTACAACCTTGAAAAATCGTGGCTACTATGTAAGCCATGCTTCTCATAACTTAGAGGTATTAATACAAAAGCAATGGAAACTGTTACACGATGATATCATCGAGTTGATTTGGACTTTTAAAGAAAAATCGAAACTTATAACCTTACGTAATCCTGGATTATGCTCAAGATTAGCAGATTTTTTTGCCGCGATGAGTTATCAAAAGCAGTTAGAAAGTAAAAGTCTAGCTGCAACCCGCAATCTGGCTTTGCTGTTTACTGGGCTGACTAATTCTAAAGGTATCCCTGCTAAATTATGGGAAAAGAGTTTGCCAAATTTAAAAAGTTCTGACAAAAGAACAGAAATCCTTAAAAGTAAAGATAGTAATGTACAAATATTAGAGATCAGAAAAATACCAAGTATTAAAGACCATGCCATAGATTGGATAAAGGGATTTATCGAGCCTAACCCTCAACCTCAACCATTACCACTTAGACTACTACCAATAGTAATTTCCCTAGCTTTAGGTACTTTACTAGGTACTTTACTAGGAATTATTTTAGAGAAACAAGCAAAAATATCTTCTATACTAACACCTGCACCCATCAGTAATGAAAAAGAAACGTTTAAAAACACTACTGCAACAACCTTGGATAAAATAGCCGAAGATTTCAAGAAACCCTTGAATACAGTTGGAAAAAAAAGTAAAAAGGAAATAGAAGCAATATTTATCAAGGCAAATTCTGGAGAAAATCTAGATTATGACACGAAAAATAATGACTATAAGGCATGGATTAATTCTATTAAAAAATATCAATCCAACGCTAAATTAAAATCTGACGGTATTATAGAAAAGGATAAGGATACAGAGAAAAGAATAAGATGTGAACTCTATCAAGAATCCAATTTATCCGCCCCTAAAGCAACAGCAGAAAATTGTCAGAGTTTTAACATTACTGTACAACAAAAAGAAGATGAACTTCAACCCACACCATCTCCAGCACCTACACAATGGCAGACTAATGTTAATTCGCTCAAGGCGCTAGTTACAGAAATCAAAGCAAAACATCCTGACAAAGATGTAGAGGTAGAGAGTGCTGTAGCTAGTATTTTAGGTGCTGAAAGCTATTCCAAATTAATTAATCCTAACCAAGCAAAACAGCTAATTCAATTAGTTAAAAAGTATCAAGATCCTAAGAATAAGAATCCTAATAATGCCAATGGTAAGATTGACATTAATGATAATATCTACAATCGCTTAAAATACGATATTTACGAAAAGCTAGGGATAGCAAATCTGTATAATATTGATTCCCTCAATGCGCTAGTGAACGAAATCCATAAAAAACACCCTGCTGAATCTAAATCCGAGGTGAGAGTACAGACTGCCTTAGCGAAAATTTTGAGTAAGGATACTAAACTCTATGAAGAATTAATTGATCCTACCCAAGTAAAACAGCTAACTGATTTAGTCAAAAATTATCAAAATCCTAAAGAGCCTAACAATGCCGATGGTCAGATTGACATTAATGGTAATACCTACAATCGCTTAAAATGTGATGTTGCCGAAGAGCTAAATATAAAACTTAACCCCCGAACTCAATGTCCTACACGATAAAATATTATGACTATAGCCATTCATGAATTTAGTACAGGAATCCGTGTAGTAGGTACAGCTAATAACTGGCATTCAGTCGGGTTCACCGGCTATATGAACTGTACTATTGATCCCATCCCTCCCGTAGTCCAAAATGCCATATCTAATCAGTTGTTTTCAGTACCTGTAGGTGATGCTACTGATACGCCAGCTATGGTTGGACGGGAAGTAGAAGAAAATGGAGAAGCTTGGTCAGTTTTAGCCGTTGTTACCCGTGCTAATGACGAAAAAGGCCGAGGTATTTCGGTATATCGTTATTTTCTTACTGAAGGTAAGGGAAAGTTAGAGGATTTAGTGAGATGGCATTCTCAATCTGGTGGACTTAAATTCAACCCCTTTGATAGCAAAACCCCGAATCAGTACCATGAGTATGCTCCTCCGACGGTCACAAATACTGACTTGTTAGGTAAAGATGAGTTTAAGGAACTGCTCAGGAAAGAAGGCACAGATACCATCATTGTCCCTAACGATTTGGTATGTCCTCCCTTAATTCTTAATGAGTTAGCCCTACGACTTCAGGTCAAAAGATATTTACTCGAAAATTATAAATCCAAAAACTATCAATTAACAGAAGCTGAAGTCAAAGAATTGATTAGCTATCAATTGACTCAATTAACTTCTGAGAAAAAGAAAGACTATACTCAAAGATATTTTAAAAAGTCAATGGAAGCAGGTCAACTAACATTAAATATGTACGAAGCCGAAGACTTCTTTGACTATCAAGCCAATCAAATATATGACCAACTATCTGAAATAGAGAGAGACAAACGCATTCTCGAAAGCTTGATAAATTCTTATAGACAAAAATATCCTTACGAAACAGAACAGCAAATTGATTTCTGGGCTGAAGCTGACTTGAGTAAATTAAAATTAACTGCCTTACTGAAAAAAGACCGCATAGTTAAATACGAAAAAGAACAACTCAAGAAGGAATATATGCTTAGTAATTACAATTACCGAAATACTAAAGAAATATTTGATAGCTTTGCTGACTATAAAACTGCAAACTCAAATGAGCAAGAATTAAATAAATGTGCAAGTGATTACCTATTTGAACATTACAAAGGTTATGGTTTTAAATTAAGTGAAAATTATATCATGCTACTCATTGAATCAAGAATAATTAACCATGAGTATATCAGAAATGTAGCTTCTCAGATTTTGGCTAACTGCGCGATCGCCTGGGGTTATAATGTCAAGGGATTGACCAAACCTGCTTCTTTTCAGGCTATCTTTCCTGTAAGTGAAGAATCGAGAAATATCCTCGGGCAGAATGTTAAAGAGGGTTCATCTCTTCCTGCACCGGTTGCGGAGGAATCCCCAATTATAACTTCAAGTAGAAACATGATTTTTCAAGGTATAGATACTATTCTTGTAGACAGTAATGCCAAAGCGTTACAAGATTTAGCAGACTGGATAGATAGAGATAGTCAAGGGTTGTGGGGGAAAGCCTATCAGGAGTATTGTATTGACTTCTGGCAAGACATAAATCAAATAGCAGAAAATTATAAAATTGCTAAAGATGATGCTTATAAAAAAGGGTTGTATCTTGTTGAAGATCAGATAAGTCCAGCCTTAAAAAAGGGTAGCTACTGTGTGAGCCATGCTCCTCAAAACTTAGTGATATTATCACAAATCCACTGGAAATTGTTACGCGATGACATGATTGAGTTGATCTGGACTTATAAAGGAAAGTCGAAATATCTAGCCCTACATAATTCTGGATTATACTCAAAATTAGCAGATTTTTTTGCTGATATGAGTTATCAAAAGCAGTTAGAAAGTAAAAGTCTAGCTGCAACCCACAATCTGGCTTTGCTGTTTACTGGGCTGACTAATCCTAAAGGTATTCCTGCTAAATTATGGGAAAAGAGTTTACTAAATTTAAGACGTTCTGACAAAAGAACAGAAATTCTTAAAAGTAAAGATAGTAATGTACAAATATTAGCGATCAGAAAAATACCAACTATTAGAGACAGTATCACAGATTGGATAAAGCAATTTATCGAGTCTGCCCCTCAACTTCAACCATTAGAACTTAGACTACTACCAATAGTAATTTACCTAGCTTTAGGTACTTTACTAGGAATTATCTTAGAGGAACGAGCAAAAATAGCTCCTATGTCTAGAATAAATAAATTATTTACGGTAGTCCCCCAACCATCACCGGCACCCAGCAATAATGAAGAAGAAACGTTCAAAAACATTACTGCAAGAACCTTGGATCAAATAGTTGGAGATTTCGATAAACACTTGAATAAAAATAAAGAGGAAACTAAAGTAGGGATAGAAGGAATATTTATAGAGGCAAACCCTGGGGCAATTCTAGAATATAACACAAAGAATGAAAACTATACAAAATGGGTTGATTCTATTAAAAAATATCAATCCAAATTTGGCCTAATATCTGACGGTGTCATAGAGAATGGTAAGGATACAGCGAACACAATCCGATGTCAACTATATCAAAACTTTAAGGTGTTATTAGATTCAAAAACACAACAAAATTGTAAAATATACGGTATTACTTTAGAACTCAAACCAGAAAAACCCAAAGCCAAAACCTTACCATCTCCAGAACCGCAGACTAATGTTAATGTTAATTCTCTCAATGCGCTAGTTATAGAAATCCAAAAAAACCATCCTAATAAATCTTTGGAAAGAGTACAGGTTGCTGTAGCCAAAATTTTGAGTAAGGATACTAAACCCCACGAAGAATTAATTGATCCTAATCAAGCACAAGAGCTAACTGAGTTAGTTAAACAGTATCAAGGAGGTGGTGAGCCCGATGGTAAGATTGACATTAATGGTAAAACCTACGAGCGCCTAAAAGGTGATGTTGCCAAAGAGCTATTTAAAAATTAACCCCCCAACTCAATGTCCTAAACAATAGAATATTATGACTATAGCCATTCATGAATTTAGCACTGGTATTAATGTTCAAGGCACAGCCAATAACTGGCGTTCAGTCGGGTTCACTGGCTATATGAACTGTACTATTGATCCCATCCCTCCCGTAGTCCAAAATGCCATATCTAATCATTTGTTTGCCGTATCTGAAGGTGATGCTATCAATACGCCGGCCATGGTTGGACGGGAAGTAGAAGAAAATGGGGAAGCTTGGTCAGTTTTAGCCGTTGTCAGCCGTGCTAATGACGAGAAAGGCCGAGGAATTTCGGTATATCGTTATTTTCTGACTGAAGGTAAGGGAAAGTTATCAGATTTAGTGAGATGGCATTCTCAATCTGGTGGACTTAAATTCAACCCCTTTGATAGCAAAACCCTGAATGAGTACCATGAGTATACTCCTTCGACGGTCACAAATACTGATTTGTTAGGTAAAGCTGAGTTTAAGGAACTGCTCAGGAAAGAAGGTACGGATACCATCATTGTCCCTAACGATTTAACATGCCCTCCCTTAATTCTTAATGAGTTAGCCCTACGACTTCAGGTTAAAAGATATTTACTCGAAAATTATAAATCTAAAAGCTATCAATTAACAGAAGCTGAAGTCAAAGAATTGATTAGCTATCAATTGACGCAATTAACTTCTGAGAAAAAGAAAGACTATGCCCAAAGGTATTTTAAAGCATTGAAAATTACCAAAAATGAATTTGATATCTTTTCTGAGGTTAAAGCTGCAAATTCAAATGAGCAAGAATTAGATGAATTTGCAAGTCAATTCTTGTTTGAACATTACAAAGGTAATGGTTTTAAATTAAATGAAAAGTATATCATGTTGCTCATTAAATCAAGAATAATTAACCATGAATATATCAGAAGTTTAGCTCCTCAGACTTTAGCTAACTGCACGATCGCTTGGGGTTATAATGTCAAGGGATTGACCAAACCTGCTTCCTTTCAGGCTATCTTTCCTGTAAGTGAAGAATCGAGAAATATCCTCGGGCAGAATGTTAAAGAGGGTTTATCTCTTCCCGCACCAGTTGCAGGAGAATACCCAATTATAACTGTAAGTAGAGACATGATTTTTCAAGGTAATGTTAAACCTGACTATATAAACATCTTGGAAAAAGCTTTCAGTAATCCTCTTTATACACCTAACTTCTGGGAAGATTCGGTCTTCAAACCCTTGGGCTTAGAGAATGCTCAGAAAGATACAACCTACTCCCCTAGCTCATTACGCTTATTGATGCTGAGAGCTTTAACCATTCCTTCTACTCTTACCGATTTCATCAGTGGGATAAAATCAAAATCTCAGAACAAACAGATACAAAGCTCTTTGGCAGTAGCTAATCAGTTGAGCGAAACTTTAAAAAATCAATTACCCAAAGATTCTGCAACAATTAAACAAGTCAAGCAGGGGATAGATACTATACTTATAGGCAGTAATGCCCAAGCGTTACAAGATTTAGTAGAATGGATAAATAGAGACAGTCAAGGGTTGTGGGGGAAAGCCTATCAGGAGTATTGTCTTGACTTCTGGCAAGATATAGAACAGATAGCAAAAAATTACAAAACTGCTAAAGCTGATGCTTATAGTAAAAAAGGATTGTATATCCCTGAAGATAAGATAAGTGCCTCCTTGAAAAATGGTAGCTACTATGTGAGCCATGCTCCTCAAAACTTAGTGATATTATCACAAACCCACTGGGAATTGTTGCGGGATGACATGATTGAGTTGATCTGGACTTATAAAGGAAAGTCGAAATATCTAGCCCTACATAATTCTGGATTATACTCAAAATTAGCAGATTTTTTTGCTGATATGAGTTATCAAAAGCAGTTAGAAAGTAAAAGTCTAGCTGCAACCCACAATCTGGCTTTGCTGTTTACTGGGCTGACTAATCCTAAAGGTATTCCTGCTAAATTATGGGAAAAGAGTTTACTAAATTTAAGACGTTCTGACAAAAGAACAGAAATTCTTAAAAGTAAAGATAGTAATGTACAAATATTAGCGATCAGAAAAATACCAACTATTAGAGACAGTATCACAGATTGGATAAAGCAATTTATCGAGTCTGCCCCTCAACTTCAACCATTAGAACTTAGACTACTACCAATAGTAATTTACCTAGCTTTAGGTACTTTACTAGGAATTATCTTAGAGAAACAAGTAAAAATATCTTCTATACTAACACCTACACCCATCAATGATGAAGAAGAAACGCTCAAGAAGACTACTTTTCCACCTCAACCAGAAGAAAGCAAACCCTTACCATCTCCAGCACCTACACAATCGCAGACCAATATTGATTCCCTCAATGCGCTAGTCACAGAAATGAGCGTAAACTATCCTGATAAACCTTTGCCAACATTAAAGCTTGCTTTAGCTATAATTTTGAGCCGTAATAGTAAAACCTATGAAGAATTAATTGATCCTACCCAAGCAAAACAGCTAATTGATTTAGCCAAAAAGTATCAAGGTAATAATGGCGATGGTAAGATTGACATTGATGGCGCTACCTACAATCAGTTAAAATGTGATGTTGCCAAAGGTCTAATGATCACACTCAAAAATCCCCCAACTCAATGTCCTAAACAATAAAATATTATGACTATAACTATTCATGAATTTAGTACAGGAATCCGTGTAGAAGGTACAGCAAATAGCTGGTTATCTGCTAGATTTACGGGTAATTATATGAATGCTACCCTTGACCCTATTCCTCTGGTAGTCCAAAATGCCATATCTAATCAGTTATTCGCCGTATCTGAAGGAGATGCTACTAATACGCCAGCCATAGTTGGGAGAGAAGTTCAGGAAAATAGTGAAGCTTGGTCAGTTCTAGCTATTGTAACACGGGCTACTGATAAACAAAACCGTCCTATTGCAGTATATCGCTATTTTCTTGCCGAGGGTAAGGGAAAATTAGAGGATTTACTAAGATGGCATGTTCAAGCCAATCAACCCGTATTTAACCCCTTTGATGTTAAGCAAGTTGGTGAGTTTATTACCTATAATCCTTCTGTTAATCCCAAAAGAGATTTATTAACAAAACCCGAGTATCAAGATTTACTTAAATCAAGTGAACCTACAGTTATTGTTCCTGATAACTTTCGTTGCACCCCTTTAATTCTCCATGAATTAGCTACTCGGATAGTAATCAAAGCAC
Organism: Microcystaceae cyanobacterium; assembly: GCA_040398185.1. GTDB lineage: Bacteria > Cyanobacteriota > Cyanobacteriia > Cyanobacteriales > Microcystaceae > JBBAUO01. Next base: position 41,385 of record JBBAUO010000015.1, on the reverse strand, counting down.
ACTTAGTTAATTACTATAAATCTAAAAATTATCAGCTTACGCCACAAGAAATCGATGAACTTATTATATATCAAATGGACAATTTAAGCAATACTGAAAAATTTGACTTTGTCAAAAAATTTTATACCCAACAATATGCTAATAAAAAGCCTACACAGCAAGAAATAGAAAATTTTATTAGTACACAGGTTCAACAAATGACCCCTAGAGCTAAACAAGGGGCTGCTCTTATATATTTAGTGCAAGAGTATAAAAAGAACTATCCTAATATTACAGATGGAGAAGCTCAACAATACGCACAAGATGAATTAAATAATCTCGATGCTAAGGAAATAGAAGATTATGCAGAAACCAGCATAAAAGTTAAGTATAAAAGAGAGCAAAACCAGTATAAACTAACCGAAAGTCAACTAGATAAATTTTTGGCTTTTAAGGCTAGTAGTCTAGACTCTCAAAATCGAGATAAATATATACACCAGCACTTTTATTTGATTTATAAAGAGAAATTATTTCTTTTCACTGAGCAAGAAATTGCCTTGTTAGTCAATACTAGAGTTGCTAATTACGATTATGTATTAAATTGTCAAGAAATGATCCTCGCTAACGCTTGTATCGCTTGGGCTTACAATATCAAAGGATTAAATGAACCTGCCACTTTTCAAGCTGTTTTTCCTAATAGTGCTAACTCGGCTAACAGGTTAAGACAGCAAATAAATGATAGTTTAGTACGGGTACCTTCTCTCCCAAGTAATAACCCGCTCATAACTTCGATTAGAAATATTATTTCCCAAGGAAATATTAAGTCTCCTTATGTTACAGTCCTAGAAAGCTCCTTTAATAATTCTTCGTTTAACGCAGCATTTTGGCAGGATTTTTTCCAATCGTTAGGCTTAGAGAATGCCCAGAAAGACGCAACCTGCTCCCCTAATTCAGTACGCTTGTTGATGCTGAGAGCCTTAGCTATTCCTGATACTCTCCCTGAGTTTATCGCTTGGGTAAAAGAAAAAGCTCGGAATAAACAGTTAGCAAACTCTCTGGGTGAAGCAAATAAGTTGAGCCAGGATTTAAAAAATCAATTACCTCAAGATTCTGCAACAATTAAACAAGCCAAGCAGGGGATAGATTCTATCCTTGTAGGTAGTAATGATCAAGCGTTACAGGATTTAGTAGACTGGATAGATAGAGATAGTCAAGGGTTGTGGGGGAAAGCCTATCAGGAGTATTGTATTGACTTCTGGAAAGACATAGGACAAATAGCAGAAAATTATAAAACTGCGAAAGAGGATGCTCATAAAAAAGGATTGTATCTTGTTGAAGATCAGATAAGTCCAGCCTTGAAAAATGGTGGCTACTACTTTAGCCATGCTCCTAAAAACTTGGAGATACTATCACAAAACCAATGGAAACTGTTACGAGATGATATAATTGAGTTGATTTGGACGTTTAAAGCAAACACTCAATATGTATCTTTAAACAATCCTCAATTATGCTCAGAATTAGCAGATATTTTTGCAGGCATGAGTTATCTAAAGCAGTTAGAAATTAGCGAAAAGAGTCTAGAAGCAACTCGCAACTTAGCTTTACTTTTTACTGGGCTGACTAATCCTAAAGGTATTCCTGCTAAACTATGGAAAAACTGTTTGCCAAATTTAAAAAAAGATGTAAAATACATTCTAAAAACTCAGAATAACTTAAAAATAATGCCAATCAGGAAAATACCTCGCATTGCTACCAACATCGGGAATTATACTCTTAGTCAATCTTTAACTAATAAGGTTTTACCAGTAGGGGCTATCTTAGCTCTTATTTTAATTGCCTACTCTGTTAATGAATTTATTAACTATATCCGTTACAGTGGTTATTCTGGTAAAGAAGGATATGGATTTAAGACTCATACTACAGAAGCTCTAGATAAAATAGTTATTGACTTTGCTGGTGACTTAGGTAAAGGTCGAGAGGAAACTAAAGCAGAGATAGAAAAAATATTTAGTAATGCAAATCCTGAGACAACTCTAGACTATGATGATAAATATTATACTTTTAAAATGTGGGTTAGTTCTATCAAGAAATATCAAAAAAATGCTAAATTAGAAGCTAGTGGTATTATACAAACTAATGATGAGACAGACAGATTCTTAAGATGTCAACTCTATCAAAACTTTGGCTTGCCAGCAGATTCAAAAACACAGCAAAATTGTCAAAAATTTGATATTGTTTTACCAGATAAACGAGAAGAACCTAAACCATCTCCATCCCCATCTCCACCACCCAAAAAATGGAAGAAAGAATGGCAGACTAATGTTTATTCCCTCAATGCGCTAGTCTGGGAAATAAACACAAGCCATCCTGTTAAATCGTTGGAAATAGTACAGTTTGCCTTAGCCAAAATTTTGAGTAGGGATACTAAGCCCTATGAAGAATTAATTGATCCTACCCAAGCAGAAGAGCTAATGGATTTGGTTAAAAAGTATCAAGGTGACAAATATGGTAAATATGCCGATGGTAGGATTGACCCTAAGGGCATAACCTACCATCGCTTAAAGTGTGATGTTGCCAAAGAGCTAAATATAAAACTTAAAGATCCTCCATCTATGTGTCCAGAACTCTAAAACAGTGCATACTTACTATATTTTCCCATCCATCCCTACGACTTTGGCATAAAATAAACTCATGTTAACGATATAAAACCAGAAGTTTCTCGCCGCCCCCTAGGTCCCCATGTTGAGACTAATACTTTACATCCTCGCAGGTGTTACCAGCGCCCTTCTCGGGTGGAATCTCGGACAGGGAATGATGTATTTCCTGAAAGCTCTAGAGCCTTTACCGTATATCGGTTGGCTTAGTCAGATTCGCCAGTGGGAAGAAGTCGTCATTTTTCCCTTTGTTACCGTCTCTCTAGCCGCAGGGATGGTACTCAACGAGATTTTTGTGAGCAATCCTACTCGCCCCAAATTAAACCTGAAAATAGCCCTAATCCCTTTGTTATACGCTCTAGGCATTGGCCTAAGCATCGGCTTAATTATCGGGGGTTTCCTGCAACTTCTGCCCATAGCAGATACAATGCGGCGTATTATCGGTTGGTTCTCTATTGGCGCGATTGTTGGGCTAGTCGAAGGCATAACCTGGCGTTTTCATAGCCTAGAAGCAGGAGATAGCAAGCGCCAACGCGATCGCCAACTGATCAGCTTAGGTGCGGCTAGTCTAGCTGGATTCTTGGCTGCCTTACTTTTTGAGCAAATTAGAAAGGGTTTCCAACCCATACCACCTTGGTTTCGCATTCTCGAAGATCCCTTCGGTTTTGCCGTCCTTGGCACTTTTTTAGGACTTGTCTTCACTTTAACCACCTCGCCGAGTTATATGGTCGCCCTCAGAGCAGGTAAAGGCTTTGAATTTAAAGACAGAGCCAGAGACATAATAGATACAACTTGGCTACAGAACTTACCTCCATCAGCGCTAATTTCCCAAAAATCCGTCCGCTCCCTCTCTTTTGTTTCTGAGCCTAGTGCTGAAAAAATCGAGGAAGGTTTATCAATTCAACTTCCGGAAGGATTACCCGTTAGGATTGGCGGAGTCGAAAAAAAACAAATGCCCAACAATCAAATTGTTGGCTCAGATATTTACCTCCCCTCCATTGCGCCCCACATTGCTGATATTGTCGTCAGCAAAAGAGAAACTAAATTAATTCCTAACCCCAAGAACTATGAAAAAATCGAAATCAACGGCAGACTCTTAGATAGCCCTCGAGAAATCATCCTCAAACACAATACCCTCATAGCTTTTTATACCGATGAACAAGATCAAGACAATCCCAACTATCCCAAACTTTACCGCTTTGTTTACTACAATCGCTTCCTTGACCCACAAAATTAGCTTTGCTGGTTTAGGAGCTATATTAATGCTACAAGCCAACGCTGTTGCTGCCAATGAGTCTAAGGTAGTTCGCACAGAAATTATTGGCTCGCCCCGGGAAGAACAAGGAGAAGTAACCCTCAGAGTTATGGTTACAGGCAATGAAGACCGACCAATCACAGCCCTAAACAAAAATGATTTTCAGGTCAAAATTACCGATACTAAACAAGGTACTACCCGAACTGCACTGGGGGATCTAAACTTTGTTTGGCAATCTCCGGATACCATTACCCCTCCTCCAGCCTATATTTTAGTTCTTTTCGATTTTAGTGGCAGCATGCAATGTTCTACTAATCTCAGTAGCCAAAAATCCTGTAGTGAAGTACCCACAGGGGAACGTAAAATAGACGCAGCAGTCAAAGCACTAGAAAATTTTTTGGCTAATACTCCCCTAAAAGCCCAAGCAACAACCCATATTTCTCTTGTTCCCTTTGGCGAAGAAGGGAAATGCTCTTCTATCTATAAGCTCATTAACAAAGCTAATAAAGGTACTAACAAAGAAACTTTGGCTGATTTTCTGCCCGCTAACGATTATAGATTAGCTACCGAATTAAAAAATATAAGCTCTCAGAGTCCCTGCGGCTCCACTAATATCTATTACGCTCTAACTGAAGGAGTAAATTTTCTGACCAATCAAAAAGATACCCGTTTTTATCCCGTTGACGAAAAAGGAAATCCCAAACCAGAGCAACCACGCCTCTCCATTATTCTTTTTACCGATGGCTTAGATACCGATCCGTTTATCCCTGAAGAAAAAGCTGCTCGCCAGAGTCAAGACCGACAGATCAAGAAACTACGCAGGCTTCTAGAAAGGAATCCCCAAATTATGATCCATACCCTGGGTTACGGTTTAACTCCTGAACAACTAGGGGAAAAATATAAACTCGGCAGATCAGCTACTTGGGAAGATATTGACAAACGAGTCCCCAAAGCAGAATATTTAGACGTACAGGGTCTGGAAAATATCGGCCAACTCACAACCGGACTATCTACTGTCTCGGGAGATGAGGAAGAAATTGCTGAACAGCTAGGGGAGTTCCTAAAATCCATCTTAGGACAATACGAAATTAAGTATGAAGATCCTGCCTCTGAGCGCGATAACCCCTACAAAGTCCAAGTTATTGCCCAGGGAGTCTCCTCAGAACCAGCACCATACAAAGCAGCTGGCTTTGGCGTGAAGGTTCCTTTTCCTTTCTATTTTGTATCTTGGGGACTGTTTCTACTTTTCGCTCTACTCTGGTTGATTCCCTACGAAGTATGGCGCAGACGACTAAAACAGGAAAAATAGATGAAACGCTTAATGATTCTCACTTTTTTAGCCCTCAGTAGTTGTCGGGAAAATCAGCAAGTAGTTGAATGCTCCGCAAAACCTACGATGACTTTAGAAAGAAAAAACGTTACTGCTATTACCCTAACATCCCAGGCGCAGACTTTTTCAGGTTTGCTCAACAGCGATGAGGCAAAAGGGTACACCTTTACAGGCCTAGAAAACCAAAAACTTGACTTTTCTACGGGCGATCGCCTCTGTTTTTGGCTTTATACCCCTAGCCAGACAATCCTTAAGGATAGCCATTTTCCTGAGGATGGAACCTATCTTTTACAAATCACTAGACTCCAAGGTGCCGGAAGCTATGAATTTACCCTGAGTCTGGACTCACCCTCTCCTCCTTCCCCTTCTCCGTCTGCGTCTGCGTCTCCGCTTCCCCCTGCTTCTACTTCTCCTCGGGAAGCTCTTGAACAGTATTTTAGTCTGCTCCAAGCCCAAAATTATAAAAAGGCTTGGAATATGCTTACTCCCAGTCAGCAGAGTGACACCAAACTGCGTTCTAACGGTTACATCTCCTACACAGAGTGGTGGGACACCGTAGCCCAAGTTGAGTTAACTATTATCAGTACGGAGGAAAAAAGTGATCAAGCCTCGGTTGACACTAAAGTAGTTTTTAGGCAAAAAAATGGCACTATTAACAGACAGAAACTGCGATTTTTTCTCCTACCAATCAATGGCGAGTGGAAAATTAATAAAGTCAAACTTATTTCACCCTAAATCATTATGAAAAAATATCTTCTTCCCTTAGTCTTGCTCTTAACTACCGGCTGTAATCTCAATTTAAAAACCTCTTTATCCCCTGTCACGGAAAATACCTGCCCAGACAAACCACCCAAAGACCTAATCCTCCTTAAGGACAACGTTAAGGAAGTCAATCTCTCTTCTAAATTACAAGATATAGGAGAAGGACAGATTAGCTCTAGCCTAGCTGCTGGTTACACTTTTCAGGGAAAATCTGGACAGAAAATAGAGTACAAATTCACAACTCCTGGAGATTCTTGTATTTGGATTATCACCCCAAGTAATCAAGTCTTTACAGAAAAGACTTTAAAAGAAACGGGATATTACATAATACAACTATCAGGACTTAAAGGACAAAAACAAACCTATTCCCTCAGCATGGGTTTAGATACCGACTCGACTCCCCCTAGCCCCACTGCTGAGATTAAACCTTCCCCTAGCCCTTCCCCTCTGCCTCCGTCCTCAGAATCACTTTCCCAAGCTGACGCTGTGCAACTTATTAAAGAATGGTATACAGCCAAGAATGAGATTTTTGGCAGAAGCTATGACGAAAGTACCGCCCGTAGGTACGCGACAGGTACCCTCCTCTACGATACTATTGAGAAATGTAATGATGGAGTTTGTGGCGGCTCAGTCGGATGGTTGAAAGAATATGGCTGTTATTATACCTACAGTAATTCTCAAATCAATGATGTTGTTTCCTTCTCTGCTAGTGATGATCGGGCAACCCTAGTCGTTGGTGTCCGCGAAACTCTACAACTTCATGGTTCTAAATCCGCAGGTTGCGGCAAATCCCCCCAAACCTATAACAAAAATGCTACCTATTGGTTAAAAAAAGAGGCGGGTACTTGGAAAATTTACAAGTATGAGGTAGGCAGTTGAAAAGACAAAGACCTAAAAGGTACGCAATCGATTGGCACAAAACTTGGTCAAATCTCAGTGGTTGCTCCCCCTACCTCTGGGCATCATTGCTAACTGTGGGGATCGGATTTTGGTTGACTAAATCCCCATCTTCAACCACACAATGTCAATTGCTTCTGGGTAATTCGCCTTACGAGTTAGGTACACAAGCCAAATCTAACTGTTATATCCTCAATTTGCAAGAAGGACAAAGCATAAAAATCAGCGCCGACTCCCCTATCAAACTTATTTATCCTGACCAAACCTCAGAGAAAATTCTGCCCAAAAATAACTATACAAAACTGATCGAAAAGCCTGGAGAATATCGATTTGATTTTTCCCCTAAAAGTACAAACAATACCTCTTACTTAGCTACCTTACAAGTAATTGAACCAGAAAACCTAATATCTACTCCCCAACTATCTCCTAATCTTCCCGAGCGTCCCCTTGTTCCTGCTGAAATTTCTCCCTCTCTTCTTGCCTACAATATTCCGGACAATCCTCTTTTTAAGCCCAATGATAAACTCCAAAATATTGTTGAACAAATAGTTGCCCTAGCTCAAAAGAGACAACTACCAACGGAAAAACTATCTATTAGTTTAGTAACTCTCGATTCCCCGCAGTGCTGTGCCTATGCTGCCTATAACGACCAAAAGTTAAGATACCCTGCTAGCGTAGTTAAGCTTTTTTGGTTAATTGAGCTTTTTAGTCAGTACGAATCCCAGGGCATTAATCGTCAAGAAATTCCTGCATCTGATTGGAACATGATTAGGAAAACCATTGAAAAATCTGACAACGAAACTGCTAGTCAAATGTTGGATAAAATTACTAATACTACTTCAAAGTCCAAGCCCTTATCTTTGGAAGAATTTAGAGATTGGAGTAACCAACGCTACGGGGTTAACTATTTTTTTAAAGCCGCAAACTACCCTGATTTTAATATTAGTCAGAAGGTTTTTCCTATTTCTGATACCGTTACCGAACCCCAAGGACCAGATCTACAGATTCGTCAAATCTACGGGAGCAAAAGTCCTCCTGTCCGCAATTATCTATCTACCTACTCCGTAGCCCGGCTTTTGTATGAAATTTCGCAAAAACAAGCAGTTTCTCCAGAATATAGTGAGGAAGCTTTAAAACTACTGCGGCGGAATCTGGATTCTCGGGTTTGGAAAAAAGAACCTTTTAATCCCATTGGTGGATTTTTTGGGGAATCTCTGCCCATAAATAGCAAATTTTACGCCAAGATGGGCTGGACATTTAAAAATCGCAACGATGCAGCCATTATCACCCCTGGTAATGGTCAAAACCGCTATATTCTTGTAGTTTTTGGTGATGATCCCGCTTATTACCAAGATAAAGAGTTTTTTCCCCTCTTATCTCGGCAGGTTTACCAGCAAATCCGCAGTAAAGATTAGTGGAGACTGCATAACCTGTTTTGGCTTTGACGATAAGTATGTATGAGTTCATTCACCCCAAAGCTATGAATCGCTTGTTGCGCTATCTTCGCCAAGGCATGAGTAAACCCTTACTATTTGCCTTTTTTGGGGCCTGTGGCGGCTTAGGAGCAGCCTTAGCTGGAGAGGCTTTTCTGGCTCTCGCCCTACCTCCCTCGATCGCTCCATCCCTAACCAAAATTCCTGCCGTTGATATCATCTTTGTTCTGGATGTGACCAGCAGTATGAATGAGGAGATCAATGGAGTTAAGAGCGGTATTCAACAATTCGCCCAAGCCATTGCCGAAAGAGAACTAGATGCTCAAGTAGGCCTAATTGCCTTCGGCGATCGCTTCGAGGGGGAAGAACCTCAAATCCTCTCCTTCTCTGGATCGCCTTTGACTAGCGATGCTACCAGTTTCCAAAGCGAAGTCGGCCGTCTCGCTCCAGTCGGTGGAGGCGATACTCCCGAAAGTAGCCTGGATGCTCTCAGCCTCTCAGCGCAGCAACCTTTTCGCCCTCAAGCCACTAAAGTAATTCTCTTGATTACTGATGCTCCTCCCCATATACCCGATCGAGACAGCGCCTCCTTAGACGCAGTAGCTAACACCTTAGTCGCCAAGGGCATAGACCAGTTGCATCTCGTAGTCCAAGAAGACGATCGCTCTATCTACTCGTCCTTACAGGAAAAAGTTCCTGGAGAGGTCTTTACCCTAGCCGAAACTGCGGCGGCAAGACAGGGATTTGAGGCAATTTTACCTGAATTAGGCGAAACAATTGCCCAAACCACCCTTAAAAGCCTACAAACTACCGAAAATTACTCAGTAGAAGCCGAAAAGCAATTACTCCTAGTTACTGCTCTCTGGACAGGGCTTTTGGCGATCGGTATTACCCTGGCTCTGCTGGTAGGACAAAATTTTTATCTGCGGCGTAAATGGCTGACGGGCAAAAGTGCTAGCCAAGGAGCAGGGGGAGCTCTCCTCGCTGGCACCCTGGCGGGCGGGATCGGACAGTTGATTTTCTCTGTCTTGGCAGGTATCCCCCTCTTGATGTTCCTTGGCAGAATAGCCAGTTGGACGATCCTCGGCTCTCTACTGGGCGGTGGGATTTCTCTGGTGATTCCAAATCTGAAAACTAGCAAAGCTCTGCAAGGAGGAGCAATCGGTGGAGTCCTCGGCTCAGGGGCATTTCTTCTCGCCACTAGCTTGCTAACTCAAGGGACCGGGCGCTTACTGGGAGGACTAATTCTCGGGTTTTTCCTAGGCTTAATGGTGGCCCTAATCGAACTCTTAACTCGCCAAGCTTACTTGCTCATCCATTGGCTTACCCAAGAAACTACCACCCTCTCCCTGGGGAAAAATCCTATAATTTTGGGAAGCGCCAATCACGCCCACATATATCTAAGTCCTCGTCAAGGTTATTACCCAGAGACAGCAAAAATCTTTCAAGAAGGAGAGCAAATTGTTATGTCCTATAACCCTGAGTATGGTGCGGCGAAGGGAATGAAAATTTTTAACCATGTTCTTACCGATGGAGCGACCCGTAAAATAGGAGATGTAAAAATAGAAATTAAAAATCTCATTTCTCCTACTAACCTTTCCTAAATGAGAATATGGTTAAATATACTCTCTTCCTAAAGATCCCTGGGCCTTCTCCCGTAGGAGGTTATGAATACAGTCTCGATCTATCCCAAGCTCAGGAGGATAATCCCCAAAACCTTTTTACCCCTAACCTTCGTCAAGACTTGAAAACCAAACTGCAAAACGCCAGTTCCTGTGCTGTTCGAGATAACCATCTCCACCACATCATTAATACTTGGATTGAGGACATTCGCGAGGGCTATCGAGAAACAACAATTCACTTAAACCTTCCCCTCCTAGAGGACATCAACCTAGAAACAATCCAAGACCAAGGCAATCAAGAATTACCTCCCTTCTTCCCGCCAGATTTAACTGGCATCGAACCCCGTCTGGGAATGCTCCCTCCCTTAGAGGATATTCTTTCCCCTTAAAGTGCTCGCTTTACTAATGCTAAAAGGCTGTTTCCTATGTTAAACGTCACCTTAACCCCCCATCGAGATTTCCTGCCCGCAGATACGCCCGACCAACGCCTGTTTATTATGCTTAAAATTCGGCCAGAGGCGGAAGCCGCCCAAAGTCGTCCTTCTACTACCTTCGCCTTTCTCATCGATACCAGTGGCTCGATGTACGATGAAGAAGCTCCTGGCTTGACCAAGTTAGATGTAGCCATGAAATCTCTCAAAAGCTTGCTGCACTCGGGAAGGCTCACCCAAAGCGATCGTTTAGCCCTGATCCGTTTTGACGATCAAGCCTCAACCCTGATCGGGTTAACCGAAGCCACCCAAGTCAACCAGATTGAAAGTGCCATTAACCAACTCACCAAATACAGTGGGGGTACTTGCTTAGGCAGAGGGATGCAGGAAGTTCTTTCTCTACTCTCTCCTCAGGGGATGACTTCTCGCCGCGCCCTAATCTTTACCGATGGTCAAACCGTCGGCGAGGAGGACTGTCTAGAACTAGCCCAACAATTTGCCCAGAGCAATATCCCCATCACAGCCCTCGGTATCGGTGATTACAACGAAGATATCTTGGTTAATCTGAGTGATACCACGGCAGGACAATTTGGACATATTGTTTCTATTCCCGCCTATGGCTCACAAATTCATATCAACGATTTCCCTGACTACATTGTCCAGGTCTATCAACAAGCCCAAAATGATGTAATCAACAATATCAAACTAGATGTTCAAACCGTGCGGGGTGTCTCTCTTAGCCGTATCACCCGCGTCTATCCCGATCAAGCCGAATATCCTCTCTCCTCACCGCCCTATCCCGTCGGCAACGCTGCCGGTGGTGATGAAACGGTTTATATTTTGGAGTTTAGCCTCGATAGCCGCAGTAGCTCTAAGGCTCGTATTGCCCAAATCGGTTTGACTTACGATATCCCCGGACTACAAAGACGCGGAGAACAACCTCCTGTTAATGTTGTTGTGCAGTTTATGCCCGCTCAGGCGGGCGCGGCTCAAGTTAATCAAGAGGTTATGGGCTACGTGCAACAGCGCAATATTTCCCAACTCGTTGGGGATGCGGCTCGGTTAGCGGATCGAGATCCGGAAAAAGCTGAACAACTCTTAGATACGGCTCGCCGCATGACCGTCAAAATTGGCAACAGCGAGATGCTCGAATCTCTCAACCAAGCCACTGACGAACTACGTAAAACCCGCCAAATTTCCTCTAGTACCAGAAAAACCATGAAAATGGAATCTCGCGGTAAAACTGTGAAAATTAGTGGTGATATTAACGAGCAAATCTCAACTGATTTCATTCGTGATACAACTGGTACTTAACTTAATCAACCTTACTAAAGAACCTATTTTTTGGAGCAATAATTATGTCTATTGAGTGTCATGTTTGTGGTCACAAAAATAATCCCGACGGCGCAGAATTTTGCGAAGTATGTGGTGCAGAATTAGCGGCTCTTACCTCTGCTAATTCGCCTACCTCTTTTGATGACGAGCCTTTCGATTCTACTTTTAATGTGACTCCTCCCCTCGACTTAGATAACTTCCCTTCCCCTCCTTCTTCTCTGCCATCGCCCTCTGCTACCATGGCATCCACAGCCCGCCTTATCGCTAAGTTACCTAACACGCCAGTGGCTGAATTTCCTATCGTAGGTACTGCCATCGTGGGAGTTTTTACCCCCGAATCTGGACCCGTTGATATTGATTTAGAAAATTTTCCTGGGGGCGATACCATTTCTAAGCAACACGCAGAAATTATCTATCAAAATGGTTCTTGGATTATTAAGGATCAATCAACTAATGGGACTTATATTAAGCCCTTAGGACAGACTCGCTTTGGAGCTAGAATTAATGGTCCAACTCCTCTCAATTCAGGCGATGAAATAGCTTTTGCTAAAGTTTCTTTTGTTTTCCAAAGTCCTTAGGGACTGTTTGGGGTAGAACCAACCTCTACTCCTATTAATCACCTTGTCCGTGACTTTTGCTATGAATAATATCTCCCTTCCAGAACAGAAATGTTTGACCATCGCTCCAGGGACTAGCCTAGATTTACAAGGCTGCCATCTCCGAGTTCTTGACTACTTGGGGTGTTTTAGCCCCCACGTTCACTCTTTTAAGGTGAGCATTGAAAAAGATGCTTCTTTCCCGAACTCTCCACCGCGCTTAGGGCTTTTACGGGTTGGCAACCGAGAAAGTCGCTTGCATCGGGAGTTGGAGCTTCGAGAACTATTAAGTACCTATGGGTTAATTGCCCCCCTAGGCGCCCAGGATCGTTTTGAGTCGGTACGTTTACAGTTCAACACCCCTTCAGATGGGGAGCAAAGCACCTATCTCGAAGAGGAAAATTTCTCCGAACAAGCAAGCCCCTCTCCCTCACAAACAGACGGGGAGCAGAGCAATGGGGACGAGCCCAAGGAAGAAGCAGGCCCCTCTCCCTCACAAACAGACGGGGAGCAAAGCACGGAGGAGGAATCCAAGGAAGAGGAAAATTTCTCCGAACAAGCAAGCCCCTCTCCCTCACAAACAGACGGGG
>JBBAUO010000015.1:0-28401 GCA_040398185.1 Microcystaceae cyanobacterium | reverse complement strand
AGCAAAGCACGGAGGACGGGGATGGGAGCATCTATCTCGAAGAGGAAAATTTCCCCGAAGAATCCCTAGCTGATGCACCTGAAGAAAAAATACTTCTGTTGAGCGATTTACCTGACCCTGAGTATACTTTAACGGGATGGTTAAAGACTAATCCTTCCCGAGCAGAAGCTCTTTCTCTGGTTATTCAACTTTGTCAATGTTGCTTTTATTTTTCCCAAAAAGGTTGGTATTTAGTTAATCTTATACCAGATCTGTTGGAATTTAATAATCGCCTCAAATTGTATGACCTAACTCAGGTTTTTGCAGCCGAAGAAAATCTTTCCTCAGGTTTGGTGGGAAGCTATTGCGCTCCTGAATTAGCCACTGCCGCCACCATAAACTCCTTGATGTCTAGTTATACAGTCGGGGCTTTACTCTATCAGAGTTTACATCAAAAAACTCCCGACTTTTCTAGTAATCTCAACTTAAGCATTGAGCCGATCCCACAATTTTACCAGCTACTAAAAATAGTCCTTTCGCCTTTACCCCAAGAACGTTTTCCCCTAGAGCAATTACATCAGCTTCTCCTTTCCCTGCGCGATACCGTGCGGAGTACTAAAATACTCTGGCAAGTGGCGACAGGCTCCACCGTCGGTCTATCCCTATCCCGTCTGGAGAATGAGGATAATTTTGGCATTCGCCAGCAACAACTTAGCCAGACAGAAACCATGCTGCTTGGTTTTGTTGCTGATGGGATGGGGGGTATGGCAAAAGGAGAAGTAGCGAGCAAAATTGCTGCCCAAACGGTTTTAGGAGCAGCCATTCCCAGCAATTTTCAATCTCCGCTCCAACGCGATCGCTGGTTAAACCATCTTTTCACCAAGACCAATAAAGACATAGCTGCTGTCGTGGACAATAGTGGCACTACCTTGAGTGTCATCCTCGCAGTCAATCAAGAATTGATGATTGCCCATGTAGGAGACAGCCGGATATATCTACTCCGCCAAGGGAAAATCCAACAACTTAGCCAAGATCACTCCTTTGTGGCTCTGTTGGTCAATAATGGAGAAATCACCCCCGAGGAAGCTTTGCAGCATCCTGATCGCAATGTCTTGCTCCGTTCTTTAGGTTCTAAAACCGACCTTAGCCCTGGCTATGTACAAAATTTGACTAATATTAACCAAGAATTAACTTTAAACTTAGAACCTGCCGATATTTTGCTGCTCTGCTCAGATGGAGTCTGGGATCTAGTCAACCCAGAGACTCTGGCGGAAGTTTTCGCCCCGAGCACAGAATCCTCCCTCCAAGCGGGGGTAGATCAAATCCTAGAGCAGGTGTTAGCAGCAGGAGCGCCCGATAATGCTACCCTCGTTGCCCTAGAGTATTCCGTACTATCTCGTTAATCGATCATGCAGTGTTTAAATTGTCTTGCAGAAAACCTCGACACAGCTACCCATTGTATAGCCTGTGGTTCTCCTTTGGATTCCTCCAAACCCGGCACACCGAATGTAATTAGTGCTAATCCTCACCCATCTTCCCTAATAGATCTACCCCTAGGCACCCTGCTCAAAGGTAGTCTATATCGAATCGAAGCACTCTTAGGGCGAGGAGGTTTTGGGATTACCTACAAAGGAGTTAGTACCCAAAACGGTTCTGTAGTAGCGATCAAAGAACTCTGGCCCCAGGGAGCCAGACAGGGAAACCAAGTAGTTTGGCCACCCACAATCCAACCTCAAGAAAAAAGGGAGCAGATTCGTGCGTTTTTTATTGAGGCAGCCAATCAACATAAATGTAAACATCGGCATATCGCCCAAGTCTACGACTGGTTTGAGGAAAATAACACTGCCTACATTGTTTTACAATTCATTGCGGGCAAATCACTCTTCAACATCCTCGCAGAAGAAGGTCCTCTAGATGAAGCGAGGGTAAAAAGATATTTTTTACAAGTTGCCGAAGCTCTGCAAGTGGTTCACGCACAAAACTTCCAACACCGAGACATCAAACCCGATAATATTTTGATTGATAGTCAAGATCAAGCCGTTCTCATTGACTTTGGGGCAGCTCGGGAATTTATCGCCGGGCAAACCAAAAGGCTGACTGTACTTTTAACCCCTGGTTATGCTCCCCTAGAGCAGTATAGCCAACAGGGAAAACGCTTTGCAGCTTCAGATTTTTATGCCTTTGCGGCCTCGATGTACGAGCTTTTGACGGGAGAATTGCCTGCGGATGCCGTGCAAAGAAGTTCCTCTTCCCCCGATCCTTTGGTTTCCCCACGACAGATTAATCCCCGCCTTTCCGCAGCCACGGAGCAAGTGATCCTCACGGCGATGAAGGTTAAAGTAGAAGAGCGCTTTCAATGTGCGGAGGACCTGATTGATGCTCTTAACGGGAACTTTACCTCTCCCTCCCAGAGAAAAGCCCAGGAATTAGTCAAGCAGGGAAAACTGGCGGATGCGGCTCGGGTTTATGCGCGGTGTCTCAAGGACGACCCCACCAACAAATCGGCAGTCTTAGAATACGCGCTTGTTTCGATTCACCTCGATCCAGCCCAGGCGCAGGTAGCTGCGGAGATGTCTATTCGCCTCAATCCCCAAGAAGGCCTAGCCTATGGAGTTTTAGGTTTAGCTTACTGCCAACAAGAAAATTGGCCAGATGCCGCTAGCCATCTTCAACAAGCGGCTCGTCTGAACCCAGGGCAGGTTTGGATTCTAGCAAATTGGGCTTGGGCTCTGGGTAAACTAGGCCAATGGACGACTTCTGCTCAGGTAGTAGATAAAGCTCTGCAATTGGAGCCAAATTGTGCCTTTGCTCTAGGGATTCAAGCTTGGATTGCCTTTCAACACAAGAAATACAAGGCTCAGGTAAGCAACGAAGCTGCCGTGATCCCTTGCGTGATCAAGGCCTTAGCTCAAAATCCGCCCCAGGAATTACAACAGTGGCTCTATCCCTATCTGTTTGTCGCTCTGGCTCAGGTTACTCATCCCCTTACAGGTAGCAGTCTACAAAGTCAAATTAATAAGTGTCTCGATCATATCCCCGATCACTCCTTTGCTTGGGGATTTCGCGGTTGGCAAGAAGCTAGTTCCCAGTTATTTACTAATGCTCGGGTTTCTTGGGAAAAAGCCTGTCAGAGTGACTCCCCATCTATCTGGACCTTGGCTAATCTTGGCATTGCTCAGGAATATCTTGGCAATGTTACTGCTGCTGTTCAAGTCTATGAATTTTGTAGCCAACAATTTCCTGATTCGGCATTTAGTTATTATCGCCTTGGCACTTTAGCGGCGCGATCGCAACAATGGGAGCAAGCAAAAGCCTATCTAGAAACAGCGATTCAACTCGACAATAAATATGCCTCCGCTTACCATAACTTGGGTTGGGTTTTGCTGAATTATCAAAATTCCCAAGGGGAGAGGGAAGATAGTCGTCAGGTGATAGGGGCTTATAAAGCAGCTATAGAAGCATACCGTCAACAAAATCGTCTCGACTTAGCCCAACTTTTGGAACAGGCTTTTGCCGCAGCAGAAATTACTCTTTAAGAGCCTTCTATCTTGACTAGATACTCTAAGTATGATTTAATCGCCGTAGTGTTTACTGGGGTAGGGAAAAGAGTCTCCCTTATTATATCTAGATGGATTTTCAGGAAGATGTAAGTATCCATACTCAGGATGATTTGATCTGGTTTGGATTAACTGCCGACCCCCCGGGTCAGTTTGGTATAGACTATATCTTTGGTCTTTCCATGCCAAGGGGGCTTCAGTCGTTGCGCTACGGGATAAAAAAGGGATTCCTCTCCTTATTTTTTTTTCAAGCTAGACTACCCAAACATACTTGGCGATTGACTCCCCCCTTCACTTTCAAAGGTCCTTTGGAGGCTGTTCCCCTAGAAATGTGTGGTACAGAAATCTGGTCTAACCTCATCTTTACTGCTTCGCCCGATTCTCTGCTGCAAGGGCGCGGACAGGAAATGTTAGGAGATGTGGAGATTCTTGGTGCAGAAGCCTGTATTTATGCTACATTCACTGTAAATAGAGACGGTTACCAAATAATTCTTGGCGAGAAAATTCTCGACTCTTCTGCGAGCCAGTTTGTTCACCAAGTTTATTTACCTAACCTACGCAGAAAGTTCCCTAACCACCCTGATTTAATTGCAGAACAACTAGAAACTCAGACAGGAGTGTTGAGTTATGTCAAGCTTAGGGCCTCATTCCGAGGAAATGCTAGGGAACTTTGTTGACCCGATCCTTAGAGCGATCGATCAGCAGGCGCAAACATTCAATGAATTTGTAGAAATCTTTGCTGTGGATATTCGTGCTGATTTAGCAGAGGGTAATCTCAGTGACATGGATATGGCCAAGGCTTTGCTTGCGGAGGCAGATTTACATAATGCCCGTCTTGATGGCGCGAAAATGCAGCAGGCAAATTTGCAGCACGCAAACCTGACAAATAGTAATTTGTTTGGGGCTGATCTCCAAGAAGCGAATCTCAGTGAGGCGGATTTAAGCAATGTCGATTTGCGAGAAGCTAACCTCCAAGATGTGGACTTGGTCACAACTACCGTTACTAATGCTCTATTTTGTCATAACCAGGGTTTGAGTTCTGAGACTAAAGAGATGCTTCAGCGCAAGCAAGCTGATGTATTAGAGTGGAATCTTCCAAGTGCAGTAACCCTAAAAACTCTCTTAGCACGGTTGCAGCAGCAGCCCGAAGGTAGCCAAGTCTGGCGGAAAAATACCTATCTAATTCTCAGCACTATTCAAAAGCTACCTCACCTCCGCCGCTCTTACCAAGTCGCGCCCGAGCATCTTCGCGAAGACTACGAACACAGTTTTTTAAACAGACTGTTTAGCATAGTTAAACACACACAGTCTATTGAGGAAGAAGAAGATGCAGCTTATTTAACAAGTTTGTTAGCTTGGCTACATTTTAACCTAGAAATTTATCCACCAACTAGCCCTGTAGCTGATGCTTCGCCTGTTGTACCTAGTCCTACAAGTTTTGAGGAGCTAGATACCCTCATTGCACAGGTTCAGTCTTCTGCCACTTCTTCAGAGATGTCCAGCTATGATTAAGCAACTTGTCTGTGATTTTTGCTCCCAAGAGCAGGGTAGTCGGTTATGGCATAAGTCCGCCTATTTACTGCTAAGTAAGTTACAAAAATTGCCCAGATTGAGTAAAAACTACTCCTCGGCTCTCTATTTGCCTGATTTTGAAGAAATTTTTAACGATACCCTCTTGGCGATCGCCCAAAATGTCTGTCAAGAGTTTCAGCCAGATGAAACAGACTATGAGAAAAGCCTCGTCAACTGGATTAACTATAAACTCAGACTACATTTCAAAACTAAGGACGTACAGAGACAAGCCAAGCATAAACCCCTGTCGTTAGACCGATATATAAATGATGAAGAGCAGGGGACTTTTTTAGAACAACTCCCCGATCAAATCACCCTGAACACCATCGAGCAGCTAATCGAGGAGCAGCAAATGGCCACAGTCGCAGCTAGGAGTAGGCAAATATGGCAATATATTGAGCAAGACCCAGATAATCTGCTTAAGAATTGTCAAATAGCCCAAAATAATCTCTGCAATTGTCATTATCTCGCCCAAAAGCGTTATTTAGAAGAACCTTCCCTATCCTTTAAGGAAATAGCTGCCGATTTTGTGATACCGATGGGAACTTTAACTGCCCATTGGCATCGCCGTTGTAAACCACTATTAATTGATATTGCCGAAAAATTTCAGTAAACTAACCCTAACAGGAGAAATCACACCGTGGAAACCATAGAAACTTCCCAATTACTCGTACCTCTAACCAGCCAAGCCCATAAAAAAGGCTTAGAGTTTGCTGCGGAGCAAAAAAATGTTATCGAAGGCAAACAAGTATATTTGAACACCCTAGCCGTCATGGCAGTACATCAGTGTTTGCAATGGGTAGGTATTGAATCCGATTTTGGAGAATGCTGGAATCCAAATATCCGCAGATTTTCTGACATTGCTGATTTAATTATTCCCGATTGGGGCAAATTGGAATGTCGTCCCGTCTTACCAAAACAACAGGAAGTAATCGTGCCCACAGAAGCCTTGGAGAATCGGCAAGGTTTTGTAACAGTTCAGTTTAGAGACAGACTCAACTATGTACTCATGAGAGGTTTTAAATCTTTACTTAACTTTAATTGCTTGGATCAAGGGGGATCAAAGATATGGAAACTGCAAGAATTTGACCCATTTGAAACATTGTTTGATTACTTAACTCCTAGTTTACTACCTTTTAATTTTATCAACGTCTATCGTAATAACACAACAGAAGATGTTTGGAAGAATGTCGATAACATAAATCATTTGTTGCCTAAAAATATACCATTGCGAATACCAGTAGCTAAAGATCCTCAAAAACTGAGATTATTTAAGATCATAGAAGCCAAAGAAAAGGAAATACTGTACAAAATTCTTGTATCTATTACCGTGACTATTCAAGATAAAATTAACAGAAAGGTATCAATAGGATTAAAGAGTCTTAATGATCAGTTATTACCTAAGTTTCTAAAATTATATTGTGTGGATACTATTCAGGAGAAGATGATAGTATCTATGCCCGATCCTGCAAGAAATGATGCTAATCAATCATTTGATAATCAAAAAGCTGGACATTTGTTTGAGTTTAAAATGGTATTTCCCAATCAAACATTTGCAAACAAATTTATCATTTGAATGCAGTATATATTCAGGCAACCTGATAAATCATGAAAAACATAGTTCTTAAATTTTATCCTTCTCATTCTGGAGCAGAAGATCAAAACTTGACTTTAACCTATCAGGCTGGTCACGATCACGATATCTACACAGTAGATACTACTATTGAATATCCAACAGACACCATTAAGGCTTATAAAAAATGGCAACGAGAATATGATAATCTACTCGATGTAATTGATACTCAAAATAAGCAAAATTATTCAGTAATAGAAAGTAAATCACAAAATAATGAAACAATCAGAGCAAAAGTATTGCTATCTTTTGAGGAATGTACTAAGACGCTTAATACTTGGTTTGAGAATTTAAAAATAAATGAAGATAGCTTATTCAAAAAAATAGAACATGAGCTTATTACATCAGGAACAAGTCAGGTTAAATTAGTTATACAAACCGAAGATAAAGACCTACAAAAACTATTTTGGAACAGGCTAACAATCTTGACAGATAGCCGTTTCCGTGATAGAACCGGAATAGTTTACAGTTTGCTGAATACTAGAAGTTCCCACAGAGAAAACAACAAAATAAATGATAAAATTCTGAGGATTCTAGTAATCTATGGAGATGGAGAAGATGAATTAGAATTAGCTGAAGAGTTGAAGATTTTTCTGCAATGGAATGAAAATAAAGCCAATAGTTCTTGGGTTCAAGTAATAAAAGCTCCTGATTGCTATGAAGACCTGATCACAACATTTACAGAAGAAAGGTGGGACATCATCTACTTTACTGGTCATGGTACTCATTACCCAATTGAAATTATTCAAGAACCTTGTCAAGAGTATTCTGAACAGATAATTAAAATATGTAATAAGCAGATTTCTGTGGAGCAATTTTGCACTTTACTGGAGCATAATAACCCTTATTTAAAATTAGTTATTCTTAGTTGTTGTGATGGTCTAGAACTTGCCAAAAAATTGCTAGAAAAGAGCGTTCCACAAATAATTTATATTCGTGAAAAAATCACTCCTAAAACATCAGTTAATTTTTTAAAATTTTTTCTAGAGGAATTTAAAAAAGAACCCTGCCTTCATATATCACTCCATAAGGCTCAATCCCGACTATATGTACATAATACGGATGAGCCCGGCGCCTCTTCTATAATGGCATTACTGCAACTTCCCAACACTGAACATTTAGAATGGCATCCCCCACGGGACATTATTATTGAGGAAATTCATAAGCATATTTTTTATCAATTAGCTAAACAACACAGCAAAAAAAATATAGTCTTTGCAATTATCGTAGGCTCTCTAGGATTAATTGTTATGGGTGCTTTAGTAGCCTCTGATTTAATCCGTAGGTATCAACCCCAACGTACTGATGACTCCTTACAATATACTTTTGATATTTTTGAAAAAGATATGATTAGCAAGCAACAGACTAGAATAGGAACTGGATATTTTGTAGATAAGGAAAAAAACATACCTTCAAGAGATAGCAAGAACTTCACCTATACTGTAGTCGTACCTGAGACAGTAAAAAGAATTATGGAAGATAAAAGAAAATCCTTGATAATTAATACGCTTAAAGAAGCAGGAGTTCAACTTGCAGTTTCTCAAAAATTTAAAGAGTATGTAGAAACGCCAGTCATGGAATTTAAAAGTAATATGGACTACTCTTTTCCTGAGTTTGAAGTGAGCCAATCATTTCCGCAACTCTTTCAGCAAAGTCTTTTATCTGAACTGGTTACAAACAATAATATTTTTATCTTTAAGATAGATGCTAAAACCAATGAAATTTTTGATAAAGGTTTCGTCTGCAAATTGGTCTCTAAAAGTGATAATGATCTTGATAGTCGTCGAGACAGAAAATACACTTATTATGGCTATGTACACTCAAAATCTTTAGCAAAATTTTTAGACAGTGGTAATGCCATTGAGATACAAACACTTAAGGGTGAAAAACTGAGAAACGATATGCCTCAGACAGGACAAGAAACCTCGTCTTTAAATAACCAGGCAGAGGAAAGAGGATTCAACCCTCACGTTGTACGCGATAGGGATATAGTTATATTCTCCTTTTCAAGTGATTTGGACTATGAATTTGAGGAGGTTTTTCACAATGTTAAGGAATTAGAAGATATTGCGAAAAAGTTGAAATAAGTGTCCAATTGCCAGTAAGTTATGATAAAACCACAATTACAAATATAGCCGCTTTAAACATCATATTCTAGAGAAAAGGTTTCCCTGACGATCGCCTTCATAGTATTAATCTTCAGTAACTTCTACATCAATGGGGATAGTTTCCAAAATTTCCTCACGTTTGCGGAGGGGAATCTTAACTTTTTCTAATTCTGGTAGAGCTACGACTTGTCTTTCCCTGACACGATTAGGCATTAACATAGGTAAGGGTTCTGGTTGTTCTAACCAACAACTCGCCACGGGTAAAGTATGCTCTAAATCTTCTAGGAGCCTGGGAATAATCATCACAGCACTGAGTTCTCCAATCCTTTCCGCCTCTGCCATTCCTGCCTCTATAGCCACGGCCACATTAGCCACCGAGCCCCTGATAATTGCCGTACATAAACCCGCGCCGATAATCTCATAAGAAGCCAGTTGCACATCAGCGGATTTAAGCATAGCATCCGCCGCCCCCACCATAGCAGGAAAGCCTCTGGTTTCTAGAAGTCCGATGGAGCGATTACTAAGACGACTATAACCCCGTTGCTCCTGGGCTAATTCTACCAAGCGGCTACCGATGGGAAAAATAGCTTCTAGGTTAGGCATGGGACGAGCAATAACCAATTTAGAAATCAGTTGTCCAAACTGCGCGGCGGTTTTTGCCCCTTCTTCTACAGCCAAGCGGACATCAGCAATATTACCCCGAACAATGGCCGTGCAGTGACCACCGCCGATTTTTTCGTAGCCAACGAGGGTAACTTCTGCCGACTTGACCATCATATCCGCCGTACCCACGATCGCGGGAAAACTTTGGGTAGAAACCAGTCCGAGGGCGCTATCCTTGGCTAATCGTTTGCTTCTGCGGACAGAGGATTTTGAGGGACGGGGTGGGCGAATTTCTAGAGGAGACATTCAGTATAATAGGGCTTTGGGAGTTACCTTCTAGTGTAGCTTGCCTAGATTCAATCCAAACTTTAAGTTTATTGAGGATTCATGTCAGAACCATATTTATCTCCCGAAGAGACAGAACAACTTTTGCGATCGCTTCTTTACAAGGAGGGAACATGGATAGATTGGGGAGAAGCTTGTGCAAAGTTACAAAAAGCGGGTTATAACTCCCAGGATATTTTTGAGCAGACAGGATTTCAAGGTAGCCAACAAAACCTGATCATTGTCGCCGCCCAAGTTTATGAAAGTTTACTAAAAACCGGGACCGATGCGGAGGTTTTAAAGTATTTCCAAGGACCGCGCACAGATATCTTGTACGAGTTAAGGATTTTAACCCAAGAGCAGAGAGCAGGGGCGGCCATTCTCGTCTGGGACAAGAATTTAGATGTGGATGAAACCAAGGATATAGCCAAGGCTATCCAAGCCTTTTATCGCATCTCCCAAGTGCCGGTTGAATTTACTCGTACTATTGGGGATGCTGTCGCCTATCAGTATTGGAAACAAGCCAAACAAAAGAAAGACTTACCTGAGCGGGCGCGATTTATTGCCAAGGGCTTAAAATTTGCCGATTCAGCCACCGCCAGAGCCGCTATAGAAAGTCTGTTAAACGATTTTACCGTTACTCCCACTAAAAGTGCGCCCCTACTACCCCTCTATCGTCTAGAAACAGAAAACGAGTTAGCGCGGATTATACCCCTTGTGGGAACCTTCCCTATCTCCAAGGAAGATTTGGTTTCGGTTAGTTCTGTCGTTACCGAAGAACCCTTTCGTATGGTTTCCGCCCCAGGAGCGGTGAAATTAGTACCTTTACCCGGTTGGCAAGCAATTTTAAAGGCGATCGATCCCCTAGGGATTTTATGCGAAACCCAACAATTACCCAGTTCCCTATCGGGTTTATCAGAAACTGTTTTAGTCGTCGTAGATCGAGGGGTAAAGACTTGGGACGACCAGAGTTATTTTTTGGTAGACCAAGAAGATGGTTTAGAGTTTGTCTGGTTTGCGGAAGAACCTGATAATCTAGAGTTGTTAGCCCAAGTAGTTTTAGTCTTAAGGCCGAAAAGAATCCTAGACGAAAACAATATCATTGAACCATGGCAGATGGATGATTAGTTTAATACATCCTCATACAGTGTTTCAATGGGAGAGCGAAAATCAACACTTGACAGGTAAATCTCCTCCCCTTTACCGTAGGGATAAAGAACCCAAAGTCCTTGGGAATTGCGCCGAAAACAGTCCACGCTCATCTGTTCCTGACTGATAAGTACATATTCTTCTAAGGTTTCGAGGGTTCTATAATCTGCGAATTTTTCCCCGCGATCGAAGCCCGCAGTGGTAGGAGACAATACCTCCACCACTAGGCAGGGATAGCGAAGGAAATCCTCCGTCAAAGAAGACTGATCTCGCCCATCACAGGTAACAGTAACATCGGGATAGAAATATACATTAGCAGTTTCCAGGCGGACTTTCATATCTGCTATATAGGTAGAGCAACCCCTCCCCCGCAGGTAATTTCTTAAACGGGTAGCTAGGTTTAGGGAAATGATGCCATGGGCCTTGCTCGCTCCCGCCATTGCGTAGATTTGTCCCCGAATATATTCATGTTTGACAGTTGCGACTCTCTCATGGTCTAAATAGTCTTCAGGGGAAACATAATTTAGGCAAGCAGTCATCTTCTTGGTTCCTAACGAAACATGGTACTCACGGAGCTTTCTTCATGAATCCGCCAGATTGCCTCACCCAAAACATTAGCCACCGATAACACGGTTAGTTGGGGAAACTGTTGGTCTTCTGGTACTGGGATAGTATTACTAACTATCACTTCCTCAATATAACCACTGGCTAGACGTTTGATCGCAGGACCGGAAAAAACTGCATGGGTAGCACAGGCGTAAACCTGACGAGCACCTTTTTCGCGGAGGAGTTTAGCCCCTTCTAAAATCGTCCCCGCAGTGTCGATCATATCATCGACCAAAACCGCCGTTTTGCCCTTAACATCCCCGATTAAATTCATTACCTCGGCCACATTATGGCTCTGTCGTCGTTTGTCGATAATAGCTAAGGGAGCATCATCTAATTTTTTGGCAAAGGACCTAGCCCGGGCTACTCCCCCCACATCAGGAGAGACAACTACTAAATCTGACAATTGCTTAGAGGCGACATAGCTTTGGAGAACAGGAGAAGCATAAACATGGTCAAGGGGGATATCAAAATAACCCTGAATTTGGGAAGAATGGAGATCCATAGCCAAAACCCGATTAGCTCCCGCTTTGGTGATCAAGTTAGCTACTAATTTAGCCGCGATAGATTCCCGTCCTGCGGTCTTGCGATCGGCTCTAGCATAACAGTAGTAGGGAAGCACTGCCGTGATTTGCCGAGCAGAGGCGCGACGACAGGCATCAATCATGATCATCAATTCCATCAAATTATCATTGACGGGATTAGAGCAAGGCTGGATGAGGTAGACATCGCAACCTCTGATGGACTCTTGGATTTGAATGTACAATTCCCCATCGGCAAAGCGTTTGCGGATCAAAGGTCCGCTATCCATTCCCAGATAACGAGCAACCTCTTGGGAGAGAGAAACATTAGCAGACCCCGAAAACAACCGTAGGCGACTGTTATCGGAAAAGGAATGCACCATCGGCTGAAGTGTCAAAGTAGCGGAATAGCTCACGACAAACTCTTTACCCTAAACTTAAAGCTTTCTATTATTCAGTTTTAATCATAACCTATGAACTTTTTGATCGGAGCGATCTTTAAGAGAAATTTTCGTTCCTAGAATCAGCTACCAAGTGTGATTTACATCACAGCCCCCTTTTTTTGAAAAATATAGTTAACCTTCTCGCTAAAATGATATTATCAAGCCACTTCTTTGAAAAACTCCCCAAATTCGATCATTTCCATGAAATCAATTCTCATCACGGGAACTGATACCGATATCGGTAAAACGGTTCTAACTTCTGCTTTAGTGGCCTATTGGCAAAGGTATCACTCCGTAAAAACCCTGGGTTTAATGAAACTAATACAAACCGGAATCGGAGATGGAGAATGGTATAAGAGGCTTTTTGGCTCAAATCAAGTCATAGAAATAGTCACAGGTTTGCGGTTCGATGCCCCCTTAGCTCCCCCCATTGCCGCAGCTTACGAAAACCGTGGAGTGGAGTTAGATCAAGTTTGGCAAGCTTTTTGTTCCCTACAAAGGCAAAAAGATTTTGTGATTATCGAAGCTTTAGGGGGGTTAGGATCTCCCGTGACTTGGGAGTTAACCGTGGCGGATATTGCCCAGGCTTGGGGATTAGCTACTTTTTTAGTTGTTCCAGTACAATTAGGAGCGATCGCCCAATCGGTGGCTAATGTGGCTTTAGCACGCCAGACGGGGGTAAATTTACAGGGAATTATTCTCAATTGTATCCGTCCGACTTCCCCCGCACAATTAGAAGACTGGACTCCTATCAAGTTAATCGAATCTTTAACCTATATCCCGGTTGTGGGGGTGTTACCTTACCTAGAAAACCTGCAAGACTTAGAGCAGTTAGCCCAAGCAGCAGCCAATTTGGAACTGGAAAAGATTTTAGGAAATTTATGACCTATAGCCTCAGAATTGCCGATATTCCCCTGAGTGAACGCCCTAGAGAGCGACTTTTAACCCACGGTGCCAAGCAATTATCAACGGCTGAACTTCTAGCGATTTTATTAGGTACGGGCCAGGGGAAAGGTAAACTCTCAGCAGTGGGCTTGGGGCAACATATTTTAAGTGAATTAAGTCAATACAAGCGGGAACCTTTAGACGTTTTAAGGGATATTAATCCCCAGGAACTGATGGTAATTGATGGTATCGGACCGGCTAAGGCCACCACGATTTTAGCCGCGATAGAATTGGGAAAAAGAGCTTTTCAAATTCGTCCCTCTGAAAAAATAGTAATTGAAAACCCTGAAGCGGGTGCGGCAGCTTTGAGCCATGATTTGATGTGGCAAAATCAGGAAAAGTTTGCGGTGGTTTTTTTGGATAATAAAAATCAGTTTCTGGGTACTAAGGTGATTACCATTGGTACGGCTACAGAAACCCTAGTCCACCCCAGGGATATTTTCCGAGAAGGGATTAAACAGGGAGCAACTAAGCTAATTATTGCCCATAATCATCCCTCGGGAAATTTAGAACCAAGTCAAGCTGATCTAGATTTAACGGAACAATTATTACAGGGGGCACAATACCTGGCTATTCCTTTATTAGATCATTTAATTCTCGGTAATGGCAACTTTGAAAGCTTGCGAAAAATTACGAAGCTTTGGATTAAATATCCCCAGGGAGAATGAAATAATTACCAGAAATTTCCATCGAGGGGGCTTTTATTTTCTTGACTAGAAACTATAGTTTTTTGGATTCTTTTTAGTCTTGTTTCGGGACGCACGGTTTTTGGCATAGATCAGGGATAATACTAAATCCTGTTTTAATACTATAGTGATCCTCCTCCTGCCTCCTGCCTAGCCTTCACGATTATCTGGTAACATAAGCGGATTTAGTATAACTGCTGCTCAAATTTAGACATAAACTAACGGAGAATCTGTCCCATATAATTTTTCCAAAGAACTGCCGCCTGTTTACTACTACCTCGGGTAGGACTATTATCATCATTTCCTAACCAAATTCCCGTAACTATATCCCGACTAGGCACATAACCGATAAACCAGAGATCGACGGCGTTATTGGTAGTTCCCGTTTTACCCGCCTCTCCTAAGCCCAAAAAAGCAGCCTTGGCCGTTCCCGATTGAACTGCTCCTTGCATCAAAGTTGTGAGGGTTTGGGCAAGCTCAGGGGAAATAGCTCGTTTATGGGCTTCTAGATCGTCGGAAAAATTATAAATCACCCGACAGGTTTCATACTTACTATTATCCCCACAATCTCCCCCATCGAGAATCCGCCGAATCCCGTGGGGACGATTCCAGATGCCTAGATTAGCAAAGGTGGCATAGGCTCCGGTAATTTCCAAAACATTTACCTCACTTTCTCCTAAAACCATCCCTGGTACCATTTTTAGAGGAGATTTAATGCCTAGACGCTCGGCTAGAGCTACAATCGAGTCGAGTCCTGTATCCTGGGCAACCCTGAGGGCGATCGCATTTTCCGATTGAGCCAATCCCTGATACATATTGATGGCACCATGACTGCGCTCACAGGCTTTATAACCTTGCCCTTGCCAAACTAGACTCTCACAGGAATAGGTTTTGCTCGGCGAGATACCTTTTTCAATAGCCGCGCCATAGTCAAAAACCTTAAAGGTGGAACCCGGTTGACGTTTGGCTTGACTTGCTCGGTTAAACTGGCTTTTTTGATAATTAGTTCCCCCAACTAGGGCGAGAATTTCCCCATTCCTGGTATCTAAAGTGACCATTGCCCCCTGGGAAAAGCCATACTGTTTACCTCGGCTCCCAACCTCTGTTTTTAGGGCTTGCTCGGCGGTTTTTTGCTTGTTAATATCGAGACTGGTTTCAACGATAAAATTGCCTTCCTTGGCCAATTCTTCTCCGAGGAGGTCTTGTAATTCTCCAAAGATATAGCTATAAAAATAGGGGGCCAAGGCCTGGGATAGGGCTTTGGTGGCTTTAGGGCTGACTTCAATGCGCGATCGCCTAGCTCTCTGGGCTTCCTCCTGGGAAATCATGCCTAAACTAGCCATACGGGTAATAACCCGATCCCGGAACTGTACGGAGGTCTGATAATCTTGTACAGGATTGTATAAATTGGGAGCAGGAAGCATGGCCACCAACGTAGCCGCCTCGGAAATGCTCAAGTTTCTGGCGGATTTCTCAAAATAAAATTGGGCTGCATCTTCAAAGCCATAATTGCCACCCCCTAAATAGACTCGATTCAGGTAATATCGCAATATTTCGTCTTTACTATAAAAGGCTTCTATTTTAAAGGCCACAATCATTTCCCGTAGCTTACGGCCTGCGGTATTTTCCCTACCTACTTGGGTAAAAAGACTCCTCGCTAACTGTTGGGTAAGAGTGCTGGCTCCTTGACGAATACCTTTCCCCTGGAGATTGGTAAAGACAGCCCGAGCTACTCCGTAGGGATCTACCCCGAAATGCCAGTAATAGCGGCTATCTTCGGAGGCAATCACCGCCTTGGGTAGATAGGGGGAAAAATCTGACAGGCGTTCTATTTCCTGGTGGGTATCAGGCTCTACAGGATTAAGGGGTGTTTTTCCATCCCCCGCATAGATAACCACAGGATTACTGGCGGTTCCAGGTAGGGGATAGATGGGGATTTTTGTCCATTCCCAGAGCATCCATAATCCCAGTAATCCTAAAATTCCCCCGCTACCGTAGAGACTATAACGCCAGAGAATAGCCCAAAGGGGTGGAGGGTTATAGTATTCAATGCTGACTCCTTTAGCTAATTCTGGAG
Organism: Microcystaceae cyanobacterium; assembly: GCA_040398185.1. Taxonomy (GTDB): domain Bacteria; phylum Cyanobacteriota; class Cyanobacteriia; order Cyanobacteriales; family Microcystaceae; genus JBBAUO01. The sequence continues at coordinate 12,198 of JBBAUO010000015.1, read as the reverse complement.
GAGCAAGGGTGAGGATATCTCCATGCTTGAGGGATAAAGGCTTGTTTAAACGACGTTTTTTGCAAAAAACCCCATTGGTAGATTTTTCGTCTTGGAGAATAAAGCTCTGGGGATTTTCGGTATCTCGATGCAGGGAACAATGGGTCTGGCTGACGACGGGATTAGTAACGACAATATCACAGGAACGGGAACTGCGCCCGAGAACGTAGCGATCGCCCAGTAGAGGATAAATTTCCTTTTCTCCCGTTTCCTCGTTGGTAATTCTTAATTCGGGAACTTTCGCGCCTTTTTTGAGGTAATTGTGGTTAAAGCTGACCCCTGCTTGTAGTTTCTGGACAGCTTGGGTCAACCTTTGACTGATTTGACGACGAGAATGGGGAGATTGGGACATATTTAAGACAACACTAGCTTCCCATTCTATCAATAAAACACCCCAAATCCTGCAAGGGTTGAAAATTTTCGTCATAATATTAGGTAGGACTGTCTCTGTTTTTTTATTTAATTATGTCTGACGCTCCCTTTATACCCCCTTCCAGTTATCGCCAAGAAGATGTACAACACATTCTACAAATAGCGATCGCTCGTCAAATCGAAACCGGTGAAGTCTCAAGACAGCATCTTTTAGAGATTGCCCAAGAACTGGAAATTTCCCCCAAGGATTTAGAGTGGGCGGAAAGAGACTGGTTAGGTCGTCAGGACATAGACCAAAAACGTCTAGAATTTCAGATTTTTCGTCAAGAAAAATTCAAAAATAAAGTAGTAAAATATTTAATCATTAATGGTTTTGTCATTTCCTTAAATATCCTAAGTGCAGGAACAATTTCCTGGGCAATTTATTTGCTTATCTTCTTGGGACTACCTCTAGCTTTGGATGCTTGGAAAACTTTTCAATCCGAAGGTCCTGCCTACGAACAAGCCTTTGAGCGTTGGCAAATACAAAATGAAGTTAAGGAATCCTTTGGTAATCTTTGGAGTAAGATTAAAAGAGTATGGCAAATCTAAAAACAGTTCCTTAATTAGTTGGGGAGGTTAAAGAATTGACCCCAAAACTCAAATTTTCTAAAAGAGTTTATCTGACTTATTTGCTCATTGCCGTCAATTTAATTTTGTTTATTATAGAAAATCACCTAGGAGGTAGTGAGAATTTAGAAGTCCTATACCAGTTAGGAGGATTAGTTAGTGAGGATGTCATAGCGGGTGAGTGGTGGCGAGTTGTTACGGCTAATTTTCTACATTTTGGTTGGCCTCATTTCTTAACTAATATGTTGGGCTTATATATCTTTGGTTGCCCAGTTGAGTCGTATATGGGAGCAGTAAAATATTTAATCATTTATTTAATGAGTGGTATCGGCGCAATGTCTCTTTATACCTACTGGTCTTTAAAATCAGGCATAACTAATTATCTTTTGGTAGGAGCATCAGCCGCTATTATGGGATTAATTGGTAGTCTTTTAGCGATTTTTATAGGGAACTGGCTACGAAAAAAATCTAGAATTAATAGCCAAAAATTACAAAGGCTTACTCTGTTAATTGGACTACAATTTATGTTAGATCAGGTAGTTCCTCAGGTTAGTTCTTTGAGTCATCTATTTGGTTTAATTATTGGTTTTATTTTAGGATTGCAATTTCTAGTCAAGACTTAGACTAAGACTTTTTTGAGGTCAGATTATTAAGTATAGTTTTAACTATTTCTTTCGGCAAAAGGCGAATATGATCTAAGGTAAGAGTCCAGATGTAGTTATATTGGGGAAATTGTTTGAGAAGGAGGATTTCAGCCGTTAAGTAAAAGCGATTTTTAGCTTGATATTCAGGGGGATTATTTTCAATTCTCAGTTGTTCAGCCCAAGGGAGAAAATGTCCGACAATTTTATTGGCTTCAAAAAATTTAGCTTGTAAGGATAAACCCAAAAGTCGATCAAGACACCAAAAAGGAACATATTTAACCGGACCAAAGACAATCATAGAATTACTTATATCTTGGAGTGTTGACTTAACCATTGAAGTTTTCCAGACTTTTTTGTCGAAGTTTTCTATGTGTAATCCCTTCTCATCTGTGCGATCTCTAAATAGAGCCAACCAATCAAGTTTTTTAGTTAAAGGAACAATGGGTAGTTCCATTAAGTCCTGACAATCATTGTAGGTTTCTTCTACTTTAATGGATTTACTAAAAACTTTCATGTTTTGGATATCTGGAACTTCTGCCCAAGATTCTCCGAGTTTTTCCTTGTCTCCATAATTGAAACCTTTTGTCCGGAGTCTCATTACCCAACTATCGGGAAATCTTGCAAAATATGTCGATGTCCAGAGAGCTATTTTTGGGGTAATATATTCATCACAATTTATAGTCAAAACATAGATACCCATAGCATTTAAAAGCCCTGTCATTCTCTGGATAATTTCTCCCCGAAAGGTGGCGTTAATTTGTTTGAAGCGAGGATCATTAATGGGAATTGGTGCCAAACTAGGTGGATGAACTAAAATAACCTCTACATTTCCTTCTACCTTTAAAAGTTCCTGTAACCAATGGTCTTCAAAGCCTTCTCGCGTGGGAATAACAATTGACAATAGTGGGGTATTCATGAAGATTTTAAATGAACTCATAATAGTATATAAAACTACCTCTCGGAAAACAAGTGTTAAAATAAAAAAAACCACAAAGGGGATAATTATGTTTCTGGTAACGGGTGCAACGGGATCTCTAGGTCGACGGATTGTGCGACAACTACGAGAGCAATATAGTCCGGTACGCGCTTTTGCGCGCTTACTCTCTAAGTATGACGAACTCGAAGACAGAGGTGCGGATATTTTTATTGGGGATCTCAAACAGGAACGGGATATTGTCAAAGCTTGTCAGGGGATAGAATATATAATCAGTACCCACGGCTCCGGTGATGATATCCAAGCTCTAGATTATCGGGCGAATATCGAATTAATTGACCAAGCAGTGGCTAACGGAGTCAAGCATTTTGTTTATATTTCGGTTTTAGGGGTGAATCGGGGTTATGAAGATGCTCCCGTTTTTAAAGCCAAACAACAGGTAGAAAAGTACCTCATCGCCAGTGGCTTGAATTTTACCATTTTGCGTCCTTCCGGATTTGCCAATAATTTGCTTCCCCTGGCTGAAAGATTTCGAGAAACAGGGATTTATCTTTTGATTGGAGATCCTAAAAATCGTTCCTCTATTGTTAGCACTGATGATCTAGCCAAGATTGCGATCGCTTCCGTAGCTAATGAAGGTGCGCGGAATAAGATCCTGAACGTGGGGGGGCCGGACATTCTGACTCGTCAAGACATCCCGCTCATTTTTTCCCGTTTATTTAAAAAGGAACCCATTATCATCAATCCTCCCCTAGTGCTTTTTGACGGATTAAGAACTGGTTTAGGCCTGTTCAACCCTCGGTTACAGCAATCCTTGGGAACACTCAGGACACTTTTAGCTCATGAGTTCTTTTGTACTCCTGAAGAAATCGCCCAGATAGAATCTATTTATAACTTTCCCTTGGAGTCCTTGGAAAGTTTTCTGAGGCGTTATTTAGGAAGAACCTGACTATCTTTAATCAACCATTGATCCTGAATACGAACTAAATGATAACGGACTCGTAGGTTGTCATTAAAGGACTTCTGGGGATTTAAGGTACCCTGGGCATAATAATTAGCCTTTTCCTTAACTATTGCTTCTAAGGTCGCTAGGTTAGGATTTTGGGGACTAACTTGAAGAGACTGTACCTGAACTTGGTGCTGGTATTGCCAATAGTCAGTACCGCCTAAACCTTGGGCGCGTTTTCTCCAAGTCGAAAGCATTGGCTCTGCTAAAACCTTTTTTAACTGATCCACTTGATGGGTTTTACCTAGGGCTTGGGTTTTGACCGATAACCAAGATTCTAGGATTTTTTGTGCCTGAAGGGGTGTTATAGTGGGAGCACTTTGGACCAGAGCAAGGGCCGAGGAGTCGGCAATTTCTAAGGGGGGTTGATTGAGGAAAATCTCTAACTGCTCTCCTGATAGGGAAGCCAAGGGAGAGCGATGGGCTTGTAAGGCTTGAACTGCCAAAACCGAGAGTCCTAAGATCCCCATACCAAAAAGTCCGAGAATCAACCGCGCTTTCTTGGGAAACTTTTTCCGTTTCTTGGGAGTCTTTGGACGAGGTGCGGGTAAAGCAGGCAAATTTTCGGGATGAACCGCCGTTTCGGTTAGGGGAGGACGACGACGACGGGGGTAACGCTTGGGAGTGGGGCTATAATCTGGAGTCAGGACTAGATTGCCCTGGGTTCTGTACCCTGAATCGGGAGTTGGGTAAGGTTTCAGGCGTGATGTGTTGCCCATGGTAACTCGTTCGGGGTAATGGGAGCGAGACGAGGGCAAGGATTGGGATGGGGAGGGGTAGGATTCCCTCATAGTGAGAACGCCTCCATTGGGGAGAAAAGATGGAAAAGAGGTGGATGGGACGGGGATCAAATCGGATTCAGGAACAATTGCCGCAGCTAAAGGTTCTAAGTAGGCCTGTACCTGAGCATTGGCGAAATAGTCCTTGAGAGAAGCAATCTGGTCAACTAGGTCGCGGAAATGGCAAAAAACTTCAGTTTGTAACCAGCGTTCTCCATAACGACACAGTCCTAGTAACAGTTCCTCAGAATTTCCTGATTGACTTCTAATATACTCTATCGGTTCGGTTTCTTGACTTTTTTCTAAAAGACCGATGGCGATCGCCGTTTGACCGAGCAAAAGGGCAGAAATTGCCATTTCCACAGAAACATCCTGACGTTGACCCAGACGTACTAGGGTTTCTTGAGCTTCTTGAATATAAACGGCTTGTTTATAGGCAAATCCCTGGGCAATTAAAGCATAAACCTTGAGGTAGGTAGCCACCCAGGAAGGTCGTTGGGCTTCCCTTTTGAAGAGGGTGAGTTGCTCTGCTACGGTTAAATGGGGGCGTAGTTGCTGGATAAATTGCAAAAACTTGTCCAGATTTAGCCCAGAGCGATCGTTGCCTTTTCCCTCCATCCCTCGACGTTCCTGAAGCATGGACTGGAGTAGTTGCAGTCCCTGCTCCCGTTCGGTGGTAGCGGTTAAATCCGTGGCTAAAAGTTCGAGAATGCGATAGGGACGAAGTTTATGAACGTCCGTGGTAATTTCTGCTTGCACGAGGGGAAAAAGATCATCTTTCCTTAGTAAGTCTAGGGCTTGGGAGGCAATCAGCGCAGCCTGTTCATAGTCTTTCCGGTGCCAATGCTCTCGGCTCAATTCTAACTTAGCAAGGACAATAGATAGGATAATGTCAGCCCTTTCTTGGATAGGTTTTTGCGGGTGGGGGGTATGGAGATAATCTTGACCTAGACTCGCTACTAAATCGTATTCCCCTAATTCTTGCAGGAGTAATAAAGCCCCTGTTAATTGATTATCTTCTATCTTAATCCCAGATATTTGACTATCATTACCTTCTAAAAACTGCTGTTGATACTCGCTACGTCTTTGGGGATCAATGAGCAACTGATAGCCCTGCTCCAAAAGATGTCGCCGTGAGGCAATGGCTAGTTCGCTGTATTCCCGTCGAGGAAGTTGCCGAATCCTATCCTGATAAGCTGTTGTCAATTGCTCATCGGTAACAGTCAGGGGTATTCCTAAAATTCTATAGTAGTCGAGCGGGATGACCACGGGTTACTTCCTCGCAGAAGAATTAATCACTAACAAACTGAGATATAGTAAGACAAGTATTTTATACTAATGGCTCTGGGATTCGGAACTCCAGTGAGATTCTACCTCAAAACGGCTCAGAAGTAAACTGCTAGTGGTTTTTTGTTAGCCGCAAACTTAACTGAGTCTAACCGAATTTTCAGAGTCTTGACTATTTTTGTTGTTTAGATGATACTACAGCCCCTATGATTTCTGAGCGTACTTTACCAATCTTTGACACCAGTTCTGTCAGCATTTCCCAACAAGAAGCTTTGATGCTTTATGAAGACATGATGCTAGGCCGTTTGTTTGAGGACAAATGTGCTGAAATGTATTACCGAGGTAAGATGTTTGGATTCGTACATTTGTACAATGGACAGGAGGCAATTTCTACGGGAATTATCCGCTCCCTGCGTCGGGATTATGATTATGTTTCTAGTACCTATAGAGATCACGTTCATGCTCTCAGTGCAGGAGTACCAGCCAAGGAAGTTATGGCGGAATTATTTGGCAAAGTGACCGGATGTAGTAAGGGGCGCGGTGGTTCCATGCACATGTTCTCCTCTGAGCATAAACTGTTGGGAGGGTATGCTTTTGTGGCGGAGGGTATTCCTGTGGCTACAGGGGCGGCTTTTCAATCCAAATATCGCCGCGATGCTTTAGGAGATGCTAGTTCCGACCAAGTGGCTGTCTGCTTCTTTGGGGATGGGGCGAGTAATAACGGTCAGTTTTTTGAATGCTTGAATATGGCAGCTTTGTGGAAGTTACCTATACTCTATGTGGTGGAGAATAATAAATGGGCGATCGGTATGGCCCATGAAAGAGCCACCTCCCAACCAGAAATTTATAAAAAAGCCCAAGTCTTTAGCATGGAAGGGGTAGAGGTGGATGGGATGGATGTCTTGGCGGTTCGAGATGTTGCCCAAAAAGCGATCGCCCGAGCCCGCGCCGGAGAAGGACCAACTTTGATTGAAGCTCTTACCTATCGTTTTCGGGGACATTCCCTAGCAGATCCGGATGAATTACGCAACCCTGATGAAAAGGAATTTTGGGGGGAGCGAGATCCTATTACTCGTTTCGGACAATACCTGGTAGAGCATAATCTGGCTACCGCAGAAGAGTTAAAGGCGATTGAAACTCAGGTACAAGAGGGTATTGATGCGGCGGTTAAATTTGCCGAGGAAAGCCCTGAGCCAGATCCTCAGGAACTTTATCGTTATATATTTGCTGAAGATTAATATCTAGGAACTCCAGGCCTGGGGCAAACACCAGATATTGTCCTAGGCGGAGGCGGTCGGCAGGGGGCAGGATTCAGTTTAAGTGCCACTGATTACCCGTATTTGATGTCAAAAATAAAGTGAGTATTCCCTGTTCACATCCCCCGCGATCGCTGTTCGTAATTTCCAAGGTAGTAAAATTTCTACATGGGGTCGCCAAGAAAAGAGGCGATGTTGTACATTAATATCTCCGTCTCTATAGTAGACCTGATAATAGGCATCCTCCGGCGATCGCTCTCCTAGGATTTGCAATAGTTTGGTTTGTTCAGTAGCCCTAGCATACTGTTTTATTAAGCTCTGTGCCCTGTCATAAGCAATAGGTTTAAAGGTTTCGTGGCGGTGGGTATCTTGAATATACTGCTGATGAAAGTCCTGATTAAATCGCAGTAGCATTAAGGTGGCTTCCAGATAAAAATCAAATCCCCAAGCCTTTTCAATTTCATCTTGGATATAATGGGGAGTCGGCAAGTTATGGGGATAGCTAGACAAAAGGAAGTCGGGAATATCAGGATTTTTCCAAGTTAAGGGCGATAGGTTTTCTATTTTATCGAGGCGAAAATTGTACCATTGTGCCGTGGGGTGGGGAGTCTGTCCCATGGCACATAAATAAATGGCACGACGCACATAATAAAGGCAAACGGGGTAAACAATATAATCGGCTACCGTTTTGTATTGGACACTGCGATAGGTTAGACCTATAGGGGGAGTAGGGTTTTCTTGCCAAAGAGTTTTTAAGATGTCTTGCCAGTCTTCAACTGGATCAATATATTTTGCAGTAATAATGTAATCTACCTCTAGGAAAAAGCGTTGATGTCCGCCTAGGGGTTGACATAGGTTTTGAACGACCATCTCTAAATCAAGGTTGAGCAAAGGTAAGACACTAGAAGAAGTGGGGGATAGATTTTGGGGATAACTAGGAAAGTGTGAGACTTTTTTAAAGGTTTTTTGCCTGGAATTTTGGATTAACCACCCTAGATCCGCTAAACGGTAAAAGTCTCCCTGTAGGGTTCTTCTTGTCATCTTAAATAATTGTTCTTTTAAGATTACATCTATGGAGATGGGGCTAATTTGCGGCGCAAGGGCTTTTTCCCAGTTAGCTCGAAATTCCGAGGATTGATCCTGAAAGAGCCATGTAGAAACGGTTTTTTGACAAGGACAACTAGGATCATGGAGTCCTGGAATCGCTTCTCCCTTAGGATGACTAGGATGAAAAAAACTATCCCGCCATTGGTAATAGGTAAAACTATCTTTAGGGGAAAATTGTTCTTTCTCTGGCCCATAGAGATGTTTTAACTCTACCCAAAGCCGTAGGGATTTTAATAAATTTTGTTTTAGGGAACCCCGGGCTAACCATTGCAAGAGTTGGATGTGGGGAGGCTCATCAAAGAAATTATCAGTCATTTGGAAATAACCCTTTCCATTTTACTTTATGATAAAGGAAAATAATTGCCAAGGGAATGGGTGATGACGACTTATCTGATTGAGCTAGAAGGAAATGTTCTTAAAATAGGCTTCGGAGAACCTGCCCAAAATGACCAAATTGTCAAGGATGCTGCGGCTAGGCTAGATGAAATGGTTGGGAATGGGGAACTTATTGGAGGTGAACTCCTGAAAATTAACGGTCCTGCTTCTCTACCAGTTGCCTGTGTTATTACCCACAGGGTAGCACATTTGTATGGGGCGATCGCCATCTATGATCCGAAGTTGGGGGGAAAGTATGTAGTTTGTATCTCCCATCATCCAGCCTATCGTTTAGGAGATGTAATTGCATGAAGGTAATCTTAGCAGGTCCACCACAATCTGGAAAATCTTGTCTACGGGAGGGGTTAAAAACGATGCTTATGGCTTTAAATCGCCAAGGGAAATGTCCCTATCCCTATTTTCTGACAGCTTGTCCCGATGGGGAAGGCGCGTGGTATTCGGAAACCTATAGAAATAACCCTGACTTAGCCCGACAGTTAAAGGAAGAGTACAAGGCTAAGTTTACCTGGGAGTTTGCCCAGAGAATGGCGGAAAAAGTAGACAAAACCAATGAACCATTGACTTTGGTAGATATAGGAGGAAAAATTGATGAGAAAAACCGTTTAATTGTCAAGTCTGCTAGTCATGCTGTAATTATTGCCGGGGATATAAGTAGGATTTCTGAATGGGAAGGTTTTTGTAACGATTTAGATATAAAGGTTCTAGCTATTTTACATAGTGATTACAACGGAGATAGGGATGTAATTGAGACAGAAACACCGATTTTACGGGGAAGGATTCATCATTTAGAGCGGGGGGAAAGGGTGTCTGAACGTCCTATGGTGCAAGCTTTAGGGAGGTTATTGGCGGGGAGGTATCAGGAAAAATAAATACCAGATGTTAGTTTTTATCGAGATAGGGGAATACTGGTGAGTAGATTTGCCCAAGGTTAAACCGTATAGCTAAAATGAGATCAAATTTTTTTGTACAACTATGACAAGTGATCAAGCAGCTCTAACAATTTTTCAACAAGCAGTTTTTATGTTAACCAAGTGGGCAGGTATAACCTTACCAGAAGATTGTCAATATCCTGCTGATGATGAAGCTATTAAGAAAGCAAAAGAAATATTCTTAAGAAAGGATTATTCTTCCCTATGGAAACAAAATGTTACCTTTAATCCCTTGCGTCTACTGTTTGATAGAGTAACACTAGATCCAAATCGAAAAAATGACCGAGAAAACTATGTTCCAGCTAGGGCGATCGCTGATAGTAATCCAGAGATTCCCTATCCAACAACTGAATTACCAACTCTTGAAGACCTCAAGCAAACTATCAGAGAACAATTAGAAGATAAAATACAATTCAACAAAGAACACTGGGATAACCTTTCTTTGTTAAGCCTTGTTGTCGAAAAGTTTGGCTATTGTATTGGTTTAGATACCGGTTTAGATACCTCTAAGGATATCGCTTTTTTTGATTTGGTTCGGTCTATTGCGGCGGTGGCATCATCCTTGGCAAATGACGATCAACAAGATAATTTAATATTAGTTGCTGGAGATTTATCGGGTATTCAAGACTTTATTTATACCATCTCATCTGAGGGCGCTTTAAAGTCTTTGCGAGCTAGGAGTTTTTATTTGGGGTTAGTAGCTGAAGAAATATCAGTAAGACTTTTGGAACGGTTGGAGTTACCTAGAACTAATATAATTTATACTGGGGGAGGTAATTTATACATTTTAGCCCCTAACAAAACTGAAACTAAGGTGGCTGTTCAAACAATACAGAATGATTTCAATGAATGGTTATTAGAAAAGTTTATCGGCAAGGTTTTCTTGGCTTTAGATTGTTCTGTTGTACCAGTTGCAAATTTAGCCAATAAAAATTTCTCTAATGATTGGGATGAAGCCATTAAGAAATTAAATAAGCAAAAAAATAAAAAGTTCTATAATCAACTTAATTCGGTGCTAAATATTCGGAAAAGTTATTCCCCAAAATGCAAAATTTGTCATCGTGATGATACGGAGAAACTAGATCCGCTCAATACAGAAGAGGATACCTGTTCCACTTGTCGTATAATGGATAAGATAGGCAAAGAGCTTCTACGGGTGAAGTATATAGTAAGAATTTCACCTAAATTAAATGTTGAAATTAATGATAAATTAAATATTGAAATTGATGATATTTATCATATTTTGCCAGAAGATAACTTTAAAAACTTCGATCAACTAGATACTTTATATCTAGTTAATAACTGGGAGCTTAAAGACTATCAGTTCCAAAAGTTTGTGCCATTTACGATAGGTAACTATGCCAAGGAAAGTGAGGAAGAACTGGGTAAAATTATAAGAGTTGGAGAATTGGCTAGAAATGCTAAGGGAACAGACAGGGTAGGTTATCTAAGAATGGATGTAGATAACTTAGGAAGAATATTTTCCGAAGGTCTAGGTAGTAGCTATAATTTACCGAGGTTAGCCAGTTTGTCTCGTCAGTTAAGTTCCTTTTTTACAGTTTACCTCAATAAACTTGCAGAAGCTCAAGAACAGCAAGGAAAAAACCTAGTCTTTATCTACGCAGGAGGAGATGATTTATTTATTTGTGGATCTTGGAATGAATTGGTGGATTTTTCCTTTGAAATTTATAACTCATTTCGGAGCTATACAGGTTATAATCCTTATATTACTCTCTCTGGGGGAATTTGCTTGGGGGATATTAAATTTCCTTCCTATCAAGCTGCATTCAAATCGGGGGAAGCAGAGGAAAAAGCTAAGGGTAATGGAAAGGATAGTTTAGGATTATTTGGAGAAGTATTTAAGTGGGGTGAATGGTTAGGAGAAATAGAGGTGACTAGAAACTTTGACCAAGAAACTGTTGAATATCTAGCATCTGAACCGATGATAGAGTCCTTCGGGGTGTTACCTTTGGTAGAGCTTCTAAATTCATCGGAAATCCCCTATTCTAGAAGCTTTATCCGCAACCTTTTAATAACGGCGGAACTTCAAGAGCAAAAAATTAACGAAGCTCAAGATAAGGAAAAACTGTATAAAGACTATGTAATGGATCTGCGTTATTATTTACACTTGCCGAAGATCGCCTACACCTTAGCCAGATTACCTCAATCTACTAGACAAACCGATGCTTATAAAGAACTCAGTAAATCACTGAAAAGTCCCCATAATGCTCCCTATTTCCGAGCGATCGCCACTTGGATTGAATTACTCAACCGTAAACCGAATGAAAGCAAAACCAATGACTAGAACACCCACTAAACAGAAATTTAGTTTTCAGGACTATCTATTCTATGATAGGGACATGGATAACCATTATGAATTAGAAGATGGAGACTTATTATTAATGAATCCTCCCACTGGTCGTCATGCTTTAATTATTCGTAGTCTTTACAATATATTGGAATCAGAAATCAGACGACTTGGATTACCTTGGGTAACATTACAGGGAATTGGGGTTAGAACCAGTATAAACCGTTCACGCATTCCTGATCTTACTATTGTTAGTCTTGAGCAGATTGAGGAAAGACTGGATGTATCTGCTGTAATGGAATCTGCTCCTCTTTTCGTTGTAGAGATTGTCAGTCCAGAATCTAGGACTAGAGATTATCGCTACAAGCGCTCTGAATATAGTGTAGTAGGTATCCCTGAATATTGGATTGTTGATCCAGAGGAAAATAAGGTAACTGTTTTGTTACTTGTAGAGGGACTATATGAGGAAATAGAGTACGTAACCGTTCAGGGGGGGTAGGAGTATGGTAGCATGAAAGCTATGGATGAGAAG
>JBBAUO010000014.1:0-80923 GCA_040398185.1 Microcystaceae cyanobacterium | reverse complement strand
CTGCCTCCTGCCTAGCCCTCATGATTATCTAGTAACTTAAGCGGATTTAGTATAAAACCTATTATGGCGAGAATCACTCAAACCCCCCTTATTCAAAAAACTCCTGGCATCTGTGGGGGAAATGCTCGGATTCATTCCTCCCGCATCCCCGTATGGACGCTTGTATCTTTGCGGATTCAAGGCGCGTCTGATGAAGAATTGCTCAGAAACTATCCAGGATTAAACCCACAAGACTTAGAAGCGGCTTGGGCTTATTACGCCTCTAATCCAGTTGAAATCGACCTAATCATCACTGAAGAGAATGACTAGGTTTTATTCCAATGAAAACCTTCCGATGGAGCTAGTCAATCAATTACGGCAACTGGGCTATGATGTTTTAACCTCCTACGATGCGGGACAAGCTAACCAAGCGATCAAGGATGAGAAAGTTTTAGCTTTTGCCCATGAAAGGCGAAGAGCCGTCATTACCCTCAATCGAGAAGATTTCATCACCCTCCACAAACAAGGTAGAGAACATAGTGGCATACTGATCGCTAAGGAAGATAGGGATTATCAGGGGCAAGCGGCTATGCTCAATGAATTTTTGTCCACAGATGCTCAACCTTTAAAAGGACGGTTAATTCGGATTAAAAAGCAGAATCAAAAAGGCTCTTCTACGCCAATCTTTGTCGTCCAGGAATATTTAATAAGGCCATTTTAAGGCGAGGATTACCTTGGCTCCGCAATTGCTCAATGTTTTTTGACACTTGCCAAATTGTGCCGAAGTTGTCGCAACATTTGGCTGGTACCTTCCCTAAAAGCCTGATCTAAGAGGCTAGGGATCATTTCTTGGATATTAAAATCGGGGAAAACCAGACTATTTTCCGATTCAACATACCCATCCGACTGCAAGAGATAAATTTTTAGTTGGCGGTTGTCATAAATCCAAATTTCGGACACGCCAATCACCGCATAGGCTTCTAGGGTTGTTTTTGAGGTGACATCGGCCTCAATGGCGAGATCAGGGGGGGGATCTATTGTCATATCCAGGCGTAGACTATGACGAACTTTAGCCGCATTTTCAATATAAAAACAGGTATCAGATTCTACTCCAGCTTGTTTAGGTTTCTTAAAGGTAGTTGAACCAAAATCTTCCCATTCTCTATTTTGAGCATCCAGAATCGCCGTAACAATGTAGGCGATAATCCGGTTAGGACGTTCGTGGGCAGGTAAGGGCGACATGAGTTCTAATATTCCATGACAATAGTTGATGCGAGGAATTTGGCGAGTTTCTCCCAACTCCTGCAACAATGCTATATATTTCTCCCAACTAACATCTTCAATAATCAGATGACTGCCCGGGGACAAGTTCAAAGCTTTGAGCGCAAAGGTTACAGGTGAAGCAATCATAATGATTATTGGCGCTAATTCAATAAGGTCATTCTAAAGCAAGGATTAGCTGGGCTCGGCAATGGCTCAATGTTTTTTGACAATTCCCATAGCTAAACAAACGCCAAAAGATACTAGAGCTATGGGAGAGTTAGATTCTGGGACTGATGTAGACTCTAGCTTTCCGAACAATCCATCCTGATTTCCGCCTTCAGGACTGGCACTAAAGTATAAATGATTAGTTTCTCCTAAACTTAGACCATTGCCAAAGGTCAATCCCCAAATCCCCGAAATATTGAGAGGATTTCCCTGGTTATCCCCTAAATATCCCAAGGGTTGATGGGTATTTTGATCAAACCCGACAATGGTACCATCGCCAAAATTTGCCACTAGGAGTGCGTTACTAAACTCTCCAAAATCCCCCGGTGCGATCGCTATTCCCGCAGGAACATTCAACAGCCCACCGTCATCCCAAATCCTCAGTAAATTACCCTCAAAATCAAACTGAGCTAGTTTTCCTAAGCCATTACCCGTTATCCCTTCCCCTACTTGCACGGAAGAAGGTTGAGCATAGGTGATATACAGGGAACTATTAAAGGTCTGAATGTTGTAGGGTGAATATCCTGCAAAGGGATTAGCAAAGAGGAAATTCTGGGTAACTTCCTGAAAGTTAGTATCAAAGACTTCTATGGTTTGATCAACGCCAAAATCCGCCGCGTAGATATAATTATTGTTCGCGCGATCGCTAACTGTCACCCCCTGGTAGCTAGAAGTCCCAAAGCGATCGACGACAATAGTGGAAACAATTGGCCAATCGGGAGCTCCATTGGGTTGCCGTCGATCTGTCCAAGCTGAGAGAGTCCCATCTTGGGAGGCAAAAATAAACTTACTAGCCGCCGTGATAGCACCGTTAGGATGATCTAGGGTAATCACAAAGTCCCTAGAGCCATTAAAAACCTGTCCCGTCGGACGAGATATTGGTGAGGGGTTACTAGGAGAAGGAGGGAGGGAGACAACTGTTAAACTGTCCTGAAAAATGGGAACACCTCCCACATCCCCGACATATACGGTATTAGTACCGTTGTCGATATTGTTAATCCAAAAATGTCCCCCAAAACCCGAAGTAGCAGGGCGATTGGCTATACTCCGAGAACCTTGGAGCAGGGGATCGAGCAATTGAGGATTATAGGCTAAACTATTAGATACTAAATTTGTTTGCAAATACGCCGCCTCAGCCGGGGCAATCCTGCCTAATTCCAGCAACAGCAACCCGACCCCTAGGATAATTCTTCGATCCATCAGTTAACCCCTTGACGTTGCACTAGGCCTAGAATTGCTCCCAAGCCCACTAAAAACAGTCCCGTATTAGCCCCAGGTTCGGGAATTGGTGAAGTGGATAAAACCGCCAGATATCCCTGTCTTCCCGTTACATCCGTGGGAGGATTACCCCCAATAGAAATACTGTACAATCCTGCGGGTAGATTAAAAGATCCAGTGATAGAGGTGGCCTCTCCTACATTTCCTTCATGGCCAATATAGTTTATACCATCAGCCCAAGCCGTATTACCTAGGGTGTTAAATTGATGATCCTCCACCCCCTGGTTATCCCATCCCGAATACAGAGAAAAAGCGGGATAGAGACTATTTCCTGCGGTACCAATACCAGCTTGTCGGGCAATTTCTATAGTCAAGACACTAGGTTGTAGAAGTTGTAGGGCTACCCAGTTAGAGGTATGGGTCCAACCTTTTAGTCCAACGGGATTAGTGGGTTCATTCCAACTCTTTGCCCCCACATCCCGAACAAAGTTAACACTATCATTATTGCTCACTCCTTCTACCCGCCATTCGTAGGTAATCCCTTGAGCAGTACCAGCACCGCCGTCTAAAGATGTCACCGTTGCGGCATGAACTTGAGTTGTGGTTATTCCTAGGCAAGTCCCTAGGCAAAAAATAAGCAATTGATTAGGGTTTTTTACAAACATTTCATTAACAGGGATAGCTTTCAGAACCCATGTTAATTGCACCCCCCGTATCCCGTCAAAAGACACCCTGTCAATTAAAAGCAGCGACTAAACTACAGCCGAGGTCCTCTTCCAAGCGAGATTGGGCCAGATCTCTAATCAAAGACAAGCGAGAATTGATATAAAAGCTGACATCGTTAACCTCAGCACTGGTGATGCTGTTGCTATTTTTCAGTCTTTTGATGAGCGTAGAAAGCAATTCGCCATCATCTAGCCGCAACAGAGTCGCTGACTGGGTTGCTTCCACTGCCCTCCAAATTGCCTTGATTAAGTTAGCCGACATATTTACCTCACTCGTCTGGGAAGAATCTTGGAATTACAAATCTAAAGAAAATATAAAGAATATTTCCGAAAAAAGCAAGCCCCCCCACACAAAAGTTGAAGGAGCGTAATGTAAGTATATTTTTCGTTACAAAACTTTACAGATGTCTGGTTCTTTACAAGGGGGTCACTTCACCCTACACTATAGGCACCTGTACGTTATTAAATCACGAAAATGAAAAGAATCCCGCTACTTCTGTCAATTTGCTCCTTAGTTGCCGTCCTCGGGGGTACTAATGTTTCAGCCCAGATGACCCCCAAGATTCCATCCCAGAATCCTACCACGTCCACGGATAACTCATCCCTGTCCATCAACCCTCCCCTAAATCCAGCACAAAAAGCCAGCATCCAAGCAATTAACGCCAAATACCAGCCCCAAATTGATGCCGCTAAACAAAATTACCTAGCTAGTCTCCAGGCCTTTGAGGGACTAATCGGCACTAACCCCACCGACGACACCATCCGTGGTAAGTACGAACAAACCAAAGATGCTAGGGGCGAACTGACGGACTTACTTTTAGATAGAGCTCTAGAAGTGCGGGGTGTTCTCACCCCACAACAAAGAGCATCGCTCGCCGACGATATCCGCCGACTTTTGGAACAGCAATAGATTTACAGTCCTCGTTTCTGTAGAGCCTTATTCATCCTCTCTTTGACAGCCTTGGACCACTGGGAAAAGTCGAAATCTCGATCATTAGGATCGAGGGGACTTTTCTCAACCTTGGGGTTATCGTCCCGATTAGACCCTTCTAGAGCGTCAAAATCTGACTCTACAGGAATATAGATAAGTTGAACCATAGCTTTCGCCTCTCACTAACTGGTGTAGTTTTAAATGTGAGGCGCGTTCCTTCAAGATCACTCTTTACTTCCGTCTCCAAAGAAGGAGATGAACGATTTATCCTTAACTCCTAATATATCATTTTTGCCGATCGCCGTCGAGTTTAACCATGGCTAATGGTAGCTCCCTGATTATCTAGACTTAAAGCCCGAATTTCCGCATTAATCCCTACTTTTGACCAAGCTAAACCCAGCTGATTAGTCACGGTTTCCAGATGAACGCGATCGCATAGCGTCAATAAAGTCGGTCCCGCCCCACTGATGACCATTCCGTAGGCTCCTGCTAGTAAAACCTCTGTTTTAACCACTTCATAACCTTTAATTAAATCCTGACGATAGGGTTGATGGATTTTGTCGGCTAAGGCTTTCTTTAACCAGTCTGCGTTACCAGTTTCTAAAGCGCGGATTAAGAGGCCTAAATGGGCAATATTAAAAATAGCTTCCCCACGACTATAACTTTCCGGCAGAACCGCCCTCGCTGCTGTGGTTGACAATTCAAAATCAGGAATCCCCACCACGGGAATAATATCTTCATGCCAAGGTACTTGACAAATTTGCCAATTACCCATTTCTCCTACGGATAACTGACAGTTGCCCAAGAAAGCGGGAACAACATTGTCGGGATGTCCTTCCATGGCGATCGCCAATTCCATTAACTGTTGCTGACTGAGGGGATTTCCTGCCATAATATTTGCCCCAATTAAGCCCCCAACAATGGCGGTAGCGGAACTACCTAAACCCCGGGCTAAGGGCACACCTAGGTCAATGGTGAGAGCTACCGGAGGTGGATTTTGCCCAAGATGGTCATAGACTTTCAGAAAGGATTGGTACAAAAGATTAGTTTTATCCGTAATCAACTTTGGGGCTTCGCTTCCCGTAACGGAAATACTCACCTGGGAATCGGGGGTAAAGGTAAAATGATTATAAAGGCTCAAGGCAGCACCTAGACAATCAAATCCAGGGCCTAAATTGGCAGTCGTAGCAGGAACGGTAACTGTAAAAGAAGACATGGGCAGAGAAGGCACAACCAATAGAGATAATGCCAGGAGAATTAACTGCAATCATTATAGACGGGGTGACGGGGTGACGGGGTGACGGGGTGACGGGGTGACGGGGTGATGGGGTGACGGGGTGATGGGGTGACGGGGTGATGGGGTGATGGGGTGATGGGGTGATGGGGAGATGGGGTGACGGGGAGATGGGGTGACGGGGTGACGGGGTGACGGGGTGACTTATGCCAGTTCCCTGAGTTCAAAAGATGCTAGGATGTGGTTGCGAGACGATCATAAGCAAGAAAAGCAATGCGGATTTCTGTTAATTGGCTACGAGAATTAGTTAAAACCGACCTCAGCCCCGAAGCCCTAGGGGAACTACTCACCATCGCGGGGTTAGAAGTTGAAGCAATAGAAGATCGTCGTTCCTGGGCCGATGGGGTTGTTGTTGGCAAAATTATAGATCGCATTCCCCATCCTAATGCTGATAAGTTAAGCATCTGTACAGTCGATATTGGCCAAAAGACTCCCTCCACAATTGTCTGCGGTGCTCCCAATGCCCGGGCTGATATTTTTGTTCCTGTGGCTACCCTCGGTACCTATCTTCCCCAAATAGACCTAAAAATTAAACCCGCTAAACTCAGGGGAGTGGATTCGGAAGGTATGATCTGTTCCCTCGCAGAGTTGGGCTTAGAAAAAGATTCTGAGGGTATTCATATCTTTGGTGATACTGACCTAGAACTAGGTACAGATGTTCGTCCTTTCCTGGGTTTAGATGATGTTATTTTGGATATTTCCCCGACGGCTAACCGTGCTGATGCTCTGAGTATGATCGGTGTTGCTCGGGAAGTGGCCGCCTTAACTGGGGCGACTTTAGAATTACCAGATATTATGGAAGCTTCCTTTCCCCAAAAAGCAGACCAACTTTCCCTCAATATCCCTGATACCCAAGCTTGTCCAACCTATATCGGTACTGTTATTGAAGGCGTGAAAATAGCTCCTTCTCCCCCTTGGCTAAAGCAACGCCTACAAGCTGCGGGAATGCGTCCAATTAATAATGTGGTAGATATAACTAACTGTATTCTTTTAGAATGGGGACAACCTCTTCATGCCTTTGATCGAGATAAGCTCAAGGGTGCAACGATAGGGGTACGTTTTGCCAAAGAAGGGGAATCCTTACAAACCCTAGATGGACAAGAGCGAGCCATTAAAAGCCAGAATTTGTTAATTACCTGTGAAGATCAAGCCATTGCTCTAGCCGGGGTGATGGGGGGGGCTGCAACAGAAGTCGATGAAGGGACAAAAAATCTGCTCCTAGAGGCCGCTATCTTCGATCCGATTGTGATCCGACGCTCCGCTAAAGCACAAAATCTCCGGAGCGAAGCCTCAAATCGTTACGAAAAGGGTATTAATGGAGCCCAATTAGAATCCGCTCGTCTGCGGGCGATCGCTTTAATCACCGAACTTACAGGTGGTGTAGTTACCAGTCAAATTTACCTCAATACCCTCCCTGAGTCTCAATCTCGTTCCATAGAATTACGTCTTGGGCGAGTCCATCAAGTCTTGGGAATGGTACAAACTCCCACGGGAGTCGAACAAATTGCCCCCGCAGCTATAGAAAAGATTTTAAGGGATCTTAACTGTCAATTAACTACCCTAACAACTAACCCCCAGGTTTGGTCTGTAATAGTTCCCGATTACCGCTACCGTGACTTAGAGCGAGAAATTGATCTCATTGAAGAAATTGCCCGTCTCTATGGCTATGATCGTTTCTGTGATACTCTCCCCGCCCAAACTTTACCAGGGGGCTTATCCCCCACAGAACAAGGCCAGCGTCGTTTGCGGGAAGCCTTGCGGTCCGTCGGTTTAACCGAATTAGTGCAGTATTCCCTAGTGAAACCAGAAAAAGGGGAAGTTACCCTCGTTAATCCTCTTTTTGTCGAGTATTCTGCCCTGAGAAGCAATCTCCTTGATGGTTTGATCGATGCTTTTGTCTATAATCAGGATCAAGGTAATGGGGCTTTAAATGGTTTTGAGATAGGACGTATTTTCTGGCGTACCGAGCTAGGTATTGAGGAAGCCGACTCGGTAGCAGGGATTCTCGGCGGTGAACTTTTCGACTCCGGGGTTTGGAGTTGGAGCAATCAAGCACGTCCCCTGACTTGGTATGAGGCTAAGGGATTACTAGAAAGTGTCTTGACTCGTCTAGGGCTAAAGGTATCCTACCAGCCCCAAACGGATGATCCTCGCTTACACCCCGGACGGACTGCTTCAATTTGGTGTAACGGTAAACATCTCGGGGTTTTTGGGCAACTCCATCCCCAATTGCGTCAAGCAAAGGGTTTAATAGAAGCGGTTTATGGCTTTGAGTTGAGTTTAGAGGGATTGTTACCGGAGGCGACTACCCCCCATTTTCAACCCTATTCTACTTACCCCGCAGTAGCTCGGGATTTGGCTTTCTTTGCCCCCGTGGACTTGTCTTTATACCAACTAGAGCAAACTATGAAAAAAGCCGGGGGAAGTCTCCTAGAACAAGTGGAGGTTTTTGATCAATACCTAGGGGTTAACGTCCCTGATGGTCAACGGAGTCTAGCCTTTAGCCTAGTCTATCGTGCCAGCGATCGCACCCTAACCGATGGGGAAGTTGAGCCTGTCCATAACCAAATTCGTCAAGCTTTAACCAAAGAATTTGCCGTTACTCTACGCAGTTAAAAAATACTGTAGAATCTTTCTAAAAACCATCATCCCCAAATTGCCATGTTACTCAAATCCACAACTCGTCATGTTCGCATCTACACCGCCTTAATTCAAAAAAATGAATTAGTTCCCAGTAATAATGTTCTCACCCTCGACATAGATCCAGATAATGAGTTCAATTGGGATGAAATGGCTCTCCAAAAGGTTTACCATAACTTTGATGAGTTAGTGGAATCCTACAACGATGAGGACCTCTCGGAATATAATCTTCGCAAAATTGGCTCGGCGCTGGAACATTTTATCCGCTCTCTACTTATTAAGGGTGAGATTAGCTATAACCTCAACGGTCGTTCTCTCAACTACAGTATGGGATTGCCAAGGCTAGAAAGTCCTGAAAACGAAGGAAAATATCTTTAGAACTAGCAGCAAAGCATTGGGAGCAAAGGGACAGCCCAAATGCTTTCGTTGCCTCCTCTATACTGAATATCCTTCAAGAACTAGGCAAAATAAAAAGTTAAGATAAACTTATCTATTTTTTTCGATAGATTATCCTCAACTATATAATCAATTAACAGGTAAAATGCGTTTAAACTTCAACCATTTAATTAGAGTAGTTTCCCTAACTGTCGCTCCTGCGATCGTTTCATTGATTCCTAGCCAAGGAGCTATGGCTCAAAATGCTTCTTTTAACCTCAACGGTGGACCTGCTGGCGTTCCGACTTCTTGGCAGAACGTAGGTACATCTTCCGCAAGTGTAGGTGAAGCAGCTATCCCAAGCACAGGTCAACTCGATGCTTTCGACGGTGCATTTGCAACCCTCATCAACGGTTCTATTCGCTTTAATTATACCCAAAACACTAATTCAGGGCAGTTTGTCTTTAGTTCAGGTGCATCAGCCCTAGGAGGATCTCTCAACATTAATAATCAAATTTGGGTTTCCCCTACTCTTCCTGTTGCCCGCGCCCTTTTTACCATAACGAATACCAGTACAACCTCCCAAACCTTCGATTTCGGAATGTTTACTAATCTCGGATCAAATGCTAGTACTCAAGTAGTCAGCACAAGTAGTGGTGATACAACCATCAGCCCTCAGGACCGTTGGTCAATCACAGATGATGGCTCTCTTATTTCAGATGCTCCTACTGTTAGTACCATTGTTGCTGGTCCTCCTGGACTTTTACCTAATAACTTTGTGTTGGGTGGTGATAATTTAGTAGCTACCTATAACCTGACTCTTGCCCCTGGCGCTTCTAGCAATTTACTTTTCTACCATGCTATCCACCCCACTGCCACTGACGCCCAAAATGCGATCAGCATATTTGACAGTATTGATTCCATGCGCTCTAGTGGACTATTTACTGGGTTGAGTGATGCTGAGTTAGCGAGTATTGACAATTACGATTTCACTCCTGCTGCGGGAACTCCTGAGCCTTCTGCTGTATTAGGTTTAGTTGTCCTTGGTTTAGGAACTTTAGTAAGTCGTAAGAAAGGTTAATTTTTATAGGGAGTGTAGTATCAACTATGCTCCCTAACATTAGTTTCATTCCAGATCTGGTTTTTAAATCAGGTTATAATCTTCCTGCCTCCTGCCTCCTGCCTCCTGCCTCCTGCCTCCTGCCTCCTGCCTCCTGCCTAGCCTTCACGATAATATATTTACCTAAGCGGATTTAGCTTCATTCCCCTCGACTTAATCCGCAGGTTTAAGGGTGTGATGAAGACGAAGAAACTCAGTTGCTTCCCAAACAGTTAGGGGCTTACTAAAGCGTTTACCCTGCATCTTTTGGCAACCCAAGCTATGTAAAATTTCTAAGTGTTCTTGATTCTCTACCCCCTCCGCCACTACTTCCATTTGAAAGGTTTGTCCTAGGGCAATTACCGCCGCAATTAAGGTTCTATTGTTATTGTTTTTCGATAAACTTCCCACTAAGATTTGGGAAATTTTTAGCTTATTAATTGGTAATTGATTTAAACAGCTAATCGAGGAATATCCCAAGCCAAAATCGTCTAGAGTCACTTTGATACCTAGCTCATTAAGCCCATGTAAAACCTCTTGGGAAAACTCTAAATTTCCTAGTAGGGTTTTTTCATTTACTTCCAACTCTAACTCTAAAAAATTCATATATTCCGAGGTTTTTGGTAATACTTTTTTTACCTTATCCAACAAAAATTTATTGCCAAAATAAGCCGAGGAGATATTAACTGCCATTGTCAGTAAATAGGCTCCCTCTTTTTGCCAAGCTTTATATTGCTCACAAACCGTCTTTAGTACCCAGTCAGTAATGGGAATAATTAGCTCTGTTTCTTCTGCAACGTTTAAAAACTTAACAGGCGAGATAATACCAAATTTTGGATGAATCCAACGCAATAGAGCTTCTAACCCTTCTACTTTTCCTGTTCTAATATTAACCTGTGGTTGGTAATATAAAGCAAACTCTTGATTACTTAAAGCCCCATGTAACAACTGCTCTATTTTTAAGAACTGTTGCGTTTTAAGGGAAATATCACGGTTTGACTTGTTAGTATAAGAAGATTGATATATATTTTCCTTGAGTTTTTGCTGTGCTAGTTTAATCAAATTATGACTATCCTTTGTGTGCGTGGGATAGAGGGAAAATCCAGAATTAATTTTTAAATATATAGATTGGGTATCAATTTCAAAAGATTGCTTTAGGGTTGTAAAAATTCTTTCGCCAATTCTATCCATATCTTCGACGGTACTAATTTCTGGTAAAAGTATAACAAACTGATCCTCTTGCCAATAGAAAATAATATCCTTAAAACGAATAGAAGATTTTAGTCTTTCGGCTAATGAATATAACAGCTTTTCAGTAATTTCAGAACCGTACTTGTTTTTAATATTAGAGAATTGGACAATTTCAAAAAATATAACTCCTAATATCTTCTGAGTTTTAGCAATATTATTAACTGCTATTGACAAGTATTCTTTAAATAAATTTTTATTGGGTAGTTGTGTAACTTCATCAATATAGGATTGTTGTTCTAGAGTATCATCTATAATATTATTTCCTGGAGGATCTACAAAGGAGAACGATTCAACTAATAAATCTGGTTTAGACTGATAATAACTGGCATTTACCTCACATCCAAAGTTAATTAAGTCCCCATCTTTAAGCTCATAAACAGAAATTTTTTTACCATTTATATAAATACCATTATAACTTTTATTGCCTTCTAAGTCACCATCAACTATCCAGTAAGTAAGGGCATCAGTCGTACTATTTCTCCGTCTAATTAAAGTAGCATGGTGACGGGAGGCCTGCTGAGAAAAAATAGTAATATGATTACTAGAATGGCGACCGATATGATATTTTATCTGTTCTAGGGGAATCGTTCTGCGTCCCTTAGCATCTTCAATAACTAATAAATGGGAAGTCGACGACGAAAATGATGTCATTTTTAAAATTCTCCTTGATTAATAAAAAGCGACCCATCGGAGTTCTCTAAAAGTAGTTTATACCAAATCTGGTTTTAAAATCGGGTTATAATCCTCCTGCCACCTGCCACCTGCCTCCTGCCTAGCCTTCACGATTGTCTAGTAACATAAGCGGATTTAGTATTAGTAGCATCTTCAGTCTTCAGGGGATGACTAAACCAAAACCCTTGGACTTCTTCACAACCAATACTCCTTAATAACTCTAGCTGCGGGCGAGTTTCTACCCCTTCAGCAACTACTCTTATGGAAAGAACGGCAATATCCCGTTGCTTTTCTTGCAAAAATTGTACAAAGGATTGATCTATTTTCAGGGTCTGAAACGCCGAGCTTTTTGATCTTCAATGATACCAAATCTGGTCTTAAAACCGGGTTATAATCCTCCTGCCGACCGCCGACCGCCTAGCCTTCACGATTGTCTAGTAACATAAGCGGATTTAGTATGACTAGGATATGGCGGAAAGCGAGTAGGGTATTCATTGGGAGCAAGCATATAGACAGAGTCTCTAGTCTTAACATTCCCCCTGGACTCAAAAAACTAACAGGCTAGGAGTTAATACCAAATCCGCTTAGGTAAATATATTATCGTGAAGGTTAGGCGGTCGGCGGTCGGCAGGGGGCAGGAGGAGAATAACTAGAGTCTTAAAACAGGATTTGTTATAAGACTTATTCTCAATCCTCAACTCCTAATTCTCCTATTTGCTTTCCCGCATTAGTTGCACAAACTTAGCAAACAAATAATCCGCATCGTGGGGGCCTGGACTCGCCTCGGGATGATACTGTACTGAGAAAAAGGGCAAAGTTTTGTGTCTTAATCCCGCCACGGTTTTGTCGTTGAGATTGAGATGGGTAATCTCGACATCGGCACCGAGGGAATCTTCTGTAACAGCAAAGCCATGATTTTGACTGGTAATTTCCACCTGTTGCTGCACCCGTCCTGCGGGTTGGTTGAGTCCCCGATGGCCAAACTTGAGCTTAAAGGTTTCCGCTCCCAGGGATAAGCCCAAAATTTGATGACCCATACAGATGCCAAAGGTGGGTTTTTCCGCCTTTAGTAAGGTTTTAGTGGTGGCAATGCCTTCTTGAACCGCCGCAGGATCTCCGGGCCCATTGGAAAGAAAAATTCCATCGGGATTGTATTTTAAAATTTCTTCGGGGGAAGTATCCGAGGGAACGACTATCACCCTACAGCCATAACTAGCCAGACGGCGGAGGATATTGCGCTTTACCCCAAAATCAATAGCGACAACGGTTAGTTGCTCACTGACTCCTGGGGTGGTTAAGGTGTTAAATTCCCAAGCAGTCTCTGTGGGCGTAGACCACTCATAGGTGGTTTGGGTGCTTACTTCTTTGACTAAGTTCAAACCCGCCATAGCCGGAGCCGCTTGTACTTGGCGAAGTAACTCAGCCCTGTCGAAGATTTCTGAAGAAATTATGCCATTTATTGCCCCAGATGAGCGTATTTTACGAGTTAAAGCCCTGGTGTCTATTCCATAAATACCCGGAATTTTGTGCTTGACTAGATAGTCTGGTAAAGATTGAGTGGAGCGCCAGTTGCTAGGGCGATAGGTGATATTTCTGGCAATCACGCCTTTAACGTGGGGATGGATTGATTCTTCGTCCTCCTCATTAACTCCCGTATTGCCCAGTTCAGGATAGGTAAAGGTGACAATTTGACCCCGATAGCTCGGATCTGTAATTACTTCCTGATAACCAGTCATGCCGGTATTAAAGACCACTTCTCCCATGGTCGTAACAGTTGCCCCAAAGGACCAACCTTGATAGGTGGTTCCATCGGCTAGGACTAAAATAGCGGGTTTACCCTTAGCAAGCGGTATCATTTTTTTTACTCCTATGCTCCCTTAGAGCGATACTAGGAAAATCAGTCCAGATAACTGACCTTAATAAGCTTTAATATTAACAGATAGATTATGCAAGGCAACCATTCGAGGGTCAAAACCCAATTCAAAGGATATGAGTCCCAAAAAACTAACTGAGCCGACAAAAAAGGAAATTCTTCAGCTTTATCGGGAAACCGAGGCCACCACCTCCACCCTAGCAGAACGCTATGAAGTTAGTAGTTCCACCATTAGCCGCTTTCTGAAAACTTCTTTGTCAGAATTAGAATATGAGGACCTCATCCAACAGAAACGCCTAGCCCGTACTCCCAGACGAGGAGAAACGCCCACCCAGTTTCAGCAAAAAGAAATTGAATTTGTGGAAATTAAGACCGCTTCCCCACCGCCGCCAATTCTTGCGGTTATACCCGTTGCTCCCCCCCCGAGCCCGTCAATGGAAGAAGAAGAAGCTGAAGAGGATGACCCCGATGAACAGATCAACGTCACGGCGATCGGGGAAATGTTTGGCGAAGACATTGCGGATCTCGATGATGAGGACGACTGGGATGAGGAAGATGATGAGGATGAAAGTGAGGTTTCCCTGGGAATTGCCGCCCTCTACAGTCATCCCTTGGCTAAAACCGCTCAACTGCAAGTTTTACCCCTCTCTGTCGCTAATTTTCCGAAAATTTGCTACTTAGTAATCGATCGCTCTGCCGAGTTAATTACCCGTCCGCTCAAGGATTTTGCCGAGTTGGGTAAAATTCCTACAGAGGAAATTCAACAGAGAACTTTACCTATTTTTGACAGCCACCGGGTGGCTAGGCGCTTTTCTAAACGGCGGGAACGGGTTATTAAGGTTCCCGATGGACGGATGATCCAAAAAACCCACTCCTATCTCAAATCCAAAGGCATCACCCGGATTTTACTAGATGGACAAATCTATTCTTTATCCCCCTCTTAAGTCCCGCAATATTTCTGAGAATCATCGGTTACATTTCTGAGAATACCTTAATTTTACGCAAAGAAAGTGGCGGTTTTTGCCCCGAATAAATAAGATTTTTTACTAATCCCCCTAGGTCATCCCGAGGGATTTTTTTTAAGGTAAAATGCTATACAGACTGCTCCCCCAAAAAGCTGCATATTATTAAATTAAAAATTAGCCTTAATCGTTGTGTCCTAAATCACTATTGCTAATGGCTAATTTCCCTGTCTAAAGTCTTCGTAAGCCTATGAAAATCAACCATCTACTCCGCTCCTACGAACAAGGAAATCGGGATTTTATAGGGATAGACCTGAAAAACACCGACCTCAGCCAGGTTATGCTGATTGCGGTGGATATGAGCCTAGCTAATCTAATGGGTACTAATCTCAGCCGTGCCTTTTTAACTAAGTCCAACCTTACGGGAGCAATACTCAACGGGGCTGATTTGACCTGCGCGAAAATGAGTCAAGTTCAGTTAAAAGATGCGGACTTAACTAAGGCTAACCTCACGGGGGCATTTATGGTTAAATCCGTCCTAGTCGGCACTAAACTAAGCGGGGCTAATTTATCCCGTGCTAATCTTAAGGGCTCGGATCTACGGGGGGCTAATCTCTGTAATAGTAATCTCTATCGCAGCAATTTCCGCGGAGCTAACCTTTGTGGAGCTAACCTTGGGGGCGCGAATCTGCGAGGCTCTAAACTCAGTGGGGCGACTCTAACCTATGTCAGCTTTAAGGGGGTTGATTTAACCGGTGCTTTGATCAAGGACGTAGATTTAAGTGGTGCTAACTTGGAAAATGTTGACCTATCCGGCTCTCGACTCAACAATAGTAATTTAACTGGGGCTAATTTACAGGGTGCCAAGCTACGGGAAGCCAATTTACGCGGGGCTAACCTCACCAATGCTAACCTCAAGGGAGCCGATTTAACCGGGGCAATCTTTGAGCAGTCCTATCTCCGTGAACCCCTATTTTGGGAACCAGACTCGGAAGTGTTTTCCTACTACGCCTTCTGCTCTACAGAACTTGGCTAAAATAGACATCATAAGATCCCAATTCGGAGGTAATACGATGGCAATTTTACGCAGGGAAGACGGTACAACCTACACTCGTTTAGAAGATATTACTCTACATCTCGCTCCTTTGGGGGTAAAACTAGATTACTGGCCCGTGGGGGATCATCCCCAAACCCTAGCCCTACTCTCTTCCCCTACCCTCTCAGATCCAGAAAAAATAGAACTTTTAGCCCACTTAGATCATTATTTTCAACATTTGCAAGTCAGCGCCGGTTATCAAGATCGGGATCTCATTGTGCTTAATCCCCAAACCCCAAACCTAGATACTCTGCTCTCTAAATTTGAACGCCCCCACACCCATGGGGATGATGAAGTTCGCTATGTCATAGATGGAGAAGGGGTTTTTGGCTTTATTTGCGTCGATGGTTCTCAGATGGAATTGACTATGGAAGCCCAAGAATACATTAATGTCCCCGCGGGGGCCGAACATTGGTTTCATTTAACCCCCACTCAACGCATCAAAGCAGTGCGTTACTTTACCAATACCGAAGGCTGGATTCCCCAATATACCGAAACCCCTATCCGTTTCCTGGCAACCGTCTAACATCACTCACAACCCCATTCAGGGCTGCGGCTACTACCATGGCTGGACTCATTAATAGGGTTCTACCCGTAGCAGAGCCCTGGCGGCCTTTGAAATTCCGATTAGAAGAAGAAGCACTAATTTGTTCTCCTTGCAATTTATCCTGGTTCATGGCCAGACACATGGAACATCCGGCTTCCCGCCATTCAAAACCCGCATCTTGGAAAATTTTAGCTAATCCCTCTGCTTCTGCTTCTTTTTTGACTCGTTCAGAACCTGGTACCACAAAAGCCCTCACCCCCGCAGCTACCTTGTTCCCCTGGGCAAATTTAGCCGCCTCTCGCAAATCACTAATGCGTCCATTGGTACAACTGCCAATAAAACAAACGTCTATTTTTGTCCCCTGGATGGGTTGACCTGGGGTCAGTTTCATGTATTGATAGGCTTCCTGGGCTAGGGGGCGATCGCCCGGGGGCACATTCTCTAGGGTAGGAATTGTCTCACTAATACCAATACCCTGACCGGGGGTAATTCCCCAGGTTACTGTCGGCTCAATTTCTGCGGCATTAAAAACTACCAGATCATCATACTCGGCATTGGGATCACTACTAATACTATCCCACCAGGCCAGGGCTTGCTGCCAATCTTGCCCTTGGGGTGATCTATCTCGACCCTGAAGATAGTTATATGTCACTTGATCGGGATTAATATAACCACATCTGGCTCCGCCTTCAATGGACATATTACAAATAGTCATTCTTTCTTCCATGGACATGGCTGCTATGGTACTCCCCCCATACTCGTAGGCATAGCCCACACCGCCATTTACCCCTAGTTTGCGGATAATATGCAGGATGACATCCTTGGCATATACCCCAGGACCCAGGACTCCATTGACTTCAATACGGCGAACTTTTAACTTAGATAGGGCAAGGGTTTGGGAGGCTAGTACATCTCTGACTTGGGAAGTACCAATACCAAAGGCGATCGCCCCAAAGGCCCCATGGGTAGAGGTATGGGAATCCCCGCAGGCGATGGTCATCCCTGGTTGGGTGAATCCCTGTTCGGGAGCAATCACATGGACAATGCCCTGATTTCCTGAACCGATGGGATAAAAAGAAATCTGATGCTTCTGCACGTTCAGTTCTATAGCTTGGATCATCTCTTCTGCTAGATCATCTGCAAACGGGCGACTTTGCTGCTGGGTCGGTACAATGTGATCTACTGTTGCTATGGTTCTTTGGGGAAATAATACCTTTAACCCTCTTTCTCTGAGCATGGCAAAGGCTTGGGGGCTCGTCACCTCATGGACTAAATGCAGACCTATAAATAATTGGCTTTGTCCGGAGGGTAAAACCTTAACTTGGTGCAGATCCCAAACTTTATCGAATAAAGTACCTTGACTCATCTTTTATATTTTTTTAACTTATTGCTTCCTACTCTATTCTAAATCAGTTAGTGACACTACCAAATCCGCTTAGATAAATATATTATCGCAAAGGCTAGGCAGGGGGCAGGGGGCAGGAGCAGAATAACTATAGTATTAAAACAGGATTTAGTGTTAATATATTCGATCAGCTAAACGAAACCAAGCGATTTTAGCGATTTCTGTGATGGCCTGCTCAATTTCTGCGGATATATCATTTTGTAGACGGCGTTCAAAGGCTTCTAAAATAGTGGCTTTGGTCTGGACTTTAACCGCAATAATAAAGGGAAACCCGAACTTTTGCAGATAGGTTTGGTTAAGAAATTGCAACCGCTCAAACTCTTCCCCGTTCAGTTGATCTAGCCCTACCCCTGCTTGCTCTTGCACAGAGGCCTCGGTCATTTTGGCGCGAGTGCCTAGATCGGGATGGGCGCGAATTAGAGTTAGTTTTTCTTCTGGGGAAAAAGCATTGACAATTGTTACCATAAGCTGGTGAAGTTGTTGAATACTCTCAAAAGGACGATAACTGTAACTGCTTTGGGCGATCGCCGGACTATCCTCAAAAATAGCCCCTAGTGCTGCGACAAAAGCCGATTCATCCATTTGATTGAGTTGGGTAAGGGAATATGCCATGATAATAACTCCTTAAGAAATGATAAATAATACTAAATCCTGTTTTAATACTATAGTGATCCTCCTCCTGCCTCCTGCCCCCTGCCTCCTGCCTAGCCTTCACGATTATCTGGTAACATAAGCGGATTTAGTATAAATATGGTCGGGAGACTTACCACCCACGTTTTAGACATTGAAAAAGGTTGCCCTGGGGTCAATATCACCATCCAACTTTGGAAGTTAGATCCTACTTCAGAAGCTCGAACCTTGCTAAAAACTGTCCAGACGAATCAAGACGGACGTACCGACGAACCCCTATTAATCGGGGAAGAATTGGCGATAGGCGTTTACGAATTGGTATTTAATCTAGGGGACTATTTCCAGAAAACCCAAAATCCGCCCTTTTTGGAGCGAGTCCCAATCCGCTTTGGCATTGCCGATACCAACGCCCATTATCATGTCCCCTTACTAGCCTCCCCTTGGGCCTATAGTACCTATCGCGGTAGTTGATCCAATTTTAAGAAGGTATAGAGGAGAATATTTGCTCCTAGAGCGCATTCCTCGGGACTGGTAAACTCATTTTCGGCATGGCTAATCCCCCCGCGACTGGGGACAAAAATCATACCCATATCGGTAAAACGCCCGATTTCTTGGGCATCGTGGCCCGCTCGACTAGGAAGATGGAGATAACTAGCGTTCCATTGCCGACAAGCTTCCTCGATCGCTTGCTGAATCTCAGGATGGGCTAGGGTAGGTAATACCTCCAAAGTCTGAGTTAAAAGGATTTCAGTACGGGTAATTGTGGCAATACGGGTTAATTCCCCTTCCAATTGCCCAATCAAACCGCGTAAATTTTCCCCATCTAGATCCCGTAAATCTATACTCAGTTCCACCTTACCCGGTACTGTATTAGTAGCATTGGGAAAAACCTTCAACATTCCCACCGTCGCCACTTGTTCCCCTGGGGTAGAGGTAGCCAGATGATTAACAGCTAAAACGACTTGGGAAGCGGCAACTAGAGCATCTTGGCGCGAGTCCATGGGGGTTGTTCCCGCATGATTAGCTGTACCCGTTACCGTAACTAAAAAGCGATATTGTCCCACAATCCCCGTAACTACCCCAATATCAACCCCCGCTCCCTCCAAAACACCTCCCTGTTCCACATGGAGTTCCACAAAGGCGGCTAGATCGGATTTACTACGGCGGGCGATCGCCAATTTGTCCCAATCCCCACCGACTCGTTTTAAACAGGTTTGAATATCAGTTCCATCCCGTCTTTTATACAGTTCGGGGTTAGGATTAACATTCCCGGCAATCGCTTTACAACCGATAACAGTATTTTCCTCATCACTAAAGACGATCACTTCCAAAGGATGATCAAGTCGTAAATTTTGTTCTTTTAGGGTTCTTACTACTTCAATTCCTGCTAAGACTCCTAGCGTACCGTCATAACGCCCTCCAACTGCTACAGTATCAATATGAGAGCCCGTAGCTAAGGGGGCTAAATCATCTCGTCTGCCTGGGTAACGACCAATGAGGTTGCCGACTGCGTCCACACGAACGGTCATCCCGGCTGCCTCCATCCAAACACTGACTAACTTGCGGGCTTCTATATCTTCTGTGCTAAACGCCAATCGACAAACCCCTCCCTGGGCTAGTTGTCCGATTTGGCTTAACTCCATCAAACTGCGCTCTAGTCTTTGTCCATTGATGGATGGAATCGTAGTTACTATCATGATCTTTTTCAGATAATTCTTGTCTGCTTGTCTTTTTTATTGTATACTGTATACAGTCGAAAAAGGGAAACTAGGGTATAATGTAGTTTAATATACAAAAATCTATCTTACCCATAGTTCGATTCTGCTTAGATACTTCTATGTCAAATTTAGCTCTAACGCTTAACTCCCTCTCCCGTTCCCTCTCCCTACATGAGCAGACCTACCAAGCTCTTAGATCCGCCATTCTGTCGGGGGATTTAAAGTCTGGCGATCGCCTGGTGGAAACCCAATTAGCTAAAGCCCTAGAGGTAAGCCGTACCCCGATTCGGGAAGCAATTCGGCAACTACAGAGGGAAAATCTAATTGTCACTGATGCCAATGGCGGGTTAAGGGTAGTTAGCTTAAGTGTAGCCGATGCCATAAATCTTTATGACTGTCGCCTGGGTCTTGAACAATTGTCCGTTCGGGAAGCTTGTCATCATCGATCGCCTTTACAACTAGAACAGTTAGAAAGAGCCGTTCTCCAAGGGGAAAGCAGTGCTGATCGGCCCAGTCATCAGTTAACCGATTGTCAATTGTTACATATTGATCATCAATTCCATCGACTTTTAGCAGAATCTGCCCATAATCCTTGGCTTGTATCCCTGCTAGATCAGGTTTTTGATCAGATGTCTTTGTTGAGAATGCGGACAATACAACAAAATCCCCAAGTTTTAGAAATTCGTCAAGAACACCGACGGATTTATGAAGCAGTGCGCGAAGGCGACGAAGACAAGGGAATAAGGGCGATCGTGGAACACTTAAGTGCCAGTAAAGAGCGGGTTATTCGAGAAGTTGAGCAGATTGATTGCCAATCTATAATATCTAACAAAAAATGAACAAATCTTCCCAGGTGATACGTTTTTTTATCTGTGGTTCGGCTCTACGAGGTCAACCCGATCACAAAAATCTCTTATCTGCTCAGTTTATTGGAGCAGCGCGTACCCAACCTTATTACCGACTTCATGCCGCAGGTAATGGCTGGCATCCCGCAATTTATCAGGTAGAAAATAACGGTATCTCCATACCTGGTGAAATCTATGAATTGACTTTAGAGCAATACGAGTATCTGCTTTCTACCGAGCCTCCTAATATGTACCCAGCAGAGGTTCAACTAGATACAGGAGAGCGTTTAACCGCCATGCTTTATCCCCAAGAATTAATCGAAAAATATAACTGGCCAGATATTTCTAATTATGGCGGTTGGGCGGCTTATAAGTCGAGTTTACAGGCTGTAAGCGTCTAATAGGGGCATTGGGACAATAAATTGAGTTACAATGTAAACACTGTAAATGCAGGTCGAAAAATTTATGTCCCAAGTTGTTAGTACACGACTCCCCGATCGCACTGCAGAGCGACTGAAGCGGTTTGCCCGCCAATTAGGAAAAACCCCTAGCGAAACCAGTGCAATTTTAATTGAGGAATCCTTAAGAGAAAGCGAGTTTCCCTATATTGAATTTCGCCATTCTCCTTTGGGGCGACAACCCTACCTCAAAAACTCCAGTTTAGCTCTGTGGGAAGTAATTCAAATTGCTCAAAGCTACGAGCTAGATGAGGAAAAAACGGCAGTACATTTTCATCGTCCCCTGGAATGGGTGCGCTCTGCTTTGCTCTATGCCGAAGCCTATCATTTAGAAGTTCAAACGGCGATCGCCGATGCTCAAACCATCAATGAAACGACACTAAAACGACTCTTACCCCAATTGGAAACGATTACGTTATCTTCTGATTCGCCGCTCGATTAGGGGAATAGCTAAAGTGCTATCTTTTTTGTTAGATGAACATATTTCGCCGACGGTTGCCGAACAAATTAGTCGCCAACGTCCAGAAATCTTGATTTTTCCCCTAATCACTTGGCAAAAAGGTCGATATTTAGGTGATGCGAATGAAATAGTTTTAAAAGCAGCAACCAAAGCCCAATTAACCTTAGTAACCTATGATCAAAACACAATTCCTCCACTCTTATGCGAATGGGGAGAAGCGCGGAAAAGTCATGGGGGTATTATTTTTGTAGATTATCAGTCTATTCGTCCTAACAATTTTGGTCTTTTGATCCGTTCCCTTTTAACCCTATGGGATCTTCAGAGTAAGCAGGATTGGACAAACAGACTTGTTTATTTGAAGCCAAAAACTTAATTTGTTTAGGCATAGTAGGAGTTAGGTTCACCCTATTAGATAACCCATCTGGGTATTTTTTTACCAAAACCTGTCGTGTTATTATTAAAGAAAGAGATCGGAAAGGAGAGAATTATTTACTGGGGATGGCAAAATCGTTCCAGTGAACTCACCCACCGTTAGGGATTTTACAGTTTTAGCGAATGCTTTAGTCTGCGATCGGGTGCAGTGATTTGTTAGACCATCGTTTAATTGGTAACTTAACCAATCTATCTTTGTGAGCCAGTTGTTTCTGTTGCAAGTCGTTAAAAATTGCTCTTAAGTCATATTGAAACGATTGAGCATATTCTTCCCTATACTTGTGAATTTCATCAAGAATTTCATTCCTATACATAACTAGACCTCTAGGTTATATCCAATAAGTTCGTAGGGTGTGCAAATGACTGGTAACACATAACCAAGATCGGAACTAATCTGCGCTAGCTTACGCTGAATTTGTGCGTTTGCCATGTGCTTGCAGTTCCATGTTAGCAAATAATCTAAGCTATAGACGGTTGCTAATGCCATGTGTAAAGCATCATTGGATGCTTTTAGGGGCAGACTGCTTTGATTGAGAAAGGCTTGCGAAAGTTCAAACGCCTCTTCCGTAAGTTGGAGAAGCATTAAGGATCGTAACAAATTTAACCGTTGAGCGGCGATCGTTGGATCTCCCTTGGCTGCCTCATCTTCAACAATTTCTGATGCGTAAAGTGTAAATGAGCTACGATGTTCGTTCCACCAATCTTGGGTGATCTTGATATTAGCGGCAACGATCAGATTGTTAGTTGTTCTAGCGGTTAGATGCCCGAAAATACTCGTTTCGATGTAGACACTTCCATTCACAGCAATCGCAAGGTATTTATTCAGTTTCCATACTACCGCATTTAATAATTGTTCTAAGAGGGTTGGGCTGACGAAAGGAAATCCAACCTAATGGTAGGGGAGGGGGTAAAAAAAGGTGAGCGATGACACCCACCCATCTATGGGATAAGTCGAAAACTCTTGAACATCAAAAGGTATCCAGCATTCCGAGATTGGATAGTTTTCCTATTTACCCGTTTTCTCGTAGGCAAGTTGTCCCATAATGTAAGTAGCATGAATTGCCCGATCATCCCCCATCATCATCAGGGTAAATACAGCATCTGCTAATTCTTCTAATGTCGTTGGTTTTGGTGCAGGATTACGAAATGTCATCAGGGGTGTTGCTCGTAAATCTAAAACAATAAAATCCGCCTCTTTGCCAACATTAAAGTTGCCGATATAATCCTGTAACTCTAGAGCTTTTGCCCCCCCTAAAGTAGCCAAATAAAGAGCTTGGAAAGGAGTTGGTTTTTGTTTTCTAAGTTGGGAGACTTTATAGGCTTCATTGGCGGTTTGTAAAATCGAGAAACTTGTCCCCGCACCCACATCAGTACCTAGCCCAACTTTGACAGGATACTCCTTAGACTTTGCTTGTTCTAGTTTAAAGAGTCCACTGCCAAGGAAGAGATTAGAAGTAGGACAAAAAGCGATCGCCGATTTTGCCGCAGATAAGCGTTGAAATTCCTCATCAGTTAACTGTACACCGTGGGCAAATACCGAGCGATTTCCCACTAATCCTGCCTGATCGTAGGTATCTAAATAACCACTACATTCAGGAAAAAGTTCTTTCACCCAAGCCACTTCATCCACGTTTTCAGATAAATGGGTATGTAGATAGACATCGGGATATTCCTTTAAAAGTTTTCCCGCCATCTGCAATTGGGCATTACTGGAAGTGATAGAAAAACGAGGCGTAACGGCGTAGCGTAAACGTCCTTTTTTGTGCCATTTTTCGATTAATTCTTTAGTTTCCGTATAGGATGATTCGGGGGTATCTAGCAAGAAGTCTGGAGCATTGCGATCCATCATCACCTTCCCGGCAATCATACAGAGATTCCGACTATAGGCTTCTTCAAAAAACGCATCTGCCGACTGGGGATATACCGCAGCGAAAACAAGGGCTGTGGTGGTGCCATTTTTTAAGAGTTCGTTGAGAAAGAAAGCCGCCACCTTTTTAGCATAATCTTTATCCTTAAATTTACCTTCAGTGGGAAAAGTATATTTCGTTAACCATTCTAAAAGCTGTTCCCCATAGGCCGCGATCATTTCCGTTTGGGGATAATGAATATGAGTATCTATAAACCCTGGCATAATTAACATCCCAGGATAGGAAACTATAGGGATATCTAAGTAACAATCCTTTAATTGTTCGTAGTCACCGATTTCTCTGATTTTGCCATTGTCTAAAACTAACAAGCCGTCTTGGATAAAACGCACACAATCTGATTCTGGAGAGTAGAATGGATCGTCTAGAAAGTCTAAAAACGAACTACGGTAAGCTTTAACACCTTTTTCGGTTACATTTTCTATCTCGGTATTAATAGACGACATAGTGGTTAACTCCATTAACTGTAAATAATCCAATTTCTAGCCCACCTTTAGGATGAGCTAAATTAGTGGAAAGAGAGACTATTCCTTGGTAGAGGGTTTAGAATCGGCTTGGGTTTCTTGGGTGTATTTTGTTCCCTTATCTGAATAGTCTTGCTGAGATTGACCTTTGCTATAGTAGGATTGATCTTCTTGCAGGGATTTATAGGTCTGTTTCTCTTGCTTAGAACTCTGGGACTGTTGATAGGTTTCCTTGGGTTTTTGTTCAGTCTGACTGTATTGCTTATCAGCCAAAGCAGGGGCAATACTCCAGGTGAATACTGTTAAAAAAACTAGGGAAAGAGCAACAAAAAAACGACGTATCATGGTAGAACAACTCCGCATTAAACAATTGCTGATTTGAGTGTAACACAAGCAGAAAATCATTCCCTTGGGGTTTCGGCGATAACAGTGGCAGCTTTTAGAGCACTTAAACCTCTAGATATCTCCATGCGTTGGTTGACCAAATAGACGCTAATTAGAGTAAAACCAACACCTATCCACTGAAGAATGGTGAGTTGTTCATCTAATAAAAGATTGCTAAATAAAAGCGCGAATACAGGGGTGAGAAAGATCAAGGCACTGACACTGGTAATATTGCCCATAGCTGCTAGGTAGAAAAAGATTCCGTAGGTAATTGCTGTACCGAAAATTGTCGCATAACTTAAGCCCAACCAATCGTTAAGTTGGAGATTAGAGATTTGATTAGTTTCCCAAAACCATGACATAACCATTAAAGGAATACCGCCTAAAATCATGTGCCAACCTGTAGCCACTAGGGGATCGGCGTACTCTTTCACATAGCGGACAATGATTGTTCCCAAGGACATGAAGAGAGCCGCTAGTACCATTAGTAATTCCCCACTTTCTAGGATGCTACTAACTGTCAACTGTCCCCCTGAGGCAATGACATCGGCAACATCAATACCACCGTCAAACAGATCATAGAGCCAGCTTTCCGGCAACCCACATAAACAAATGCCGAGGATGCCGATAAATAAGCCGAGCCAACCCCAAAACCCAATTATTTCTGCAAATAACCAGCGAGATAATAAAGCCACTACCAAGGGTTGGGCATCAATGAGTACGGCTCCAATACCGGCCCCCGTGTGTACTAATCCCGTCGTTAAAAAACCTTGAAACATGACTCCATCTACAAGGGCAAATAAACCAATCCACAGCCAGGCCTGCCAAGTTTTCGGCTGCGGTAGTTTCAGATAGGCCGCCACCAGGAGAATCAATAGGCCGGCAGGTAAAAGACGAAAGGCAGCTAGAAAAAGGGGAGTAGTGTTGGGGATGATAAATTTCATCACTACCATCGCCGTTCCCAAGAAGAAGAAGGGAGACACCAAAAAAAGCGGGTTTTTAGTCAATTCTGGTCTTTCTATCGGTTGTTCCTGCATAAACTTTCTAACCTGTTCCCTTAACTTTTTTCCTTAACTGTGAATCTAGCTACAAGTCCCCCCAAGGAAAGTATTAAAAAGTACTAATTTCTTTGATTCTATTCCTAATCTTTTTGTATACTGTATTTTGTATACAGTCAAGGCATATATTTGTACTATAAAATAATGAAGAGAAGAATTTTAGCAATATTTCTGGCGATCGCCATGACTTTAGAGTTATTCTTTACCCCCCCCAGTTTAGCCGTAGGCAATCAGGAAAGCGATCGAGGGGCGGTTCTGACGGCGAGCTCGCCCAATTTTGAGATCAATCTCTACCCAAAACCCGATTCCAAATCAGAGCGACTCGGTTATGGCTTATCAGCAGATAAAGTGATTATCCTGCAACAAATGGCCACAAATGGGGGTTATTCTTGGTATCGAGTCAGGTTTGACAATCCTCCCTACGCCGAGGGTTGGATCAGGGGGGATTATCTCAAGTTTATCAATCAAGACAATACTGCGAGTTTTGGTAAGGATACCTATCTGGGTAATCGCTCCTCCCGATAAAATGGGATAATGGGTTGAGATTTTTGGAGGACTTTAACAGATGACGGCTCGTACTATTGTGGAAGAGTTTAGCCCGCGTAGTTTAGAGGAGGCTGATTTTAAACCGAGGGGGCGAGTCCATCCTTCCCCTAGGTTTTGGCGAGATCAGATTTTTTATCAACTGCTACCCGATCGCTTTAGTGATGGACAAGAATCCACCAGAGCCCTATTTGATCCTGAGCATCCCGCACAATTTCAGGTTAAAGATAAAAAAGCTTGGATGGA
Source organism: Microcystaceae cyanobacterium (assembly GCA_040398185.1). Classification (GTDB taxonomy): domain Bacteria; phylum Cyanobacteriota; class Cyanobacteriia; order Cyanobacteriales; family Microcystaceae; genus JBBAUO01. The sequence goes on along the minus strand of JBBAUO010000014.1, from coordinate 54,205 downwards.
GGCCGGAACTCGCTTTGTCGGCGGCACAATCTCCGGTATTATCAGCAAATTGGACTATCTACAGGGCTTGGGTGTTACTGTTTTATGGATAAATCCTCCCTGGAAACAACGGGCTGATTTGCAAACCTATCATGGTTATGGTATCCAAAACTTTTTGGAGATCGATCCCCATTTTGGAACCCGTCAAGATTTAAGGGATTTAGTGGATGCCGCCCATGATCGTCAGATGTATGTGATTCTGGACGTTATTTTTAACCATAGTGGCAATAACTGGTTTTATCAAGATAACCTAGGGGAACCCAGTAGTACCATGCGCTATCGCTTCTCCCCTTCCTATCCTCTCTACGGTTGGCGTTCAGGAAAAGGAGAATTTATCAAAGAAATTGCGGATATAGAGGATGGCGTTTGGCCAAAGGAATTTCAAAATGAGAATTGTTATACCCGTGCGGGGGAAATTGGTAACTGGGGGCTAGAGTATTGGGAAAATCCCCAAAGTCCTGATGTGCAGTTTCGGCGGGGGGATTTTTATGATCTCAAGGATTTTGATCTAGAGCGAGCCGGAGTCGTAGAAATGCTCGCCCAAGCCTATACCTATTGGATTGCCCTCACCGATTGTGATGGTTTCCGTATTGATGCGGTTAAACATGTCTCCACGGAACAATGTGCGCGGTTTTGTACCCTAGTCCATGAATATGCCCAAACCATCGGTAAAGATAATTTTTTCCTGACGGGAGAAATCACCGACAATGGCATTGCTCCCGCCTATTTGGATATTTTTGGGCGGAATCTAGACTCTATTTTGGGAATTGTGGAGTTTCCCAATAGTTTAATGGATACTGTTAGGGGCGCAAGAGATCCTAACGCCCTGTTTGGCAAGTACAATAGCAATACCCAGTATGGACTCTATCTACAGCTAGGACGCTTTGTCGTCTTGGTGTTAGATGACCATGATATGTCCTCACGGGCTAAAAAAGCTCGTTTTGCAGCCCACGGAACGGCTAAGAATCTTGATCACCAAGTGGCTCACGCCGTCGGAGTACAGTTAACGATTCCTGGTCTTCCTGCCATTTACTACGGCACCGAACAAGCTCTCAATGGTAACGAAGACTATCACGATTACAGCGTAGAACCCCATCGCTTTGCGGAGGATCGTTATGTGCGTGAATCTATGTTTGGGGGGGATTTTGGGGCTTTTGCCACCCAGGGCTGTCACTTTTTTAATGAAAATCATCCCACCTACCTGAGAATCGCCGCGATCGCCCGTCTGCGGAATCTGGAGAATATCCTGGGCAAAACCCTACGCCGGGGACAGGTTTTCTTTCGGGAAACTTCCTATTTGGGCTATCCTTTCACCCTACCCAAGCCAGGGGAATTAATCGCCTGGTCGATGATTTTATTAAACTCGGAAGTGGTGATGGTACTCAATACCCATGAGCTAGAGAGTCGGGGCGCGGAGATTACCCTAGAAGCCAAGTTTCATCCCCCTGGATCTAGCCTTACCTATTTATATCGCAGTGATTGGAGTGATGAAAAATTAAAGCAAACTCCGGCTACAGAATCCGTTACCGTTATTCACTATGGTGATGGCAGAGCCACGGTTCGCTTTGACTTACCCCCTTCGGGTATGGTCATTTTGGCTTGATGATTTTTAACTATTAATCCGTCCATCGGGCATAGTCGCGCCCTTTAAATCCACTCCCGTTAAATTGGCACTCATTAATTCCGAGCGCATGAGGTTAGCACCAGTCATATTTGCCCCAGTTAGATTAGCTCGGGCAAAAAAGACTTCCACTAAATCCGCATCGGTGAAATTGCAACGGGCTAAATTCGCCCGACTGAGATCGCCATGGTTAATCCGCGCCGAACTAAAGTTAGACTGGGAGAAATTAGCCCGACTCATCATTACATGGGTCATAATCGCATTTTGGAAATTAGCTCCAATCACTTCGGCGTTCATCATTTTGGCGCGGACTAAATTAGCTCCCGTTAGATTGGCACCAACTAACTTCGTACCGACTAAATTGGTATCTGTTAAAATCGTGCCCTTGAGGTTGGCATAGCTCAAATCTGCCTCGTGTAAATCGGCATCCCGGAGATTGACTTCCCGAAGATTCGCTCCGCTTAAATTAGCCCTGGCTAAGTCTACCCCTTTCATATTAGACCCTTGGAGATCGGCTTTGTAGAGGTTAGCCGCCTGTAGGTTGGTATTGTAGCCTTTTTTCTCCTGGCGCATATTCGTACTCCGTAGACAGGCTCCGGCTAGATTCGCCCCGCTTAAATCACTCCCCCGCAAGTCGGCTCCGACTAGATTGGCATCGAGCAGAATGGCTAGGGTGATATCTGTATCTCTTAAATTCGCCCCTTGTAAAATAACTCCGTGCAGATTGGCACTGCGTAAATCCGCCCCACTGAGATCGGATTGGCTCAGACTGGCTCCACTGAGATTAGCTCCCACTAGATTCGCTTGGGTTAGGTTGGCACGGTTGAGATAGGCAAAAAGGAGATTGGCTCCATGTAAATCCGCTTCATTGAGGACAACCCCAATTAAATCTGCACCGACGAGATTAACCCCAGGGAGTCTGAGTCCGCTAAAAACGGTTTCTCCGGCTGCATATCGTTCAATTAATTCAGTAGGTTTCATAGTTTATACTAAATCCGCTTATGTTACCAGATAATCGTGAAGGCTAGGCAGGAGGAGGATCACTATAGTATTAAAACAGGATTTAGTATTACTTGCCACGGAAATTTTTTATATAGCAATCCTAAATGAAATATAAACGCCTCTCCTGCCTCCTGCCTCCTGCCTCCTGCCTCCTGCCTATCCCCACAGGTAAGTTTACAACCTAAATGGGATCGCTATAGTAGTCTTTGTAACGCTTGCACAAGGACACTAGATGAGTGTAGGTTAGCTTCTACATCGGTTTGGGTTTTAGAAACCCGATACAATTGAGTTTCAATGTCCTTGATGGATTTGCCGCTCTGGATTAGCTGTTCTAGGAGATCATCGAGGGTGTAACTGCCTAGGGTTGACCAGTCCTGTCCACTGCGATCCCACGGGTGAAAAAGGACGGAAAACAACAGAATCTTCGCCCTGAGAGGATTGGTATATTGTAATATTTCCATGCGGATTTCAAAGGGATCATATTCCTTAACAGTTGGCTGCACAGAGGTTAAACCACTGACTTCCATGGACGTCATTACTGGGGATTCATCCAAGGCGACAATAGCGGTATCGAAGGGAACTCGACTCGGTTCGGCAATTTCTACCTCCGGTGATTCAGTATTCTCTAAGGCATTGTCAACGCGGATGACTTGAGTGCTATATAACACCACCATTTGGCTATAGATTATACTTGCGATCGCCAGATATAAGTCTTTTTTATTAATGTTTTCAGCAATGCGCTCTAGGGAGATTTTTAGGCTATCTTTATCGGGATAAATTTGTTTTAATTCCTGAACTAAGTTGCCAATTCCATAACTATCAATAGATACTACACTATTTTCCCATTTGTTTTTACAGGCAGCAAAAAGCAGTTTCTTGATACGCGGTGATTCGGGATGTTTGATTAAATAGTTGACAACTTGCTCTCCTAAATCTGGTGTTGGGTTAGTTATGGTAATAGGGCTAACGGACGCACCTAAAAGTTCTGTGTCATAGGAGCTTGAAGATTGATAAAGTCCTCCCACTTGCTCAATAATTACCTTGGCAACTGGAGCATAGACCTGCGGACGGTTCAGGGTTTTTACTAATTTATAAATCGAGAAAGTTAACTGGTCATTACTGGTTTTTTGTTGTATAAGTTCCTCAAGCAAATCCTCAAAGGGAATACTATTTAAAATATTTGAGTCATTTTCCCAATACTTCTTACAAATACAAAAAATTAGCTTTTTAATCCGTACAGATTCTTCATGACAGTCTAAATATTGGGACACTTCCCGAAAAGTCTCTGACGATACCTGCATGATCACCTCCGGAGGATGATTTAATAGACATGGGATTAACCGAGGGCATCAAAGACGGCAAACATGGGTAAATACATAGACAAGAGAATTGTTCCCACCATACCAGCGATCATGACCATCATCAGGGGTTCAATAATACTGGTTAGGGCTTTAACGGCTTGTTCCACCTCATCTTCATAGAAGTCGGCGACTTTCATCATCATGGAATCTAGTTCCCCCGTTTCTTCGCCAATGCTAATCATTTGAATAGCCAAAGCTGGAAAGACATTAGCGTTTTGCAAAGCTAAACTCATCATCCCCCCCTGTTGAATCTCATATTTAGCCCCGGCTACGGCATTAGCAATTACCTGATTACCGACGGTATTACAGACAATATCTAGAGAATTAAGAATGGGAACTCCAGAACGAGTTAAAGTCCCAAAAACTCGGCAAAAGCGAGCTACAGCCGACTTAACATTCAAGTCTCCGAAGAGGGGCATTTTCAGAAAAAACCCATCTATTTGTAGACGACCGATGGGAGTTTTGTAGTAGCGACGCAGAAAAATCACCGCCGCCGCACCACCGACAATGGGAATAAGGATGCGCCAACTTCGCATGATACCACTGAGAAAGAGCATAAACTGGGTTAAAGCGGGCAAAGGCACCCCTAAATCTTGGAAAATTTTGGCAAAAACTGGAATTAAAAAGATAGTCATGGCAAAAAAGACCACCACAGCCAAAAAGCCCACCGCTACGGGGTAAGCCATCGCCGATTTAATTTGGTTTTGTAAGCGGGCCATATCTTCGAGAAGTTTGGCTAAACGATTGAGAACTTCATCGAGTACCCCCCCTGTTTCCCCAGCTTCTACCATGCTGACGTAGAGCTCATCAAAACATTCGGGAAACTTTCTCATAGCCCCCGAAAGCGGGTTTCCCTGTTGTACGTCCGTGCTAATACCCATCAGGGCCTTTCTCATTTTCGGGTTGCTACATTGTTCCGAGAGAACCCCTAAACATCTGACAATAGCTACCCCCGCGTTGATCATGACCGAAAACTGACGCGAAAAGACGGCTTTATCCTTGATAGAAACATTGTTCATGAAGGATTCTAAAAAGGACAAATTAATGTCTATTCCCGACTTCTTGACCTTCCCTACCGCCGCATATTTAAGCTTGAGCATGGCTCGAGCCTGTTCGGGAGACATGGCTTCAACCTTTTCACTAAAGATTTTCCCCGTATTGTTTTTGACTTTAGCAACAAATGTTGGCATTGTTTTATCCACCCTAAAAAAATTTGGTCAATTAAACTCTGGCTTTAGATTTAGAGGCGATCTGAGCTCCCGCGACTAGACGCTGAAGTTCTTCGGGCTTACCACTTTTGGCCATAGCCTCTTCAAAGGCAACGGTTCCGTTCACTACTAGGTTAGCTAATGTTAGCTCCATCGTCTGCATTCCCAGTTTCATTCCTGTTTGAATGGCGGAGTAAATTTGGGGAGCTTTCCCCTCACGGATCAGGTTGGCGATCGCGGGGGTGACAATCATCATTTCTTGCACCAGACAGCGACCGAACTCCCCCGGTTTGGGATTTTTCTTTTGTACCAAATTTTGACTAAAGACGGCGATCAGGGAATTGGAAAGCATGGCGCGAATTTGCGCCTGTTGGTTGGCGGGGAAAACGTCGATAATCCGGTCAATAGTACCGGCGGCGGAACTCGTATGCAGGGTTCCAAAAACTAGGTGTCCTGTCTCGGCGGCAGTTATCGCCAGGGAAATAGTTTCTAAATCCCGCATTTCCCCCACCAGAATGATGTCTGGATCTTCCCGTAGGGCGGCCCTTAACGCATTGGCAAAGGATTTGGTATCTTCCCCTTTTTGTCTTTGATGGAAGAGACTTTTAACGTTAGGAAAAACGTATTCAATGGGGTCTTCTACCGTCAAAATATGTTCAGCACGGGTACGGTTAATCAGGTCAAGCATCGCCGCTAGGGTGGTGGTTTTTCCCGATCCCGTTTGTCCTGTGACCAAAATTAAGCCCCTGGGTCGTTCTGATATCTCCCGGAGGATATCCGGCAAACCTAACTGTTCAAAGTTAGGAATTTTGGAAGACAATGCCCGTAAACAAGCGGCATAGGCCCCCCTTTCCTTGTAAACATTGACCCGAAAGCGGGCTAAACCTTTGACTCCATAGGAACAGTCTAATTCCCAATTCTGCTCTAATTCCTTGCGTTGGGTATTGTTGAGCATACTAAAAATTAGCTTTTGACTATCCTGGGGAGTCAGAATCTCTTCGCTGATCGCCGCCAGCTTACCGCTAATGCGGAAGTAAACAGGGGCTTGGGCTTGGATGTGCATATCCGAACCCCCCATTTCTACCAGTTGTTCCATCAAGTCTTCGATTAATAATTCCATAATCAGTTCTCCGACAATAAGTTAGCAAAAAGTTCCTCATTCAACCCTAGCGTTCTCCAGAAAGAGCCAGAATTAATCACTAAAGCGCGGGGTCATACAGTAGGGACAATCTAGCCATTCTGGTTTTAGTTCTCCACTACAGGTCCTGCAGGTTAAACCACTCTTGCGCTTGGCTTTTAATTCCGATTCTAAGCCGGAATCTGTAAAGGTTACTCGTTCTACTTCTTCTAAGGTGGTGTAACCTTGGCAAACTAGGTTGAGACTGTAGGCGAGGAGCGTGATCATACCCTCTTCAACCGCAGCTTCTTTAATGCGATCCGTCGTGGCACCTTGGTTGACTAAGGCTTGGATGCGCTCACTGTTGGACATTACTTCATAAACTCCAACTCTTCCTTTATAACCACTACCGTTACATTTAGAACAAAGAGTTTCTTTTGCTCGGGCTTCTTGTAATTCATCGGGTAATAAGGAGTTGGCTTTATAGAAGGTGATTTCTTCCTCATTGCCCGCCGAGAGCCCAAAACGTGCTAGCTCAGGCTTGGTTGGGTGGTAGGCAATCCGACATTCCGTACAAACCCGACGCACTAATCTTTGGGCTAATACCCCCAGTAATGCTCCCGAAATCATAAAGGGCTCTACCCCCATTTCATCTAACCGGGCGATCGCCCCAGCCGCATCATTGGTGTGGAGGGTAGTCAGGACTAAGTGACCAGTTAGGGCTGCTTCTATGACGGTTTTTGCCGTTTCTTTATCCCTTGTCTCACCTATGAGAATAACATCGGGATCTTGACGCATAAAGGCCCTGAGAATTGAGGGGAAATCCATGCCTTTTTCCCGAATGACTTGGACTTGGGTAATTCCTGGTAGGGAATATTCGATCGGGTCTTCGGCGGTGCTAATATTCACCCCAGGATGGTTACATTCGGCTAAAATCGAATACAAACTGGTGGATTTACCAGAGCCTGTGGGTCCTGTGACCAAAATCAAGCCAAAGGGACGACTGGCTAAGTCTCTGACTATTTGCAGGGTCTGTTCATCGGTGATTAACTTATCTAGTCCCAATTGGGTAGCCGAGTTGTCTAGAATCCGTAAACAGACTTTTTCCCCGTAGCGACTGGGTAGGGTGTTGACGCGAAAATCCACTTTTCTTCCCTGGTAGATACGACGAATTTTGCCATCCTGGGGAAGTCGCCGCTCGGCAATGTCTAGTTCTGCCATAATCTTAAAACGAGCCACCGCCGCCGGCGTAATCTTTTTGGGTAGAGGTGGAAAGGCTTGATTGAGAACGCCATCCTTGCGAAAACGAATCCGTAAAGTGTTTTCCTGGGGTTCAATGTGGATATCAGAAGCATCTTCTTCCAACGCTTTAGCGAGGATTTTATTGACTAAATTAATCACGGGAGCTTGGTTGGCACCCTCATCACTCAGGTCATCGTCAGTCTTCTCTAAGACTTCACCCGCGGCCGCATCAATATCTTCGACGATCTCGGTCAAATCTCCGAGTTTTTCTAAGGCTTTTTCTTGGGCTATTTTTTCGCGTTTTCGCGCTAATTCCGCTTGAATAAGGTGATATTTTTCTAAAAGTTGATCGTAGTCCTGTTGAGTTACTACCAGACGCTGTAGGCCGATGTCCTTGGGACGCAAAATCCGATTCACATCGTCAATGGCCTCTAAGTTGTCTGGATCAACCATGGCTAATAAAATGCGATTGGATTCCAGACGACGTAGGGGAATTAAGCGATAACGACGGCAAATGTCGATGGGAATGAGACTATCTACCAATTGTGCCATCTCTTGTTCATCAATATTATTGATTTCCGGATCTAGGGATTCGACTCCAAAGAGAATTTTTAACTCAAAAAGGTGATGTTTTTTGTACTGACGTTGTAATTCCGGGGGTAGGGCGCGTCCCGTCACCTGTTGGAGAACGTCCGTGAGAGGACGGCCAGACTTACGGCTTTCCACCAAAGCTTGCTGCATCTGATCCGGAGCCGCATAGCCGGCTTGGATTAATTTGTTGCCAAAGGGTGAAAAGTCATTGCGTAGGGCAACGGCTCTAGTTCGCTTGGAAGCTGAAGAATATGTCATAGGATACCGAAAACCTCTCCACTAATAACCAGTATTCCCCAAAGGTATGACATAAACACACACTAAAACAGGAATTTTTCTAGGATTGATCCCGTCGGAGCTTGAAAAGGCCTAATCCGTTTATTGGCTTGGCTAACAAAATGTTACATTAATTTACGGAACTCTAATCAACAATTAGACCTAGAATTACTAGGATAGTACTGATATGGAGTCTTAGAATCATCCTCAATTTGTAGATTAAAACCACGCTATGAGTGAAGAACAAGATCAATTGGACAATAATCCTGACCATCTGCCCGAAGGGACTAGCGAGGCTGTCATTGACTCAGAGCCTGAAAATAGTCTCCCTGTTGTCTCCATTGAGGGCCTACAGGCAGAAATTGGAGATATCCAGCAACAATTGGCAGAACAGGAGCAACAAGTCGATAGCTTGAAAAAACGCTATATTACCCTAGCTGCCGAGTTTGACAACTATCGCAAACGGACAGCTAAGGAAAAAGAGGACATAGAACGTCAAGTTAAAGCGAAAACCCTCAGTGAATTGCTGGCTATTGTCGATAATTTTGAGCGGGCCAGAACTCAAATTAAGCCCGATACCGAAGCGGAGATGTCCATTCATAAAAGTTATCAGGGTGTTTACAAAACCCTAGTTGATAGCCTAAAACGTCTCGGAGTTTCGGCTATGCGCCCCGAAGGACAGATGTTTGACCCGAATTATCATGAAGCCATGTTACGGGAATATACCAACGAGCATCCCGAAGGTACGATCATTGAGCAATTGGTTAGGGGCTATTTGCTTGATGATACGGTTCTCCGTCACGCTATGGTTAAAGTTACGGCTCTCCCTGAACCCAACGCAGCCGACGGTGACGATTCCCCCCGAGAACCACAGTCTGAGACTTCCGTATAGCCTACAATTGCCGTTTTCACAGGTTGGGTTTTTGAGAGCAACCCAACTTTTCTCCCCACAACTACGCAAATCTTAGAAGAATCTGTTGTAGACTGGGGTAAAATGTCCACTTTTGAGGATTAATCCCGTGGGAAAAGTTATTGGCATTGACCTAGGGACAACCAATAGCTGTGTAGCTGTTCTCGAAGGAGGGCAACCGATTATAGTTGCCAATTCGGAAGGGGGGCGCACTACACCGAGTATTGTCGGCTTTACAAAGGCGAATCAGAGATTAGTAGGACAGTTAGCCAAGCGTCAAGTAGTGACAAATGCAGAGAACACAGTCTATAGTATTAAACGCTTTATCGGCAGACGCTGGGAAGATACGGAACTAGAAAGATCCCGCGTCCCTTACCAATGCCAGAAGGGAAAAGACCAAACCGTCGATCTCAAAATTAGAGATCGGGATTTTACTCCCCAGGAAATTTCCGCGATGATTCTGCAAAAGTTAAAAAAAGATGCGGAAGATTTCCTCGGAGAACCAGTTTCCGAGGCGGTGATTACGGTTCCTGCCTACTTTACCGATGCCCAACGCCAAGCCACCAAGGATGCCGGGACGATAGCGGGTTTAGAAGTCCTGAGAATTGTCAATGAACCCACCGCCGCAGCTCTCGCCTACGGACTAGATAAGCAAGATACAGAACAAAATATTCTCGTCTTTGATTTAGGTGGGGGAACCTTTGATGTATCAGTCCTACAACTGGGCCACGGGGTTTTTGAAGTTAAATCCACCTCAGGAAATAACCATTTAGGGGGGGATGACTTTGACAATGTCTTAGTTCGCTGGATGATGGAGAATTTTAAAACCAAAGAAGGAGTTGATCTCTCCAACGATAAAATGGCTTTGCAAAGGCTCAGAGAAGCCGCCGAGAAAGCTAAGATCGAATTGTCAACCATCCCCGCCACTTCCGTCAATCTCCCCTTTATCAGTGCCAATGAAGATGGTCCGAAGCATTTGGAAATTGAACTGTCTCGGACAGTCTTTGATGAGCTAACACGCTCTTTAGTTCAAGCTACCTTGGAACCCCTACAACAGGCTCTTAAGGATGGGGAATTAACGCCCCAGGATATTAACCGAGTGATTTTAGTCGGCGGTTGTACCAGAATACCCGCAGTCCAACAAATCATCGCCCAGTTTTTTCCCAGTAGCAAAATCGATCGCTCCGTCAATCCCGATGAAGCCGTGGCCCTCGGTGCCGCCGTTCAGGGGGGAGTTTTAGGGGGAGAAATTGAAGACGTGCTGTTACTGGATGTTACTCCCCTATCCCTGGGAATTGAAACCCTGGGCGAAGTCTTTACCAAAATCATTGAGCGCAATACCACTATTCCCACCACTAAGTCCCAAGTCTTTTCCACCGCAGCCGATGGTCAAACCTCGGTAGAGATTCATATTTTGCAAGGGGAACGAGCTCTGGCTAAAGATAATAAAAGTCTCGGGAAATTGCTCTTAACCGGCATTCCTCCATGCCCTAGGGGAGTTCCTCAAATTGAAGTCTCCTTTGAAATTGATGTTAATGGGATTCTCAAAGTCACAACCCAAGACCACGGTACCGGCCGAGAACAAAGCATTTTAATCAGTCATACGGGGGGGCTAAAACAGCCGGAGATTGACCGTATGTGTCAAGAAGCCGATGAATATGCTGAATCTGATCGCCGCCGTATGCAGTTGATTGAAATCAAAAATCAGGCGGATAGTTTATTCCATACCTACGAAACCACCATTAAAGAAAATAGCCATTTGATTGCCCAGGACCTGAAAGTGACCAGTGACAGCAAAAAACAACAATTAGAAACCGCCTTAAAAGATACTTCGGTTTCCCTAGATCAACTGACGGAGATTTTGGCAGATTTCCGGCAGGTGATTCTAGAAATTGGCACCAGAATCTATTCCGGAGGCGCTAGGGCTGACTTCCCTCAGACCTTTGATGGCATTGATACTACTGACTTTAAAACGACCCAATCCCCCTCCGTGCAAACAACTCCGAGTACCCTGCACGGAACAGCGAGGATGGCAGCAGCCACCAATAGCACCGTGCCGATGACGGATTATTCCACCCAAAACTCGACCTCAGGGGCAGAAATCAAAGACTATACCCAAGGGGAATCTAGGAAAGGGTATCCGAAAATACAGACCGCAGAACCCGAAAATACCGACGATTATGATAGTTATGTCATTATTGCTAGGGATTATGAAGATGTAGAGGAGTAGAACCGAAATCCCCAGGATCGGTGATCCCTTCCTGCCCGGTTGTATTTTCCGGCGGATAGTTTGCTACCATTTAGAGTTATTACTCCCCTTGACCCTTAGCCACAAAAAGACAGCAAAAGCACTATGCCAGGTGATTATTATGAAATCCTCGGAGTCGCCCGAGATGCTTCCAAAGAAGACCTCAAAAAAGCCTATCGTCGTTTAGCACGGAAATATCACCCCGATGTTAATAAAGAAGTTGGGGCTGAAGACCGTTTTAAAGAAATTAACCGCGCCTACGAGATTCTCTCAGAACCAGAAACCCGCTCTAAATACGATCGCTTTGGAGAAGCTGGAGTCAACGGAACCGGTTCCGGCTTTGACTATACCGATGTCGGGGGCTTTGCTGATATTTTTGAAACTATCTTTGGTGGCTTCGGAGGGGCTGGAGCGACAACCGCCCGACGGCGCACAGGTCCTGTTCGCGGTGATGATCTTCGCCTAGACTTTAAACTCAAATTCAGAGAAGCGGTTTTTGGCGGTGAAAAGGAAATTCGCATTCGTCACCTAGAAAACTGTCAATCCTGTGGGGGATCGGGAGCTCAATCTGGTACTGCTTCGCGCACTTGTTCGGGTTGTAATGGTAGTGGGCAGGTTCGACGAGCCACAAGAACACCCTTTGGCACCTTTGCCCAAGTTTCCACCTGTCCAACTTGTAACGGCGAAGGGGAAATGATTGAGGAAAAATGTAATGTCTGTAGCGGTGTTGGACGTAAACAAGAAACGAAAAAACTAAAAATTACTATTCCCGCAGGGGTGGATAATGGTACCCGTTTACGAGTTCCCAAGGAAGGGGATGCGGGGTTAAAAGCGGGTCCCCCTGGGGATTTGTACGTTTATCTTGCTGTTGAAGAGGATGCGGAATTTCAACGGGATGGGATTGATATTAGATCGGAAATCGCTATCAGCTACCTACAGGCTATTCTCGGTGCTGAACTGAAAGTTAATACCGTAGATGGTCCCCAGGATTTGTCAATTCCTCCAGGAACTCAACCGAATACGGTTTTGAAATTGGAGGGCCGCGGAGTACCTAAATTAGGTAATGCTGTTAGTCGTGGCGATCAACTAATTACGGTAAAAGTAGCCATCCCAACTCGTCTAGGAGGCGAAGAAAGGGAACTTTTAGAAAAGTTGGCCAAGTTAAAAGGGGATGCCCACGGTAAAGGCGGAATAGAAGGCTTTTTAGGAGGGCTTTTTAATAAATGAGTACGGCTGCTTTGGATCTCAGGGGCACTCCCTGTCCGATTAATTTTGTCCGCACTAAGTTGAAGTTGGAGCAGCTACCCCCTGATACCCTCTTGGAAGTCTGGTTAGATTCGGGAGAACCTATAGAACAAGTTCCTCCTAGTCTGAAGTCAGAAGGTTATACCATAGAAGCTCTAGAAGCTCAAGGGGAGTTTTTTATTCTGAAAGTGCGTCGTCCGTGAGGGGCACCGTGATAGCGGTACAGGCTAATTTCTATCGGGTACAAGTCGATGGCTCTCTCCTGTTGTGTACCCGTCGTGGTGTGTTAAAGAAATTGGGTCAGAATATCATGGTAGGCGACCATGTTTTTGTAGAGGAAAATGAGGTTATTGTTGAGGTTTTACCCCGAAAAAGTCTCCTAGAACGTCCCCCTGTGGCTAATGCCGACCAGATTCTTTTAGTTTTTTCTTTAGTAGAACCTCCCTTAGAAGCATGGCAATTAAGTAGATTTTTACTGAAGGCTGAATCCACGGGACTGGGTTTATGTTTGGCCATTAATAAGGCGGATTTAATTAGTTTTTCTGAGCAGGAAGCTTGGTCTGCTAGAATTAGTGCTTGGGGTTATGAGCCTCTGTTTATTAGTGTGAAAACAGAGCAGGGATTGGCAAGCTTAAAATCCCGTCTAGATCAGAAAATTACCATTTTTGCAGGTCCTTCTGGGGTGGGAAAATCGAGTTTGATTAATCAGTTAATTCCCCAGGTTGAACAACGGGTAGGGAAGGTTTCGGGTAAGCTTCAGCGCGGCCGTCATACTACTCGTCATGTGGAATTATTTAGTTTGCCCCAAGGGGGTTTGTTGGCGGATACTCCTGGCTTTAATCAACCGGATTTAACTTGTTCAGTAGTGGAATTGGCGGGCTATTTTCCAGAGATTAGACAACGCATGAGTGGTAACAATTGTCAATTTAATAATTGTTTACATCACCATGAACCCAACTGCATAGTCAGGGGAAATTGGGAGAGATATGAGCATTATTTGAAGTTTTTGGAAGAGGCGATCGCCCTTGAAGAAATGTTGGAAAAACGACCAGATACGGAAGCAAATACTAAGCTAAAAATTAAGGGTTCAGGCAATGCTGGATATGAACCTAAGTTAGAGCTTAAAAAGTACCGTCGTCACTCAAGAAGACAAGAACACCAATCTTTGCAGGATTTTTGTCAAGGGGAGGAAGATGATTAAAACGATGTTATTTTCTTGAGTTTTAGGGGAATAATAGGGGCTAGATGTACAAAGGAGACAACCATGCAAGCTTCGGAAACCAGGTTACAAAAAGTAATTGAAGGGACAATTCAATATTTAGTACCGCTTTTTCAACGTCCCTACAGTTGGGAAAAGCATCAATGGCAAGTTTTATGGGATGATCTCATGGAACTTTGTAATGTAGAAAATCCCCGACCTCATTTTATGGGATCTATCGTTACAGCACCGACTTCCTCAGTTCCTGAAGGGGTGACAAAATATATTCTTATTGATGGACAGCAACGTTTAACTACTATTTTTGTTGTTTTGGCTGCCTTGAGGGATCATGCTCGAATTTTAGAACAAGAAGAACTAGCACAGGAAATTAATGACACTATCCTAGTTAATCGCTTTAAAAAAGATTTGGATCACTATAAGCTACAACCAACTCAGTCAGATAGACAGGCTTTTTATAAAATTATAAAACAAGATTCTTTAGATGACAGTGGCAGTAAGCTTTTAGAATGTTATAAATTTTTCGACAAGAAGCTTCGTCAGAAAAATGTAAATATACAAAAAATAAAAAATATTATTTGTAGTCATCTCTCTGTTGTCAGTGTAGTTTTGAGTGAAGAAGATGATCCTTATCTAGTTTTTGAAAGTCTCAATGCTAAGGGGCGATCGCTAACTCAAGCCGACTTAATACGAAATTATTTCTTCATGAAAATCAAACCCGATATTCAGGAGGAAATTTACAGACGATATTGGCAACCAATACAAGAATCTTTAGGAGATAATTTAACTGAATTTATTCGACATTATTTGATTAAGAATGGCACAGATGTTAAGCAAAACGAGGTTTACTTTGAAATAAAAGACCGTATCAATCAAAATGATGCTATGGTTGCGCTAAAAGATTTGTATGATTTTTCCAAATATTACGCAATCTTTCTCAATCCCGAACAAGAAGAAAATAATAAAGTACGGAAATATCTTGAAAGGATTAAACGTCTAGATGTCGCTACGGTCTATCCCTTTCTGTTGAATTGCTACCATGATTGGCATCAAAATAATTTATCTGAAGTTGAGTTCATAGACGTTTTTAAAACTCTTGAGAACTTTATTATACGCCGTTTTGTCTGTAATATTCAAACAAGAGGATTAAATAGAATATTTTTCCGACTTTACACAGAAGTTAGTAGAAATGACAATTTATCTGATAATAACTTTGTGCAAAACTTGAAGTTGATCCTTCAGTCCCAAGATTATCCAAAAGATGCAGAATTTAAGGCGGGATTGCTAGGTGTTGATCTTTATACTGGTAATCGTTCAGATAAGGCTAAACTTATCTTAGAATCAATAGAAGAATCTTTTAATCATAAAGAGCAAGTTCCTTTCAAATCTCTTTCCCTCGAGCATATTATGCCACAAAGTTTAAGCAATTCATGGAAACAACATCTGGGAGAAGATTGGGAAATCACCCATAATCTATTAATTCATTCCCTAGGAAATTTGACCTTGACAGCCTACAACAGTGAATTGCACAATAGTGACTTTTTGGTAAAACGAGAACAGTTACAAAATAGTCATCTGGAAATCAATAAATACTTTTCTAATCAGTTCTCATGGGATAGGGGAGCTATCGAAGAACGAGCCAATATATTAAGTGATATTATCCTAAACATTTGGGATTACTTTGGTGATGGAAACATCAAATCCTTCACAAATGAATTTAGAGGAAATAGGCCTAAAAGCCTCCAACTGTTGGGGAAAACTCATCCTGTAAGAACCTGGAGAGATGTCTTAGCTATAACTATGGATGAAATTGCTGAATCTGATCCAGAAGGATTTAAAGATGTGGTAGAACAATATCCGCGATTTATCGGACGCGAGCAGAAAAATTTTCGTAGTTCAAGAGTTCTAAAAAATGGATTTTTTGTGGAAGTAAATTTAGGAGCGGAAGACATTGGAAGATTTTGTCGTAAAGCTATAGAAACAATAGGATTAGACAGAAACGAATGGAGCGTTGAAACTGAGTAACTTAACGTCTGTGTTGATTTATACAATTCAATCTTTTGCAACCTACTATGTCTGGGTACTATAACTTTATTTCCCTAAGAACTTGATCGAGGTTTACAATTTTTTATATAGCCTAAATGTAGAACAGGCATCTTGCCTGTTTAACCCCTATTTAATCTTTTTCTTTGGGGAATAACATCTACTGGTACGTTCCAATACTCGGAAGCTTGAGCCATATTATAGGAAAGATATTTTCTATCGGGACTTTCCAAGGTTCTAATTTCCAGCAGACTTGCATCTATATCCAGACTTCTCATAATTTCCTGTCCTAGGGTTTGAGATAATAAAGGTATAACAGCATTCCCAATTTCCCTAAAGCCGTGCCAGATGGTATTATGAAATTGAAACCAATCGGGAAAAGTATGAAGTCTGGCTGCTTCTCGAACCGTTATACACCTAGGTACTTGATAATGAATCGGTCGAGGGGCCGTATAAGCACCCCTATCCCTCGCTGTACCTGCCCTTAATGTGTGGCATAATCTATCTGGGGCTAATTTGAAAAATCGACTTGTCTTTTCTACAGTTCCTGGTTCAGTAGACAGAAATCTATTAATAGATGTTTCTTGATGTTTTGAGCCTAAATGTCCATAGATAAAACCATCAGTTTTTCTGACATGGCACAAAGAATAAATACCCCTAGCCACTAAATAAAAATTGTTTCTAAAATTGCTATAGTCTAATTTTTTGCTGTCTATGCCTAAATCGCCATCGGTAAATACATTAATGTTTTCTAGGTCTGAGATAGCATCACTGACATAATTGAAGCCTTGGGAATCTGTTGCGGAGGGATACGTTACCTTTTTTAAATCATTTCTGCTACCCATAATAATTAATCTTTTCCTCCTCTGGGGAGCACCATAGAGAGAAGCATCAAGGATTTTAATTGGCTTTTCAACTTGATAACCAATCTTCTCTAACTCATCTATTAGTTCCTCTAGAAATTTTTTATGTTTTCCCGAGGCTATCCCTGGAACATTTTCAAATATGAAGTATTTAGGCTGAATATCTTTAATAATTCTCAAATATTCAAAAACTAAGGAATTACGAGGATCATCTAGTTGACGTTTGCCGATGTGGGAAAATCCTTGACAAGGAGGACCACCTGCTACTAAATCTACTTCGCCATCAAAACCTTTTGCTCCTATGGATGTAAGCAATTCATCGGTTTTTAATTCTCTAATATCTTGACAAAGACTGACACTATAGGGAAAGTTAAAGTGATGTACCATGGCATGGATAGCATTAAATTCAACTGCTGCCGCAATATCAAAGCCAGCAGCTTCGAGTCCCAGGGATAGGCCACCACATCCGGCAAATAAATCAATGGCTATAGGTCTACGCACAATCATCTAGTACAGAAAGACTTATCGATCCTACATTAAATCCATTTGATTGACCAGAATCAGAATCCTTGTGTCTTACTTCCTCTTGGATAGAAAATAGAAAGGGCTACTTTAAATGTGTATAGCCCCTATTACCCCCTAAAACTGGGCACTGTCTTTCGTGCTTCTGTTCAGGGCAATTTTATCCAAGTAGTCAATAATACTCTTAGCCACATCAACTCCTGTCGCCAATTCGATACCCTCAAGGCCTGGGGAAGAATTAACCTCAATAACCACAGGGCCATGATTGGAACGCAACAAATCTACCCCAGCGACAGATAACCCCATGGCCTTAACTGCCCGGATTGCGGTGCTACGTTCTTCAGGAGTCAGTTTAATTTTTTCAGCTTTCCCTCCCCGATGGAGGTTAGAGCGAAAATCTCCCTCGGCTCCTTGACGTTTCATCGCGGCGATAACTTTCCCCCCCACTACAAAACAGCGAATATCTGCACCTCTGGATTCCTTGATATATTCTTGAACCAGAATATTAGCCTCTAGTTGACGGAAGGCTTCAATCACGGATTTAGCTGCTTGGTTCGTTTCTGCTAAGACTACCCCAATTCCCTGGGTACCTTCCAGGAGTTTAATAACCACAGGAGCGCCGCCGACGGTTTCAATGAGCCCATCAATATCTTGGGTAGCGTGGGCAAAACCAGTTACAGGTAGACCAATGCCTTCGCGGGCGAGAATTTGTAAGCAACGCAATTTGTCCCTGGAGCGAGAAATAGCTTGAGATTCATTTGTACTAAAAACGCCCGTCACTTCAAACTGTCGGACTACCGCAGTGCCGTAGAAAGTCTTAGAAGCTGCAATCCGAGGAATAATAGCATCAAAATTTTCTAGAGGTTTACCATTGTAGATAACCGAGGGATTATGGGAAGTGATATTCATATAGCAGCGCAGGTAATTAATTACCCGCATTTCGTGTCCTTGGATTTCTCCTGCTTCCTTGATTCGTCTGGTTGAGTAGAGGGAAGCATCCTGGGACAAGATGGCGATTTTCATGGAATGTCCTGGGGTTTTTTCAGAAAAAATTACTGCTGAAATCTGGGTTTATCTGCAAAATGAGGGAAAACGTCCTACAGATCTATTTTTCTTGGTAAATACTTAGAATAGGGATAATCGGTCTGGGTTTGTGTTTAATCCATGATTGTACTGCTTATGCCGTATTGTCTCTAGTAGTTTAGCGCAAAATTTATACTAGGAACACTTAGGAATCAGATAATGGCTACAAACCTTGAAAATAGACCCAATTGGCACGAATATTTTTTAATGTTGGCTAAACTAACAGCCACGCGCTCAACTTGTTTGGCTTTTCCCGTCGGAGCCGTCATCGTTAAAGATAGACAGGTTCTAGCGACGGGGTATAATGGCTCACCTTCGGGGTCTGTACATTGCACCGCCCAAGGTTATTGTTATCCTGGGTTAAGTAGCTGTGATGCCTCCTCTAGCCTACCCTCAAGGGCTGTCCATGCCGAGGCCAATGCCGTCGCCCAAGCTGCCCGCCATGGCATTGCTACCAATGGAGCTAAGATTTATATCACCCTAGAGCCTTGTATTTCCTGCCTGAAACTGCTTATTTCTGCGGGTATCCAAGAAATTTTCTATGAAACCCCCTTCAACCAAGGAGAGAAAGCTTTAGTACGGGACGCATTTGTCCAGGAAGGATTGGTGAAACTACAAGCCATCAGCCCCAGGGAAGAAATGTCTAAAAAAGCAGCCCTGTTCTTACTGGGCAATGACAAGTTTCCCTCAGACATGCTATGCTTTCTGGATCATGACCAGATAACATAAGAAGAGGTGCTCCCTATCTCCTCTACCTAATCTCACTGATAACATCAGCCAAAATCACTATCAACCATAGATGAACCCGAAATTTGCCAATTTCGTAGACTTATTACGATATCGAGCCGAACACCAGGGCGATAAAACTGCCTTTATCTTTTTATCTGACGGAGAAACCGAGTCTTCCCGTCTTACCTATCAACAGTTGGACCAACAGGCTCAAAGTCTTGCTTGTCAACTGCAGTCCTTGCAAGCCGAGGGAGAACGGGCTTTATTGCTTTATCAGCCAGGATTAGAGTTCATTAGTGGTTTTTTTGGTTGTTTGTACGGGGGAGTTATCGCCGTTCCCGCCTACCCACCGCGGGCAAATCGTTCCTTAGAAAGATTACAAACCATTGTCTCAGATGCAGAGGCAAAATTAGTTCTAACCACGGCATCCCTCCTTGAAACCATAGAAGGAAGACTCACCGACTACTTATCCCAAGAAATTGTCCAATGTGTCGCCACGGACACCCTAGAATTAGTCAGCAACTATCAGCCCAAAACCATCAGAGCCGAACAACTCTCGTTTTTACAGTACACAAGCGGTTCAACGGGAAATCCCAAAGGGGTTATGGTTAGTCATGGCAATCTCATCGACAACTCAGCCCTAGCTAATACTCATTTTGGCGATACACCCACAAGCAGGGGATTGTCTTGGTTACCCCAATACCATGATATGGGATTAATCGGCGGCATTCTCCAGTCTATATATGTGGGATTTCCAACGGTATTGATGCCCCCTGTCACCTTCTTACAACGTCCCCTGCGATGGTTACAAGCCATCTCCAAATATGGCATTACCACCAGTGGAGCTCCAAACTTTGCCTACGACCTCTGCGTTAGTCAAACTACCCCGGAACAAAGAGAAGGTCTGGATTTAAGTAGTTGGAAAGTGGCTTTTTCCGGCGCTGAACCCGTGCGGGCCAAAAGTCTACTCAATTTCGCCAAAACCTTTACTGCCTACGGCTTCGCCTTTGAGTCCTTTGTCCCCTGTTATGGAATGGCAGAAACTACCCTCATCGTCACAGGAAGTACCAAGGAATCAGCACCTGTTTTGAAAAGTTTTCAGGGCGAAAGCTTGAAAAGTCATCGGGTTATTTCTACCCACCCCGAATCTTCTGACAGTGTTATCCTTGTTAGCTCAGGACAAGTAAAGGACCGGGAAGTAATCATTGTCAATCCTGAAACCCTAGAACCCTCTTCATCGCAAGAAATTGGTGAAATTTGGGTCAACAGCAATTCTGTAGCCCAGGGTTACTGGCAGCGTCCCCACCAGACCGAAGCAACTTTTCACGCTCGTTTAGCGACGGGAGAACCTCAGTCGTTCCTCCGCACCGGCGACCTAGGTTTTATCCAAGAAAAAGAATTATTTGTTACAGGTCGTCTCAAGGATTTAATCATCATTCGAGGACGTAATCACTATCCCCAAGATATAGAGCTAACCGTAGAACATAGCCATCCATCACTTCGTTCTGGCTGTGGGGCAGCTTTTTCGGTTGAAATAGACGGACAAGAGCAATTAATCATTGCTCAGGAAATTAAGCGTGACTACCTACGAAAATTGGACTCCCAAGCTGTCATTAAAGCTATTCGCCAGGCAGTGATGCAAACCCACGAACTGCAACCCTACGCGGTTATTTTGCTAAAAACTGGCATGATTCCCAAGACATCTAGCGGCAAAATCCAGCATTATAGCTGTAAAACAGCGTATTTAGAGGGTAAGTTGACCCCCATCACTACCTCTCCAGGGCAACCAACGACTAAAGCCAAACCCAGACAGGCTCAAACGGGCATTCAAGAATGGTTGATTACTAAAATAGCCGAAAAAACTGGTCTATCTTCCGAAGAGATTGACCCCAAAGAATCTTTGTCCAATTACGGATTAGACTCCCTAGAGGCAGTGAGACTATCTGCCGAACTAGAGGACTGGTTAGGCCAAAAATTATCTCCTACCCTAGTCTATGATTACCCAACCCTTGAAGCTTTGGCTCAGTATTTAGAAGCAGGAAACTCCGAAGCCCTCCGACTGGAATCCCCAAAAATAACCGCAGCAGAGATAGCCATTGTGGGTATGGGTTGCCGTTTTCCGCAAGCCCAGAACTTAAAAGAGTTTTGGCAACTACTCCACCAAGGAAGAAGCGCGATTAGCGAAAAGCCTGGTCTAGGTTGGGGGGGATTTTTATCGCAATTAGATGGGTTTGATGCTCAGTTCTTTGGCATTTCCGAGCGGGAAGCCCAGGAAATGGACCCCCAACAACGCCTACTGCTAGAGGTAACTTGGGAAGCCCTAGAAAATGCCGCCATTGCCGCCGATAGCACCATGGGAACTCCCACGGGCGTGTTTATTGCCCTGAGTAGTTATGACTATTCCCAGTTACGCATCCAAAAAGGTTTACCCGTTAATCCCTACGTCGGTACGGGGAATGCCCACAGCATCGGTGCTAATCGTCTTTCCTATTGGTTCGACTGGCATGGACCTTCTTTGACGGTGGATACAGCTTGTTCTTCCTCCCTGGTCGCTCTACACCTGGCGGTCAAAAGTTTGCAAGCAGGGGAATGTCAACGGGCCGTGGTGGGAGCAGTAAATGTCCTCTTGTCTCCTGAACTAACCGAAACCTTTAACCTGGCAGGAATGATGGCCAAGGACGGACTCTGTAAGACCTTTGATGAAAAGGCGGATGGTTATGTCCGCTCCGAAGGCTGTGGAGTAATTGTTCTAGAACCACTAAAAACTGCCCAAGAAAAAGGACACCCGATTCTGGCGGTGATTCGGGGAACTGCCATTAACCAAGATGGACGTAGTAATGGTCTGACGGCTCCCAATGGACTGGCACAACAACGGGTGATTTGTCAAGCTTTAGCCCAGGCAGGAGTGCAACCAAGTCAGGTGAGCTATATCGAAACCCACGGCACGGGAACAGCCCTAGGGGACCCCATTGAGGTTACGGCCCTACAACGAGTTTTTGCCCCCGATAGAGCCGGGGATAATCCCCTCTGGTTGGGCTCAGTTAAAACTAATATTGGGCATTTAGAAGCAGCATCTGGTATGGCGGGGTTAATTAAGGTAGTCCTAGCCCTACAAGCTGAAGAGATTCCCCCCCATCTCCATCTAGATAAACTCAATCCGCACCTTGATTTAGCGGCAACCCCCATTTCTATCCCCACCCTGGGGCAACCTTGGCCTAGAAACATTACCCCTCGCCTAGCGGGGATCAGTTCCTTTGGCTTTGGCGGTACTAATGCCCATGTTATAGTCGCCGAGGGAATCTCGCCCCAACTTCCCCTTTCCCAGAATCAGCGTCCCTATCATTTGTTGACTCTCTCTGCTAAAACTCCCCAAGCTTTAACAATTTTGGGGGAAGCTTACCAAGAATACTTGACAAATAACCCTAATTGTGATACAGAAAGTATTGCCTACAGCACTCAAATTGGGCGATCGCATTTTGCCTATCGACGAAGTCTACTAATTGACAATAAAAAAGAAGTACGGCAAGTATTAGAAGGAGTAGTCAAACCAGGAAAACGGCCAAAACTAGCTTTTTTATTCACCGGGCAAGGTTCTCAGTATGGAGCAATGGGGCAACAGTTGTACACAAGCGAACCGACTTTTCGCCAAGCTTTACTGACTTGTGGGGAAATATTAAACAACTATTTAGATAAACCCCTAGAAGAACTTTTGTATGGAGCAGAAGATTTATCCCAGGAAACCGTCTATACCCAACCCTTACTATTTGCCCTAGAGTACGCTCTGGCCCAGGTGTGGTTATCTTGGGGAATCCGTCCCCAGGTAGTTCTAGGCCATAGTGTGGGGGAATATGTAGCCGCCTGTATTGCGGGGGTATTTAGCCTAGAAGAGGGACTAAAACTAATTAGCCAACGGGGAAAATTAATGCACGCCCTGCCCAAAAATGGGGCAATGGTAGCTATTTTTGCCGATGAAAAACGGATTCGTTCAGAAATAGAACCCTACGGACTCAAGATAGCTATAGCGGCTTTAAATGGAGACAATACCGTAATTTCAGGGGAACAAAGAGCCATAGAATCCTTAATGGCTGCATGGTCCGGTCAAGGGCTAAAGATGAAACCCCTCAAAGTCTCCCATGGCTTTCATTCTCCCTTGATGCAGCCGATGTTAGCGGAATTTTTGGCCTCGGCTCGTCAGATTAACTATCGTCTCCCAGAAATCCCGATTATTTCCAACTTAAATGGGGAAGAAGTCCAGGAAGAAATCACCAAACCCGAATATTGGGTAGAGCATATTATCAAACCCGTGCGGTTTGCGGCTAGTTTAGAAAAGCTCAGAGATAAGAATATTAAAATATTCCTAGAAATCGGTCCCCAACCGATTCTGCTCGGCATGGGACGCTCTTGGCTCAGGGAAAATTCCTGTACTTGGCTGCCTAGTTTACGACGGGATAGGGAAGATTGGTATTCCATGCTAGAAAGTCTAGCTCATTTGTATAACTTAGGAATGCCCATCGCTTGGGAAAAGTTCCCAGGAAAAGAACCCCCCCAAGTTTTAACCGATTTACCTACCTACCCCTTTCAACGTCAACGCCACTGGTTAGAATCAACCCCCCACTTCGAGGAACTCTATCACCCCAGTTGGCAGAAATTGCCGTCCTTACCTTCACCGAAGATAAGCCAGGATTTAAGACCTTGGTTAATTGTCGGGGGGGAGAATTTAGGAACTGAGATTAGGCAAATTTTAGAAAATCTAGGACAGAAAGCAACCCAAGTCCTAGCCGAAGACCTATCCTGGGAGCAATTAGCAGACTCGAACCAGATTCTAGATTTATCCTGGGGAAATGAGCAAACTTGTCAAAATTGGTGGCGTTGGGGACAAACGAACACCATCGCCCGGCTCTGGGGTATCACCCGGGGAGCGCGGACTCTGTTTGGGGAAACCGTAGACTTACAGGGAGCTCGGCTTTGGGGTTTAGGAAAAACCTGGGCGCTCGAAAGGGACCATAGTTGGGGAGGATTAATTGATTTAGCCCCCAATCCCGAACCAGAAGAAGCCCAGAAGATTGTAGCCGAAATTTTTAGCCAATCTGGGGAATTGGCGATCGCCTTCCGAGGTGGGGAGCGTTATGGAGAGCGTTTAGAAAGGTATGAACTGCCCCCAGGAACCCCTAAAACCGATTATAGCGACGGCACTTATCTAATTACGGGAGGCTTAGGCTCTCTCGGTCTGCGGTTAGCCCAATGGTTAGGGGACCAGGGAGCGAAGTCTTTGGTCTTGCTCGGACGCAAACAACCCACGGACAAGAGCCAAAGGATTTTAGATGGAATGGAGGCTAAGGGCATTTCCATCAACATAGCCCTTGGAGATGTGGCGGACTTGGACTGGTTAAAAACAGTCATTGCACCCATCCAAGCCAATCTAAAAGGGGTTTTTCATCTAGCGGGTTCTCGGGAAGATGGATTATTACAAAACTTAAAATGGGAGCAGTTTGAACGGGTTTGGTCAGGAAAAATAACAGGCGCGTGGAATCTACATCTGCTCACCGAAGACCTACCCTTAGATAGTTTTGTGTTATTTTCTTCGGCCGCCTCCTTATTAGGTTCTCCGTTTCAGGCTAATTATGCCAGTGCTAATAGTTTTTTAGATGCCCTAGCCCACTATCGCCACAGCTTGGGGTTAAAAGGCTTAAGTATCAATTGGGGAGCTTTTGCCGAAGGAATGGGAGAAGGTGAAGTTTTAGCCGTCAAAGGATTAAAGCGTCTAGAAATTCCAGAATCCTTGGCACTTTTGCCTTCTTTGCTGGCCGCCAATATTCCCCAGGTCGGGGTTTTGTCTGTGGATTGGTCTGTAGTATTAGAACAATTCCCCCTTTGGAAAAAAGCTCCCTTCTTAAAATCCCTAGGGCTCTCTACTACGGAAGAGGTCGCCCTCATCACCCCAAAAGAACAATGGTTAAGTCTTCCCCCCTCCCAACAAAATACCTTTTTAGAAAATTATTTGCGCTCTCAATTAGCTAAGGTTTTAGGATTGTCGGCGGATTCCGTGTCAGGAAATGCTAACCTCTTAGATTTGGGTATGGATTCCTTGCGGGTGATGGAGTTGATCAATAAGCTCAAAGAAGATTGGGGTTTAATGCTCTATCCTAGGGAGTTTTATGAGCGTCCCCATTGGCAAAGTTTAGCCCTTTATCTCCAAGACCTGTTACGGGGAGGGAAAAATATGGAGACGCAAACCCTAGCGACACCTGCCACTTTTGCCCCCCTAAATCCCTTACCTCCCATCCTCAAGAAATTACCCCCCGTGGCTTTTCTACTTTCGGCTCCTCGTTCTGGTTCGACCTTACTACGGGTGATGCTGGCGGGTCATCCGCAGTTAGTAGCCCCCCCGGAACTGCATTTGTTGCCTTTTAATACTATGGGAGAAAGAGCTCAGGTTTTGGGCTTGTCCCATTTGGGGGAAGGTCTACCGAGGGCGATTATGGAACTACAGGGATTAGATGCGCGTTCTAGTCTGGCTTTAGTTACACAGTGGGAACAGGAAGATCGTTCTATTGCTGAGGTCTATGCTACTTTGCAGGGATGGTCAAAGGGAAGGTTACTGGTAGATAAGTCTCCTACCTACGGTTTTGATCGGCAAACCCTAGAACGGGCAGAACAATTGTTTGACAAGCCTAAGTATATTTATCTAGTGCGCCACCCCTACTCGGTAATTGAATCCTTTGTTCGCTTAAGGATGGATAAGCTTTTAGGCTCTGCTAGTAGTGACCCCTATGCTTTGGCTGAGTTGATTTGGAGACAGTCTAACGAGAATATTATGGCTTTTTGTGAGCAGGTGGGTCTTCAAGAGCGTTGTTATCGTCTAGATTACGAGCACCTAGTCCAAGAGCCAGAAACAATGATGCGTTCTGTGTCTCAGTTTTTGGAGATTCCTTTTGTGGAAGCTATGGTACACCCCTACTCAGGTGAACGGATGACTGATGGGGTTCATCCCCAATCCCTGGGGGTAGGAGATCCTAATTTTACCCAACGTCAACAAATAGATGCGAGGGGAGCGATCGCCTGGCGGGAAATTGATTTACCCTTGAGCTTAGGGGAAAAAGCAAAAGCCATGGCGCGACAATTGGGTTATGAACTACCTAAAGAAATCCAGGTAAGTCAACCCGACGACGACGATACTTGGTCCGAGTCTTTTCAAGAGGTTAAGGGTTTGCGTCTTTGTCTGTGTGAGTGGGGGGAAGAAGTGGATGCGCCCTTGGTGGTCTGTTTACACGGTATCTTAGAACAGGGAGCAGTCTGGCACCCACTAGCCCAGGATTTAGTCCGTCGGGGTTATCGTGTGGTGGCTCCCGATTTGCGCGGCCATGGTAAGTCTGACCATTTACCTGTGAGTGGCTCCTATAATTTATTAGATTTTGTCAGCGATTTAGCAGTCCTGTCTGAGGATTGGTTAGGGAAACCTTTTGTTTTATTGGGTCATTCCTACGGCTCAATGGTGGCGGCTTTGTTTGCTAGTCTTTATCCCGAGCGGGTTAGTAAATTAGTTTTAGTTGAGCCGATTTTACCGACTCCCCTACGGGAATCCGAGACTCTTGAGCGGTTGAAGACTCATTTTGAATATTTAGCCCATCCTCCGGTTCATGGGGTTTTTCCAGACATTGCCACGGCAGCAGCATCCTTGCGTCTATCCATTCCCAGCTTGTCTGACTCCTTGGCTTTAGCCTTAGCTGAAAGGATTCTCGAACCCGTAACGGGGGGCTTACAATGGCGGTGGGATGTACGTTTACGCTATCGTACAGGTTCAGCTTTTGGGGGCTTGGAGCGGAGTGGCTATTTAGCTTTATTAGGTCAGCTTTCTCTACCTTTAACCCTCATTTATGGGGACAAAAGTGAGTTTAATCGCCCTGAAGATTTAGCCTTAATGCAGCAGGTAATGACCCAAGGAAAACGGGTAATTTTATCGGGTGGACATTATCTACCCTTGGAAGTTCCTCGGGAATTGGCGAGGGTTTTGATGTAAAGATTTATGGCTTTTTATTGTGGTTTTTAATAATTGATCCTAGGATTCGTATTTTTTTTCTTAGAATGGGGGGATGTGGACGTTGTTAGTAAGTTTAATTTTTTTAGAAACTAAGTTTAATCAGGAAGATGATCATGTTTGAAGATTTTAATTATATTGCCGATGAGAACTTTTTAGAAGATTATTGGTCAGAAGAAAAAGTAACTTGTCCAACCTGTGGGGGAATGGGAAAGCTAGTTGTAGATCAGCAACTGGCTGCTGTTTGTCCTCTATGTCGGGGATTGAAGGTGATTAAACGCAAAGATCAACAGAATTTGGTATAATCACTTTAGCGTTTAAGAAAGGGGTAAACGAACGGATTATCATCAACAACCAAAATATAGTTGTTTAAGGAATCTGATTCTATGGGCATAGAGCTATCCTATTTGGGTGATAAAGGGTTGGGTTTAACCCCTAATCTTTCTCCATTCCTGCTCTGACAACGGTTGTTCAAAAAAATCTATTTTAAAACAGTCCTTAGCCGCTTCGGTCAGAAATTGGATAATTGTTTGTAATCCCTCTAATGTAACAACATCAAAGGGAAAATTTACCTTTACAGGCGGTAATTCTCCAAAAACCTGCTCAAACAAATCCCCATTGACATCTAGTAACATTGAGCCATGTTGTAGGATAGCCTTACCTTGACGCAGTTGAGCACTGCCGATTAACTTACTGCCAAAACCATCAACTAAATCCGCCTGGGTACTCATACTAAAACAATTGGCATGGTGAATATAACCCCGTCTCCCTTGACCGTAGTATAGTGGAACACCTAGATTTTGCCATCCCTTAATTAAGAATTGGCAGAGGGTTTGATACACAGTATAGACATTACCTTCTAACCCTGATGTAATCAGAGAATAGGTGAGATCCCCTTGGTGTAAAACCCCCCTACCGCCCGTGGGACGACGAACTAAATCAATTTTTTGTCCTTGCCAAAATAGTTCTTCCCAAGTTTTAGGATAATGACGTTGATGGTAGCCAAGGGAAATAGCCCCAGGCGACCAAGTATAAAATCTCAGGGTGGGGGGATGGCTTCCCCGCCGATGCTGCTCGAGCAACCAGCGATCTACAGACATTTGCACATCCCCGGAGGCTTCAAGTAAAGGAATTAAGCGCCAAGATTGCACGGTAGGAAAGTTAATTGTTAGTTAAAAGCGGCCATTAAAGCTTCATCGTTATCATCGGCTAGGGTAGCCACCAAGGTAATAGCGCGAGAAATCTCCCCAGGGGCAATATCAGCAATAGTCCGTTGTAAGAGAACCACTACTTGGCCATTTAAAGTGCCAAAACAAGCCTCATAGGTACCGGACCAATTCATCTCTAGGAGTTTCTGCATGAGTCCAGTTTCATTTTTAACTGGTAATTGTAGAACAGTTGCCCAAACCGTTAATAAATCCTCGTCTTCTTCCCCTGTCAGTTGAACAAAGACTTCCACGCTCCCGTACTGAAACCTCCAGAGATAGCCCCGTTCAGTATGACTCACCATAGCGCTGTCATTTTGTTCCAAACTGGAGATGACGGTTTCAATAATCTCTTTACAGGTGCTTTTTCCTTCGATGAGATCATCGGATATGGACTCTGCCTTTTCGTTGGAGATTGCTAAACTATCGGTAGTCATAGATTTTGCTGATGTTGATTAGAATTACTATTATTTTGAGGCTTGGGAGGATTCTCGTCAATCTAGAAAAGCCCAGGGAGTTGTGGGCAAAAAGATTAACGAGCAATCAGAGTCAGGGTTTCTGTATCTGTGTCGTAGGTTCCTGCGGGAATCCTGCTAGTAGGTGTCGCACAGATAACGCTGTTTTCTGGGCCATAGATAACTATTACATCATCAGTACAACGAGTTTGTCTGAGTCCATAGCTGTCTAGGAGGTTATAGCCTGGAGTTCCCTGTTTGACGATGATGTAGGTATCCCCACGATTGTTATTGTTTTGCGCGGCGGAGGTGATTAATGCTCCCGTAAGACCACCAACTACTGTACCTACGGCAAAAGGTCCCCAGAAACCGCCTCCCCAGAAGGTATTATTGGGATACCAAGGTGAGCCGCCATGCCAACCCCAGGAACTATAACCGCGAGGATTAACAAAGACATTGCGATTAACATTAATGTTATTAAAGTTATTGTTGCGGTTAATGCGATTGCTATAGCGGCGATCGCTGTTAAAGTTGTTCCGCCGATCTCGGTTAAAGTTATTGGCGCGGTTGAACTCATTAGCCCGATTTCGATCGATGTTATTGGCGCGATCTCTGACGCGATCTCGATCGATGTTATTGGCACGATCTCTAACGCGATCTCGATCGATGTTATTGGCACGATCTCTAACGCGATCTCGATTTATGTTATTGGCACGATCGCGGTTAATATCCCGAGTTTGAGCGCGGTTAACGCGATTACTTCCGTCTCGTTCCCGGCTAAAAGAAGCCCGATTGGAGCGATCGCGGTTGGCACGATTACCACCGGAATTAATACTAGAGCGATTAACGCGATTACTGCCACTTCTATCCCGAGAATGGTTAATGCTCCGCCCACCACCAGAGTTGGATCTTCCTCCTCCTCCTCCTCCGCGCCGTTGGGCTAGGATTTGTTCGCTCGTAGAAATGGGTTCAGCGATCGCCTTAGCAACGGGTCCGACCAAATGAAAGGCAAAGGACAAAATTAAAGCCCAAGAAACACTTTTTTTCACACTTATCTCCCTAAAATAATGTAGGGGAAGATCCCCCACAGTTTTTTTATCTTTCAATGAGAATCAATTTTTCGGCATCAATATCATATCGACCCGCCCGTACAATAGTATTCGGGGTAGCACAGATAATGCTGTTTTCAGGACCGTAAATAATCACTACTGTTTCGTCGCATCGGCTTGTTTGTTTGAGCCCGTAACTATCTAGCAGGTTATAACCGGGAGTTCCCTGCTGGACAATGATTACAGTATTATTGTTCTGATTGGCGGCGGCGGTAACTAATGACCCCGTAATACCACCGACAACGGCACCGGCGGCAAAGGGACCCCAGAAACCCCCACCCCAGTAGGTACGATTGGGATACCAGGGTGAACCCCCATGCCAACCCCAGGAGTTATAACCGCGAGGATTGACCACTACATTGCGGTTTACATTGACGTTATTAATGTTATTAACCGTATTCCGATTAACCCGATTGCTGTAGTTGCGGTCATTGTCTACATTAATGTTACGGCGATCGACATTATTAACCCGGTTATTAACTTGATTGCGATCGACATTATTAACGCGGTTTCCCGCCTCTGCCCGATTCACATTATTGGTTCTATTTTGAACCTGGGTTCGATCAACTCGGTTTGTGCCACTACGTTCTCGATCCATATTCATGCTAGAACGGTTAGCAGGGCGGCTAGTATTAGGGGTTCTGTTTCCCCCCGACGGGCGACTACCACCACCTCCCCGCTTTTGAGCCAGCATATTTTCGCCTCCAGCAGCTAATCCCGATGCTCTCACTGGTATTACGGGAGATATTAGCTCAAGTACAAAGAGGAGAATTAGCAGCAGGGAAAGAGGACTTTTCATCTTTATTCCTCCACCGGGGACTTATTGGAGTCTATTTTACCGTAGGCGGTTATAAAAGTACCCTTTTTAGTCACTCCTTCTAATAAAACCGTTTGCGGCTTAAGGACTAACAGAGAGCCTTTGATCTGCTGTTTAGTGGCTGTATTATTAATGAATAAAACCAACTCAGTAAATACGATCTCTTCAATTACCCCGTCATTTTCGATAGAAACCCTAGCTTTATCACAAAAAGTCAACTCACCTTCTTTCGTGCATTGATTTTTGTCGACGATAACAGTGCTTGTCCCCTCTGCATCTCGGAAGTAGAGACTAGAAGGTGTATCGTGGATTTCCACCCCTTCATAATTGTAAGCATCTCTGTCAGGATATTCTAGGGAAACCTCTCCCTTAGCAAAGGCAGAAGTAATGGGGAAAAGCAGGGTAATGATGGCGGTGGGGATTAAAAATTTTTTCCAGTTCATAGTTGACTCTCTCAAAAAAACATCACTCAAATAGTAAATAAAAATGGTGGAGGAGCTTAACTTATTCCATTGTAGTCGGAAAAGGTCACATCAAGGTAACAAAAAAAGTCCTATAAACCAGTTCACTACTTCAGCGTACCCCTTTGAGGCTGTCGACTTTCTTGGTAAAGAGTTCGGTAAACAGACTCAAGACGGTGCGATTTTCGTTGACTTTGATATTAACCGTCACTCCCATCCCCGATTGCAGGGGCATTTTGTGACCTTCTTTTAGGCTCAAAAACTGCTGATCTAAGTGAATTTTAGTCGGAAAGCGGTAATATTGGTTGAACTGATCTGGCGGCAGAGCATCGGAGCCAATGGAGAGAACTTTCCCCTTAATATCTCCGTACTCACTATAGGGAAAACTATCAATACGAACATCGGCCTTTTGTCCTTGGGTCACGAAACCAATATCCTTGTTAGTAATATTAACTTCAGCAATAAGATGATCTTCGGGAACAATTTTCAGCATTGGTTCGGTTTGACTAGGGGGAGGAACATACCCAGGGGCCGCCTTCATATCAAAAACCGTACCCGTGACGGGAGATTTTAGCTCTTGATATCTTAGGGTTTGTTGCGCTCGACTAATTTGGCTATCTAGTTCGTTGATTTTTTTGTCATTTTCTACGACAATTTTAGTTAGTTGACTGTCAATCTCGGCGATGCGCTTCTGATTTTCAGCTATTCTATCTCTGACATCTTTTTCCGCAGTAGCACTGGTGGTATTCAGTTGGGCTTTAGCTTGGTCAATGGCATAAACTAGACGTTTTTCTTCTTCCTGTAAACGCTCGATTTCGGCGATACGATTTTTGACCTGCTGATCTTGCTTATCGTAGTCAATCTGACCATTAGAACGTTGTTCGATCATGTCTTTAATGCGATCATTAACTGCTTGCTTTTGTTTGTTAATTTGATAGCGAGCTACGGCTCCTTCTTCTTCTAAGGGAGCGATGTCATTTAAAACACTCTTCTCAATACCTAGGCTTTGTTCAGCTTGAGCTATGGCTTTTTCATTGCGGGCTTTAATCTCAGCCAGCACTTGACGATCTACTATTAATTGATTTCTCGTATCTGCTAGGCGTACTTGATTTTGACTGAGTTCCTTTTCAAATTTATTAGCTTCCAAACGAGCCGCCGACTCCTTAGAGCCTAGTTCTCGTCTAGCCACATTCAACCGAGACATTTGAGCGGGTTGTAGCCTATTCGTCCCATCTCCTAGCTGCACTCCAAAAAGTTGATTTTCCGCCACTAGGGAACTGCGATTACGAGCTAAGGATGTTACTTCTTGGGGAAGTTTAACCCGAACTAAAAGGGATTCTACTTCTTTCGTGTCGAGGTTCTCTGCTAAAAGTCGGCGATAAAACTCGTTTTCCTGTTGGACTGCTTGACGAATTTTCTGTAAAGATTGTAGTTCTACCTTAGAGGCGGTAGAGTCTAAAATAACTAATACTTGGTCTTTTTCAACCCTATCCCCATCCTTGACCAAAACTTCCTTAACTACCCCATTTAGAGGCGCTTGAATTTCCTTAACAGTTCCCTGGGGTTTTAACTGTCCTTGGGCGGGTATGACTTGCTCAATCTTCGCCACTGATGCCCAGAGTACACAGGCCGAGGTAACACCCATAATCGTCCAAATTACGCCCCTAGACCAACTAGGAGATTGCCGCAAAACCACCCCTTGGTCGGCATCGGCTAGGGGGGTAAACAGCAGCGTTTCTTTGGCGGCCGTCTTCACCTTAGATGTGTTCTCGGTAAGCTCGTCCTTGGGCTGACGATGGCCATTCACTTGATGCCCGTTCATGGAATATCCTACAATAGGGTTAAGCTTAGGAAAAATATAGGGAGTTAGGGGATTACAGTTTACCTCTATTCTATAATAATTTTTGGAGGGGCGAGGGATTTTCCCCCTTGGGAGTGTAATATTTGTTAACATTGACGAATTAACCACTGTTCTCGCCATTCCCAGAAATTCCGTACAATCACGCAGAACAGACCTCTCCAGAAATCAGGCGCTTAAGCCTGAACTACCAGGACAAAATCTTAATTGTTCATGATGTCTAATTCTGTTCTGGCGCATCTAAACTTCCCGATCAAAACCAAATTTATCGCGGATTTGGACATTAAAAAATTGACCCTTGGAGGGAGACTCCTCTAATTCTTTGTACAATAAAGACGGAACATCATGGTAGAGATATACAGAATCGTTAGTAAATTCTACCCTTAAAACTTGTTTAGTTTCGTCATAGTCAAAACCCTTCATTACCACACTTTGACTCTTTAGTAAAGGGAAAGCGATTACATCCCGAATACTAGGGGAATCGGTTAATAACATAATCAGGCGATCAATGCCAATCCCTAACCCCCCTGTAGGTGGCATTCCATATTCTAAAGCTGTTAGGAAATCCTCGTCTACACTCTGGGCTTCTAGATCTCCTGCGGCTTTTTTAGCAGCTTGGGCTTCTAGTCTTTCTCGTTGCTCAATGGGGTCTGTTAGCTCCGAAAAACTATTAGCCAATTCTCGCCCAACTACAAATAATTCAAACCTTTCTACTAAATTGGGTTTAGAGCGATGGGGTTTAGCTAAAGGGGAAACTTCCACGGGAAAATCCAACACAAAAGTTGGCGCAATTAAGGTTTCTTCTACCTTTTGTTCAAAAACTTCATAGAGAACTTTACCAATAGACTCACAAGCATCTGACACGCCAATACCTAACTTTTCCGCAGCAGTTTTAGCTTCTGAAACAGTGGTAAATTCATTAAAATCTAATCCTGTTTTTTCGGCAACTAATTCGTGCATTGTCACCCGTCGCCAAGGGGGAGTCAGATCAATTTCTTGGTCTTGATAAGTGACTTTAACTGTTCCTAAAACGGCTTGAGAAGCAGTAGTAATCAGATTTTCGGTTAAGTCCATCATGTCGTAATAGTCAGCATAGGCTTGGTAGACTTCTATGGAGGTAAATTCTGGGTTATGGCGAGTGGAAACCCCCTCATTACGGAAGATTCTACCTAATTCAAATACCTTTTCAAATCCCCCTACAATGAGGCGTTTTAGGTGCAATTCTGTAGCAATCCGTAGATACAGATCCATATCTAGGGTATTATGATAGGTAACAAATGGCCTCGCATCTGCGCCTCCTGCTTCACTTTGTAAAACGGGGGTTTCTATTTCAATAAAACCCTCTTGATCTAAATAACGACGAATAGCGGCAGTAATTTGGGCGCGACGGCGGAAAGTTTGGCGTACTTGGGGATTTACTATTAGATCAATATAACGCTGACGATAACGCTTTTCGGTATCAGTTAAACCATGCCATTTATCGGGTAAAGGTAATAGGGATTTAGTTAAGATAGTATAGTCATCTACATAGACAGAAAGCTCACCTCTTTCGGTGCGTTTGATTGTTCCCTTAGCTCCTAAAATATCTCCTGTGTCCGTTAGCTTAATTACATTATTAAAGGCATTGGGAACATCTGCCATGGTTTGGGCAATGCGTTTTTTGTCTAGGTATAGTTGAATAGTTCCTGTTTCGTCTTGAAGGTTAAAAAAGGCTAGTTTTCCGATAATACGACGGGCAATAATACGACCTGCAACCGCTACTTTAACCTCAACTTCTTGGCCATTTTCTAGATCAGCATATTTTGTTTGCAATTCCTGAGCCGAGTGGCTAGATTCCCACTTATAAGCATAGGGATTTAGTCCTGCTTGTTGTAGTTGGGCAACTTTTTCGAGCCTGAAAGCCCGGATTTCTTCTAGGGTTGATTGCGGTTCAGATTGTGAAGACTGGGAAGAAGACATTGGTTAAGTAGGGAATAATTTGTCTAGCTTCATGATAGTATCTCTTGAAACCAATTTTCTACCCTATCCCCAAAAGCAACTACAGAAAACTCTCTTTCCGCCTGTTCACGGCAGCGATAACGAGCGATCGCCCCAATTTTGCCAATAGCGTCGATTAATCCGTCCACACTATCAGGCTCTACCAAAAAACCCGTTTCTTGATCCCGAACTATTTCCCCCGGTCCCCCACGACGATAGGTAATCACGGGAACGCCACAGGCGAGGGCTTCGATGGCCACATTGCCAAAGGCTTCTACCCAACGGTTGGTCATTAATAGGGCTTGACATTTACCTAATTCCTTTTGCAGGGTGTGGGTAGGTAAAAAGCCCCTATATTCTATGGGAGCATCGGGATAGGCCTGTAATAAAGAATCCCAATAGGAGGGAGCGGCGATTGTACCAAAAATTTTCAGGGGAGTACGGGTAACTTGCACCGCAGCTAGGGCATCCTCCAGGGCTTTTTCGGGAGAAATCCGTCCCACCCAGGCTAAATATTCCCCAGGACTATCCTCAAAATCGTAGAGAGAGAGATCAATCCCATTCCCTAAACAGCGATCGCTTTTAATGCCAAAAGTAGCCGACTGAGCCGCCGAATGAAAGGCGATTAAGCGAGGAAATTGTTGAAAAACTTGGGTAATAACCCGATTCATGGCCTTTGTCGTAGCAGCCATACTCACTAAATGGGCAACGGGACAAGGAAAAAAAGGAGTCAGATAAAAAGGCAACCAGTCGTAGGCAAAATTGACAATCAGATCATAATCCCCTTGAATTTGACGAGCATAGTCCCACATATTAGCCAAGATCGAATTTTCAGGTAAAACTATCGGCTCATCCTCGCCTTGACTTTGGGCAGAAATCTGGGGATTGCCAGGTATTTCTCGTAAAGTAATCCCATTTAAAAAAGAAGATTGGGGAGCTATTACCGTCACACCATGGCCGCGTCGCTGCATTTGGTGGGCCATATTAGTCAGGGTGAGTTCAACACCTCCCCCTAATCCTGAGCCTAACTGACCGATGGAAGTAGAGACAAACAATAACCTTAACATCTAAAGTTCTTCAAATTCAGCAGATTCGGTGTAGGAAGACTCTTCCGAGGCCACCGAGTAGGAAGACTCTTCCGAGGCCACCGAGTCATCCGCAACGACATCAGGTATATCTAATTTTACAGGCGCGGGCAGATTTAACTGTTTCATCGCCCATTTAGCAGTTTCTTGGACTTCTATATCTGGGTCATCCGTGGCGTGGGCGACCAATTGGCTAACTTGTGCCATAACATTGTACATACGGGTGAGATCCCGCAGGGCATTTTTCCGAACTTGGGCATTTTGATCCTGTAGGGAAATAGCTAAGGCTTGGTTCATCGGCCTAAGGGTGCGGATACAAATTTGCGAAAGGGCTTCTAAAACTAGACTGCGCTCATAGGAATCTGTCTCAATCATACTATCGACTAAAGACTTCATCGAGCGTGAATCAGAAATCTGTGCCAGTTTCCAAATGGCTCGTCTACGAGTACGCGGCTCTGTGTCCTTGAGATCCTCTATCAGTTGTAGTATCAGGTCTACATTGGGTAAACGGGTAGTTCTTTGTACGGGTAAATCGGGATTCCATTCTTCTTCTACTTCGGTTGTACCAAAAGAGCCATAACCATCTTCTAAACCATCAAATTTGTATTTAGGTGTGGGTGGCTTAGAAACTTTGAGATCGGGCAAATATTTTTTCGCCAAAAATGGAGCCAAGGCCCCTAGGATAACGAGTCCCAATAAAGCCGCACCCAAAATGGGTAGTAAGGGGAAAAGTTTAGCCCCGAAAGTTCTCTGCTCAGAAGTTAGGGGATTAAATAGGGCTTGGGCACGGGCATCCTCTAGCGCGTCTTCGACCTTTGGATCATCTGGACGTTCTTTTAGAGCTTCGGTAAAGGATTCGACCGCTCCTGGGAAGTCCTTTTTCGCCAAGGCAAGATAACCTGCTTCCATTAAACTCTCATACCTAGAGAGTTGGATTTTTTTAACTTGACGTTCTTCTAAAGCTTCGGTAAAGGATTTGACCGCTTCTGGGAAGTCCTTTTTCCCCAAGGCTAAATAACCTGCTTCCATTAAACTCTCATACCTAGAGACTTGGGTTTCTCTAACTTTGGGAATAGCAGGCTTAACCTCAGTAGGACTTGGCTCTGTCGTCTGGGCAAACACTGGAGGCAGTCCAGACAATAAACTAACACTATCAAGGCTAGGGATAAAGCCTAAACAGCCTAAGCATATAGTTAATAAAATAGGGAAACGAGAATTACTCATAGAGTCGTGATATTAGATACTGAAAAACTTGGATAAAAAATAGGTGAGGGAGTTGTTGTTGCTCTTAATAATCCGATGACATCTCAACTAATCTTTGCCAAGACAGGCTTCTCCTCTAGTTTAATCATGATCAGTTGTCCTTGCTGATAGACGGCCTCTGCATCATGATTTTAACCGACGATTGACAAAAATAAAAATATCTTGGGTACTTACCCGTCAATGGGTTCTATTCCCCAACGATCGCCCCAAACTTGAGTGTGTACTTGCCAATCCTCTTGGGGTGTGGGATAGTCACTGCGGTAATGACCCCCGCGACTTTCTCGGCGAAATTCCGCACTTTTGAGGATTAAATAGGAAATATCTAATAAATTTAAGGTTTCCAAGCTCTGCTTTAATTGGCTTTGACAGAGTGGGGAGGGGAGCGATAGGTCAGAAGCAACAGCAGAACTCAAAAGCATACGACTGATTTTTAAAGGAGCAAGTTTCTCCCGCCAGAGACTGACTTGATTAATAGCATTTTCTAACCCCTCTTGACAACGAGAAATCCCCGCATTTCGCCACATTAGGGCGGGAATTTCTTGCCTAATTTCCTGGAAGAGTTGTAATTGTCCTGGATCATTTTCGCTCATGGGGATTAACGCCGGGGTATCTAAGGGAACTGGGGAAGGAGGTAGGGTAATCTCAGATAGTCCGGCGGCAAAAACAATACATTCGAGGAGGGAGTTACTGGCTAATCTATTGGCTCCATGGACCCCTGTGCTGGCGGTTTCACCGATGGCATAGAGCCCTGGAATTGAGGTTTGACTAGATAAATCCGTGGCAATTCCCCCCATCCAGTAATGGGCCGCAGGGGTGACGGGAATCAGTTGGGTAAAAACATCCACACCCCAGTTTTGACAGATACGCACGATATTGGGAAAGCGATAGCGGATTTTTTCAGGAGGGATGGGGCGTAAATCTAGATAAACATGATCCGCTTCAGGGTTTTTTTGCAGATGGCTAAAAATAGCCCGACTGACTACATCCCTGGGGGCTAATTCCCCATCACTATGATAGTTAAAGGCAAAGCGATCGCCCCGCTCATCTACTAAATGCGCTCCCTCCCCCCGAACGGCCTCACTAATTAGGAAGTGGGGAGCACCGACTTTGGTTAAAGCCGTGGGATGAAATTGAAAAAATTCTAAGTCCCTTAACACCGCACCCGCTCGCCAAGCTAGGGCGACTCCATCCCCGGTGCTGACTTCGGGGTTAGTGGTTTTGGCGAAAACTTGCCCACCTCCCCCTGTGGCTAAAATCACAGCCCGGGCGGTAATGGTGCTGATTTTTTGCTCTTGCATTACCCTGATTCCCTGACATACTCCCGATCTCGCCTCTAGCACCAGCCCCAAGGCTACTGCTTGGGAAATAATCCTAATATTCGGGCGTTCTTGGGCTTGGAGAGCGAGAATACTGACAATGGCTCGTCCTGTGCGATCGGCCGCATGGAGTACCCTCGCCCTTGAATGGGCTGCCTCTAGGGTCATGGCTAGGTCTTTTCCTTGGCGATCAAAATTCACCCCCAACCCTACTAGGGAGTTAATGGCTTTCTCGGCTGCGGTTACTAAAAACTCTACCGCCTGGCGATCGCATAACCCCGCCCCCGCCTTTAGGGTATCCTCTCGGTGTAGTTGTGGGGAATCCAGAGGATCAACCGCCGCCGCAATTCCCCCCTGGGCCCAGTCACTAGAGCCAGTTCTGAGATCATTTTTACTAATTAAACAAACTTGCAAAGTTGACGGTAAACACAAAGCAGCATAGAGTCCGGCGGCTCCGGACCCTACCACTAAGACATCACAGGATTTAGGTAAGGAAGAAGGTTCACTCAAGGTCTAACTGCTAGAAGAAATTCCATCAATTCTAACCTGTTTTCTCTTGCCCTTTTCTTAATAGACTCCAGGGTTGAAACGATCATCCCCTTCCGTTAGTTCCACCGAAGGATCGGTAACGGTAAATTTATCCAAATTGGCTTGGAGGAGTTCTTTTTGGCGATCGCTTAAGCCCGCAATTCTCAAAACTTCCTGTACGGATTCGTAGGGAGCATTTTTGATGATTGTACCCGCTAGATTCGGATAAAAGCCTTTTAAATCCCGAAACTCACGGATATTGGTATTGTTTAAATCAATTTTTTGACCAAATTCTGTGGTCAATTTGGCATCCGCTGCATTGAGGTCGGCTAAAATTGCTACAGGACTGCTTACCTGGGGGAAATTAAGGGCTTGGGCGGGTGTTCCCAAACATCCTAAAGCGAGGAGCACAAGGGCAAAAATCTGAAAAATCCGGTTCATGGGATGGAGTTCTCCTAAAAATTCAGTGAATTTAGCACAATTAAAGCGTAATTTGGACAAAGTATAGCTAGGGGGGTGTTAAGTCCCGATCCCTAGTCTATTTCTCTGCCCCACTCCCCATAATAGCCTAGGACAGTATGGGTTTTCAGACTTTTTACGATAATATTTGGGTAGGCGAGGACAATTAAGCTTTTGTAACTTTGTATTAGATTGTACAGCTTTCTTTTAGTTGTTGCGGAATTTTGGCGATGACGTTGCAATGGGGACATTAAAAAGTATTTGGAAACCAGCAAAATTAGAGGATTAAAAATGAAAGAATACTATGTAATTTTTGAATGGGCAGGAACTAACTATTCAGCTTATGTACCTGATTTGCCTGGTTGTATTTCCACTGGTAAAACCATCGAAGAAACCGAAATAAATATTAAAGAAGCAATCGAATTATATATTGAAACCTTAAAAGAAGACGATCAACCTATTCCAGAACCTTCTATTAAAGCTAAACTTTTCTAACACAAGAATCACTGGTGCTGGGCTTGCTTACTTTAACGGACTATCTGGATTAAAAGCGTTGGATCTAACCTTCACAAGCGTATCGGTTGGGAGTTGATTTTAGCTAACCCAACCCTGATTAATATTGGTAAATTAGGGAAAATAACGATAAAACTGTCGCCTATGGAGGACACGCGCAAAAGTGATAGTATCACCTTTTAGGAAAAAACCAACTCTATAATCGCCAACGCGGATTCGATAGGCATTATGTTCTCCTTTTAATTTTTTTATGTTGCTGATATCGCTGAGATTTTTATGGGCGACAATGTCCCGAAAAGCCAGATTTTTAATCATCGTGTAAACTGGCGTACTTTTGAGGGCTTTAAGATCCTTGACAAAAGTGGGAAGATATTCGGTTTTCACTGTTGCTCTAGTTCTGCTAATGCTTCCTCAAAACTTAAGGGAGTTTCATCCTTAACTTCCATCATGGCGCGATAAAGTCCTTGATCTTCAAGGGTTTTAATAATGAATTTATAATCCTGAAAATTGACGACTACTTTCATGATTTTACCTTGAGTATCAGTAATAAATTCTTGAGCAAAGGGATAGTCTTTAGCGTTCGTTGTCATATTATTTAAGAAAAATTTCTAGGTTATTTTAGTCCGATTATAGCAGTTCTCATGCAATATCTGAAAATTATTGGAAAGACCAGTGGCTTGAAAACTTTTTGTCAGACCTAGGAGTGGCTACCTAATAGAACACTTTTAAAAAATAGGGCTTACTAGAGGAAAACCTAAACCCTTTGATAGATGAAACAATATATAGAGCCGAGGCTGTCTTCCCTAGGGAAAATTAAAAATCTCTTAAGTTTATCGGTGAAGGGGACTTTATTGTGATACGATAGAAAGTCGTTTAGATAAAAATTGACGCTTAAAACAGTAAAACTATGGCACTTCAGTTAGGAGATATCGTACCCGACTTCACTCAAGACTCCAGTGAAGGACCCCTTTCATTCCACCAATGGGCAGGTGATAGCTGGGTGGTGTTTTTCTCTCACCCCGCCGATTATACCCCCGTATGTACTACGGAATTAGGCACGGTGGCTAGTCTTAAGCCCCAATTCGATCAACGCAATGTCAAGGTTTTGGCCTTGAGTGTAGATAGCGCCGAATCCCACAAGGGTTGGATTGCCGATATCAATGAAACCCAAAAAACTACGGTCAATTATCCGATTATTGCCGATGGCGATCGCAAAGTGTCGGATCTCTACGGTATGATTCACCCTAATTCCCTCAATAGTCTCACAGTCAGAACGGTCTTCATCATAGATCCCAACAAAAAACTGCGACTAACTATTACCTATCCTGCCAGCACCGGGCGTAATTTTGCGGAAATCCTGCGGGTGATTGATTCC
The DNA here is from genome assembly GCA_040398185.1 of Microcystaceae cyanobacterium. Classification (GTDB taxonomy): domain Bacteria; phylum Cyanobacteriota; class Cyanobacteriia; order Cyanobacteriales; family Microcystaceae; genus JBBAUO01. The sequence continues at coordinate 12,433 of JBBAUO010000014.1, read as the reverse complement.
CTGCAATTAACCGACAATTATCAAGTAGCTACCCCTGCTAACTGGAAAGATGGAGAGGACTGTGTTGTCGTTCCCTCCATTTCCACCGAAGACGCGAAGCAAAAATTTCCCAAGGGAGTTACGGAAGTTAAACCCTATCTCCGTCTGACTCCCCAACCCAATAAGTAGGAGATTAGAATTAGGGAATGGACAGATATCTACTGATCGCTGTTCCATTTCCCTTTACCAACAACTATGGACATTAAAGACGGCTTTATCGCTACAATCGGCAATACTCCCCTGATTCGTTTACATAGCTTTAGTAAGGAAACAGGCTGTGAAATTTTAGGAAAAGCCGAATTTCTTAACCCCGGTGGCTCCGTCAAAGATCGTGCAGCCCTCTATATCATCCAAGATGCGGAAGCCAAAGGCTTACTCAAACCTGGGGGAACTGTGGTAGAAGGGACGGCCGGTAATACGGGTATTGGACTTGCTCATATTTGTAACGCCAAAGGCTATCGTTGTCTGATTATTATTCCCGATACCCAATCCCAAGAAAAAATTGATTTACTACGAACCCTAGGAGCCGAAGTCCGCACTGTTCCGGCTGTTCCCTATAAAGATCCCAATAACTACGTCAAACTCTCCGGACGTATCGCCCAGGAACTAGAAAACGCTATCTGGGCTAATCAATTTGATAATCTGGCTAATCGTCTGGCTCACTACGAAACCACAGGCGCGGAAATTTGGCAGCAAACCAATGGACGCTTAGATGCTTGGGTAGCAGCTACAGGTACAGGGGGAACCTATGCAGGGGTAGCTCTCTATTTAAAGGAAAAAAATCCCCAAATTCAGTGCGTAGTAGCAGATCCCCTCGGTAGCGGACTCTATAGCTATGTTAAAACGGGAGAAATTACCCTAGAAGGTAGTTCCATAACTGAGGGCATTGGCAATAGTCGTATTACCGCTAATATGCAGGATGTCCCCATGGATGATGCCGTACAAATCCCAGATCCAGAAGCGATCGCCGTTGTGTATCAACTTTTGCGCCAGGATGGGCTATTTATGGGGGGCTCAGTGGGGATTAATGTGGCGGCGGCCGTGGCTGTGGCCAAAAAACTCGGGCCCGGTCACACCATTGTTACGGTTTTGTGCGACGGTGGCGCTCGCTATCAATCCCGTCTTTATAATCCGGATTGGTTGGCTAGTAAAGGATTATTTGTTGGGTAAAAACCTAACTGTAACTTGCTCAGGATTGTTACGGTTTAGTTCAATTAAATTGGTGGGGGTTTGCCATTGCACTACGGCGGATAGCTCTCCTGTGGGTGTTGGAGCCACTCTATCGGCGGGATTGGTGGGAATTAGGCTAAAATCGGGTCTTCTTTGTTGTATCCTCAGGCTACCTGCCCCAGTTGTTGGTGGCCCATACTTCTGGCTTAAGGCAGAGACAAGATTTTGATTATTACCCCGAGGAATTAAGACGACTTCTGTTAAGGCTGGTTCAGTACCGCTAAAGTTGAAATAAACGTCAAAGTCGTATTGATCCAACGTCCAAGTACTTTTGAGGAGGGTTTTTCCCTGGAGATCACTGGTTAACTGTTGCCCTTGACCAGAAACAGGAATGGCCGCACCATCCGAGGCTTGTTTCAGGGCTTCCGGGGACATTCCCCAACGGGTATACTCCCATTCGGCTAGAGCCGGTTGACTAACGAAAGCAAGACTAATCAGAAGCAGACTAGGCCAGATTTTTTTCATGGTTGATTGTGGGTAGAGTTTTGTACTCTAATTATAAGCAAGAGTGCAAAGATGAGCTAGTCTATTAGCTGTTGGCTAAATGAAACTATAGATTGGCATAAATACTATTTTTTGAGATGAACTATGCAGAAAATCAAAAGATTAATCCTTGTCCTTCGCAATAACCTAAGAGATGATAACTTTATGGGGATGATTCATCGAGTTGAAAATTTTGTTTCTAAATTTTTATCCCTGATATTAGTTATTGTTATTTTTCACTCCTTAATTGATCTCGTAGTCGTTCTATCTAAGGATTTGTTCTACCTTGAACCCAAGGGAGTTTTTACAAAAACTTTAATCGAAATCTTTGGACTTTTTCTGAATATTTTGATTGCTTTAGAATTATTAGAAAATATTACAGCTTATCTGAGAAAACACATTGTCCAAGTGGAATTGGTAATCGTCACAGCTTTGATTGCGATCGCCCGTAAAATTATTATTTTCGACCCGCAAAAGTATGGACAGGAGGATTTAACGGCTCTAGCGATCGCCGCCATTGCCCTTTCTGCTAGTTACTGGTTAATCCATAGAGCTAACAAGGACAGGAAGTAAAGTTGGCCTAATCAGTGCGAAACATTGTATGATGGTAGGTTCGGGACTTAATATCTAAGGAGAAGTAATGGCTAAACGTTTACAGGTTGTACTCAACCAAAACCTCGGTAAATTGGGGGAATCAGGAGATTTGGTAGAAGTTGCTCCGGGCTATGCGCGGAATTATCTACTTCCCCAGGGAATCGCCACCATAGCTACCCCTGGCCTACTCAAACAGGTACAATTGAGAAAAGCTAAACAACAAGAGCGTTTAATCGCTCAAAAAGAAGAAGCTGAGGGTATTAAAACAGCATTACAAGCTGTCGGACGCTTTGTGATTCGCAAGCAAGGTGGAGAAGGGGAAGCTATTTTTGGAACCGTTACCAGCCAAGATGTGGCTGACGCTATCCAAGCAAGTGCAGGTAGAGAGGTAGATCGTCGTAGTATTACCTTACCTGACATTAGTAAGACAGGACTGTACTCAGCACAAATCAAACTCCATCCGGAAGTTGTTTCCACTGTGGAGATTGAGGTAGTCTCCCTTTGATGCCTAAAAAAATCCCCCGTCAAGTCATTAATTGCGGGGGAAGAGCGGTTTAAACGGAGATGTCGCTTAATTCTCGGTTTATATGATCAAAAGGCTCGTCTAGAAAGGCTGTGTCAAGGATACCAGCGTCGGCGGCGATATTTTTGAGCATTTCCTTCATAATTAAAATACCGCGCACTGTTGGACCGATGGGTACCCCTAGGGAGTTATAGGTTTCCCGTAACCCCTGTAAAACTCGTTCATCTAAAACATTGTTATCCCCTGCCACTAAAGCATAGCTGGCATAGCGCAGATAGTAGTCCATATCTCTCAGACAAGCCGAGAAGCGACGGGTGGTATAGGCATTACCCCCGGGGCGGATCAATTCGGGGATTTCTTCAAATAACTGCGCTCCCGCCGCCTTGACGATGGTGGGGGAATTAGCATTAATAATAGCGGCGATCGCCAAGCGATTGGTGCCGGTTTGAAAGTAACTCTTGAGGAGATCCATTGCATCTCGATCAAGATAACGTCCCGTGAGATCGTAGCTTTTAATCAGGTTAGTAACAGCGTCTCGCATTGAATTTTTCTCCCAACAGCATAATTCATTTTAAATTAGATTGATCCTGGCGCATCACATCTAGGCTATTCTGGTTAAGCAGAGGTCACTTAGGACATCACCAAACAAAATCTAGGCATTATACCAGATTTTATCATTGATGGGATCGTTAATAAAAATGCCTCTGGGCTAAAGACTAAAAACTTTTATAAAACTAAACAAACCTAAGAAAGAAATTCACTCCACTGTACCATCTAAAAATTCACGGATCTCTTTTTCCGTCAACGAACAAGACACTTTTTCCCCGGCTATTTCGCGGACTTGGGTTTTGCCCACTATCACGCCACAGGCCAACTGGGCTTTCTTTAACTCTTCCACCTGTTGCTCTAGACTTTCCACCCGATCTAATAAAGCACGGATTGCTGCGGCCTCAGAATCGGGTAAATTGCCATGCTCAAGGGGATCTACCTTAACTCCAGAGCGGTAGACAATGCGCCCGGGTACCCCCACCACCGTACAATCCGAAGGAACATTCTGCAAAACCACAGAGCCCGCCCCGATGCGGACATTATTACCAATAGAAAGATTTCCCAAAACCTTAGCTCCCGCTCCGACAACCACATTTTCTCCTAGAGTCGGATGGCGCTTACCCGTTTCCTTTCCCGTACCACCGAGGGTGACACCTTGATAGATTAGTGCGTATTCCCCCACAATGGCAGTCTCACCAATGACTACCCCCATACCGTGATCGATAAAGACACCCTTGCCAATTTGTGCCCCAGGATGGATTTCTATGCCCGTTAGGAATCTGGAAAGATGGGAGATTAAACGAGGAATCAAGGGTATACCCAAGGAATGAAGCCCATGGGCTAGACGGTGAGAGGCGATCGCTTGCAGTCCAGGATAGCACAACAGAACTTCTAGCCAGTTACGGGCGGCAGGATCTCGTTCAAAGATAATACGAAAGTCGGCAAGTAGTGAAGATAGCACAGCTTATTTCCTGTCATGGAGTATAAACGATCACATTTACCATCTTATCCTGTGATCGTCCTCTTGAGGGCAAAGAGGTTATAGGTAAAAGCCGAACCTTGTTAAGGCGGTCGGCGGTCGGCAGGAGGCGGTCGGCAGGAGGGTTTAAGATAAAACGGATTTGGTATTAGCCTAAACCATAAACGGGAGGATGGAAGTAGAAAGCCAAAGCTAGGATCAAATAGGTAGCCAAAAGAAGGATGCCCTCTAACCAGTTAGAATTACCATCGGAACTGATAGAATTAGCCAATAGAACCGCTACAACCACCGCCACCAGTTCAAAAGGATTAAAATTCAAATCCATTGGCTCTCCCAGGAAATAGCCCGCAATCACTAAAACGGGAGCGACAAAGAGAGCAATTTGTAAGCTAGAGCCTACTGCTACTGAAACCGATAAATCCATCTTATCCTTCATGGCCACCGTTACCGCCGTGGCGTGTTCGGCTGCATTGCCAATAATCGGTAGTAGAATCACCCCTGTAAATAGAGTAGGCAGTCCTAAATTTTTTGTCGCTTCCTCGAGCGAACTAACTAACAATTCTGATTCTAGGGCAACTATGAGGGTGACAATGAGCAGAATAAACACCCAAAAGCTCAGATTAGGGGGGTTGTCTATCGTATCATTTTCGTCATTTTCCGCAGCTTCTACCTCCACACACCCCGCATCATAGAGATAGGAATGGGTTTTCATAGAAAAGAACAGCGTTAATCCGTAGACGACAATCAAAACAATCGCCACTGCCACCGATAGTTTTTGTAAAGAACTTTCTCCGATACCGCCCGAGGTTACTTGAACCGCCGTAGGTAGAAGAATAGCAACAATCGCCAAATTCATAGTCGAGGCATTTAAGCGAGCGGCAATGGGTTGAAAGGTTTGCTCCTTGTATCGTAACCCCCCTAAAAACATAGCAGCACCCATCACCAAGAGTAAATTTCCAATCATTGAGCCAGTGATAGTGGCTTTGACTACCTCAATTAACCCACCTTTGAGGGCTATAAACGCTAAAATTAACTCCGTGGCATTGCCAAAAGTGGCATTTAGTAACCCGCCCAAACTTGGACCGACTACCACTGCTATTTCCTCTGTGGCAATTCCCATATAGGCCGCTAGGGGAATAATGGCTAAGGCTGCCGTAATAAATACCGTCGTCGCCCCCCAATCTTGCCAAGCTGCCAAGAGGGAAATAGGGATAAAAATCAGTAAAATCAGGAAAATATTTTTTTTGTTGAGCATAAAGCCTATCTATCAATTTGGAGCTACAAGTCATCAGTTTAATCAAATTCACCAATAACAAGCAAGAGAGTCCTAGCAAAATACATAAAAATAGCACAAAATAAGAGTAGGTTACAAAATTTAACAACTACCGAGATATAGTCATGGCCAGTGAAGATCGCAAAAGACGGATTAGAGAGCATCTCGCTCGCAGTACCGATGGCATCAAGTTTACTTCTTCTTCCACCCCGGCACCTGCCCCGACACCCGCGCCCATAACACCACCTCCTGAACCTATTCCCAAGACAGAAAGCCGTAAGCGGAACGTGATGGATCATCTTTCCTTGAGTAGTTCGGAGTTTGGGGATTTTTCCCTCAGCGAAGAAGCACGAAAAAAACAAATCCTAGATCATGTTCGCAAATCTCAAACCTAAAAACATGTTTACTCCCCTAGAGGCAGAATCCCTCATTCTGGACTTGGTTGAACCGATTAAAAATACTGAGACTATTAATTTAGAAGCAAGTTTTCATAAAGTCCTTGCCGAAGATATTGCCAGCAAACTTGATTTTCCTTACTGGGATAACTCAGCAATGGATGGTTATGCGGTTCGTTACGAAGATGTTAAACATACTCCCATTACCCTAGAAATTGTGGAGGAAATACCCGCAGGAAAACCCCCAGAAAAAACCCTAGAAAAAGGACAAGCGGCTAGGATTTTTACCGGTGCTATGCTACCCCAGGGTGCAGATACCATTGTTATGCAAGAAAATACCCAGAGGCAGAAAAGTCAGGTAATTGTTTTAACTTCTCCACCTAAAAAAGGAGATTTTGTCAGGTACAAGGGAGAGTTTTATCAAGCAGGGAAATCACTATTAACCGCAGGAATGACTCTAAAAGCCCCAGAGATTGCCATACTAGCAACTACTCAATGCCAAAAAATATCAGTTTTTCGTACTCCTAAAGTAGCCATTTTTTCTACGGGCGATGAATTAATTTCTCCCGATAAAACCCTAAAGATAGGGCAAATTATTGATTCTAATCAGTATGCTTTATCAGCTTTTGTAAAAAGTCAAGGGGCAATTCCCCTCGGTGTGGGAATTATTCTGGATCAACCAGAGATATTAAGAGAAACTATCCTCACAGCTATTCAATCTGCTGATTTTGTGCTATCTACTGGGGGAGTATCTGTGGGGGAATATGATTATATAGAACAGATTTTAAGGGATCTCGGAGCCACCATACCTATTAGTGCCGTAGCTATCAAACCGGGTAAGCCTTTAACGGTTGCTAAATTTGCCAATGGTTGTGTTTATTTTGGTATACCAGGGAATCCTGTTTCGGCGCTCGTCACCTGTTGGCGATTTGTACAACCAGCTTTGAAAAAATTATCGGGATTAAAAGAAAATTGGCAAGTAGATTTTATAGAAGCGAAAACCCTCAATATCCTCAAAGGAGCGCAGCAAAGGGAAACCTACCTCTGGGGGCGTGTGATCTTTACCAGTGACGGGGTACAATTCACCCTAGCGGGGGGAAATCATAGCTCAGGTAATTTGATTAATTTAGCCGCAACTAATGCTTTAGCCGTTGTACCCCCAGGAAAAGGTGAAATTTCCCCAGGGGAAAAGGTTAAAGTGATGCTGGTTTAGTTTTTTTGTCTATGGAATCTGCCCTATCCTTTGAACAACGTTTAGATGATTCACCCTTAACCTTCGCCATGAAAAGGCTTTGGGCTTTGTCGGCGGGATTAATCGCCCTCGATGGCTTTGATTTTTTTATTATTGGGGTAGCCCTCCCTTTACTGGAAAAGCATTTTAGTCTGAGTGCTACCGAGATAGGAGCGATCGCCGTAGCCGCTATTTTTGGGGCTTTGGTGGGCTCTTTAACCCTGGGTCCCGTTACTGATAAAATTGGCCGTCAGACGATGCTACTGGTAGATGTTATCCTTTTTCTGGTCGCTACAGCAGGGACTGTGTTGGCATGGAATGCAGAAAGTTTGATCTTCTTTCGGTTTTTAGTCGGCGTAGCAATTGGCGCAGATTATCCCATTAGTGTCTCCTATATTACCGAAAATGTCCCCTCCCGCCTACGGGGTTCTTTGGTGATTGCCGCCTTTAGCTTTCAATCCGTTGGGGCGATGCTTGGTGCCATTACGGGAATTGTTGTCATAGATTTAGCTCCGGATACGGCGATCGCCTTTGGTTGGCGCTGGATGTTAGGAGTGGGATTAATTCTCGCTTTGGGCGTGGCAGTTATGCGGTTTAGTTTTTTACTCGAAAGCCCTCGTTATTACATTAGTAAGGAAGACTACCAAGGTGCATCAGCCGCGGCCTCTATTCTTCTGGATACGCCAATTACCATTACCAAGGAAACAGAGCCACCCTCTGAGGAAATAAATCTACCCTACAGTGCCCTATTTTCCCCCCAGTATCTTCGGGATACTCTTTTAGCTTCCCTTCCTTGGTTTTTACAAGATATTGCTACCTACGGCATTGGTATTTTTACCCCTAAAATTATTAGTATTTTGGCTTTTTCTGAAAATAAAGACTTTCTCGGTCAACAGTTAGATGCGGCGCGGGGCTCTGCCTTTGTGGATGTATTTTTGATTTTAGGATTTTTATTCGCTATTGTATTAGTTGAAAGATTAGGCAGAATTAGATTACAAATTATTGGTTTTTTGGGTATGGCAGTGGGTTTATTAATTTTAGCATTGGGTAGTCAAAGCAATCAAGTTAATATTGCTATGATTTTTGGAGGATTTCTGATTTTTAATTTAATGATGAATGCTGGACCTAATTCTACCACGTTTTTACTGTCGGGTGAGTTATTTCCTACGTCAATTAGAGCTAGTGGAGCGGGATTTGCCTCAGCTTTTGCCAAGACAGGAGCGGTACTGGGAACTTTTTTCTTGCCTATTTTACAAACTAGGTTAGGCATTCCCCTTTTGCTAGAATTGCTGGCTATAATTTGTTTATTAGCAGCTATTATTACCTATCTGCTTAGGGTAGAAACTACAGGAAAAAGTCTGGAATTGGTTAATGTTAAAAAATAGGGGAATTGTTCTAGCATTAAAAACTAAAAAAAGAGCTATCATTATTGTATATACACTGAGGGTGACATGAAAATTAAAGCTATTAAACAAGGTAACACATTACAACTACTACAGGAAATCAGTTTAGATGATGGTCAGGAAGTCATTATTGATATTTCTGACATGGAGTTAAATCAGAGCAAATCTCTAATAAAATGGGAAGATTTTCAAGATGTTATTGGTGCTTGGAAAGATGATAAAGAAATTACAGAAATATTTGCATCAATTGCAGAAGAACGACATCAAGATACTGGTAGAGGGATTCAGTTTTAGCTAATTTAGCTTTTTGCTTCATTTCAGATTTCGTATAAGTTATACTATGGACATCTGTAAACCCACTCAGCAATTCTGCCTTTTGCCTATCTTCATCTAAAATATAGCATCGCTTCTATGAAAATTATCCCTCAGGGTTTGGTAATAAGCATTTTGCTACTGTCTGAAATATTAATCACCGAGGCGCGAGCACAGGATGTATGTACAGATCCTGTTAAAGCCCTTTCCCAAGCTAAACCCGAACAGGAAAAAGCCATTGAGCAATTGGGAAAATGTGGCAAACCCGCCATACCCAAGGTGTTAGATTTACTGAAAACTAGCCAAGATACAGGATTACAACTAGCCGCCAGTGAAGCCCTGGGTAAAATGGGCACAGATGCGATCGCTCCCCTAACCCAACTGCTCAAAGATCCCCAAGCGGCGGATTCCTCCCGAAAACTGGCGATCGACTCCCTCTCAGATATTGCCAAGTCCGAGAAAAAAGCCAGAAACTCCATCTTGGAAACCCTCAAGGAACGCCAAGAAGATCCCCAAGAAGATCAGATAATACGCTTAGAAGCAAAAGAAGCCCTAGAAGAAATTCCTTTAGTTATTCCCTTTCCCGAAAGGGTAGAAAAAATGGTTACAACGTATCCACAGATAGCAACGGGAGCAGGTATTTTAATCCTGTTATCCTTAGTCTATAGTGGAGTTCTACGGATGAAACCTAGATGGTTACTAAATTTACCCGCAAAGTTAACCATCCCCATCCCCAATTTCAAAGTAGAACTACCCGTTGGCTTGTTGCTGTGGTTGAAGTATCGTCCTCGGGTATTGGATGCTTGGGTAGAGGAGCATCTTGAGGAAGTAAGGGAGAAATTTTTAAAGAACAAAACCGTCGATGAACGCCTGATTCATATACCTATTGATGTTAAACATGGTAAAAAGCGTGAGCTTACGACTGATGATCTCCAAACAATGTTTAAGCGATCGCCCACTTGTTTACTAATTGTCGGTGAAGGAGGAGCGGGAAAAACCAGCCTAGCCTGTCGGATTGCCCGATGGGGTTTAGATGAAAATCTCGCCCATCCGATGATACCGGTGCTGATCGAAGATGAATTACAGGATACTCCTCTACTAACCCAGATTCGGGATCAATTACCCCGTCCGCATGGCAATTTTATCTCCGATGAACTTTTGGAAGTTTTACTCAAGCAAGGAAGAGTTCTAGTCATTTTAGATCACGTTTCTGAGATGAGTGATGCTACCTACAACAAGATGAAAGAAGCACTGAAGCAAAAGCCGATTAACGCTTTGATCATCACCTCGCGCCTAGAGGAAAAAGGAAAAGGGTTATGTAGTACCCATACCCTGCTAGAACCCCAAAAGATTGAAGGTGCCAGGCTTTCTAACTTTATCGGACCCTATCTGGAGGAAAAGAATATTTTTGCCGACGATCATGAGCTTCTCAGTATTTGTCTTCGTTTATCGGGACTGATGGCTGCTATTTTACAGGATGCGACGGCTCTACTGGTAACAATGTATGTAGATCAAGTAATTGATGAAGGGGAGTTAAAAAGATCCCAATTACCCGATAACATACCCGACTTGATCCTAGAATACCTCTGCCGTTTAAATCGTTCTGTAGATCGGCAAGTACGCTTGGATGATGTTGAGGTTCAAGAAGATGGAAAACTGATAGCTTGGGAATGTTTGAAGGAAACCTACCTCCCCAGTAATGCTCGTTATCAGGATGTCCTTGGGGAACTTACTAGGACAAGAGAGGATGGGAAAAAGCGATTAGACTATCTAATTGACAGACTGCTCCTTGTACAAAGATTAAAAGGCAATAAAATACGCCTAGCCCTAGATCCTGTAGCGGAATACCTAGCCGCCCTTGCTTTAGTGGATAAATGTCAAAACCAAGCCAGTTGGGATGAATTTTTGCAAGAAGTAGATAAAAAACCAGATTTATCACAAATTCGCGGTTTTCTCCTAGCAGTCAGGAATTGTTGTGAACAAAAAGCTAAGAGTTTACCTGATGGTGTGCTAGACAAACTCAATGAAAAAGCCGATTTAGATCCCGAACGATTGGAGCAAGCCCGTCGTCGCCAGAGGATAAACGGATTCATTGATAATCTGGATGATATTGATCCTCACTACCAAGCCCAGGCAATCCATAATCTACAAAATCAGGGCAAATATGCTTATCGAGCTATTCCTGAACTACAAAAAATGACCACCAACCAGAATATAGATCCTATCCTGAGAGTGCAAGCTCTAGATTCGTTGATGCAAATTCAAACCGATATTGGTGAGCGCAAGTTGTTTTATAAGGATACATTAGGCGATCGCTCTCAGCACGAATCAGTCAGGGGGGCAGCCATTAAGAATCTCTTAGAATTTGCTGAAACACAAGAGCTAATTGAGTTTTTGAAGGTTTACCTAGAAGATGAACTTGAGTCTGGTGTAGTGCGGGTACAGGCGGGGGAGGGATTACGAAAACTCCAAGCCCTAGATTGCCTTTTGTTGGTAAATCTCAGTGAGGATGGAACCCCTACCCCTAACAAGAGCCCCTTTGTGGAGACTGGGACTATAAATCTACCTAATGATGTGTCCCTAGTAATGGTTTCCATTCAAGGCGGAAAGTTTTTGATGGGTTCACCCGAAGGAGAAGGCTATACCTTTGAGAAACCCCAACATGAGGTAACAATCCCTGATTTTTGGATAGGACAGTACCCCATTACCCAGGAGCAGTACCAAGCAGTTATGGGTACTAATCCGTCAACTTTTCAAGATACAGAAGGAAAGAAAAAAAATTATCCCGTAGAAAGGGTGACTTGGAATGATGCTGTTGAGTTTTGCCAGCGACTTTCAGAGTTGACTAACCAAGAGTTTCGTTTACCCAGTGAAGCTGAGTGGGAATATTCCTGTAGAGCCCGAACTACTACCCCCTTCTATTTTGGTGCTACCATTACCACCGACTATGCTAATTATCGGGGTACTGATTGGACTACTGGGGGCAATACCTACCCTGGGAACTATGGTTTGGGACCCAAGGGCATTTTTCGAGAAGAAACTACAGAGGTGGGGAGTTTTCCTGCTAATGCCTTTGGCTTGTACGATATGCACGGAAATGTCTGGGAGTGGTGTGCAGATGATTGGCACGAAAACTATGAAGGAGCCTCAGAAGATGGGACTGCTTGGCTTAATAGAAATAATTCTCAACAAGGAAATTATAAGTGTCTGCGTGGCGGTTCTTGGTACTATAATCCCGTCGATTGCCGCTCTGCTATTCGCTATTGGGACGGTGCGGGCGTCAACGGCAATTATGTCGGTTTTCGTGTTGTCTGTCCCCGTGCAGGATTCTTACCCTAAATCCGCTTTGATTACCTAGGTTATCGCAAAGGCTAGGCAGGAGGCAGGAGGCAGGAGGCAGGAGGCAGTCCCGATGCAACAAG
>JBBAUO010000013.1:11753-82846 GCA_040398185.1 Microcystaceae cyanobacterium | reverse complement strand
TTATTCCCATTGCCGATTCTTCTCTCTTTGTCAACCCCCAGACCTGAATACTTACCCTTGATGTACTAAATATAAACTAGACATGGCTTGACTCCAAATTAACTCATTTGATTTGATTTCTACTTTTTGTGGTTGACGCACTTCATACCCTAATACCACATACAAAGGCGGGGGAATGGGCTTCTCCGATGCCTTGAGGCTTTTTATTAAGGCTATTTGCATGGCCGTAGGCTTTAGATGAGGATCGGAATGTACTAATCTATACTCATCTTTTTTTGCAGGACTTTTTACTGCTTTGTTTGTTTGATTTGGGGGAGGTAATAGTAATTCTTCAGTAAAGGTATATCCTAAAAATTTTAATCCTTTACTAAAGTTAGTAATCTGGCTTTTATCGGAGTGCAATTCTAATCCAATTTCTTCTAAAATATCTTCTACTTCTTCCTTGGCTTTAATAATACTCACTTCTTCTTTAGAAAGCAGAACAAAATCATCGGCGTAACGCACTAGCTTCAGAGAGCTATCTTCAAAGTATTCATCAAAATCATCTAGGTAAATATTAGCCAGTAGTGGGGAAATTACTGCTCCCTGGGGAATACCTTTTTCGGGAATCCAAATACCTTCTGGGGTTAAAACACCCACGGTAATCCAACTCTCTATTAGCTCCAAAATCCAAGATAAATCTATCCTTTCTTTGACTTCATCCAACAAACGTGAATGCAAAATATTGTCAAAATAGTGGACAATATCTCCATCTAAGATCCAATCATAACCACGATCGCGCCAATGGGCTACTTTTTGGGCTGCCATCTGATAACTACGATTGGGACGATAGGCGAAACTACTTTCCTCAAAATCTGCTTCTAAAATAGGATGAAGGATTTGCAGGAGCGCTTGTTGTACTATCCTATCGCGTACACAGGGTATGTGTAACTCGCGCCATTTTTCTGTATCTTTGGGAATAAAGACTTGTCGCAGGGGTAGGGGTTTATAGATTCCCTCATGGAGACTTTGTTGTAATTGTTTCAGGTTTTTTTGCTCGTTTCGCCCAAAGTCTTGGATGTTTTCCCCATCAACTCCCCCGCACCCTTTATTGGCGGCGACTTTCTTCCAAGCTTCTCCAAGGTTTTTCAGGCTCAGGAATTGTTTTTGTAGTTTAGACATGGTTTTTCTGAGGGTGTTTTATATATATCAACACCTAAAACCCTAATTATGAAAATGTGTACGGCAATTGATGGGTGTAGGGAGTGAAATTGCCGTGGGGAAGTGTTTTCAATAAATTTACCCTCAACTTTTATCTTCTTTGAGTTGATAGGCAAATTCAATCTCTTTGAAGTCGTTATCTATTTGACTAATGTATTGTAATCGTCGAGATGCTGGGGTACAAGCCAAAGCAATCCCCACAGTTATAGAGCTTAATCCTCCTGTTAAATCTGCGATAATATCTAACTCTTCTAAGCCCTTGTTTTTTTGAGCATCTGCATAAATACAATCCATTAGGCTTTGGGCGTATAGGGGATTATCTTCCTTATTCTTGGGTATATGTAAGCTTAAATTTTCCTTACTCTTTGTCATATAATTACTGTCAAAGTAAAATTTTACATTAATTCCCTCTTGTTGTAATTTTTTAGCTAAATCTACAGCATGGTTTAGGGTTCTGTCGGTGCAAATTAACCAACAGTGTTCCAAATGGATTCCTTTTCCGTCTCCCCAATGATGGCGAATGCAAGTTTCTGCGGCTGTTGGTCTATTAGGTTGAGGAACACCCATGGCTACAATTAATCCTCTAAAATTTCCTTGTAGTAACTTTACTTGGGTGATTTTACTCTCAATTGATTGGTTAAGCATCCCCGCAATCCACTGATAAAGAGGCGACTTAATTAGGAGGTATAAAATAATTAATAGAAAAAGCGTAAAAGCCAATTCAATTATCCATTTACTAATGGACTTATTCAAACCTTCATACAAATATTCAATAAAATAGTTCCACACTAAGTCGGAAATTCCGTCAGCTATTAGAGTAATTAGGACAACCCCAAACAGAAAATATAACAGAAAGTTTTTTTCGGGCTTGTTTAGTACATCAAGGATAGAACGAGGACTAGCCATGGAATTATTAAAATATAAGGAAGTTGCAGCCTATTTTAGACTAAATATGTTAAATTAACCCTACCCAGTCATCCCCACCTTACTGATGACCCAACCCAACTACACCGCTATCACCTTCGCCCCAGTGCAAGGATTTATCGAAAAATCTCGTAAACTCAGGGACTTGTATGGCAGTTCTTTTATCCTCTCCTATCTAGCTGAGGCAGTTTGTCAAAGTGCCAGGGCTCATTTTAATTATGACCCCCAGGGAGGTTTAGATCCAGTGGTTTCCCCTGCTTTGATTAATGTCATCCAAGGAACCCCTAATCAGATTATCCTCCAGGGAGATTACCCAGAAAAACAGGCCAAGGATAAATTTAAGGAAGCTTGGCTCCAGCTTACCCAAGGCTGTCTTGTTTGGTTAGAGCGAGAGTGTCAAAACTGGATTAAGCCCCGTTACGAGCAATGGGTAAAATGGGGCATTTGGCAACGTAGTAGTAACAAAACTTTACCTTGGCAAAAGGACTGGGATAATTGGACAAATCATGCTTGGGAATTTTTCCATGCTACGGGAGAGGATATTTCCCATGCTAGGGAACAGCTTAATGAAAAAAAGCGATCGCGTGCTTGGACGGGTATAAACTGGATAGGGGAAAGTTCGACGCTTTCTGGGAGTGATGGGGTGGCCTATCCGGGGATGGGTTTATGGACAGGGAAACGAGATAACTATGCCAAGGATATTAACTTTGGGCAATGGAATGAAACGGTTAAGCAAGAGGAGATAAAAAGTTTCTATGAGTTTTTAAGTCACAAAGTCTCCGAATCTATTATAGACCCGCAAGAACAACTAAGCATTCCTGAACTGATTAAGCGTTTGGTCATTTTAAACCGAGTCAAAATTCCTGGTATAGAATTTCCGAAAAATTTTCAGGAGCTAAACCGTCTCAATGCTAATTCGGAAGATAACCACTGGACGGGATGGTTTCAAGGAGATGGAGATAAAGCCGGGGACTACCTAAAAAACTTGAAATCTCAAACCGATAGACCAGAAGCTGAGATACTCTATGAATTTAGCTATCAAATGCGTAAATGGGGGGAAGATGCCTTTAAAAAGAGTATCCCTGAGGATTTAGGGAGAATTGTTTATGCTGGAGGAGATGACTTTTTGGGGGTATTCTACCGCTCGGGGGAATCTATCCTAACCCCAGGGGATTGCCTAGATTGGTTTTATAAGTTTAAGCCCAATATTTGGATTCAACACCAACAGAAGATTAGTGTAAGTGTCGGGTTTGTCTGGACTGCTCCCAATGTACCCCAAAGAGATGTCTTACAACATTGCCAAGAAGCAGAAAGAGCCGCCAAAAATAAAGGACGCGATCGCTTGGCTTTACGAATCCTCTTTAATGGGGGAAACTATTTAGAGTGGGTTTGTCCTTGGCATCTACTAGAGCCTATCTTAAAAGGATATAGCGATCGAGACAAAAAGCAAAACTGGGGTCATTTCTATGAGGACGTGGCTACCTTAGAATCTCGTCATGCTTTTGCAGACAACAACATAGACATTGCTAAGGCACTTTTAGGTATATATTTCCCCAGTCAGCAGCATATCCTAGAAGAAGAATATCGCTGGAATGGCGAAACAACGGGGATTTTAGGCGAAGAGAAAGACTATCTAGATGGAGAAAAAATTAATAAAGCCCTCAATAACTGGGTTATCAACTTAGCCAAAGTAGG
Source organism: Microcystaceae cyanobacterium (assembly GCA_040398185.1). Classification (GTDB taxonomy): domain Bacteria; phylum Cyanobacteriota; class Cyanobacteriia; order Cyanobacteriales; family Microcystaceae; genus JBBAUO01. Next base: position 79,027 of record JBBAUO010000013.1, on the reverse strand, counting down.
ATTTCATCTATGTCGCAACTAGAAACAAAAGCATTATCCTATCGGGTTATTATCGAACCCCTAGGACTACTCTACGGAAGCTCAGGAAGATTTTTGTCTCCCGATAATTTAGTGGGACGCTCAGGTACTCATTTTCCTCCTTCGGCGGCTACCCTATCAGGAATTTTTGCTGATACCCTTACCAAGGAAAAAAGACTAGAAGACTTAAGACTACTACAACTAGCTGGACCCTTTTGGGGAGACGAAAAGCAGTCTCTTTATGTACCTACACCCTTTAACTGTCTGGTAAAAGACAAGAAAATAAAATACTACCTAACCTGGGATTCGCAAAAATGGCAAGGGGAAGATGAAGCCGATAAGTATGAATCAGGTACTTGGTTTCCTCTAACGGCCTGGGAAAAACTGCAAACTAATCCTCAGGAATTATCTGTCATGTCTCCTCCTTGGCAATTTCTCCCCCATCTCCATCCCCGTTTAAAGGAAGATGAGCGTCATACAAAGAAAGGGTACCTTTTCCTAGAAAACGGTGTCCAGTTAGACCAGGATGCTTATTTAGTGTACCTATCGAACACAAAAATAGAGGAAGGTTGGTATCGTTTTGGAGGGGAGGGACATTTGGTAAACCTACGTTGTGAAAATATAGACGAACCTCTAAAAACCCTACTAAATCAACCCCTAGGCCATAGTTTTGTTTTGATTACGCCCGCCGTCTGGGGTTCTAACCGTCTTTCTTATCGGGCACCGGAGCTAGATAAAGAGGGAAATCTCTACTGGAGTAAGATTCCTGTAACTGCTTTATTAACCCAGCGTCCGCAACCGACACGCTATCGTTTGGGTAAGTATAAACAAGAAGTAAAAGACAGTACCCCCAAAATTCTTTCCCGTGGACGCTATGCTATTCCTGCAGGTTCAGTTTATTTTTTAGAAAAGCCTCTTCACGAAAATTGGCATCAGTTATCGGATTCTCTTTTTCCTACCGAGGGAGTTTCCCTCAAGCGCTGGGGGTGTGGGTTAGCTTTACCCATAGCATCAGAATAAAACCCAAATTGTTGTGATAAACTCAAGATCATCATATTAAATTTAGTGAGTATGTATCAAAAAGCCTACGGTATTATCGAAACCTTGGCTCCCCTGCACATAGGAGCGAGTGCGGGAGAAGAAACAGGAAATCTTAATCTTATTTTTAGAGATCAATTCACCCAAACTGGTATAATCCCTGGTAGTTCTATTAGGGGCAGGTTTCGTGCGGATATGCGTTTCGGTCCCGACGGGAAACAATTAGTTAATATTTGGTATGGTCACGATTCAGAAGCCGATGAAGATAATAATGAAACTAAGGCAGAAGAGACTAAGGCAGAAAAGACAAAAGATAGAACTACTGAAGCCCTTGTAAAATTTGAGTATGCTTCTCTCCTTTGGCTACCCGTATTTTGCCCAGGACAACCGATTGTCTGGGTTAGCTGTCCTAGATTATTAAAACGATATCAACGGATTTATGGAACAAAAGGCAATATCCCTACACCGAGTGAAAATGGATATCCTGCACAATTGAGAAGGAATCAAAATCGCTTGTTTTTTAATTTAGGGTTTTTAGATAATCTCGTACCTTCTCCGGACCTACAGACATGGGTTCCTGGGGAGATTACCGTCAAGCCTGATAACCTAGTAGTCGTTAGGGATGTTGATATGGGAATAATCCATGACATGGCTCTTTATCGTCAAACTAGAACTAAGTTAAATAATGAAGTTAAGAAGGTAGAAAACTTTTTTGGTTTTGAAGGACTTCCAGAAGGGAGTATTTTAATTTTTCCCATTGCCATTAAAAAAAATATCTCGGCACAAGTCGAGACAAAGTTAGCTGATTTGCAGCAAAATTCGGGATGGCAACCCTTTGAGGATGAATCCTTTAAAGAGCTTTACTTTGGCGGATTGGAGTCCATCGGGTGTGGCCGCTGCGGAGTAACCTTAGGGGGAGAATATTTTGACCAAATTCAAGCAAACGAGGAATAAAGACCTATGAGTTGGAAAGCCTACGATTTAGACAAAATTGCCCACGATTTAGTATTAAAGTATCGAGACAAAGATGTCCTCAATGAATCCCACAAAATGAGAATGTCAGTTTCCTATGGGTTAGAAAGATTTTGGGGGGAGCATCTACGTCTGAGAAATGAAGCTGCTGCTAGTGGCTACTGGAAAGATGTCTGGAATGCGTTAGTTAATGATATTTTAAAACCTGCTCAAATTACTATACCAAATAAACCAGTTAATATCCAAGATCCTCCTAAGGGTGCTAGACCTGAAGAAAAAAATCGCATAGAGAAGGAAAACACTAGACAAATTAAAGAGATGGCAGATGGACTATGGAAATTTTCCGAAGAACATCCCGATGACCAACGGGTGGCTTTAGCGGTACTAACTCAATTATGTGACTGTTTGGTTTGGTGGACACAACGATATAAATCTAAGTAAATCAAGGGTAACTTACTATGATTAAAGGACTGGAAGAATGGGCTTCTCAAAATAGAGTAAATACAGAGGAAATATCCCAGGATTTACGCCCAGGTAAAGTTCTAAAAAAAGGACAAAATCAGCAACATCTAACCGAACCACCAATGATGTATCGCGCTCAAATTCAAGGACGCTGTAACTTGCAATTTGCGGGAAAAAATACTGATTTGGAAAAATGGCAACGGGAATGGCTTAGTTTAAATAATCGTTATCAGATAGAAGATGTTGAGGGGAATGAGTCCCTGCATACCATCGAAATTAAATTCCCCTATAGGGTTTTGAGCAATTGCGGACAAGATAGTATTTTACGTCCTACTATCAATACCTATGGTGTTCCCTTTATTCCGGGGAGTAGCATTAAGGGACTGTTTAAGCGAGTGAAAAACCCAGATTATCAGCACGCTATGCAAAGATATTGTGGCACAGAAGATATACCCGGAACTTTACGCTTTCATGGTGCTTATCCTATCGGTGATTGGCAAAAAAACATCGTAGATATCGTACACCCTCAGCAGGAAAGACAAGTTAAAAATAATAAACCCACCAGTGCCTATACCCTGATTAGTTTCTATGAACCTAAATTTCTTTTTGAGTTTAGTAGCTCCGATGTAAGTATAAATTGGCAGGAAGTAGAACAAATTCTCAGGGAATCTTTAACCCTAGGATTGGGGGGTAAAACCAGCACTGGTTATGGATTTTATACAATACCCAATTTTGCTAATCCCCGACACCAAGAGCTTTATCAAAAGTCTTTGCATATTTCTTTACAGGGAAAGGGGGTAAGTTCCCTGCTTTTAAATGCCGAGCCAGAATTTCGCCCTAATATGTTCAAGGCAACCATCAGAGGACACTTAATGAGGTTACTTGGTGGTGTATGCTGTAACGAGACAGCAGTTACTAAATACACGGATAGATTATTAGGTAACACGGAATCGGAAGGGGTAATTAAAATTTTTTGGGAAACGGATGAGCTATCTTTTAATCCCGAAACCAAGCCTATCTCTTACCATACCCAAGGAACTTTACACCTATCGGCAGATGAGAGAGCTATCACAGGAGAGCTTTTATTTGTTAATAAAGTATTACAATTTGCCTATGTTATGGGAGGTTTTGGTAAGTCTTGGCGTAGAGTCTGGCATTCTCAGTTCAAGCCAGATTATAAAAAGTTTGCGATTGGTTGTCATTGGCAGTCAACTGCTAATTGGCTCACTATTGATTCCCCAGATAGGCTTAAAAAGTTTTTAGATGACTTATACCAAAATTGCCAAAATCGTCTAGGTTCAAGAGGGACAATTAATTATGTCCAAAATTGGCGAGAGGTATGGGCTAAAGAGCGGGTAGCCGTTTATTGTAGTTCAAAAACTGTTACGAAATCTAGCGTTATTGATTTATTTCACCAAGAACCCTTTAAAACAACTATTGAGATATCAGGAAAAGACAGACCGAACAGTGAACCAAAGGCTGTCAGCTATATTTGGCATCGGATGTTACCTGTTGAATCGAATCAATACCTAGAGATCGTGACAATTTTTCATTCCCCGAGCAATGGGCAGAAATTTAGCTCCTTTATTAAAAAGTTGCAACAGCAAGGACTTTCTTTAATTTGGGGAAAGAATCCATGAATAGGCTAAAATCAAGAAACCCCTGTCCATTGCTACCTCCCCATGACCAGCGAACTCCAACAAGCCGTAGAGAAAAGACGAAATTTTGCCATCATCTCCCACCCTGACGCGGGAAAAACCACCCTCACCGAAAAACTTTTACTCTACGGGGGAGCCATTCACCAAGCGGGAGCCGTCAAAGCCCGACGGGACCAAAGAAAAGCCACCTCCGACTGGATGGAAATGGAAAAACAACGGGGGATTTCTATAACTTCTACCGTGCTACAGTTTGACTACAAAGATATTCAGATTAATCTCCTCGATACCCCAGGCCACCAAGATTTTAGTGAAGATACCTACCGCACCCTAGCCGCAGCAGATAATGCGGTGATGTTGATTGATGCAGCCAAAGGACTAGAGCCCCAAACCCGTAAGCTTTTTGAAGTCTGTAAGTTACGCGAATTACCTATTTTTACCTTTGTCAATAAAATGGACCGCCCAGGACGCGAACCCTTAGAATTGTTAGATGAGATAGAAAGGGAATTGTCCTTGCAAACCTACGCCGTTAATTGGCCCATTGGCATAGGCGATCGCTTTCGAGGGGTGTATGATCGTCGTGGTAAGGCTATACATTTATTTGAACGCAAAGACCATGGTAGCAAAGCCGCCCGAGAAACCATTGTCCAACTAGATGACCCAAAAATAGAAGAATACCTAGAACCGCAATTGTACCACCAACTCCAAGAAGACATCCAACTCTTGGCTGAATTAGGGGGAGAATTAGACCTAGAAGCAGTCCATGCGGGTCAAATGACTCCGGTATTTTTTGGCTCGGCGATGACCAATTTCGGGGTACAACTGTTTTTAGAAGCCTTCCTTGACTATGCTATGCAACCCGTAGGGCGCAATTCTAGCCTTGGGGTGCTCGAGCCAAGTTATCCTGACTTCACTGGTTTTGTTTTTAAACTCCAAGCTAATATGGACCCCAAACATCGAGATAGGGTGGCCTTTGTACGGGTTTGTACAGGTAAATTTGAGAAAGATATGTTAGTCTCCCATGCACGCACGGGTAAAAGTGTACGCTTATCTCGCCCGCAGAAACTTTTTGCCCAAGATAGGGCTGTTATCGAAGAAGCCTACCCTGGGGATGTCATTGGCTTAAATAATCCAGGAGTCTTTGCCATTGGCGACACAATTTATATGGGACAAAAACTAGAATACGAAGGAATACCCTGCTTTTCCCCGGAATTATTCGCCTATCTAAAAAACCCCAACCCATCCAAATTTAAACAATTTCAAAAAGGGATTCAAGAATTAAGGGAAGAGGGAGCCGTGCAGATTATGTATTCCATTGATGACTTTAAACGAGAACCAATTCTAGCTGCGGTGGGACAACTACAATTTGATGTCGTACAGTTTCGGATGCTCAATGAGTATGGAGTTGAAACCAATCTAGAACCCCTACCCTATAGTTTAGCTCGTTGGGCCGCAGGAGGTTGGGAGGCTCTAGAAAAAGCAGGAAGGTTATTTAATACCATTACCGTCAAGGACAACTGGAATCGTCCTGTGCTACTGTTTAAAAACGAGTGGAATTTACAGCAGATTATCGAAGATCATCCTCAACTACAGTTAACCTCCGTGGCTCCCGTTGGCTCAGGTTTGCAGCCCATTCCTTCTGTCTAAATATCACTTAAATTTGACCATGCTGGCATCTAAAACCCTGCTCCTGTTGTTAACTATCTTGGGCTTCAGCTTTTCGGGAGGGTTAACCCTAGCCCAAAATGTTATTCCCAATCCTTCCCTATTAGATTTACCTGCTCAACCCCATCCTAATATTCCCCTCATTAATCGCCCCCTAACTCCCCTAGAGCGTCGCCAACTGGGAGAATCCCTAGACGCAATGAATAGCCAAGCTCAAGCCCTACTTAATCAAGGTAAGGAAACGGAAGCCTTTAATATATGGTACGAGGAATTGCGCCTCAGACGTTATTTAGGCCTATTGTCGGAAACCGAAGCTTTAGGGCGCGTGGGAGCAGTGGCTTGGAATCGTACCCGTACTGAGGATGTAAGAATAATTACCCAAAGACTACGAGAAATTCAACAACAAGCCGAAATAGAAAACACTCTCCAAGGCGAGCTTTTAAATGCCCTGGCTACATCCTACGAGCAGTTACATAGTTTAGATGATATTTTAAGTATGTATAAAAAACTCCTAGAAACCGCCCGCGCTACAGGGAATTTAACCACCCAAGAAAGTTTATTAAGCAAAATAGGACAAGTCTATTTATCGCGTTTTGACTATTCCCAAGCAGCCCCCATTTATGAAGAATTATTAAAAATGGCTCAGGGGCGGGGAGATTCTTTACAAGAAGGTATTTACTTACAAAAGTTAGCACAGATTTACAGTGAAGCTCTGCAACCACAAAACGCAGTTAGAATTAAAGAAAGCTTAGTAGATAACTATTTAAAAACTCAAAAAGTTAAAGCAATTCCTGATCTAAAAATCCTCATTGGCATTGACTATGAGGCACTTAAAGAACTGGAAAAGGCTAGTCAAAACTATCAAGAAGCCTATTCTCTAGCCTGGGCATTACAACAGTATGGCATATCGGGAGAGGCATTAAAAAAATTGGGAGAACTCTACCAAAAGAATCAACAAGAAGACTATGCCTTACAAATTTTTCAAGAATTAATCAAGGTTGAACAAAAGGGATATAATTACTATGGTTTAATGAATACCTATGATAAAATAGGCGATATCTATACGAATAAGAAAAATTATTCTGAGGCCATGTCCGCTTTTCAAAAAGGTTTAGAATTAGCTCGATCTATTGGCTATCAAGAAAATTATTTTATTAATAAAATAAACCAAACCAATCAACAAATAAATACCCCTGAAACTCCACCAAAATAGATTATGAATAGTTCCTGGCATCCAGAGGTTCAAACTTGGTTATTAAGAGATGATTATGCAGCCATCTCAGACTTTTATGAGCAGTTAATAGAAACTGATAACGATAGTTGTGTTGACTATTATTATCTAGGATTAGCTTATTTATTACAGGGAAAGGAGGAAGAAGCGCAAACTACTTGGCTATACATTCTTACTCAAGTTCCCGAAGATACAGAATTAGTTAAGATTCTTGATACTGAAGCCCAACGACAAGAAAACAAAGTTAATCATTCCTTAGCTTGGCTATTGCGCTCCCATATAAGGGAAATTAATGCGGAGCATTTAGACAATTTACTTTACTTAATACAATTAGAAATTGAACTAAAACAATTCCATCCCCAAAAACTCCAGGAATGGCAAGTTATACAATTATTGGCAAATCTTCCCGCAGAGTCTGTCAATTCCGAGCTTCTTTTTAAGACTCTAACTCAAGTATTAGAATTTCACTCTGGTCAAACTGTTGATTTTGTTCGTGTTAGTTTTCCCCATATTAAAGACAAAAAAATCCTAGCTCAAACCCTAGAATCCGTTGCCACAAGAATGGCTTACCAACAGCATCAACCTATCTATGCGGCAGAAATAATAAATCTCTGTTTACCCTACTGCTTGGGGGATTTTCGTTTGATAAATAAGATCTTTAATTTTTATTGTCAAGCCAGAGAATTTGAAAAAGCGCTAGAATTTGCTGAAATGTTTATTAGCTATAGCGAAGTGACAGATTTACAATTGTATGGGAATTATTTAAAGTTTCATGCCCTGCTGCTAAGTTGTAACTGGAAAGATGCTCAACTTGTGGCTGTAACCTATAAACAATTATTGAATCAATTGATTGTTGAACAGCCAAAGAACCTGAGTCCAGTTGTTAGAGACTCCTTAAACATTGTCCATCAGCTTTTTTACTTTGAAGATAACCTTCCTGAAATTCGCAGGTTACACAATGAAGTTGGCATTTTATTTCAAAAAAATTTAGTAGCAAGATTAGATTGGAAAAATAAACCCAAAATTAAGCATCAAAAAAAGTTAAAAATTGGCTATATTGCTCATACTTTAAGAAGCCATTGTGTTGGTTTATTGGGCCGTTGGTTAATCCACTATCACAATCGAGAAAAATTTGAGCTTGCTTTTTATCTAGTTAATCAAGAAGAAGATGATATTACCAAGAAATGGTTTCGCCCCAAGGCTGATATTTTTCATCATTTTCCCTTTTATCCTCAACGTATAGCCCAACAAATTCAAGACGATGAAATAGATATTTTGGTGGATTTAGATGGTGTAACAAGTGCTGTAAACTATCAAGTTATGGCCCTTAAACCTGCTCCTGTGCAAGTGAACTGGTTAGGTTATGATTCCTCAGGCTTACCGACGGTGGACTATGTCATTGCTGACCCTTATATTTTACCTGAAAATGCCCAGGATTATTATGTAGAAAAAATCTGGCGTTTACCGCATACTTACATTGCCGTAGATGGTTTCGAGGTAGGAACACCGACTTTACGAAGGGAACAATTAGATATTTCTGAAGATGCCATTATTTATCTAAATGTACAAACAGGATTAAAAGGTCATCCAGCCACGATTAGAATGCAAATGCAAATTCTGAAAGCTGTTACTAATGGTTACTTATTTTTTCAAGGCTTTACAGATCATGCTAATTTTAAAGACCTTATCTTACAAATTGCCGAAGAGGAACAGATTGCAACCGATAGGATACGCTTTTTACCAATTTTCCCCATTATGACCTATCGAGCTAATCTGAGAATTGTGGATGTAATTTTAGATACTTATCCTTTTAATGGGGGAACGACGACCTTAGATGTTCTTTGGATGGGGATTCCTGTAGTGACAAGGGTAGGGCAACAATGGCCATCCCGTAATGGCTATGCTTTAATGACTAATGCTGGTTTATCGGAAGGAATTGCTTGGACTGATGAGGAATATATTGACTGGGGTATTCGCTTTGGCAAAGAACCCCAACTGCGCCAACAAGTCTACCAGAAATTGCGACAATCTCGCCTTTCTTCTCCCCTTTGGAATGGCTATCAATTTACCCAAGAAATGGAACAAGCCTATCAGCAAATGTGGGAGAATTGTTAATTGCTTGACAATTGACTCGGTTTGTGTTTCAGGCTAATTGGTTTTGATTCTCTCCCCAGATATATTGTAAATCCAAATATCCCATTGCCCGTCTTGGGCTACTTCAAAGGCTAGGCGCGAACCATCAGCGCTCAGGGTAGGATTTCTCACTTCTGCGTTTAAATCGGCGGTAAGATTGCGTTTCTGCTCGGTTTCACGGTCGTAGAGATAAATATCAGTTTTTCCTTGACGACTCGCCCCAAAAACAATATAGCGCCCATCCTCAGAAACAGACGGGTGAGTTGCCATCTCATCTAGGGAATTAAGCCCCCGCAAATCAATTAAACGACGATTTTGGGCATCAAATAGATAGATATTTTGGGAACCATTGCGATCTGATACAAAGACCAAAAAGCGATCGCTAATGCTAGGATTCACTTCAGAAGCAGGACTATTGAGACTTCTACCCCCTCTATCAAAGGGAAAACCCAAAAGACGAGGATAACCCGTACATCCCCCTAAACCAAATCCTAGACTGAGAATCAAAGCTAAAAAAACACGCTTCACGGTATAACCTAAGGATTAATAACCAAAGCCCCATCTTCAATATCCAACTCAACCAAAGGACCCCTATCTAGAACTTCAATATCCCATTGACCCCGACGAGCAGATTCAAAGACAATATAACGCCCATCGGGACTGACGCGAGGATTTCTAATCCAACTCCGATAACCTTGGGTTAAAAGCTCCGAGCGCCGAGTCAGACGATCATAGAAAGCAATAGTTGGGCGGCCTTCTAGGGTAACTAGGTAGACTAAATAACGACCTGTACGACTTAAACTAGGACTATCGGCGATCGCTTCCCCCCCGTAGAGAGCAGGTAACTCTAAAAACCTATCTCCTTGTAAATCGTAGAGAAGAATCTGGCTATTGCTACCCCGATTAGAAACCAGAGCTAAAAGACGACCATTACCACTAAGGGCTGGTTCGCCGTCATTATAGCGACTGTTGAGGGTCGTAAAACTAGGAGAACGCCAACCGAACTGACATCCCGTAACCGTCAAGACTAATCCCCCTAGACTAACCCATCGGCAAACCTGAAGCATTTAATAATCAAAACGAATCGGGTTATCTCTGTTCCCCCCTGGTTCATCCTGCTCCTCCTCAGGCTCAGAATCTATGGGATGATAATCCACATATTCCGTAGGTGCGGGGGGTTCATCCTGGTAAGGAGAACTATTCCTGGGTGGACGGCGTTGGCGAGGGGTTTCCGTGTTTTCCTCATTGCGAGGACGACGGGGCTGCCGGGTGACGGGGGGTTCTTCCCAATCGCTTCTGGTTTCCTTCCACTCATCATCATCATAACTATCCTTAACTATAGGAGGAGAGCGACGGGGACGGGTATTAGAGCTAGGGCGTTCTGCCGGTGGACGACGGGTGCGAGTTGTTCTCGGCTCCTCGTCTTCATAGGCGGCCGAACTTCTAGAGGCTCTTTGGTCTTCGTAACCTCTTAAACGGCGTTTGTTTTCGGGACGCTCTTGGGCTTCGTAGGGTTCTAATTCCTCCAACTGGGCGCGATATTCTCGACTCACGGGACGTTCATCCACAAAGGAGTTGTTGCGTCGGGCTTGTTCTACCGTAGCTCCCCGGAGGCGAATAGTTTCCACTGCAAAGGAGATAGCCGAACCCATGAGGAGAAATTGACTAAATTGTAAAATCGGATCGAGTCGCCATCCTTGGAACATCAAAATCAATCCACAGAGCAACCCAACTGCTGCAAAAAATATATCGTGATCCCTTGACAGTTCTGGGCGCACAGTCCGCATGAAATACAGTCCAGCCCCTGCAACGGCTAAAAAAAGTCCTAAAATACTGGCTGAGTTCAGCCCAAAGTTCACCATGATTTTCTTTCCACCTTCGGTATTGCCACCCATTGAACTATCCCAATTATACAGAATAGTCCAAGAGTGGCCATCAGGCTAAGTACGTTTGATTTTGTCTTTTTGGGAGATAAAGATAACTCCAATGGTGATGGGGATAACCACAACAACAGCCCCTAGGACGAGACTCCACAAGAAACCAGCTAAAGAAGGTGTCATAATTTGATTAATCCTGGATCGACATTATTCAAAAGGTTTTGTCTTCCATTTTATCAGGAAGTCGGGAATAAATCCTTATCTGTGACGGCTCCCAAACTACTAGAGGTGACTAATTTGGCATATTTCGCCAACACACCGCGACTATAACGGGGAATAGGTGGTCGCCAAAGGACTCGCCTTTCTTGCAAAACTGCCTCTGGGACATTTAACTGTAATAACCTTTGGGTAGCATCAATGGTGATACTATCTCCTTCCTTAACTAGGGCAATAGTCCCCCCCACTGCGGCCTCCGGAGCAACATGGCCAACCACTAAACCAAAAGTCCCTCCCGAGAAGCGTCCATCGGTAATTAGTCCCACGCTATCCCCTAAACCCGCGCCAATAATTGCTGCAGTGGGGGCTAACATTTCCCGCATTCCGGGTCCGCCTTTGGGCCCTTCATAACGCACCACCAAGATATCTCCTGGGTTAATCTTCCCCGCTAGGATGGAATCGAGACAATCTTCTTCCGATTCAAAAACCCGAGCAGGTCCTGTGATGATGGGGTTTTTTACCCCACTGATTTTAGCAACGGAACCCTCTCTAGCTAAATTACCCTTGAGAATGGCTAAATGCCCCTCCGGATAAACAGGGTTATCCCAAGGACGGATGACATCTTGGTTTGTTGGCGGGTTTTCAGGAATATCTCTTAAAACTTCGGCAATAGTTTCCCCAGAAATTGTCAAAGCATCCCCATGGATAAGGTTATGGACGAGCAACATCTTCATCACCTGGGGAATACCCCCTGCTTGGTGCAGGTTCGTGGTTACATAACGCCCGGAAGGTTTAAGGTCACACAAAACCGGTACTTTGTGGCGAATAATTTCAAAGTCGTCTAGGTTTAATTCTACGCCGATGGTATGGGCGATCGCCAATAGGTGCAGTACGGCATTAGTAGAGCCTCCAACGGCCATAATCACAGTAATGGCATTTTCAAAGGCTTTACGGGTGAGGATTTGGCTCGGTAAAATTTGCGTGCGGATGGCTTCTACCAAAACCCGTGCTGATTGCTCCGTACTGTCGGCTTTTTCGCTATCTTCGGCGGCCATGGTCGAAGAATAGGGTAAACTCATGCCCATGGCTTCAAAGGCAGAAGACATGGTATTAGCGGTAAACATTCCCCCACAGGAACCCGCCCCAGGGCAAGCATTGCGCTCAATGGCTGCTAATTCACTCTCAGCAATCTTTTGGGCACTGTATTGTCCGACTGCCTCAAAAGCACTGACTACGGTTAAATCCTTGCCATCGTAATGACCAGGTTTAATTGTACCCCCATAGACAAAGATCCCCGGAATATTCATCCTGGCGATCGCAATCATTGCCCCGGGCATATTTTTATCACATCCTCCTATTGCCAGCACTCCATCCATACTCTGCCCGTTACAAGCAGTTTCAATGGAATCGGCAATAACTTCCCTAGAAACTAAAGAATATTTCATCCCTTCAGTACCCATAGAAATGCCATCACTAACGGTAATAGTGCCAAAGAGTTGCGGCATGCCCCCCGCCTCTTTAACTCCCCCTTCCGCCCTTAGAGCCAAGGCATTCAGCCCCATATTACAGGGGGTAATCGTGCTGTAACCGTTGGCAATACCGACAATGGGCTTAGTAAAATCATCGTCCGCAAACCCCACGGCTCTGAGCATGGCACGATTGGGACTGCGTTGGGTTCCTTGGGTGACGACTCGACTTCTATAGTTATCTGACATAAATTCTCACTCTGTATCAAAATTGACTACAACTATCTGGGCTTGAGTTGTATTGTCAAGTACATAATACTCCCTTTGGGTAGAGAAGCGATGAGCATTTTAGAATTAGAAAACAAAAAAACCCTTTCCCCCGAAGCCCAAGTTGCCAATACTGTCTTAGATTTGACGGAGTTCTTGAGTCTTTTGAGTGGGCTGATTCGTGAACCCTCCGTAGTCGGTTGTGAGGATTCCTTTTTTCGGACTCTCAAGCGGGAACTAGAGGAAGTTGGGGCAAAAGTTGACTATTATCAAGGTGTTCTCGTAGCCCAAGGTGATCAACCCGAAAGTGTAGTTCTCTCGGCACATATTGACAGACATGGTTTACTCTGCACGGGACCTAATGAGTTTCAGTATGCGGCTTTTATTACCAGTAACCAGAGCGAATTAACGGGGGATTCTGTCTCCGAACAGATGATGTACACTGTAGAAAACCGCTTTCAAGGTCAGCGTGTCCAAGCCCATTTGCCCTACACCGGCACCTATTTAGGTCAAGGACATATCATCAAATCCTACATCTGTACCGCCAGAAAAAACCTGATTTTTGAATTAGATGGATTGGATTTCCTGCAACCTGGTACACCCGTTTCTTTTCTGGATCGTCTGCAAGTTGTCGATGGTTTCGCCTCCGCCCAGTTAGATAATGTCCTCAGTGCCGCCATTTTAATTTATCTATTTCGTCACGGTTTTCAAGGTACAGCCCTATTTACCGCCCAGGAGGAAGCAGGACGCAGTTGGCGCTATGCCTATTCTTGGTTTTTGAGCCATCACTTAACCACCCAACGCCTGATTGTCATTGACACTAGCCCCTATCACAATCGAGAAGCAGCCACCGCCCAGCAGTTGGTTTTACGTCGTAAGGATGCCAGCGGAGCCTTTGCTGAGGGTATTACGAAGGAAATAGAACAGAAGTGCCAAGAGTTAGGGATTACCTATAGTTATAAGGATGCCTATATAGAAGCCCAAAACCTACAACGCAGTAAACCCCTTTCCCTAGGACGCACTGAGTTAGGGCGTGTAGCCGTAGCATCTAATGGCCGAGTTAATGGCACAACCTTACAAATCCCCACGACGGGTTATCATACTCCCAATGAAACCGCTTCTTTATCCTCCATTGATGCAGCGATTCGCCTCCTTTTGACCTATGTTCCTTAGCTTTTTTCCTTCGTAGTCCTAATAAGGAATACAACCGTAAGCAATTCGCCCTTTGTAGTGTCAAGTGCAATGCCTACTTTCCTAGGGTAAGTTCTTCCTTTTTCCCTAAAATACCCTGGGGTCGCCAGAGCATTAAAATCATTAAAATCAGACCAATAACCATAATCCGAAAAGCCCCCAATTGACTATCATTAAAAATATGTAACTGCGGCAAAACGAAACGAGTTAAAGAATCATAAGCCCAGAAAATAATCGCGCCCAAAAGAGTACCAGCATTACTTCCAGAACCACCTAATATCACAATAATCCAAGCATTAAAAGTTAGTAAAGGTTCAAAATTTGTGGGATAAATAGTAGAAAGTTGCCAGGCTAAAAATGCTCCAGCTAATCCAGCGATCGCCCCTCCCAACATAAAAGCCTGTAACTTGTACCAAAAAACATTTTTACCCAAAGCCCTAGGGATTTCCTCATCCTCTCGAATTGCCTTAAGTATCCTGCCCCAGGGAGACTGTTCTAAAAAATCAAGGGCTGTATAAATAAGTGCTAAAATCAGTAACAAAAAGACCATTAAACCGGCTTTATAGGTATAATTAGAAAGGGCAATAACACCATTAACAAAAATACCAATAATGATCCCACTAGCGATAACGCCCCAAATGATCAAGGAGATCGGTTTTCTCGGCTGATAACTTTTATCTTTAATCTGTCGACTTTCTAACCATTGTTTTTTGAGATTTTTTAAAAGTTCCCTTTGGGCAAAAACCGCCAAGAGAGTCAGGACAACCATGAGGGGAAACCCAATGGATTTAGGTAGATTCTGAAAAGGTAAAGGATAGTTTTGTACACCGAAAGCCCCCTTAGTTAGCCATTCTTCATTAAGAGCAACTAGGCGCAACAATTCGGAAACCCCTATCGTCACGATCGCCAAATAATCTTCCCGAAGTCGTAGGGTAGAAACCCCAATCAATAAACCTAGTAGGGCGGAAAGTGCCATCCCCATCAAGACAGCTAGAATAATCGGGACACCCTGTAAACTCAATAAAACCGTAGTGTAGGCCCCTATCGTCATAAAAGCCACATGGCCAAAGTTAATCAAACCCGTAAAACCCCATTGCAAATTGAGTCCAAGGGCAAAAAGACTATAGAGGGCGGTCCAAATGACGAGGGAAACGAGATAATTAACCATGGTTTGATTTTAATGCAAGTTGACTGCGAGCTTTGATGGCAATTTCTTCATCCGTTAAGACCATTTCCGTTAATCGTTCCTGTATTCGTACAAGGTGGCTACCGAGTTGCGCCGACAGGGATGGAGCTAAACCCTCTAATCCGGCGATCGCACTATAACGCACAACCCATTCATCATCGTGGGAAACCATCAGAAGTGCCTCTAGTACCTGAGTCTGAAGCTCGTCTTGATGTTCCTTATCCACAGTTTCCCAGTTTAAATATCCTAAACCCCGAGCGGCGGAGCGACGAACACTCAAGGAAAAATCCCGCATGGCTGCATCTATTAACAAATCTAGGGCGCGGACATCCCCAACACCCGATAAAACCCGAGTAGCCCAAGCGCGGGCACCATAGTTATAGCCATCTATATTTTCTAATAGGTAGGAAACCGATGGTAAGCCAATTTTTATCAATCCATCGACGGCGGCCACGGCGGCCCCTGGGTTATTGAAACTGAGGACTTCCACTAGGCTAGGGATGGCGGCCTCTGCTTCGGTAGCGGCTAAGGCTCTTACTGCATGTATCAATCCCTCGGCGGAGTCGGCTTGGGCGATCGCCTGGATAAGTTGAGCAATGGTAGGTGTCATAATAGCTGATCCATTAATCCCATAATCCGCAGACTATCTGCGCTTAAATATTCCCCATTGGGGAGGGAAATTAAATGTCCCTCTAATAACCCTTTGAGGGCAATGAGTTTTAGACTATTTTCCGCGAGGGCTTCGGCGATCGCCGGGGCGGATTCTAGATAGCCACTCGCGCCTAAATCCATAAGAGCCGAGCGTCTTAATTGTAATTCCTTTTCCCTTAATCCTTCCACCAGGCGATCGCCATAGATCCTTTCCCCAGTTAATTGATACAAAGCCCGAGCCGCCGCCAATTGAATCTTGGGCAAAGCATGGCTTAAAAATGGTTCTATGTCAGAAATCGCTGTTTTTGCTCCCAAAGTCCCTAAAGACTCTAAAATCGCTGCGTAGGGTTCAATTAAATGGGGTTTGCCCTGGACTGGTATGGCGGCTTCTACCCCCCCTTGGAGTAATTCCTGTAAAGGGGGAATAGCCCGGGAATCTCCTAGCATTTCCAAGGCAAGGGCTGCGGATTCTCGGACATAATAATCAGTACAATTTAAACAGTTAATTAGCCCCGGTACTGCCTTTAGGTCCCCTAATTTACCGAGGGCTGTAGCGGCATTGCGCCGCAGGGAGTAACCCCCATCCGGAGTGCGATCGCTTTCATCTGTAAGGGCTTCTAGTAATAAATCAATCACCACCGGCTCTCGGACTCGAAACCGTCCTAACCACCAACTGGCATAGTAACGTAGACCTGGATCTTCTTTTTGGCGGAGGTTAGCGATCGCGTCTTCCACGGTTAAAGCGGGAGCTTCGAAGGGTTCTTTGCACACAATTTATCTATCTAAAACAAATCTAGATCCACTATAGCCCTAGTTTGGCTGCACACAAAGCGGCACCAATTAATCCCACCTTGGGGTTGACGACAATCTTCACGGGAATACGTTTCATCAGGGGCATCATACGCCCTTTTTCCAAAAACCCCTTCATAAAATATTCTTTCTGCATAAGGGGTAAAATTTTACCAACAATTCCCCCCGCAATATATAAGCCACCGTAGGGAAGTAACTTTAAGGACAAATTCCCTGCTTCTACCCCATAATTTTCCAAAAAAATCGCCATGGCTTGCCCACAAAGATAGTCCGATTCAGCGATCGCGCCTTTGGAGACTTCGGCAGACAAATCTACGGTTTTCTCTGCTTTGCCGATTTCCTGTTCCCAGGTTTCATAAATTGCCTCTAGGGTGGGAGATTCCAAGGAGCGATCCCTATCCCTAAGAAACTGATAAATCCAGGCTATACCTTGCCCAGAAACCACTCTTTCTACAGAAACACGAGTCAGTCGATATTTCTCTCGGAAATATTTCATCATCTCAAATTCTAAAGCCGAACGGGGCGTAAAATCTGCATGGGACCCCTCACTACCAAAGACTCGATAATTGCCATTACCTAGGGGAATCAAAAACCCTTCTCCCAAGCCCGTACCAGCACCAATGACGGCGATGGGGGCCGTGGAATCTGTCGGTGCTTCCTGTAGAGTATAGAGATCGTCGGGTTTTAGCCCTAAAATTCCGTGGCCAATGGCAGTAAAATCGTTAATTAATTCGATTTCAGGGATATTAAGCTGTTTTTGTAAGCGATCAATGGTCAATGACCAACTCAAGTTAGTCAGTTCTGAGGTATGATTGAACACGGGTCCGGCTATACCAAAACAGGCTTTCTCTGGGCTAAATTTCTCTTGGTATTTTTGCTCGCATTCGGCCAAAAACTCCCAAACCATCGGTACGAGGTCGGGAAATCTTTGGCTCAGATAACTGGACTCATGGAGGATATCATAGTCAGGAACCCCTCCATCTCCTAAGGCTAGAGCACATTTAACTAAAATCAATATAGTCTTAGTACCGCCTATATCCCCAGCTAAAATAGTGGTCATTGTGATTTTACCCTAACTGTTTTTTCCTGTCAGCGATCATACCATCAACCCCTGCGCCAGAAAGATTAGTTGGTGAAGACAATTGTTTGTCCTTGTTGCTTAACCGCTTCTTGAGAGTAGGAAACCCCATCTACTTTCAACCCAGTGGGATTTAGTAGGGTAATAATTCCCCCTTGATTCCCCAATTGCAGATCACCCCCGGGGAGTAAAATGCGACGAGCTTCCCCTGCTTCTATAGAACCCGTAAGGGGGAACTTCTGTTTCAGTCGATCTGCTAGCAACCATCCCTCCAAATTGATAGTATTGGCCGTAGTATTGAGAATAGTAATGGTTTCTTTGCCTACATCATCTCCCAAGGGCTTACCCCGGTTATCTTGTCCAGGTACACTAGCTAATCCTAGGGGGAGAAAATCGACAATTTACTCGCTATCTTGAATCGGTAATTTCGAGATAAAACCAACCCGAATACCCCTTGAGTCAGGCTCGGTTGAGAGTTGATGGTGGGGATAACCGCCCCCTAGAAGGTCGAGCAAGTCCTGAAGGGGTTCAGTCCCTCCTACCTCCTGTAGTCCGATGACATCTGCATCTAGGTTTAAGATTACAGTAGCTAAAGTTTGCAGTTTTTCCTGGTATTCTTGGACTTCTTCAGGGTCTGAAGGAGAAAATAAGTTCTCCAGATTCCACGTCATCACTTTGAAGACCGTCATAGTCTTTTCCTCACGAGAATCGCCGTGTCTATTCCACCATTAGAGCATTTTTTGTCCTTTTAAACCTAAGTCTTCAACAAATGTAATATTCTAGAATTTTTAGTTAACTTATTGTTAATCTATTCTTTAACTTCCCTTAAATATCCAGAGAATTATGGATTTCCTTAACCTTAAACCCTCTTATTTGCGAGAAATAGGATCAGTTGTAATCGGCGATTAATTATTCATTCCTTTTCTCTTAAACCCGACCCCCTGACAAGCCTGCGATAACCTAGCTAATCAAAGCGGATTTAGCATAACATATAGAGAATTTTTTAGCGAAAGTTTTTGAGACTGGCCGCCGTTGTTTCTGGTTTGCCCCCTAGGGGAAAAATTAAAATGCTCTTAATTTCTGGATTTTTGACTAATTCCTGTAACCGTTTCAGTTGTTGATCGGTAATGGCAATACCGTTGTATTTTTCGGCATAAACTAATTCCTGTTGAAAATTCTTCTCGTTATAGGCTTGGATAAATACCCGATCTACTCCCCATTTTTGCCAATCTGCCGCAAAATATCGTTTGGCCCAATAGGGATTATGATGACAAAGATCAAAACTTACCGCAGGGTTCGCTTTTTTCATAGAGCTTGTCATTTGTTTGACAAACTTGGTTAAATTATCCGTGCGATCTACCTTACCGGGTAATTCCGCATAGTAGCCTAAATAATCGTCCCATTGTACCGCGTCAACCCGCGGGTATTTTTTGACAAATTCTACTAAAATATCTTTGAATAATGTGGCAACTTCGGGAATCTCTACATCCAAAACGTAGTGTTCAACTCCCCCATAGGTTCTATCTACTCCTGGGACAATCCACTTTTCGGCGATCGCCCGATCAAAAATTGGACTATTGGCATCAATTTTAATGCCTTTTTCAAAGTAGGCGTGTACCTGCATTCCCTGTTGATGAGCTTCATCAATTAGCCAGTCTAACCATTG
Organism: Microcystaceae cyanobacterium; assembly: GCA_040398185.1. Classification (GTDB taxonomy): domain Bacteria; phylum Cyanobacteriota; class Cyanobacteriia; order Cyanobacteriales; family Microcystaceae; genus JBBAUO01. Next base: position 59,445 of record JBBAUO010000013.1, on the reverse strand, counting down.
TTCTTGGAATTGATTAGGGCAACTTTCAATCCCTAAATATTTCTGCATTACCTGACTCTTATACATTGTACAGCCATTGCCCCAAACACCATGAATGATAGTATTGATTCCCTGGGAACGATAATAACGAACTCTAGCGCGAATTGTCTGCTCACTAGCATTATTTGTAATTTGGTATCTACTCAAATAAATACCTCTAATTTCTTTTTTATCCCAAAGGCTTGAATTTATAGGTTTTTGAATCCCCAAAGGAGATTTTGTTATTAATGGCTGTACTTTTTCTCCCGACAACTGAGCTTTTTCGATAATTTGTTTACCTTTATCTGAAGTGACATAACCTAAAAATGATTGTACAGAGGAATTTGTAGGCTGTTTATAGGCATAAAATAAAGTCCTTTGGTAGGGATAACTAGCCGATTGGGGAGTTATCCCATCTACTGCTACAATACGGGCTAGAGACTGTGCTGATACCTGAGGGTATGTGGCATAAGTAATCCCCTCCTTGCCCAAAGCATTTAAAATAGGCGTAGTGGCATCCTTTTCCAGAGTTATAAAATTAGCTCCACGACCAAATTCATCTCCATTTAAAACTAATTCTTGAAAGGCTTTACGAGTACCACTTGTAGGAGGACGATTGATAACCTTGATAGGTAAATTTTCGCCGCCTACCTGGGACCAGTTAGTAATCTTACCAGAAAAAATACCCTGTACTTGCTCTATGGTTAAACCACGACGAAAACGATTATTAATTCCCACTACTATCGCAATCTGATCTTGAGTAACTGCAACAGTACCTAAACCCTGTTGTATTTCGGCGGTATTTAGGGGACGGGAAATGGCTGCAATATCAATTTTTTCAGTCAAAAGATTTTGTAATCCTATCTCTGAACCCTGAGCATTGGTATTGACATTTGCACCCAGATATGCTCGTTCAAAAGCGTATTTTAAACCTTGATTAATCTGTACCATACTCGTAGAGCCATCAATAGTAACCTTGGTGCCATTGGGAACATTACTAGGCAAAACAAAAGTAGTTTTATTTTCCTGTATCCCTGGAGTGATAATAGGAGTAGAGGTTACGGATGGTGGGTTATTAGGGATAGCTTGACCCCAGTTAATATTCAGGATACTAACTAACCATTTGCCCCCGAACCACAAAACAGCAACAGTAAATAAAAAATCGAGAAGGGAAAATAGAGGACTACGGTTTCTTGACATACTAAAAAATATCCTGATCTTTTTCCTGTATCAATTATATTCTGTATTTTGTCCTAATTTGGAGAGCCTATCCGTAACCCATGAATCCTGACGGGCGTTATAATCGAGTCATCGTTCTCATTTTTATTCATTTATCCTTTGACTATGACTGTTACCTATCCTCGTAAACTCCGCAATGGGATGAGTGCCCGTGATATCATGGGGCGGGTCGTCCAAGAACGGGAAATCCACCTAGTCACCCTCAACCGCTATCGCTACAACGAACAACGCAGTTGTAAAGACTTAACCGACGTAATAGAAAAACTAGACGGTTCTCCCAGGGAACTGGTTAAGGATTTATCCAATCATGTCCGGGAAGAAGCCCGCCACGCTTTGTGGTTAACGGATCTTCTCCTAGATATAGGTGGACCTGTCAATACCCCCCCAGGAACCTCCTATATTGATGAATTTGAGCGGTTGTTAGGGTCAGAAAATCTCCATGGCGAAGACCAAAAAGAAGAAGCCGTCATTTCCTCTTTAGTCGCTATCAACGTTACCGAAAAGCGGGGTTGTGAATATTTCTCAGCCCATATCCACGCCCTCAAAGCCGCCGAGCCAACCGAGGAAAATCTGAAAATCCGCGCTACTATTGAGAAAATTTTCCCCGAGGAAGCAAGTCATGTGCGTTGGGGAAATCGCTGGCTCAAACAAATCGCCAATAAAAGCCCTGAGCACCGAGCTAAGGTTGAACAGGCTAAACAAAAATATTCTGCCATAGAACAAGCCGCCTACGAAGCAGGTATGGACATTATGGCAGGAGCGGAATTGCGCCGGGTAAATAACTTGGTAGAAATTGCCAACACCCTACCCGTTTGGGAGCGTCCGGGCTACCTAATGCAACGGATTCCTCAAACTGTCCTTGATCCTAACCTGCAATCGGTTCGCCTACAAGCGGCCCAAAAAGCCTGGAGCCGAGATCCGAAGGTATTCATGGAACAATTTATTCCCATGTTCCTAGGTGGATTGAATCCTACCCAAAACCAGAAAAATTAATCTCATTGGTGGGGGAATCTGAGTTATTTAGATCCCCCATTCTCTTTAATCCTGGGCCATAGTGCGAATAATATCCCCCCTAGTGATAATCCCAATCACTTTTCCCGTGCCATCTTCTAAGACAGGTAAACGGCGGATGTGTTTTTCGTACATCAGATGGGCTGCTTCTTTGATAGACTGCTCCGGTCTGATGGTGATGGGTTTGTCCGTCATTACTTCCTCCACGGTTTGCCCCAGAGCCTTATGGACTAATTTATCATAACGGCTAGGATTGCGTAGATAAATCACACTGTCTAGGAGCATAATGTAAGGAGGCGGATCTATACCCGTTTCCTGCCACATGAGATCGCTTTCAGAGATTACCCCCATTAACTTACCTGTTTCGTCGACTACAGGTAGGCCACTAATGCGTTTTTCCGCCAAAATGGCGATCGCATCCTTAAGAGAGGTTTGGGGGTTAACGGAGAGGGGATTAGGGGTCATGACCTCAGCAACGGTTTTAGTCATGTTATAGCCTTATCAAAAGTTAGATTAACTCTATTGTAGGCAAAGGCTTCTAGGTTTAACGGTAAGATTTATTAAGTCTCCTCCTGCCTCCTGCCTCCTGCCTCAAACGAGGATCTTTGTACCTCACTCAATTGAGAACTGTTATACTATGACCCATTCTCTAAAATTATCTGATTCCCTTGGTAGATCAGATCCATTAAATTCTCCCTATTTATCAATTGTTGTGCCGATTTTCAATGAAATCGACAGTATAAAACCTTTAATTACCAATATTGCCCAAGTTTTACAGGAAAATCACCTAGACTATGAAATAATTTGTGTTGATGATGGGTCTGTGGATGGTTCAGGGGAACGTTTAAGCCAATTAGCCAATCTCCGCACGGATTTAGTAGCCGTGATTCTGCGGCGCAATTACGGACAAACTCCGGCTATGTCGGCAGGATTTCAGTACGCCAGGGGAAAAGTTATTATTAGCCTGGATGGGGACCTGCAAAATGACCCCCAGGATATTCCGCGTTTACTCGCTAAATTGGAAACGGGTTACGATCTAGTGAGTGGATGGCGCAAGGAAAGACAAGATGATCGTCTAACTCGTCTGCTTCCCTCTAAAATAGCTAATTGGATCATTGCCAAAGTCACGGGAGTTCCCCTACACGACTATGGTTGTTCCCTAAAAGCCTATCGTGCTGAGGTCCTAGCGGATATGAATCTTTACGGTGAGTTGCATCGGTTTTTACCCGCTTTGGCCTATATAGAAGGGGCTAAAATTACGGAAATGCCCGTCAACCACCATGCCCGTCGTTATGGTAAAAGTAAGTACGGGTTAGGGCGTACCTTTCGGGTAGTGCTAGATTTATTAACCATATTTTTTATCAAGAAATTCCTTACCCGTCCGATGCACATCTTTGGTGGCTTTGGATTGTTTTGTCTTTTGCTAGGTTCAGCCCTTGGAGGTTATCTTACCTATCTGAAAATCATACTGGGTCAGAGTATTGGTCAGCGTCCCCTGTTGATGTTATCGGTTTTACTTTTCTTAGCTGGCATACAATTGTTCTGCTTTGGTCTGTTAGGGGAGATGATGATGCGAACCTATCACGAATCCCAAAACCGCCCCATATACCGTGTTCGTTCTGTTGTCGGTCGCGGAGAATAATAATTTTTCTTCCTAGGGTTGACAAACTTCTCAGTCTTCTGTATGGTTTATTCTAGTGTGAGGAGCGAACCAGAAAAAGAACCGAGACGAAACACGGCCAGTCGTCGGTTCTCTTTCTGCGCTTCGGCTAGTTCCGTTTTAGAATTATACCTATGCTCCTGTGGCAATTTAGCACTTCCCATTATTGTCGCAAGGCTCGTTTAGCGCTCGGTTATAAAAAAATTCCCTACCAAGTCGAAAACCTGACTCCAGGAGCTCATGTCCTGAGAGTTAAACCCAAAACAGGATTAAGCACTCTACCCGTATTATTTCCCCAAGAGCTAGGACAACCCGAAGTTGTGGCCGATTCCACGGAGGTTTTACGTTATCTAGAAACCTATCGTCACGAACCGCCATTGATTCCCGAGGATTTAGGGGAGAGGAACATGGCTTGGTTACTGGAGGATTGGTTGGATGAAAGTATTGGTATTGCTAGTCGCTTTGTGTATTATGATTTTCGCTCTGGGGAAGGCAAGGAGTTAGATCCATCTTTTTCTAGTCAGTTAGTGATCTCTATTGTCCGCTTTCAGTCTGGGATTAATGCCACCTCGGTACAACGGGCCCAGAAACGCTTAGAAACAGCGATAGAAATTTTATCCCCTTGGCGTACCCAACCCACTTTAGTCGGAAATTCCTTAACAGTGGCTGATATTACTGCGGCCGCTCTACTTTCTCCCTTGGGTTTGATTCCCGAGTATCGTCAATCCTATCCTTGGTTGTTTGAGCAAATACAAGTCATCCATGAAATCTGTGGGGAAAAATTACCCCTTAACTTTATTAAGTAATATAGAAATTGGTGGTTTACAAAAAGCCCCTAGTTCTATTAAACTTATCCTTATTTTTCTGAATAGATTATAGGTTTTATGCAAAAGTTGATGGTGTCTAGTCTATTTTTCCTGATTTTGAGTATGGCCGAGGCTCTGCAAGCACAAACCAAACCCAACCAAAATACCTTTGAAGAGTATCATAAAGAATGTCTCAGTAGAACTATCCAGAAGAAATTACCCCCAGATGTGGCGAAAGAACTCTGTGACTGTACTATTAAAACCTTTCGCCAACGCTATAGTCTATCACAATTTCGGGAACTGGTACGAAAATCTAATCGAGGCGATCGCCCTTCTAGTCAAACGCTAACCGCCGTTGGGGAAGCTTGTTTTGATCAAGTATTATACGAAGAATAAAATCCATGAAAACCTCTTGGCGAGAACTTTTAAATATTTCCCAATTAGCCCTTAAATATCCCCGTTTAACTATTAGTTTTTGGTTAGCCATTGCCGTGGCTGGTTTATTAGCATTTAGTTCCCTAAAGTATGCACTTTTTCCTGATATTACCTTTCCTGTAGTGGTGATTAATGCCCAAGCTCCCCTAAGCACTAGCCTCGATACCGAAAAACAACTTACTATTCCCATTGAAACTGCCCTCAACTACCAAAAAGAAATCCGTAATGTCTCATCCACTAGCTATCCAGGGCGAAGTGTTAGTAAGATTTTATTTGATGTGGGTACACCCTTAGACTCCGCTACTAAAATTGTTGAAAACTCCCTTAAAAACGTATCCCTTCCTTCCCAAACTACTACCCAAGTCATACCTATAGACTTAAACGAATCTCCTGTTATTACCTACGCCTTAATTAATCAAGAAAAACCCCTAGAAGACTTAGTTAACTTAGCTAAAACCCAAATCATTCCCCAGTTAGAAAGCTTACCAGGAGTCTTGAAAGTTAATCTTTTAGGAGAGTCAAAAACCCTAGTACAATTTAATAGCAAACCAGCCCTAGCTCTACAGATTGTCAAAAAGGCTAATGCCAACACCTTAGAAGTAGTAGAAAAAGTAGAAGCCACGATTAAAAAGCTGCAAACTCAATTCACCAGTACGCAAATTATCTTAGCAGAAACCCAAGCTAAATATATCCGAGAAGCCACCCAAGCAACCATTGATTCTCTCATTGAGGCGATCATTTTAGCGATTTTAATCATGTTCCCATTTCTGGGAAATTTTCGTGCTACCCTTATCGCCGCCCTAGCCATTCCGCTCTCTTTGCTCGGAACTTTTATAGTGATGGCAATTTTCGGATTTAACTTAGAAACCATCACCCTCTTAGCCCTTGCCCTAGTGATTGGTATTGTCATAGATGATGGTATTGTCGATGTAGAAAATATTGCTCGTCACATTGACCAAGGAGAAAACCCAAAAGTTGCCGCATTAAAAGGTACTCAAGAAATTGGTTTAATTGTGACAGCCTCTACCATTACCATCGCCGCAGTATTTATACCCGTCGCCTTTATGGGGGGTGCAGTCGGTCAATTTTTCCAACCCTTTGGTTTAACCGTCTCCGCCGCCGTGCTTTTTTCTTTACTAATAGCCCGTACCCTTTCCCCTGTTTTAGCCGCCTCTTGGTTAAAACCTCGCAAAAACCGCAACCGAGAAAGTCCGCAACTGCAATTCTATCGCCGTTTATTAGCTTGGTCCTTACAACACCGTGCTTGGGTGATGGCATTGGCTCTAGCTAGTTTTCTGGCGGGGGTGGCGTTGATTCCCTTAATACCCAAAGGATTCGTCCCCCAATTGGATAGGGGAGAATTTAATATTAACTACACTACTCCCTTACCCAAACTGACAGGGGAGTTTACCGCTTCTACTCCCCAAGATATACCCAAAAATGGGGCTTTTGACTGGATTGATACCATTAGCCAATCCCCAGAAAAATTTTTAGCTAGACGAACCCTCAGACTGGGTAAAAAAATTGAGGAGGTGGTTTTAGATACTCCTGATGTGGAGTCTATTCTCACCATAGCAGGGATGCGGGGCGAAGCGAATAAAGGACGCATCTATGTTCGCTTAAAAGACAAAAGGCAGTTAAATACAGCCCAAACCCAAGAGCTAATCCGTGGGAAATTGCCTCCCCTCAAAGGCGTATCTGTGAGCATTGAAGATATTCCCTTTGTACAGACAGAAGCAGAAAAGCCCTTACAAATGGCTATTCAAGGGGATGATTGGCAAGTTTTATCGGAAAATGCCCTTAAATTACAAGCAGAAATCAAAAAATCCCTTAAACTTAAGGATGTGGAAGTATCTATTGACAAAAACGCCATAGAGCGCCTAAAGGGTAAACGCACAATTTTATTAACTGCTAATTTAGGCCAAGAAAAGGGTTTAGAGGATGCGGCGATCGCTGTGGAAAAAACTGCCCGCTCTTTCTTTCCTTCTGGGATTACCCTAGAGAGGTGGGGTAACGCTGCCCAAAGTAATGACGTTTTACAAAGTTTTGGACGTACCATTACTTTATCATTATTGCTGATGACCTTAACTCTGGTATTGCTATTTGGTCGTCTTTTAGAGCCCTTGGTAGTCGCCCTATCAGTTCCCTTGTCCATTGTGGGAGCGATGCTAGGATTACTGGTGATTAGGAGTAGTTTTAACATTATCTCTCTCATTGGCTTAATTTTCCTGCTGGGGTTACTCAACAAAAATGCCCTCCTGTTGATGGACTATGCTAACCTACTGCGTCAAAAGGGTTGGCAACGGGAAGAAGCCCTTATTGAAACGGGTATCATTCGCTTCCGTCCCATTCTCATGACGACCGTAGCCACGCTTTTAGGAATGGTACCTATTGCCCTAGGATGGGGAGCAGGTTCAGAATTGCGACAACCGATGGCAGTGGTAATTATGGGGGGATTAATAACCTCCTCCTTATTAAGTCTTATTGTTGTACCGGTTTTATATACTCTCCTAGAAGATGCTTGGCAGGGGATTTTTGCGAAGAAAAAGGTTAATTAATGGGTACAATAGGAATCTGGCTATTTTCCCAAGCTAATCATAGATCATGACCGACGCTGTTTTGACTGCTACTAATCATCAAGCCAAAAGCCAAGGATGGCGGGGTTTGATTGAAACCTATCGCCCCTATCTTCCCGTTACCGCAACCACCCCTGTGATTACGCTGCTAGAAGGTAATACCCCTTTAATTCCCGTTCCCTATATCTCCCAACAAATCGGACGGGGGATAGAAGTTTTTGTCAAATACGATGGCTTAAACCCCACAGGAAGCTTTAAAGATAGGGGGATGACGATGGCTATCACTAAGGCCAAGGAAGTAGGAGCAAAGGCAGTTATTTGCGCCAGTACCGGCAACACTTCAGCCGCCGCGGCCGCCTACGCCAGACGAGCCGGTATGAGAGCTTTTGTGATTATTCCTGATGGTTATGTGGCTCTTGGAAAATTAGCCCAAGCTCTGCTCTATGGAGCGGAAGTAATCGCTATTAAGGGCAACTTTGACGATGCTTTAAAAATTGTGCGACAGTTATCGGAAAATTATCCCGTTACTTTGGTTAATTCCGTTAATCCCCACCGCTTACAGGGTCAAAAAACCGCCGCTTTTGAAGTAGTGGATGTTTTGGGAGATGCTCCCGATTGGCTCTGTATCCCCGTGGGCAATGCGGGCAATATTACCGCCTACTGGATGGGTTTTTGTGAATATCACCAATTAGGCAAATGTTCCCGATTACCGAAAATGATGGGTTTTCAGGCTGCGGGTTCGGCTCCTTTTGTTTTGGGTAGAACTGTTAATAACCCTGAAACGATCGCCACGGCCATCCGTATTGGTAATCCTGCTAATTGGGACAAGGCTTGGTCCGTACAACAGGCCAGTCAAGGAGAATTTAATCCTGTTACCGATGAGGAAATCCTAGAAGCCTATCGTATTTTGGGAGCCTTTGAGGGAATTTTCTGTGAACCCGCCAGTGCTGCTTCTGTCGCAGGGTTGTTAAAGGTAAAGGAATCTGTACCTTCTGAATCTAGGGTAGTTTGTGTTTTAACGGGGAATGGCTTAAAGGACCCAGACTCTGCTATTAAAAATAGTAACAATCAAGTGAAAGCAGATATTATCCCAGACCTGAATACAGTGGCACAAGTCATGGGGTTTTAGCTGATTCTAACAGGCGATCGCCGAGATAAATTAAGGGGTTGGAGACTTCTCTAACTCACTAATTTCCCCCTGTACCTTGCGATGTTCATATTTTAAAGCGGTTTGTACCGGTGGAGGAAGTTGAGCCTGTTTGGGAAAAACCAGATTGTATTGTTCTAGAGCTTGTTTGAGGGCGGCGATATTTTTGTCTTTTTTACCTATAGAGCGAAGAATTTGACCTTTGAGATATTCCAATTCGGGATTATCTGGTGTGGCAGCTAGGGCTTCATTGATATACTGCAAAGCCTTATTATAATCCTTGAGATCGCGGTAGGCTAGAGCTATACCCCTTTTGACTAAATAACTCGGCGCTGCGTAGCTTTGGAAACGGGCGATCGCATCCTGGGGACTAGAAAAAGGCATATTTACCGCTAGGACTAAATCAAAGAATCCCTTGAGAAGATTTAACTCAGGATCATTAGGAGCAATTTGTTCGGCGGTTTCGATATACTGAAATACCTGTTGTAAAAGAGGTAAAGCCGAAACGGGTCCATCGGTTTTAAATTTATAGGTTCCCTGTAAACCATAACCTACCCCTGTGTAGATGTTGTAGCGTAGGGGATCTTTAGATTTGAGAGCTTCTGCGGCTTGGAGGGTTTTTTCCCCGTAAACTTTGACCTTCTCCCAATCCTTGTCAGTATAGGCCATAGAGCCTAACATCCCATAGACTAGGGGATCGTTTTCCCCTTGGGTAATGGCTTCTTGGAGATAGACTTGCGCTTGGGTATAGTTCCCTTTTTTAAAAATTTCGTCGAAAGCTTTTTCTGTTTTATCGCCAATGTCACGGACATCCTTAGTCCGGAAGGGATCTCCTGCTAAACTGGGTAAATTGATTCCTAAAACCATTCCCAAAGACAGGGAAAAGGCGATCGCCATGGGTTTGATTTTCATGATTTCCTCCAAAAAAGTCCTTAAAACTAGCAAAATAAGAAATTTTTAACCTTGAATGCTAATCCTCAAAAACCTTGTCTACCATCCCCCTGCTACTGTCAGTCCCATCCTCAAAGGAATTAACCTACAATTAGCCCCCCGACAATTAGGCCTGATCACAGGTCCTAGTGGTTCTGGTAAAACAACCCTCTTGGAAATTCTAGCAGGTTTTGCCGAAAGTACAGGGGGAGAAATTTACTGGGGAGAACAAGCTTTAACTTCTCTTTCCCTGCAAGAATTAGGCGGATTAGTCTTTCAGTTTCCTGAACGCCATTTTTGCGGAAAAACCCTCCTAGAAGAACTGCGTTTAGGTCGTCCTGAATTAAATACAGAAACTATCCGCACCACTCTGCAAGAAGTAGGATTAGATCATCTATCTTTAAACGCTTCTCCCCATGACTTAAGTGGAGGTCAACAAAGACGTTTATCCCTAGCTGTACAATTGATTCGTCAACCCAATTTATTACTCCTCGATGAACCCACCGCCGGGTTAGACTGGTCTATGCGTCGCCAAATCGCTAAACTTTTAGGAAATCTGAAACAACATTGGACTTTACTGGTGGTTAGTCACGATGCGGGGGATTTACTTCCCCTTGCGGATCGTTGTTGGAAAATTGACCACGGGGAATTAAAAATAGTGAGTTTAGACCCAGAGAGCTTGTCATGTTAGAAACGCAAGAAAATATCCTTCCCCAAAATCTAGAAATTTGGCAAAATTCTCTAGCTTGGCAACCAACCCAAGAGCAACAGGATTACTTACAAAAACTTTATCAAAGGGTTTTATTCGGGAATCAACAGTTTAACCTAACCCGTATTACCGAACCTGAAGAATTTTGGGAAAAACATCTCTGGGATTCTCTGGCTGGAATTTTTAAAATACCTGTAAACCTAGGAAAAAATTCTACTCTAATTGATATCGGCTCTGGAGCGGGATTTCCGGGGATTCCTACGGCAATTGTTAGACCTGACTGGATGGTTAGTTTATTGGATTCAACCCAGAAGAAAGTTAATTTTTTAAATGGTGTCATTGAAGATTTATGCCTGAAAAATGCTAACACTTTATTAGGTAGAGCCGAAGTAATCGGCAAAACTAAAGCCTATAAAGCCTCCTACGATGTAGCTTTAATTCGTGCTGTTGCTAATGCTGCTATTTGTGCAGAGTATAGTTTACCCTTACTAAAATCAGGTGGCATAGCAGTTCTTTATCGGGGTAATTGGACTGAAGAAGAAACCGAAAGCCTTTCTGTCGTGCTTGACACCTTGGGAGGTAAAATAGAAAAAATAGAATCATTTTCTACTCCTATTAGTCAAAGTATTCGTCATTGTATTTATCTTAAAAAAACAACAAATTCAAGCAACCTAAAAGCTTACCAAATGAATTGTAAATCTAAGACAAATCCCAGTAAAATATCTTCCCCAGATAAGGTTTGAGGATAATCTAAAATTTCTACCTCTTTTCCTTGACGATAGATTTCTACTTGTTTATCCTGAGGATTTATTAACCAACCCAAACGAGTCCCATTTTCTATATACTCCTTCATTTTATCCTGTAGAGATTTTAAACTATCAGTCTTGGAACGTAATTCTACCACAAAATCAGGACATAAAGGAACGAATCTTTGGCGTTCTTTTTCCGTTAAGTTTTGCCATTTCTCTAGGGGTATCCAAGCCGCATCAGGAGAACGATCTGCACCATTGGGAAGTTTAAACCCCGCAGAAGAATCAAAAACAACACCTATTTTATTTTGTTGATTCCAATTCCAAAGTTGTGCTGTTAACCCCGCATTTCTATTACCAGTTTCTCCCCCTGTTGGTGGCATAATGATTAAATCTCCTTTGGCATTTCTTTCAAAGCGTAAGTCTCGGTTATCTTGACATAAATCATAAAACTGTTCATCAGTCATATTTACAGAACTTAAGTTAATTTCTAGAACATTCATAGTTTTTACCAAATGAATTGTAAATCTAAGACAAACCCCAGTAAAACATCTTCCCCAGATAAGGTTTGAGGATAATCTAAAATTTCTACCTCTTTTCCTTGACGATAAATTTCTACTTGTCTATCCTGACAATTTATTAACCAACCCAAACGAGTCCCATTTTCTATATACTCCTTCATCTTATCCTGTAGGGGTTTTAGGCTATCAGTCTTGGAACGTAATTCTATCACAAAATCAGGACATAAAGGAACAAATCTTTGGCGTTCTTTTTCCGTTAATTTTTGCCATTTCTCTAGGGGTATCCAAGCCGCATCGGGGGAACGGTCTGCACCATTAGGGAGTTTAAACCCTGTTGAGGAATCAAAAGCTATTCCTGATTTATTTGAGCGGCTCCAACTTTGTACTTGATAAGCTATTTCAATATTTCTATTACCAGTTTCTCCCCCTGTTGGTGGCATAATAATTAAGTCTCCTTTGGCATTTCTTTCAAAGCGTAAATCTCGGTTGTCTTGACATAAATCATAAAACTGTTCATCAGTTATAGGGAAAGAATCTAAATTTACTTCTATAATGTTTATCATTTTCCTTCCGTCACAACAGTAATTCCTTGGGAGGATAGGGGGGCTATCCACAATCTTAGATCAGAATCTGTTAAAGTTTGTTGAGTTTTTTCTAAGATAGCTTGAGCTTCGATTTCCGATGCACATAGGGTAAAAACCGTAGGTCCAGATCCTGACATCATTGTACCTAATCCCCCTGCTTTGGCCATTGTCTCTTTCAGTTCGGCAACGAGGGTATATTCCGGTAAAACTATTTTTTCTAAGTCATTATGCAAGTATTGGCCGATTTTTTGGCTATCTTTGTGGGCGATCGCCTGGACCAAAGAACTAGAGTGAATGCGGGCGCCGTGGTATTGTAGCGTCTGGAAGTCCTTTATATAACCATCGGCAAATTTTTGGCGATAGCTTGCGTAGGCCCAGGGTGTAGATATCGAAAGCTGATTATATTTCCCTAAAACCACCCATAAATCCTCTAAATCAGGAATAGGTGCCAGTTTTTCCCCTCTACCTGTGGCGATCGCCGTCCCTCCCCCGACACAAAATGGTACATCCGAACCCAATAGAGCGGCTAGGGTTTCAATTTCAGGTTGGGTTAACCCTAGTTTCCAGATTAAATCTAAACCAACTAGGACTGCTGCTCCATTAGCGGAGCCCCCTGCTAATCCTGCGGCCACTGGGATACGTTTGTGGATGGTTATATCTACCCCACCATAATTTTCCCAAGCTTGGGGGTATTTTGTCTGCATCAGGAGAGCAGCGCGGTAGGCTAAATTGGTGGTATCGCAGGGAACCTGGGGATCAGTACAGAAAATTCTAAACTCTTGTAAGCCGTTGGGATGGAGTTCAATTTTATCGGCTAGATTAATACTCTGCATAATCATAACTAATTCATGATAACCGTCCGGGCGATCGCCAAGAATCTCTAAATATAGGTTAATTTTGGCGCGAGCCAGCAGGGTATAGTTACGCATAGGGAAAAGAGATTAAAGAGTCCGAGCTATAGGAACTATTATAGTTTGCCTTGACCGCACTCAAATATAATAAAGATAACCTATGCTAGACTAGGGCGATTGTATGAGTAAATTGGAAAACATCTCCATAAAAGGTTTTCGCCGTCTTGAGCATACCGAGCTTGAGATGAGGGATCTAATTGTGATGATCGGTGCAAACGGTTCAGGAAAGACTTCTTTTTTGGATGTTCTTTCAATACTAGCTGCTTCAGCTAGGGGAAATCTACACGATACATTACAAGTCAAAGGCGGGCTAAATGAAATTTTGACTAGAGGTAAAGCTAGGGAACTGGAGATTAAAATTTCAATAAAAGTGCCAGAAGCACAATCACTAAAATATAGCCTGATGCTTTCTCCAAAAGGCCTTTCCTATGAAATTAAGGATGAAACTTTAACCCAGCAGAGAAATCCTAATTTACCTGAACCGTTCAAATATATTGAATCTCATGGATTAGATATTAAATACACTCAAGAAATTAGTGGGCTTTTAAGACCTAATTGGGACCATAATCCTCTGGAAACTTCCCTTTCTCAGGTACCTAAAATGTACCAAGAACCCGAAAACCTAAGAAAAAGTCTGGCTTCTTGCACCTATTACGGATCTCTTGATGTTTCTGAAAAAAGCCCCATTCGGTTGCCCCAAGCGATGCGTCCTGCCAAATTACCAGGAGCAACTGGTGAAGACTTAGTTTCTTGCCTTTATTACCTTCGAGAGACAAATAGAGATCGCTTTGAGTTGGTTGAAAATACTATTTCTGCCGCATTTCCAGATTTTGAGCGATTAAATTTTCCTCCAGTTGCCGCAGGAACTATCTCAATGACTTGGACAGATAAAAATTTTTCTGAAGATATATATATCCATGAACTGTCAGAGGGAACTCTACGTTTTCTCTGGTTAATTACTCTTCTTCAGAGTCAAAGTTTAACGACAATAACGCTATTAGACGAACCAGAGGTTAGCTTGCATCCAGACCTTTTAAGACACTTAGTTTATTTTATGAGAGAAGCTTCAAAACATACCCAAATTATAGTGGCAACTCACTCAGATAGACTGATCGGATTTCTTGATCCTAGGGAGATTCTAATTTGCGATATCGAAGAAGGTAGTGCAAAAATGACTTGGGGTGATACCTTTAACCTCGATAAGTGGTTGCAAGATTACAGCCTTGATCAAATTTGGGCAATGAATTTGATTGGTGGTCGTCCGTGAAAATTGCCATTTTAGTTGAAGGGGCGACAGAAGAAGCTTTTAAACAGAAACTCGTTGATTTCCTAAGAAACCGTTTAGAAAAAAAAATGCCGAGACTTAACTTTATTCCCCAGGATGGTCGCATCCCTAAAGAAGATAAACTTAAGCGTGTGGTTGAAAATCTCCTAGATGACCATGATTATGATGCTGTAATTGCACTTACAGATGTTCATACGGGGACTGGAGACTTTCAAAATGCCATTGATGCTAAAACTAAGATGAGGAACTGGGTGGGCAATAATGCTAATTTTTACCCCCATACGGCTTTACACGATTTTGAGGCGTGGCTTCTTCCTCACTGGCCAACAATACAAAAGTTAGCTCAACATAACCGTTCTGCACCCACTGGTAATCCTGAAAGTGTAAATCATCAAAAACCTCCTGCTTATAGAATTAAGGAAATTTTCAGGTTGGGAAATTGTAAAAGAGACTATAATAAGGTAATTGATGGAAAAGCAATCCTCAAGAAGAATGACCTTATGCTTTCTATTGATGCTTGTCCAGAGCTAAAGGCTTTTGTAAATACGATCATTTCCTTATGTGATCTGGATCAATTAATTCCCTAAATTGCAAAATCTAATAAATTACTTAAACTTATCCATTGGGATAAACTCAAATCCTCCCCACGGCAATCGGGGTTAATCTGTAACTGTTCTAAAACCTCGGCAAGATTATCTCCTTCTATTACTGATTTTAAATTATTTCGCAACATCTTACGACGACTGCCAAAGCCTAATTTAATTAAGTTTTCTAATTGACTCGGATTCCGTGCTGGCTTGTCTATGGTATAGGGAATTAGTCTAACCACGGCTGAATCTACCTTGGGCACAGGATAAAAATCCTTAGCCGCAACTGGACATATCCATTCACAATGGGCTAAATACTGTACCCTTAAAGTTAACCCCCCAAAAGCTTTACTCCCAGGAATCGCTACTAAGCGTTCAGCAACTTCTTTCTGCATTAACAAGACAATGGATTGATAGGGATGGGGGTTAGGATTCACTATTGTACCTAAAAGCTTTTCTAGGATTGGTCCTGTGATATTATAGGGAATATTAGCCACTACCTTGTTTGGGTTGGTAAAGGGATGAAAAGATTTTAAATATTCTGCCAAATTCAAGGAGAGAATATCTCCTTGAAGGAGTAAAAAATTGTCTCTTCTACCAAAGCTTTTAACTAATTTTTGGCACAAATCTCGATCAATTTCTACCGCTACTAAGGCATCTACTTCTAAGAGTAATCTCTGGGTTAATATTCCGGTTCCTGGCCCAATTTCCAAGAGGCGATCGCCTGACTTTAACGCGGCTGCTTGGACAATTTTATCTAAGACAAGCTCACTTTTTAACCAATGTTGACCGAATTGTTTACGAGGTCTAAATCCCATGAATTTCCTTTACTCCTTTTTAATTATAACTGCCTGTTCAACTGTTTCTAAAATTAACTTCGATCTTACCATGCTCTCTCCCTCTGGATTAACAGGAAACTCTGATGGACTCCGCTCCCTTATCTATGAGTTTTGTATTCCTGCGGATTCTGAAGCTATTAAAGAAGTTCAATCCATCGATCCAAGTCTCAAAATTTATCCCCATAGTCCAGGTAGAATTGGTTGTAAAAAGGGTGAATATTTGTGCATAGGTGATACCTATCAGGTACAATGGAAGGAGATTTTGTTAAAACTAGCAAGTCTAACCTATATTCAAAAAATCAACCCTTTCTATGGCGAATGATTAACTATTTAAAAGGCATAATAACCAGTCTAATTAAAACTCCAAATAATCGTCTAATACTAATTTTAGAGGTTAATAATATCGGTTATGAAATCCAAGTCCCTGCCCGTTTAGCCAAGCAATTTTCTAGTAAAACCGAAGCAACTACCCAAATATTTACCCATTTACAAAGCCGAGAAGATCAACAAATTCTCTACGGATTCTCTAGTGCTGCCGAAAGGGATCTATTTCGTCAGTTAATTAATGTCAATGGAGTTGGAGCGCAGTTAGGAATTGCTTTAATAGACACTTTAAGTCTAGAGGATTTAGTGCAGGCCATTATTAAAAGTAATACCAAAAAACTCATAAAAACCCCAGGGGTAGGAGTTAAAACGGCGGAAAGAATTGCCCTAGAATTGAAAACTAAACTAGCCCAATGGCGCACAGAAGCAGGGATTAATCTGGTATCCGATGGTGCTATTCTCGCCCCTGAAATCCTAGAAGAAGTAGAAATGACCCTATTAGCTTTGGGTTATACCCCAACGGAAATTAACCAGGCCATTGCTACCTTAAGTCAAGATAGTAACCTACTCAAAAATACCAATGGGGAAGATTGGATTAGAAATGCGATCGCGCTCCTAAGTTAGCCCGATGACTAATCTCCTAAAAACTTCTTGAGTCTCAGTAGACTTAAAGTCTGTCCCAAATTTAAAGGTAATGCCGAAACACCTTCAATGCGCGACTGAATCCATCCCTCACCCCAGGACCATTCATGATAACCATCAACACCTTGACTCAGGAGCATTCGCAGATAATTATCCTCAGCTATCTCCACCGAGTGGGTAATGGGAATAAAGCCAGTCCAACTGGTAAAGGTACTTCCTGCATAGAGGGTTTCAGGAAGACTTAAGGAAATAAACTGCGGCCATAACCAAGAACGAAGTTTACTAGGATACAAAAGACTCTCACGGATTGCCTTTTGAGTAGCTTTGATTTCGATACGCAGATTACTTTGTTGAAAATTACCAAGCATAGGATTTAATATTTATTCTGGAGTTGCGGGAGAAGTAGAAAATCTTTCGACAACAAACTTGGCGAGGATGGTATTAACAAAAGAGAGGATGATGGGGGCAAAAATAAAAGCGATTACACCATGGACGGCAAAGCCAGGGACGAGAATTGAAGCAATCCAAAGACAGAGCCCATTAACAACCAGCATAAAGGCCCCTAGGGTTAAAATGGTAGCAGGTAAAGACAGGATAAAAATAATCGGCTTAATCAAGGTATTAACCAAGCCAATGACTATACCCGCAATAATGGCGACGGGGAAACTCGCTAATTTTATCCCTGGAAAAATATAATCGACAACCAGCAGACTAACCGCCGTCACCAGGATCATGAGAATTGAGCCCAACATAAATTTCTCCTTAAGTCGTTTGAGAATCTCTTGTATCCCATTGTATCGTGGTACAGATCGCAAAAATTAAAGGGGAAAACGCTTCATGCCAATAATAGCCTCCCGCGCATGGTTTTGTAACCGAGGAGAAAGGCTAGGAATTTGGGGAATTTGCCAAAGAATATCAACGGTACGGCGAAATAGACGCACTAGATCCCCCTCGTCAAGATTGGTATTTTCAGACAACTCCTGCCAATCACAGCCCCTTGTCCAAGCAGCAACTAATCCCATAAACTGGGTTTCTAGCCAGACGGGAATGGTAATACCGTGACGACTCTGGGCTTGATATAATAGACGGCGGATTTCCCTTAAACTGACGGGTTCTGAGGTAGCCTGTTGAAAAATTTCCACAATTTCCGGAGGACTGGTATAGTTGGACCAACTATCGGGACGGGGAGGTTCGGTAATAATAGCACTAATCACCGCAGCCAAGGCGGGGGGTTCTAGGTCATCTAGTTGGCCTGACATGAGCACTAATGCTAACCAGAGTTCATTTTCTCCCCGAATAATAGCCGCCGCTCGACCGAGTACGGTGGGGTTATAGCCTTCTAAAGCTTGAAATTCCCTTAAAATTTCGATTAAATCTAAAAACTCCTGCCAATAGTAGGACTTTTGAGATTGCTGTTTTTGGTATTTAATTTGGGTACGATGGAGTTGATCCCGCAGATTTTGCCGTTGATGACAGAGTTTGATAATGCGTCCCACATTTTTGTAGGCCGAGAGGGGATGGGCGGCAATCAAAGTCAGCACTTGCTCAATTTTTTGCTGTTGTTGTCCTAATTCGAATGGTGGAGAAATCTCCTCTGCTTGCTCACGGATAGCCCGGCTTAGTACCAAAGTGACATCATCTCCTTTGTGCCAAGAGCCAAGGATTTTGGGGGGGACTTCTGGGAGGGTGAGATGTTCTACTTCCTGGGTAAAGAGGGATTTAGGGTTAATGTCAGCGACATCGGCGTAGGTAGCAATGTACCAGCGATTGTCTTCTCCTAAACAGAGTAAATCGGGGGATTGTCCTGAACCTGGCATAAATCCTAGGAATAGGCCCCTGATGGGTTGATGGACTTTAATGTGTTTACCCTTCAGGTGGAGGATCTTACCAGGGATTAAGTGGGTTAATTGGGGGGCTATTTGTTGCTTGCGGGTGATTTCAGCTTGGTTTTGCAGGAGTTTGAGCAGTCTTTCCCCTTCTTTTTGGCGTTCTTTGAGCTTTTCGTAGCTTTTAACCTGATCTGGATCAATCCCTGCCAATTCTACATCTAGTTTCGCTAATTCTGTGGTTAATTGGGCGATCGCCTGTTTATCGGGAGTTAGTTTTAACTGGGCTAAATATTCAGCAAAACTTCTTTCTAATAGATCCTTGGATTGTTCTAGGGTATGTTTTTGTAAGAGGTTTAAAACCATCCCGTAGGAAGGAGTAAAGCAACTCTGTAGGGGTTCGGGTTTAGAGGTAGCCAGAAAAGCCGCCTCCTTCGCGCCCTCAAAGGGGGTTTGTAGCGTCACCACATGGCCTACCTCATCCATTCCCCGTCTACCCGCTCGTCCTGCGATTTGCACAAATTCCGAGGGTGTGAGCATACTATGACCATCATCGGTTCGTTTGGAGAGGGCGGAGATAACGGTGGTCCTGGCGGGCATATTAATTCCAGCAGATAGTGTAGCAGTGGCAAAAACTACCTTAACTAATCCCATCTCAAATAATTTCTCAACCAACTCTTTCCATAGGGGTAGCACTCCCGCATGGTGGGCCGCAATCCCCCGGGTTAGGGGCTCTAACTGTTCTAAACGAACTAGATGGGAAAAATTGGCTAAAAATTCAAAAACTGACCTTTTAATGGCCTGATTGTCGATTAGGTACTGTAATACCTCGATTTCGGCATTGACTTCATTGGCAAAAAGACGGACAAATTTGTCGTGGAGTTTGGGAGCTTGCAGGGCCAAGAAGGAAATTAAAGCAGATTGTAGGGGGATATTTTCCGCGAGGAAAAACTCTAGGAGATAATAGTAAAGGCTTTTGGATTCTTCATCTTTGACTAGATTCAGGTGGGAAACCTGCTGCATGGCCTGGTCACAACCGCGACGACTGAAGATAACATAGATCGCGGGTAACATATCTTTTTCTTGTAAACGCTGCACCACTTGGGCAATACTGGGGCAGTCTTCCCGCCTTAAACGGCGTTTTTTGGGGTTATCACCCTTATCTTTGAGGTGGGGATTTAATTTTGTCTGTTTATTGTCTAGAAGAGGAAAAATATCTTCTTTTTTCGCAAAATAAAAGCGCAGGGGAACGGGGCGATAATTGGAGTTGACTAATTCGCAGAGGGAGATGTTATCTCGAAATTGAGAAGCTAGACGGGCTTTGTTAATCCAGTCGGTTAATTCTTCGGGATTACCTACGGTAGCGGAAAGAGCCACTAACTGAATGTTGGGGGGACAGTAGATAATTGACTCTTCCCAAACTGTTCCTCGCCCGCGATCGCTGATATAGTGACATTCATCTAACACCACACTTTCTACGTTTTCCAAAGAAGTGCCGACTTCACCGATGGGGGTTTCGTAGAGCATATTGCGGAAAATTTCCGTCGTCATAACAACTACCGCAGCATCGGGATTGATTACCATATCCCCCGTGATTAGTCCGACAGCCAAGGGTGACGAAATGGCGAATAATTCTTGGAAATCCCGAAATTTTTGATTAGAGAGCGCCTTGAGGGGAGTTGTATAGAAAACCCGTTTCCCGCAAGCCAAGGCCCGGTGGATGATATATTCACCGATGACAGTCTTCCCGGAACCCGTGGGAGCGCAGACTACTACTGATTTTCCCTGCTCTAGAGCCGCGATCGCTTCTTTTTGGAATCTATCGAGTGGAAAGGGAAAGATACTGTTGAGATTAAGAGGGTAGGACTTGGGATCGTTTTTCACTGCGGATTTTTACTTAGATACGGCAATCAGCGCATTTCTTCTATATGATCCCTATTGTAAAGGAAAGAACCCAGAGATGATAGATAATCTGATTAAGATATAGATGACGATTGATTATGGCCATGATGTTGGCGATAAAGCCCTAAAGCTAGTAGCGACCACTATTAAACAATGTCTTCGTTCTGTAGATGGGTTCGGTCGTTTTGGGGGATTAGTATTGGGGTAGCTAACTTCATCAATACAGATGAATCCCTAGAGCAGTTGTTAAAACGAGCCGATAAAGCTTTATGGACGTAATCAAATAGTAGCTGGTACA
This sequence comes from Microcystaceae cyanobacterium, assembly GCA_040398185.1. Classification (GTDB taxonomy): domain Bacteria; phylum Cyanobacteriota; class Cyanobacteriia; order Cyanobacteriales; family Microcystaceae; genus JBBAUO01. The sequence goes on along the minus strand of JBBAUO010000013.1, from coordinate 38,446 downwards.
ACTTCTTAGGAATTTATGAAACCCAAGCAATTTTTAAGTTTAATTTTAGGATTTACTCTAGTTTTTTCTCCACAAATCCTGCTCAGTGCCGAGTTGTCAGAGATTATTAAACGAGGCAAATTAATTGTCGCCGTCAAGGATAATGTCCGTCCCTTGGGTTTTTATGACCAAAATGGCGAACTCCAAGGCTTGGAAATTGAGATTGCTAAACAGTTAGCCGAAGAATTGCTCGGTAATCGGGAAGCTCTGGAGTTAATCCCTGTAAGTAATCAAGAAAGATTACAGCTAGTCTTAGATGGTAAAGTCGATCTCGTGATAGCACAAGTCACAGCTACGGGAGCCCGTTTGCGTCTGGTCAATTTTAGCCCCTACTATTACCTAGATGGTACGGGAATTGTCACAGTAAATCCTCAATTACAAAACCTCAGGGACTTTGAGGGCAGAAAATTAGCAGTTTTAGAAGGATCTAGTACCATTGCCCAGGTTCGCTCCGCTTTATCTGAAATAGAACTTATCGGGGTAGAATCTTACCAAGAAGCCCTGAGCCTTTTGGAATCTGGAGGTGCTGACGGGTTTGCTGGTGACAATAGCGTTTTAACGGGTTGGGTGCAGGAATACCCCCAATACCACCAATTACCCCTACGTCTGGGGGCTGATCCCTTAGTTGTGGTTATGCCCAAGGGTTTACAATATAAGAGTCTCTCGGAACAGGTAAACTCAACCATCAAACGCCTCCGTGACTCGGGTTGGCTAGAGGAACGAGCTACCTATTGGGGGCTGCCGAGAATTTAGGTCTTTTAAAATCCTGCAATTAACTATGGAAACAACGACAACAATAGAAGATACCTTACCGATTATTTACATTTCTGGGCTATTAATTTTTTTAGTCGGTCTGACTATTTTTGTGATCCTGCAAATTATTAAGACCCGCCGTAATGAAAATAATTTTAATAAACTACAAAAGAAATTGCAGAAAGACAAGGGCAATGCCCAAGAGTATTACGAATTAGGCAGTATGTATCTAGACAAAAAGTTGTACGTACAGGCTGTTAATCTTCTGCAAAAATCCCAGAAAATGGCTGAGGATGAAAAAATTGACCAAGAGAACAAAGCCTTAATTTGTAATGCCCTTGGTTTTGCCTACTATGGTCAAGAACAGCTAGATTTAGCGATGCGCCATTATAAAGAGGCTATTAAACTATATCCCGGATACGTTATCGCCCTTAATAATTTAGCTAGTGCCTACGAGCGCAAACAAATGACTGTGAAAGCCTTGGAAACCTACCAAGAATCCTTAAAATATCAACCCACTAATGCGGTAGCCAAACGCCGTGCCGAATCCCTTAGTAAGCGTGTTGTTGAAACGTAAAATAGGGGGATTTGCCTTCCCCCATTTACTAGCTAAAGGTGTAGTCCTGGAGGGCTTTAACTTCGAGTGGTCCCGCTTGTAGAGCTCGTAATGCCGCTACTGTGGCTTTGGCCCCAGCAATGGTGGTAATAATCGGCAACTTATGATTTAATGCCGTGCGCCGAATGAAACGCCCATCTACTTTTGATTCCTCCCCACCTGGGGTGTTGATAATAAACTGAATCCAATCATTTTTGATCCAGTCGATAACATGGGGGCGGCCCTCATGGAGTTTGAGAACGACGGGAATATCTTCGATACCATGCTCTTTTAAGACCTTAGAAGTTCCCGAGGTAGCCACCACTCGAAAACCAAGCTCTAGTAAGTCTCTGACGACGGGAACAATGGCGGATTTATGGCGATCGCTCATGGAAACAAAAATAGTTCCCGAGGTAGCCAGTCTTACTCCGGCGGCAATTTCTGCCTTAGCGAAAGCCTTACCAAAATCCACATCTATCCCCATTACCTCTCCCGTGGAGCGCATCTCAGGGCCCAGGAGAGTATCGGCACCGGGGAATTTTTCAAAGGGCAAAACCGCCTCTTTAACCGCTACATGACTATCGGGAATGCGTTCCTGGGTAACTCCCAAGGACTCTAGGGTTTGACCGGACATGACTAGGGAGGCAACTTTGGCTAATTGAACACCTGTCGCTTTGGAGACGAAGGGAACGGTTCGACTAGCGCGGGGATTGGCTTCCAGGATATATACCTGTTCCCCTTGGACTGCGTACTGGATATTCATCAATCCCACTACTTTGAGGGCTCGGGCTAGTTCTGTAGTCCAACTTCTAATGGTTGTTAATACACCATCTGAAAGCGAGGTATAGGGAATCGAACAGGCCGAATCTCCTGAGTGGATACCAGCTTCTTCTATATGTTCCATAATTCCCCCAATCACGACTTTACCCGTAGTATCGGAGAGGGAATCTACATCTACTTCTATGGCATTTTCTAAGAACTTATCCACCAGAATCGGGTGATCTGGTTCTACCTTGACGGCATAGGTCATGTAGCGTTCCAATTCTTCATCGGAATAGACTATTTCCATGGCCCGCCCCCCTAAAACGTAGGAAGGACGTACTACGGTGGGGTAGCCGATGCGACGGGATACTTGCAGGGCTTCTTCGTAATCCCAGGCTATGCCGTTAGCGGGTTGGGCAATATTTAAGCTGGTTAAAATTTTCTCAAAGCGTTCCCTGTTTTCGGCGGCATCAATGGAATCGGGGGAAGTTCCCCAAATCTTAGTTTGGACGCTACAACTGGGACTCTCTAGATAGCTTTGCAGGGGAACTGCTAATTTTAAGGGTGTTTGACCGCCAAACTGAATGATAATCCCCGCAGGATTCTCTGCTTCGATGATGTTTAAAACATCTTCCTTGGTTAACGGTTCAAAGTACAGGCGATCGCTGGTGTCGTAGTCCGTGGATACGGTTTCGGGGTTGGAGTTGACCATAATTGTCTCAAACCCTGCACCACTGAGAGCAAAGGCCGCATGACAACAACAGTAGTCAAATTCTATCCCTTGGCCAATTCGATTCGGTCCGCCGCCTAAGATCATTACCTTGGGTTTATCTGCGGGGGTAACTTCCGTTTCCGATGGTTCGTAGGTGGAGTAATAGTAGGGAGTAAAAGCCTCAAATTCGGCAGCACAGGTGTCTACTACCTTATAGACGGGAATAATACCTAAGGATTTACGATAGGCCCTGACTTCATCCTCCGTCCCCTTGGTGGCAAAGGCAATCTGGCGATCGCTAAAGCCCATCTGTTTTACCCGACGCATTTCCTCAAGGGTTATGGACTTGAGAGGAGTTTGTTTGAGGAATTTCTCAACTTCCATTAATTCCTGTAACTTATCCAAAAACCAAGGATCTATGGCCGTTAGTTCGTGGATTTCCTCGACCGTCATACCTAACTGCATGGCATGGTGGATACTAAAGACTCGCTCAGGATTAGGAGTGCGTAAGCTAGAGCGAATCTGGGACAAAGATGGTAGGGTTTCTTTTTTGTCGCAACCAAAGCCAAAGCGTCCTGTTTCTAAGGATCTGAGGGCTTTTTGGAAAGACTCTTGAAAAGTGCGCCCGATGGCCATGGCTTCCCCAACGGATTTCATCTGGGTGGTTAGGGTTGAGTCTGAGCCGGGGAACTTCTCAAAGGCAAAGCGGGGGATTTTTGTCACCACATAATCTATGGTCGGTTCAAAGGAGGCGGGGGTTTTTTTGGTAATATCGTTGGCAATTTCGTCGAGGGTATAGCCTACCGCTAGTTTGGCGGCGAATTTGGCGATGGGGAAGCCTGTCGCTTTGGAAGCCAAAGCCGAGGAGCGGGAAACCCTAGGGTTCATTTCAATAATCACCACATCCCCATTCAGGGGGTTGACGGAAAATTGAATGTTAGAGCCGCCTGTTTCTACGCCGATTTCGCGGATAATGGCCTTGGAATAGTCCCTCAGTCTCTGGTATTCCTTATCGGTTAGGGTTTGGGCGGGAGCGACGGTAATGGAGTCCCCAGTATGTACCCCCATGGGATCAAAGTTTTCAATGGAACAGATAATCACCACGTTATCTGCTAAATCTCGCATCACTTCTAGCTCGTATTCTTTCCAACCGAGGAGGGATTTCTCCACAAGGATTTGCGAGACGGGGGAGCATTCTAAGCCGTACTGCGCCATTTTCTCGTATTCTTCTTGGTTGTAGGCAATCCCCCCACCAGTTCCCCCTAGGGTAAAGGCAGGACGGATAATTAAGGGGTAGGAGCCAATCTGACTAGCGGCAGCCCTGGCTTCGTCCATATTGCTGACGATCTCCGAAGGACAGACGGGAACCCCGATTTTTCCCATGGCTATTTTAAAGAGATTGCGATCTTCGGCTTTTTCGATCGCCTCTAGTTTTGCCCCAATTAGTTCGACTTTATATTTTTCCAGTACGCCATTATGGGCTAGGGCGACGGCAAGATTCAGGGCTGTTTGCCCTCCCATGGTAGGAAGCAGGGCATCGGGGCGTTCTTTGGCAATGACTTTTTCGACTATTTCTGGGGTCAGGGGCTCTATATAAGTACGATCCGCTGTCTCTGGATCGGTCATAATTGAAGCAGGATTGGAGTTGACTAAGACAACCTCGTAGCCTTCTTCTCGTAGAGCTTTACAGGCTTGGGTTCCGGAATAGTCAAATTCACAGGCTTGTCCGATGACAATGGGACCTGCTCCTAAAATTAGGATTTTCTTTAAATCTTCACGACGAGGCATAGGCTAAAAGGTTCTACTTAATCCCAATCATTCTACCTGCTCTTTACCTTATTCTTCGCAAAATCTTTGTACGGGTTTAATGACTAAATTTTGCGGGGGGAGCTTACTGTTCGCTCAATTTGAAGTAGAGTAGCGGGATAAAGCCCTCTGTCCTAGGATTGGAGTTATTTAGACTCTTGACGGGGTTCGACTAACTGGTCGATCAAAGGAGCAAGTTCACCGGATTTAGAACTTCCTAACCCTACATATACCCTTGCGTTAGACGACGTGCCAATTTTTTCGGCTGCTTCAATAGATTTCAGCTTCAAAAGCGAAGGAGTAAGGGTAGAAGACAGAAGTTGTTGGGTTTCTCTCGTCGCTTTGGCCTCAATCACTCGGGCTTGAGCGTCTGACTGAGCCTGTATTCTTTTAATCTTCCCCTCCATCTGGGCTTTTTCTACTTGACGGCTAATTTGTTCATTTTCTTGCTGAATCTTTATTTTGGAATCGATCGCTTGTTGTAGATTCTCTGGTAGAATCACTTCCCGTAGCAAAACCGCATCTACCATAAAACCTAGTGGCAAAAGACTTTCTTGGAGGCGTTCTTTTAAACGGGTAGCTACTTCTCTCCTTTTGGTGCTAATAGCATCTTCTAAGGGATAAGTTGCTGTAACTTCCCGTATAAGGGAGCGAAATCTTGAAATCACTATTTCGTCACTATTTTCGCCTAAAGTTTCATATACCTGTAAAATTTTTTCTGGGGTTAACCGATACTGTAAGCTTACTTCTACATCATATTTTACTGCTTCAGAAGAAGTTGTCTCTATCTTTTCTTTAATGTCTCGGAGGCGCGTAGAAATCAGGCTGACTTCGCTCAACGGATTGATTAATTTCAAGCCAGGTTTCAGAATTTGAGGAGTCCTCAATCCACCTCCCTCTACGATGGCCACATAACCAACTGGAATAAATTTAATCGAGCGACTTAAAACAGGCAAACAAAAGAGGCCTAGCAGGAAAAGTAAGGCCATTCTCCGTAAATTATTATCTTTAAAAACTTTTGCATCTCGGATTTTTAAATTTGACAGCGACTCTAGGGGTTTCATAGTTGTTCTTACCATTGATAAGGGATAGTTAGCTACACCGATGTTTAGATAATTCTGAGCAATAGGGATTAAACGAATATTTCAGATTATTTTTAGGGCTTCTACCTTTAATTCTAAGTGAAATTCTGCATATCAAGCGACAATTTGCTACATTTTAATAAATCTTCATGATTGATAATTTTTTCCATGATTATAGTCTGACACCTAAAAGAGTTTTTGTAAAAAACTAACGGGACTTTGGTTAGACTAATAAACTTCCATGCACAGCCAGCCAAATGCAGGGAGGCTTCGAGGAAGTATAATCAACGCGATGTTTTTGGTGACACGGAATAAGAAGGTAATCGCCTTGGATTAGATCCACAGAAGAACCATCTTGATAGGATAAACGGGCATGGCCTTGTAATAATACTACCCATTCATCATGGGGCTGATCGTACCATTCCCCCAAGGGAGTTGAGTGACCTACCGAAACAATTCTCTCCAGTAAAATATTTGAGCTAGATAAAATAGGTTCAAATAATTCTTCTTTGGGCAATTCGGAGGGTAGTTTGTAAATATTATCCATAAAGTCTGATATTTTGGAGGGGATTTCTTAATCCTATTAAGGTATTTTTCCAGAGTGGACGACTTCAATCGGTATCAGAATCTCGCTCCGCTTCAAAGCATCGGGTATGTAGGGTCCATCGTAGAAGAAACGTCGAGGGTTGCCGCTAATCCGATACTCTTTATGTTCCTTGAGCCAATCCGATAACCTTTGTAATCCACTTTGATAACTCTCGTAGCTGTAAGCCCCCTGTAACCCCAAGCTAACTGCCATCATTGGCTTCATATCCTTTACTTTGATATTCCCAGAAATCTCTTTAGGAACAATCCTCGGACTGGAGTAGAGAAAAGAAACTTCCGCTTCACCCTCGGATTCGCCATTCATGGTTTCGAGGGGATAGCGGGTTTCGACGGGAGCCGTCATGGAAATCTCATTAGAACTAATGTGCTGATAAAGCGGATAAAAAGCACTATTGGCGGCATTTACCAGTTTCCCATCGGTTTGATAGGTGGCGGCTCGATAGGCGGGATATTGCTTAACTTCTATTTGGTTTGGTGGAGTCGGTTCAGGAAATCCCTCTGGTAAAGGTGCGCTGTTAGCGTTATATACGGCAAATGCTACACAGGCGACTACCACAAGTGCGATGGGAAAGAGAAGGTTATTGAGTTTCATGGGATTTGAAATTCCATATTGAGTATTGCTAGGGGCTTGACAAAAGGCTTGACTTTTGAGATTATAGTTAGATAATGGGAATCTTAGTGTTTAGAGATGATCAGACAGATTCCGATTATGATAAAGTGAGCTTACAGACCCTAGATTACTACGTTTAGAGGATAAATGTCAAATTTTTTTTACAAAACTTAATAAATTAACAAGCCCAGAGGGATCTAGAAGGACTAGAATGATCATAACTTGAGATTCGGAATAGATGTGTCGGCAAACGAGGTTTTTTTGGGGTTTGACCCTGGTAGGGATAAATGTGGCGTAGCTGTAGTAGATCGCCAGGGTAAGATTTATGAGCATCGGGTTGTTTTGGCGCAAGAGTCTGTAAACTATTTGGGGTTACTTTTGGAAAGATATGCGATCGCCCGATTGATTATGGGGAATCAAACCACCTCTAAAAGTTGGCAGAGTAAATTAGAAGCGGTTTTACCCAAGGAAATTAGCATAGTATTAGTAGATGAAAGAAATAGTTCCCTAGAAGCGCGCGATCGCTATTGGCAAATGTATCCTCCCCAGGGATTAAAAAAACTTATTCCCCAGGGAATGCGATTACCCCCTGTACCCATTGATGATATTGTGGCTATTCTTTTGATAGAGAGATATTTGGCAGGTCTAATATAGAAATGCGATTAACCTTAGAAACCTTTACAGTACACAAGCGTTTTGCTCTAACCATTAGTAGGGGAACCGCGACGGAAAATACTAATATCTGGTTAAAAATCCAAGCTGAGGGGGTAGAAGGATGGGGAGAAGCCAGTCCCTTTTCCCTACTAGCCGCAGAGGAAAAAAATACCGAGCAACTTCTTGGGGAATTTCGGCGAATTATTCCCATTTTGGAGACATTTTCCCCATACCAACGCCAAACTATAGAATCTATTCTCCTTGAGGAAAAGGTCAATAGTTCGGTACGAGCAGCCATTGACATGGCTCTTTTAGACTGGTTGGGGAAAAGGGTTAATTTACCGATTTGGCAATTGCTAGGGCTTAATATCCAGCACATTGAACCAATTTCTGTTACCATCGGCATTAATACGCCCCAGGGAGCAGTCCAAAGAGCCCAAGATTGGCAAAAGTTAGGAGAATTTAAACGACTAAAAGTTAAACTAGGATCAAACCAGGGGCTGGTAGCGGATCAAGAGATGTTGTTGGCCCTGCGGCAACAATTTCCCCAAATATCCCTGATGGTAGATGCTAACGGGGGGTGGAATCTAAAGGATGCTATAACCATGTGTAACTGGTTAGAAACCCAAAAAGTGATGTATGTGGAGCAACCCTTAGCAATCAATGCCGATGAGGATTTAGAAATTTTGTCAGCGCGATCGCCTTTGCCAATTTTTGTAGATGAAAGTTGTCTTACCAGTGAGGATATACCCAGACTGGCTCCCTATGTGGATGGGATTAATATCAAACTCATGAAAGCAGGGGGAATCAGTGAAGTTTTGCGGATGATCCATACGGCCCGAAGTTGCAATCTCCAAGTGATGTTTGGTTGTTATAGTGATAGTTGTTTAGCGAATACGGCTATGGCGCATTTATCTCCCCTAGCCGATTATCTAGATTTAGATAGTCATTTAAACCTAGTTGATGATCCCTTTTCGGGATTAAACGTAGAATCGGGAAAGTTAGTACCCAGTATATCCCCAGGATGGGGAGTCGTTCACCATGCTCACCCCTAACCACCGCGTCGCCATCCTACTCCACGAAGGCCTAAACGGCATCCACGGAAAGACTGGTTTAGCCTATCTTCGTTACGGCCAATCTCCCATTGTCGCCGTAATTGATGGGGAAAATGCCGGTAAATCCCTAACAAAAATAACATCTCTGCCACATGATGCTCCAATTGTCAAGAATGTATTAGAATCTTTACAATATCATCCCGAAGTTTTACTCATCGGTATCGCCCCTTCCGGTGGAGTTTTACCCCCCCCTTGGCGGGAAGAAGTGAGACAGGCGATAGAACAGGGTTTATCGGTTGTTAATGGCTTACATACACCCCTTGCGCCCCAATTTCCCCATCTTAAATCAGGACAATGGATTTGGGATATTCGCCAAGAGCCCCCCGACTTGTCCATCGGTAGAGCTAGGGCGAAAAATCTCAGTTGTGAGAGGATTCTCACCGTCGGTACAGATATGGGGATTGGGAAAATGTCCACTTGTCTAGAATTGCACCGCGCCGCTCTGGGCTTGGGTTGGCAGTCCAAATTTTTAGCCACAGGGCAAGGAGGTTTAATGATTGCGGGGGAGGGGATTCCCTTAGATGCCATTAGGGTAGATTTTGCCGCAGGTGCTGTGGAAAAAATGGTTTTAGCCGAGGCGGAAAAATACGATATTCTTTTTATAGAAGGTCAAGGCTCCCTACTGCACCCAGGTTCAACCGCAACTTTACCCCTAATGCGAGGTAGTCAACCGACGGGGTTGGTGTTAGTGCACCGAGTTGGGCAAGTTCATATTCGAGATTTACCGGATATTCTGATTCCGCCCTTGGTGGAAGTTATTAAACTCTACGAAACCGTGGGCAAAGTGGCTACCGTCGGGGAAGGGGTAAAAGTAAAAGCCATTGCTCTCAATACCTATCATCTCAACGATACAGAAGCAGAGGAAGCAGTGATAAAAGTTCAAGGGGAAACGGGTTTACCCTGTACCGATGTAGTCCGGTGGGGAGGGGCAGAATTATTAAACTCCCTCATTAAACCTAATCCTCTTCTAGAATAGGAGCAGAACATTAGCTTCTCTACCTGCTTACTATGAGTCAATCATCCAAAAAAATTTGTATCCTAGGTGGAGGCTTTGGCGGACTATATACAGCCCTGCGCCTATCACAACTACCCTGGGAAAACCACTCAAAACCAGAAATTTTGCTCATCGATAAGCAGGATCGCTTTCTTTTCTCCCCTTTACTCTACGAATTAATCACAGAGGAGATGCAATCTTGGGAAATCGCTCCCCATTTTACGGAATTGTTGGCGGGTACTGAAATCCAATTTCAGCAAGCCACGGTGACGGGTATTGATATCCATCAGCAACAAATATACCTAGACTCTCAACCAGAGATAGACTACGATCAGCTAGTGATTGCCCTAGGTGGGAAGACACCCCTAGACTCCGTAGCGGGTGCCAAGGACTACGCTATCCCTTTCCGTACCCTAGCCGATGCCTATCGTCTTAAGGAAAAGCTCAGAAGTCTAGAAGCAACTAACCCTGAAAAAATCCGTATCGCCGTCATTGGTGGGGGTTATAGTGGAGTAGAATTGGCATGTAAGGTGGCGGATCACTTAGGAGATAGGGGGAGGGTTCGTCTGGTGGAAAGATCCAACACTATTTTGGGCTATTCCTCGGAGTTTAACCGCAAAACTGCCCAAGATGCCTTGGAAAAGCGTTCAGTTTGGCTAGATTTAGAAACTACTATCGAAGAAATGGGTGCTGATTACATCTGTTTGCGGTACAAGGAGCAAGTAGACAGGATTCCTGTAGATATTGTCTTGTGGACAGTGGGCAATCAAGTATCGGCATTAATTTCATCTTTACCCCTAAAACAAAATCAAAAAGGATTACTTACTACTAATCCCTATTTACAGACCCTAGAACATCCTAATATCTATGCTGTAGGGGATGGGGCAGACTGTTATGATATTTCTGGCCAACAGGTTCCGCCCACGGCTCAATCAGCTATCCAGGAATCTGACTATTGTGCCTGGAATATCTGGGCTGATTTAACAGGGCGGCCTTTACTACCTTTTCGTTATCAAAGTTTAGGGGAAATGTTGACCCTTGGGGTTGATAATGCTACCGTCAATGGTTTAGGTGTCAAATTAGATGGACCGGTTGCCTATCTTGCTAGACGCTTGGTTTATTTATATCGTTTGCCAACTTTAAAACATCAGTTAGCTGTGGGCTTAAATTGGGTAAGTGCACCGCTATTATCTTTTTTGTCTCCCTAGGATTTATCTTTTATGTCTGATGCCGCCGTTGAAGGGCTAGGGTTAACCGCAGGAACCCTGACAACCCTAGCATTCTTACCCCAGGTCATTCAAATTTGGCGATTACAATCGGCCCAGGGTGTTTCCTTGGCGTGGATTATTATCTTCAGCACGGGGGTATTCCTTTGGTTCATCTATGGGCTAATAAGTAATGCTCCTGCGGTTTTTGTTGCCAATGGTGTCACTCTGGGACTGGTTTTAATTATCCTGTACTTTAAGCTCAAATTTGGTTAGCAAAACCCTAAATCCTCGGCTCTCTACCCCCAATGGATCAGTTTAAACCCTTTTTAGGAGAAATAGCCGCGCTCGGGGCTGCCTTTCTTTGGGCAAGTGCTTCCTTAATTTTTACCCGCCTAGGGCAAACTATACCCCCAATTCTACTCAATATTTGCAAAGGGTTAGTGGCGATCGCTCTGCTGCTGTTGACAATTGTGCTTACCCAAGTACCCCTAGGTTCCATTACCCCCAGGATGATGAGCCTGTTGGTTATTAGTGGTATTTTGGGTATTGGTATTGGAGATACGGCTTATTTAAGTGCTTTGCGTTCCCTGGGAGCTAGGCGCACTCTGCTTATAGAAACCCTTGCTCCCCCCTTGGCGGCAATTTTGGCGTTCATTTTCCTAGGGGAGGCTCTAAATTTCCAGAATTGGATAGGTATTGCTTTAACTCTAACTGGTGTAGCCTGGGTAATTACAGAAAGAACCTCCCAGACTGTGATTGAGGCTTCTGCCTTTAAAAAGGGTGTCCTCTGGGCAATTTTAGCGGCAATTTCCCAAGCAGGGGGGGTAGTTTTATCCCGTTCGGTTTTAGTTATGTCGGATATTAACCCCCTTTGGACTTCCTTAATTCGTTTAATAGCGGGAACGGCGATCGCTCTGCTAACATGGGAGATAAATGGCTATTTAAAGCCAAAAAAGCCCATTTCTTGGTCTTATCGTCTTTTGTTGGTAATTAGTTTAACGGCCTTTGGGAGTACCTATTTGGGCATTTGGTTACAACAAATCTCCTTAAAATTTTCCCCTGCGGGCATTTCCCAAACCCTATCTGCCACCAGTCCTTTATTTGTATTACCTATGGCCTATGGTTTAGGAGAAAAGATAACTAGGCGTTCAGTTATTGGAGTTTTCTTAGCCCTCATGGGTGTGGGTATTCTCTTCCTTTGATGAGGAAGTAGATATTAATGACGTTTGTTTCTCAACCAAATTTGCAGGTAGATCCTGCTCTTTCTCTCCTTCTTGCTTTTGGGCAAATAGATCTTTTGCCGATCAGTCATCAGTTTGCTTATCCATTCCCTGCTCCCATTCAGTTAGAATAGAAGAATTATCCGCCTAGAAATTCATTTCATCCTAGTGCTTACCGTAGAATAATGATCATCTCTCTCGAAGAAGCCCAGGCCAAACTCTCCGAACTGATTTACAATCTCAAACCAGGGGAAGAATTGTTGATTGCTGACAATAATCGCCTACTTGCCAAATTAATCGGGCAAACACCCTCCCAACGTCCGGGTCCTGGCCTGTGTAAGGAAATGATTGCCATCATAGCCGATGATGAAGAACACTTGCAAGACTTTGCGGAGTATCTACCCTGAAATACCTAATCGATACCCATACTCTGCTTTGGTACACACTTAACGAATCCCAACTCAGTAGCACCGCCCACCAGCTAATTATTAACCAAAACAACCAAATCTTAATCAGTCCAGCATCCTATTGGGAAATTGCCATAAAAATCAGTATTGGTAAACTCATTCTACATCAACCTTACAAAGATTTTATAGAGGTATGTCTTAACCAATATCAATTTAATATCCTTGCCATCACACCAGAACATACGGATGCTGTGATCACCCTTCCTTTTTATCATAAAGATCCCTTCGATCGCCTACTCGTTGCTCAAGCAGTCGTTGAAGCAATTCCGATTATTAGTTTAGATACTGCCTTGGATCAGTATGGCATTCAACGTCTTTGGTAATGCGATCGATTTTCTGTGTTCAACTAAACGGCTATCACTTTTTTATTGTTTTGTCTATTATACCAAATCCGTTTTTAAAATCAGGTTATAATTCTCCTGCCTCAAAACCTGAGTGAAAAGATAACGGGAAAAGTCAGAGTAGATGATAACCAAACATAACGTTCCCGATATCTTTCTAGGCAAATGAGGGGGTGACGAGGTGAGAAATCATAAACAAGACCATTTTACACAACTGGCACCTTGGCCACAATAGGAATTATTTTCATCAAATATATTCCAAACAGTCATCTCAGTAATCTTCAAGAGCTTACCTTGGGAATTAATACGAATCCCTTCATAGTTGGTAATATATCCTTGTTCTTGGACTATTTTTAACATTCGGGACCTGGTTACTTGTTCTTGGATATTTTCAGGAGCAACAGTCTGACGAGAGGGCATTTTAGTAAAAGTTTCCCAGTCGGTTTCCCAAAGATTTAGAGTCGCTTGATTACCATAATTTAAAATGGGACTGGCTTGGGTATCGTGGGATAAGACGATAAAAGGAGCAAAAAATAGTTGTTGAGCATCCTGATGGGAATCCTTTGTGCGTTCTACTAAAGACATTCCTAGTAAATGTGCATAACTATCTAGGAGTAATTTCGTCCATTTTATTACTTCTGGTTTTTGCCAATAGTCTTGCATATTTTAATCTTTACCTATCAAAATACAGCCTTTTTCAGAATAAGTGAGGTGCACTTCTTCCTGCCTCCTGCCGACCGCCTCAAAGCGACAATCTCTGTACCTCACTAATATGAGAAGTGCTATAAGGTGAGATAACCCACCTTATTACTACCCATAGCTTACCATTTCAACAAGTTAAATTGTTCCATATCTATGGTGTCACGATTGCGATAAATAGCCAAGATAATAGCCAAGCCAACGGCGGCTTCTGCGGCAGCGACGGTAATCACAAAAATGGTAAAGACTTGCCCCTTAATTTCCCCAGGATCTAAAAAATTAGAAAAGCCAATTAAATTTAAGTTGACGGCATTGAGCATTAATTCAATCGACATCAAAACCCGTACCGCGTTACGACTATTAACCAAGCCATAGATACCGATACAAAACAAAGATGCTGCCAAAATCAGAATATATTCTAATTGTATTTGCATAGTTTTTTACCTCAAATATTTATTTAGAGTTGGGTACACCCGTCAGTTCCCGTGGGCGTTCAGGCAAAGTTAAAGCAGTCGTAGCGGGGTCCTCATCTGTTAGGTTAGCTTCGGGAATAAAATCTCGGCGAGCTATAATGATTGCCCCTACCATAGCCATGAGTAATAAAACCGAGGCTAATTCAAAGGGTAAGAGAAAATCGCTAAAGAAATGTTCAGCAATGGTGACTAGGGTATTTTCTACCACCGCCGGAGAAACCGACGAAAGCGGCCAAGGGGTAATTAAAATCATAGTTGTCAGTAAAGCCAACAATCCTAAGCCCACTAAAGCAGTGGCAACTTGACGAATCCAGCGCTTGGGTACTTGGGAAAAATCTTCCTGTTTATTGACCAACATAATGGCAAAAAGAATCAGGACATTCACCGCTCCCACATAGACTAAAATTTGAGCAGCAGCCACGAAATCAGCATTTAAAAGGATATAAATGCCCGAAATACTCAGAAAAACCCCCGCCAACAAAAAGGCAGAATGAACGATATTAGGGAGAAGTACCACCCCCAAGGCTGTACCGATAACCATAACGGCTAACAACCCAAAAGAGACTATTTGAAAGCCTTCTGCTAAATTCACTGTAGTTAATGCTCCTTATTATGCTTCGGTTTTGAGCGGGATACTTTGCCCAGGACGTTGACTACCCGCAGGTAAATCATGGGGCTCGACAATACCCTTAGGTAAGTAACCTAATTCCCGTAAAGGAGTTACCATCGGGTCCTGGGTGACTTTGTAGGGAAGACGACCTAGGGCCACGTTATCATAATTGAGTTCATGGCGATCGTAGGAGGCTAATTCGTATTCTTCGGTCATAGATAGGCAATTCGTGGGACAGTATTCCACACAGTTACCACAGAAGATACAAACCCCGAAATCAATGCTGTAGTGTTTGAGTTCTTTTTTCTTAATAGCTTTGTTAAAAGTCCAATCCACCACGGGTAAGTTGATGGGACAAACCCTGACACAGACTTCGCAAGCAATACATTTGTCAAACTCAAAATGGATTCTGCCGCGAAAGCGTTCCGAGGGAATAAGCTTTTCGTAGGGATATTGTACGGTAATGGGACGGCGACTCATGTGGTCAAAGGTGACAGCTAATCCTTGACCGATATATTTGGCGGCTTGAAAGGTACTCTTAGCATAATCACCGACTTGTTTAAGAACGTTGAACATGGCAGTTTTAGGGGGTTGAAATGGATAGGAGACTAGCCACCAAAGGCCACGGGAAAAGCCAACTTAAGGGCTGCAGTTACCAGTAGGTTAACTAAAGAAACAGGTAAAAGGAACTTCCAACCTAAATTTAGCAGTTGGTCAATGCGAACTCTAGGTACGGTCCAACGCAGGAGGATGGCGAGGAAAATCAGAAAATAGGCTTTTAGCACTGTCATCGTTATACCTAAAGAGGCGGTGACAATCTGTAGCCAAGAATTATTAGGCTCTACTCCGAACCAATCAGCGAACTTATCTAGGGGAATCGGAAATTCCCAACCACCTAGATACAAAACAGCAAAGATGAGGGCCGACAAGACTAGGTTAACGTAGGAACCCAGATAGAAAAGGGCAAATTTCATACCGGAGTATTCGGTTTGGTATCCTGCGACTAATTCTTCCTCGGCTTCGGGCAAGTCAAAGGGTAAGCGTTCACATTCTGCTAAAGCAGCAATCCAGAAAACTATCAGTCCAACGGGTTGTCGCCAGATATTCCAACCCAAAATCCCATAGCCCGATTGTTGGTTGACAATGTCAATGGTACTGAGACTATTAGACATCATGGCTATAGCTAGTACCGACAAAGCTAGGGGAATCTCGTAGCTAATGGATTGGGCTGCGGCTCTAAGTCCCCCAAGGAGGGAATATTTATTGTTAGAAGCATATCCCGACATCAGCAAACCGATGGGGGCAATGCTAGATAGGGCAATCCACAGGAAAATCCCGACGTTAAGGTCTGTAATGACCAGATTTTGCCCAAAAGGAACAATTAAATAGGAGACAAAGACGGGTAAAACGACTAAAATGGGACCGATGGTAAATAGCCAAGGGTCTGCTTTAGCGGGAATGACATCTTCTTTGAAGACCAATTTCACCCCGTCGGCTACGGGTTGTAAAACTCCCAAGGGTCCCGCATACTCAGGACCGATACGCTGTTGAGCGGCGGCGGAAATTTTGCGCTCTAACCAGACTACTACTAATACCCCGACGGTAGCCACAATAATCATTAAAAACATAGGTAGCGGCATCCAGATGAGTTTAGCTACCCCAGGGGGTAGTCCCAAATCCCGCAGTGATTCGATAAAACTTGCCTTGAGGTCAATCCCTTGGTTCATAATTGCCGATAGATGATGGATATAAAACAGGCTCTATGGTCTGACCTAGCCTCTGTCTAGTATTACTTTATCACTGAAAAGTTTTTCTGGACTGAATACTATGGCGATCGTTTATCGTCATTTACTTCTAACTCAAAAAATTCACTAATCTAGATTGAAATGAAATTTTCTGAAATCGTTGACCAACTCCAGCCTCTGCTCTCGGACCATTATTTAGGTTCCAATCCCGAAATTACAGCGATCGCAGCCATTGATGCGGCGACCCCTACCACGATAAGTTATATAGAAGGGGCAAAGTTTGCGCCCATGGTGCATAAAACCCGAGCTAAAGCCCTGATTTTACCCCAGGATACCGCCCTACAAGCGGAAGCGACAGCAAAGGACATAGCGTGGATGGCGACTCGAGAACCCCGTTTGTTATTTGCCCAAGCCATTAGCCTTTTTTATCAACCCTTTCGCCCGGTAACGGCGATTCATCCCACCGCGATTATTGATGCTTCTGTACAAATTGGGCGAGACGTTCATATCGGGGCCTACGCTGTCATTGAGAGGGGAGTAATCCTCGGAGATGGGGCTTGTATTTTTCCCCATGTTGTTATCTATCCCCAGGTGAATATTGGTTCTAACACTATTCTCCATGCCAACTGTACCATCCACGAACGGACTCAGATCGGGGAAAATTGTGTTATCCATAGTGGAGCGGTAATTGGTGCTGAGGGTTTTGGTTTTGTGCCTACCCCCGAAGGTTGGTATAAAATGGAGCAATCTGGTTATGTTGTCCTAGAAAATGGGGTGGAAGTTGGCTGTAACAGTACAATAGATCGCCCTGCCCTAGGAGAAACTCGCATCGGCAAAAATACGAAGATAGATAATTTGGTTCATGTGGGCCATGGTTGTCAGATTGGACAAAATTGCGCTCTAGCGGGACAAGTCGGTTTAGCGGGGGCTGTAAAATTGGGCAATCGGGTGATTCTGGGTGGACAAGTAGGTATTGCCAATCAAGCCGTAATTGGTGATGGTGTTATGGCGGGAGCTCAATCTGGGATTACTAGCGATATTGAACCAGGTCAAGTTGTACTCGGAAGCCCGGCTCTGCCCCACAGACTCTTTCTCAAAGCTTCTACAATTTATAAACGTCTTCCAGAAATGTATCAAACCCTGAAGAAACTGCAAAAATTGTGACCAAAAAAAATCGGGGAGTTATTGCTGCAGGCCACCCAAAAACAGCTTCTGCTGGACAAATAATGCTGGAATTGGGCGGAAATGCCTTTGATGCGGCGGTGGCGGCAGCTTTTGCTTCCTGTGTCGTAGAATCTACCCTTACCTCCCTAGGTGGCTCGGGCTTTTTTTTAGCCCATACCCAAAATCACCAAGATTTTTTGTTTGACTTTTTTTCCCAAACTCCTCTCCGGAAAAAAGATCGAGATTTAATTGATTTTTATCCCGTTGATGTCAACTTTGGTGGTGAAGTTCAAGAATTTCACATCGGTTTGGGTTCCGTTGCTGTTCCTGGTATGATTGCCGGGCTTTTTGCGGTTCAAAAAAAATTAGGGACTTTACCCATTGATTTGGTAGTAGAACCGGCTATTAATTATGCTCGTTATGGGTTTGAAGTAACCAATTTTAATGACTTTTGTTTTCGTCTTTTAGAGCCTATTCTCCTCGCTTCTCCCGAGGGAAATCGGGTTTATGCCCCGGATGGTGCTTTGCTTAAGGCTCAACAACGCTGTTATTTAACGGATTTTGCCAATAGTTTAGCTACCCTTGCCCAACAGGGAAGTCAAGCTTTTTATCGAGGGGAAATGGCCCATCATCTGATTCAAAATATTTCCCAAGGTAGTTATTTGACTCTCTCGGATTTGGAGAATTATCAAGTTGTCCTGAGAAAACCCCTGAGAGTTAATTATAGAAATTATGAAATTTTAACTAACCCACCGCCTAGTTCTGGGGGAAGTTTAATAGCTTTTGCTTTGAAATTATTAGAAGAAATTGAGTTTAATTCTTTAGATTTTCTTAGTCCTAAACACCTAAAAACTTTGATCAAAACTATGGAGCTAACCAATGAAGCCAGACAAGGTAGTTATGATGCTTACCTCCATGAAGAGGACATTGCCGAAGGGTTTTTATCAGCAGAAAATTTAGCAAATTATGTTCATAAATGGGGCAGCACTACCCATATTAGTGTCCTGGATGAGCGGGGTAATGCTGCTAGTATAACCACCACTAACGGTGAGGGATCATCCTATATTATCCCGCAACTGGGAATTATGTTAAATAATATGCTCGGAGAAGCGGATATTAATCCCTTGGGGTTTCATAATTGGGCTTGCAATCAACGCATTTCTTCGATGATGTCTCCGACGATAATTTTAGAGGCTGGCCAGCCTAAATTTGTCTTGGGTTCAGGGGGAGCAAATCGGATTAGAACGGCTTTATTGCAAGTTATTTCTAATCTTGTTGATTTTAACTTTTCCATAGCACAGGCAATTTCCGCCCCACGGATTCATTGGGAAAATGCAGTTTTAAGCCTGGAACCCTTTGCCGCTAGGGAGGAGATTATTGCCCAATTAAATCCTGGGGATTTTAGCAAGATTAATACTTGGGAAAAAGCCAATATGTTTTTTGGGGGAGTGCATGGTGTAGCCCAGACAGCAACAGGAGTAATGACAGGAGCAGGGGATTTCCGCCGCGAAGGAGCGGTTAAAAGTTTCCCCTAGGTTACAAATGGTAGTATTCTTTAGGGGATAGGATTTTTAAGTAATTTTGGTTATGATAGCTGAGATCAAAGACAGTATGCAGAAGACCGTTGAGTCCACTCAAAGGTCATTGAACACCATTCGCACAGGACGAGCTAATGCTTCCCTGTTGGATCGGATTACAGTAGATTATTATGGTGCGGAAACTTCCCTAAAGTCCTTGGCTACCATTAGTACTCCCGATTCGACAACGATTACGATCGCTCCCTTCGACAAAGGAAGTATGGCTCAAATTGAAAAGGCTATCTCCCTGTCGGATATCGGACTTACGCCCAATAATGACGGTCAAGTTATTCGTCTGAATATTCCTACCCTGACTAGCGATCGCCGCAAAGAATTTGTGAAACTAGCGGGAAAATTAGCCGAAGAAGGCAAAGTGGCTCTGCGAAATATTCGCCGTGATGGGGTGGAGGCCATTCGTAAGCAGGAGAAAAACCATGAAATTTCCGAAGACGAAGCTCGCAACCTGCAGAATGAAATCCAAAAAATCACCGATCAATATATAACCAAAGTTGAGGAACTTCTAGCGGCGAAGGAAAAGGATATTACCAGCAATTAAAACCACCAGAGATAAAAACCGATAGCTGTGGCTACTAGGGCGAAGATGGTTGACCAAAGGCGAGGATCACCCCTAACCGCTAGGTGGTTTTGAGTAATTTCCCTTAAATCTAACCAGACAGTAGCCCCGCGACGAAACCAACCCCCGACCCTAACTTCCTCAGCGAGTAGGGGCTGAATCTGCTGCCAAGGGGAGGAATAGCTGGCAAAAATCTGACCAGTCCTGTCTTGGAGCCTCATTTCCCGGTCAGTACCGACGAGTTTGCCCTTTAGTTGTACCGGGCACCCCCCTAGGGGACTAATATAGGGATCGGACATTAATGAGAAAATATCCGTAGAGCTGGCTGATCTGAGACTAGGATACCTAGATAATACCCGGACCAAAGTTCCTAGTCCCAGTCCCATAAGTCCAAAAGCCCAGAAAGCTCGGACTAAATCGCCTTTTCTTACAAATAACCCCGCCATTAGTAACCCCATCATCGTTCCCCAGATGGGAGCAGTGAAAACTAGCATTTCTAGGATAAAAGTACCACTAAGTCTTTTTTTATCTAATTTCTCCCCTTCTTGCAGCACCTCTTTCAGATCGAATTGTGTATCTAAATCCAATTGTTGGGCATACTTGGCCAACATCCGCAGTCGTTTTCCCGTCAAGGGGTGAGTTGAATGTAACTCCATCCAGTCACTCCAGGGATTAAATACATCCCAAAGAAAAACCTGACTCAGCTTTCGCCCTTCTATCGTTATCTGATAGGCACTTCCAGCCACCGAAGCTAGACGAGGATCATAAATTGCTAAAGTCCTAGTACTGGCCAGTAAACGACTCGGTTGTTCGGTTTGGTTGCTTTCTTGAAGAATCCCGGCGGCAATTTTTACCAACGCCCTCGATAACCCATTGGGATTACCCGTTGTTTGGGCCGCAGAATGATCCGCAAAATACTCTCGAGTTCGGGATAGATGCAGGAGAGGATAGGTAGCCAATTCGTAGAGGATGTCCGCCAAGATCGCTCCTAGGCGGGCTAGGGGTTGCCAATTCTTAGGAAGGCTATGGGACTTTCTCCAGGCTGAAATTGACAAAAAATAAGGCAGTTGGCTAAAAATAGAGCCGATAGTCATCAAAGCCAGATCACTATAGACAATATGACTTAATTCATGGGCATAAACGGTGGCTACTTCATCATCATCTAAACAAGCAAATAGGCCTTGACTCACCACTAAGCGAGCGGGACTTAGGAAAGAGCCGTAGGTAAAGGCGGTGGGATTGGGATCGTCTACAATACCTAATTTAGGGGGTTTCAGGGACTTCTCCCGACAAACACGCTGAATCACAGAAGCAGATTCCGGACTCAGGCGGTTAATTTCCGCTAGATTTACCCACTTAATCTGATGCAGTTGGCTCTGTAGGGAATCTATCAACCAAGGAGAGATTAAAAACAAAACCCCATAGAATATTAGGCTGAGAACTACGGCAATTATTAACCCCGGTACGAGAACCGATGAGTTAATTAACAGACATAAAACCAGAAAAAAAGCGAAAACTATGGTAAACAACAACAGCATCGTTCCTAACGTAGCCAGCCATAAATTACCCCCCTTTCCTTGTTTGCTTAATCTCACCCCTTTTTCTAGCGATCGCCCGGCTCTCTCCATTCTCTTGTTGGTCTTGCCGATGCTATCTGTTCCCGAACTTTTTTCCTCTGCATCTAGGATGGAAAGAAATCCCTGGGCCCACCGACTCACTTCCCGATCTAAATGAGCTTCTAACTCCGTTCCCAACTCCAGGGCATCTTGGCGTTGATTATTACCGCGATAGGCGCGGGCTAGGGCAATTTTCCCTTGAATATAAAAGGCTGACTGCACATCCGCTGATTGTTGGCAGTAATCTTCTAGGAATTGCACTGCTTCCCCGTAGTTTTGCTGTTGTAGTGATTTTAATCCTTCTTCCAATGACATTATTCTTGTTCCCGTATTAGATTAACCCTATGTTTTTATTTTAGTAGTAACCAGTTTTAAGTAAAAATCTACCATCCCCCCCTAACTTACTGAGGCTCTAGAATCTCCATAAATAGCTGATTTTTTGAGAACGGGAAGGAAATTAAGTTAGTCTTAGGGTATCCCGTTTAACTCCAGTCTCAATGTCTGAGCAAATTATAGAAATTCTCTCCGCCGAGGAAATTCGGCGCACCATTACCCGTTTAGCTTCCCAAGTTATCGAAAAGTCAGGAGAATTGTCAAAAATTGTTTTGGTGGGAATCTACACCCGTGGTGTTCCTTTGGCCTACCTCTTAGCCCATCAGATAGAAATCCTCGAAGGGATAAAAGTACCTGTCGGAGCCATAGACATTACTTTCTACCGAGATGACTTAGATAAAATCAAAACCCGCACTCCCATAAAAACGAAAATGCCCCTAGATTTGACGGGCACAACCGTAATCCTCGTAGATGATGTTATTTATAAAGGGCGTACCATTCGCGCCGCTCTCAATGCTGTCACTGAGTACGGAAGGCCGCAAGTTATCCGTCTCTTGGTTTTAGTCGATAGAGGACATCGGGAATTACCAATTCATCCCGACTATATCGGCAAATCCCTACCTACGGCCTCTGAAGAACAAGTGAAAGTCTATCTTCAAGACATCGACGGAAAAGATGCAGTAGAATTGATTAAAGCCTAACTGTTCTTTGTTTATGACCAACACCCAGACGCGCAAGGACGAGCATTTGCGGATTTGTCTGGAAGAAGATGTGCAATTCCGGCAAATCACCCACGGATTAGAAAAATACCACTTTACCCATTCCTGTCTTCCGGAACTTGATTTTGCCCAGGTTGATATTTCCACTTCCTTTTTAAATCGGACTCTAGCCGCTCCCTTGCTGATTTCCTCCATGACGGGCGGCACAGAAAAAGCCAAAACTATTAACTCTCGCCTCGCAGAAGTTGCCCAAGTCTACGGGCTGGCTATGGGGGTGGGCTCCCAACGAGTGGCCGTGGAAAAACCTGAAGTTAGGGATACTTTTGCTGTGCGCCCCTTTGCTCCTGATATTCCTCTTTTTGCTAATATCGGGGCTGTCCAACTAAATTACAGCTATGGTATAGCACAATGCTTAGAAATTGTTGAGCTTTTACAAGCAGATGCCCTTATTCTCCACTTCAACCCTTTGCAAGAATGTATCCAACCCCAGGGAGATAGAAACTTTAAGGGATTGCTTGACAAAATTCATGATGTATGCTGTCAGATATCTGTGCCTGTTATTGCCAAGGAAGTAGGCAACGGCATTTCCGGGAAGATGGCCTGTCAACTAATCCAAGCTGGAGTTAAGGCGATAGACGTAGCAGGGGCCGGGGGGACTTCCTGGGCAAAGGTAGAAAGTGAGAGGGCAGATAATGGACTCCAGCGTAGTTTGGGAGAGACTTTCCGCGATTGGGGGATTCCCACCGCCGACTGTATCCTACAAGTGCGTTCCCTCGCTCCGACTATTCCCTTAATTGCCTCGGGAGGCTTGAGGAATGGGCTAGACGTGGCCAAAGCGATCGCCCTGGGTGCGGATATAGCGGGATTAGCATGGCCGTTTTTAGCCGCAGCCAGTGAGTCGACGGAGGCCTTGCATGGGTTGGTACAGTTATTAATAGCTGAGATTAAAACCAGTCTCTTTTGTACGGGTATGGGATCTTTAGGAGAGCTAAAGCTAGGGAATGTTTTGCATAAGTTAACATAGAAAGAGATCCCGTCAGGAATTAAAGACTGAGAGTATGAGCCAATTTTTCAAGCAGGTTTTTTCTAGCTGTTTAGGGAGTCTTTTGGGGTTAACCGCGTTTACTACCCTGGGAATCGGTGGACTGATTGCCTTGATTGTAGGCTTAACATCCCAGGATACGGGTGCCAATGTCAAAGACAAAACAATGCTGGTGCTAGACTTATCGAAAACCATTACTGATAATCAAAAACCTGCTACCCTTGCGGAAACCCTCAGAGATGAGCCCACTCCCCTATCCCTTCGGCAAGTGATTCGGGGTGTAGAAGCAGCGGAAAAAGACTCGCGCATTGTGGGAATTTTTCTACGAGGACAATCCGTAGAAGGGGGTAATGGCTACGCTACTTTGACGGAGGTTCGCAAAGCCCTAGAAAAATTCCACCGTAGCGGTAAAAAAATCATTGCCTACGATCTCGATTGGAGCGAAAAAGAATATTATCTCGCCTCAGTAGCTGATACGATCGCCTTAAACCCTATGGGTATCTTGGAATTTAATGGACTCAGTACCCAATCCCTCTTCCTAGCAGGTGCTTTTGATAAATACGGTGTGGGAGTACAAGTAGTTAGGGTGGGCAGTTATAAAGGCGCGGTGGAACCCTATACACGCCAAAACTATAGCCTGGAAAACCGCGAGCAGACTCAAGTTCTTTTAAACGATATCTGGCGTAATTTCCTCAACACCGTCGCTAAAAGTCGTCAACAGGAGCCACAAAAATTACAGGCTCTTGCTGATCAAAGGGGTGTTTTAACCCCCACCATGGCGAAAGAGGGCAATCTCATTGATCGGGTGGCTTATTTTGATGAAGTGGTGGCGGATATTCGCAAATTAACTGGGCAAGAAAAGGAAAAAAACGACGGCAAACAATCCTTTCGCCAAATGTCCCTGGAAGCGTATAGCGAGGTACAAAAAGACAAAAAGGACTCCGGGGAAAAAATTGCGGTCCTCTATGCTGAAGGCGAAATTGTCGACGGTTTAGGGGATAAGGGCGAAATCGGCAGCGATCGCTATGGGCGGGAACTTCGTAAACTCAGGGAAAATAATGATATTAAAGCCGTAGTTTTACGCATTAATAGCCCAGGGGGTAGCGCCAGTGCTTCTGATGTTATTCTCCGGGAAATTTATCTCCTCAATCAAAAAAAACCTGTGACTATCTCCATGGGCAATGTCGCCGCCTCGGGGGGTTATTGGATTGCCACTGGGGGCAGAAAAATCTTTGCCGAAGAAACGACTATTACCGGTTCTATCGGAGTTTTTGGCTTACTTTTTAATATCCAAGAAATAGCCAATAAAAATGGACTGAAATGGGATACGGTAAAAACGGGCAAGTTAGCAGATTTCGGCACTAATACCCGTCCCCAAACTCCGGAGGAATTAAAAATATACCAGGGTTTTGTCAATCAAATCTATGATCTGTTTATTGCTAGAGTTGCCAATGCTCGCAAATTACCCCCAGAAAAAGTTAAATCCATTGCCCAGGGCAGAGTTTGGTCCGGGGGGAGAGCCAAATCCCTTGGTTTAGTAGATCAAATCGGGGGTTTAGAATCCGCGATCGCCTACACCGCCGAAGCTGCTAAACTGGGTAAAAATTGGCAAATAGTAGAATATCCCGAACCCAAAACCCTAGAAACGGAGTTGATCCTGCGCTTTCTCAAAAGTCAGATTCTCACTTCCTCCAAAGATCCCCTCGCTGCCCAATGGTTAACCTTTAAAAAGGAACTCGAAAAATTGGGTAATTTTAATGATCCCCAAGGTATTTATACAATTCTTCCCTTTACCTTGGATATAAAATAGCTCTAAATTCTCACCAAGAGATCATTCCCGTGGGTATCTGTACCACAGGTGTTCAGTAATCCATAGGTTAGTCCTAGGCGTAAAGCCTCATCGGTTTCCCGCAAACTCGGTTTCCAAGGCTTCGGATTGCCGTAGGCGTAATAGGATTCAATACCATCAATTCCTAATTCTACAGCCAGGGCAATTAACTCCAAAGCAGGACGGGAATAACGATGGGGATGGGCTAAGACTACTAATCCCCCCGCTTGGTGCAGGGCGGAAATAACTGGAGTTGCCAAAGCTAAATCTCCTAAAGGACGATTTCCTGTGAGATAGGGTTTTATGGCGAAGTGGTGGGGATCAAAACCGTAACCTAAAATATGTACTTCCGTTTCCCCTAGGGTTGTCGTGATTTCCATCCCAGTCCACAGATGGGGTAGGACTTGATCGGGGTTCTCAACTCGGATATTATCTAAATACTCTTGGGCAATATAAAATCCTTGTACGGAATGATGATCCGTAATAGCCATACCCTTGAGTCCAATAGCAATGGCCTGTTCCATAAGAGCTAAGGGGGTTAATTTGCCATCGGAATAAAGCGTGTGGAGATGGAAATTGTAATGGTGGGGACAACTTTCAACCGTCAAGCCCTGCCAAGCCTTTTTTAAAGCTCTATTGTCGTGAGCAGCGAATGGGGCCACAGAAAAACTAACCATACTCGATCCGATAATCTTGGAAAGATTGCAAATTGTTAACTTTTATAATAACAAATACTAAGCAGAGGCAGAGAGGGAATAAGTAGCCTAAACTACATAAAACCTAATGTTAATCCGACCTATGAGTAATGAGCAAGCGAATCCCACTCAATTTTTAACCCTAGAAGAATCTGCTGATGTCGACAAGTCCCTACTATCGGGCTCTGAGAAGTTTTTGGCTCGCCTAACTATCTCTTCCCTGAGACTACTACAAATCATTGCCCAGGATACGGGAGTCGCTATGGAAACCCTCACCCATGGGCAAATTATCGCTTGGTTGGAAAAAGATAGTCAGGTTAAACGGGAACAGGGTATTGATGCGGCGGTTTTAAAATGGTGATCCCCATGCGTCATACCAGGAGGCAGGAGGCAGGGGGCAGGAGGCAGGAGGCAGGAGGCAGGAGGAGAATAACTGTAGTATTACATCATCCTCAAGATTCACCTAAAAGTAGGAAGTTAATCCCTGGGTATTAATCTTATTATGAGGATGAAAAGCAAACAAGGATTCGCCAAAAGGCTAGGTTATAAACTCTTTCTAATTATAGGGAGAGTTTATTTTTTTTGTATTTCTTTCTCACCCTCAAGATTCACCTAAAAGTAGGAAGTTAATCCCTGGGTATTAATCTTATTATG
>JBBAUO010000013.1:0-11653 GCA_040398185.1 Microcystaceae cyanobacterium | reverse complement strand
AAAAGCAAACAAGGATTCGCCAAAAGGCTAGGTTATAAACTCTTTCTAATTATAGAGAGAGTTTTTTTATTAACTATATAATAAAAACTTAATTCGCGGTTCTAGGGGTTCATTGACTACACCTATTCCCTGGAATCCCCAGCGTTTTAAGACTGCCTTTAATTGACTTCCTGATAGGGATTCTACCGAAAACTCAGCAGCTAACCCCCCTGCATGGGTGTTTAAATAACTCAAAGCGTCGTAATTTTCTGAGAAAACTAATAGGTGTTGATTTTCCTGTTCAGTGGCAGGATTATGAAGACGTGCTACTAAATATTTGCCATCTTTTCGAGAACGAACTACATAATGAATATCGGTTAGCATTTTTACCTTATTTTAAGTCTTCTAACTTAATGCGAGGGTCTACAAATTTTAGTAATAAATCCGCTAGGAGATTGCCAATAATCAACATAAATGCTCCCATGATTAAACTACCCATCACTAAGTATAGATCCTTGGCTGTTACTGCTTGTAAAATTAATCTGCCTAAACCTGGCCAATTAAAGAAAAACTCGGCAATAAATGCCCCACTTAACAAGCCCGCAAATTCAAACCCCAGGAGGGTAATGATTGGATTAATCGCATTGCGTAAAGCATGGACATAAATGACTTTATTTTCAGGGAGTCCCTTAGCCCTTGCGGTTTGAATATAATCTTGTCGGAGAACATCTAAAAGTTGCCCCCGCATCAAGCGTTGTAGACCGGCAAAACTGGTAATACTTAGGGCTAAAGTTGGTAAAATGCTATGCCAGAGGATATCTAAAATTTTACCCAAGGGGGACAATTCACTATGGTTGAGGCTCGTCATGTCTCCGATGGGAAATAATGGGGAAACATTTTGGGCAAAAATCAGCAGGACTAGGGCGGTGATGAAACTGGGAAACCCCTGGCCAATATAGCTGATAACCCGCAGAATTTGGTCAATTAGTTGATTTTGTTTGACCGCTCCTAAAATTCCCAAGGGGATAGCTATAGTCCAAGTCACAATAATTGACGTAAGGGCAATTAAGAGGGTAGCAGGAATCCGTTCCAACAGAAGAGAACTTACGGAACGCGAATAGACAAAACTTTGTCCGAAGTTAAAGCGAGTCACTACCTGTACTAACCAGAGCCAGTACTGTAGGAGAGGGGGTTTGTCTAGTCCAAACTGTTGTTTAAATTGCTCGATAGTTTGCGGAGAAAGTTTCGGGTTTTGGGCAAGGGTATCGGCAAAATTCCCAGGGGAAAGCTGAATAATCGCAAAACTTAGGGCGGAGGTTAGTAATAGGGTTAATAAGCCCTGGAGAACGCGCTTAACTATATAAAGGCTGGTTTCACCGGTGAGAATAGCTTGTAAATTGAAAGCCCCAGAGGATTTTCTAGTCAAGACCATGGTTTTAATATTCGATGAGGGTGATAATCGGTAAATCGGGCAGTTTTTCTCGACCCTTTAAACCCGTTAATTCAATGACAAAGGCGAATCCTAAGACATTACAGCCAATTTTCTCTAGTAAATCTGAGGTGGCTTTAGCTGTTCCTCCCGTGGCGATAACGTCATCCACAATTATGGCACTATGATGTTTGGCGATCGCATCTTGGTGGATTTCTAGTTTATCTGTACCATATTCGAGGGCGTATTCAATGGTGTAAACAGGGGCTGGCAGTTTACCCGGTTTACGAACAGGTATAAAACCAGCATGGAGTTGATAAGCTAGAGGAACACCAAACAAAAATCCTCGGGATTCCATGCCAATCACATAATCGGGTGCGAGGTTAGCGTCTTTGCACTTTTTGGCTAAACTGTCAAGGGTATAACGCAAACCTTCTGCATGATTTAAAAGCGTGGTAATATCACGAAAGACAATACCGGGTTGAGGAAAGTCGGGAATATCCCGAATTAAAGATTTGAGATCCATTATTGACAATTGTTTGCTTAAATAAACTACGAGTATCTCTATACAATTTAATTGAAAAACTCCCTAAAAAAATATAAAATAACTGCTCCTATAAATGACTTCAACAGAAATAATGTCAGATTCTGCCAAAAATGACTCAATCTCTCCCATCTTAGAAATCCTGCCAGACTTTCCTATTTCTGGGCAGAGGTGTTCTTTGCGAATACAGCAACACCTAGATTTAATGCTTTTGGCCATTGAAGCCTTGGAAATTGGGGCTGCGGAGGCAATGCTGAAAACAGCGAAGGAATTGGGTTTAGGTGGCATTATCAAAAACCGTTTAGTTTTCTGGCGATTGCGTTGTACTAATTCCTGGCGACTATCCTACAATCGCGGTATTTTGACCCTAAATGAAGCTAAGGCTTTAGTTATCCTCACAAGTTACCGAGCCAAAACCCTAACGGTACCGATTCGTCAGTTGCTCATTGCCGAACAGCAAATGCGGGATAAGGGGCTACCCGTAGATACCAATTTTCTCTTAGTGGACTATTTAGAGAGATTTCGATCGCACTTTATCAGCAGGATGAACCCCAGACGGGCAAAGGTTTCGGTCTATCTCGCTTCTGAAGATGCTCTGAATGAATTGGCGTTACGTCTTCTCAATCAGATCCTCTTCTGTACGGGAACAACGGGATTACAACGTTTTTGGATTAGTTTATTTGATGGGGAGGTCCTATGAACTTAAAAAGACAATACATTTTACCTAACTGTACCCTGACCTTAGAAGGACTTAGCACTGATTTCGGGGGAACTAATGCCACCCTATCCGTATTAACCAATGCCCAATGTCAGTTTATCAATTCTAAGAAAATTATCTACGGGGGTAGAGCTTTTGTAGAAAACCTCGTTAGAGCCGTTAGTGCTTACGCCCAAGAATGTCTGAGTGGAGTTCGTCCTCCTGGGGAAACTAATGCTAGTGAGGATCAAATCCATTTGGAATCCCTAGGAAGTAAAGGCCACCGTTTAACTTGGCACCCTTCCCCAGATGCTAATGAATCGGAATCCCCCGTGATCTTAGACCTAACCACAGTAGAATTATTTGACTTAGTGGAAGCAGTGGACCAGTTGGTCAATGATCAAAGGACTTTACCTGATATTACCCCAGTCCTACAACCTGTCTCCCGTCGTTATCGCCAAGTAGAAGAACCCGTCGCCAAAAAAGCTGTCCCCTTGGCCCTGGGGTTTGGTAGTCTGGCTCTAAGTGCTTTGGCTTTTTATTTTCTGCCCTTTGCAGAGGTTCGCAAACCAGAGATCAAGCCCCCTGTGGTTAGTCCCAGTCAAACTACTCCGGTACCTCAAAATTTGCCTCCGAGATAGATGGGGTACGGTGCATTAGTTTCTTAAACCAGTGCCAGATACTGTCAATATAGGTAAAAATTACGGGAACGACAATTAAGGTCAAGAGGGTAGAGGTGGTAAAGCCACCAATAACAGCGATAGCCATGGGGCTTCTGGTGGCTCCATCGGTTCCTAATTCTAGGGCAATGGGTAACATCCCCACGATGGTAGAAACAGAGGTCATCATAATGGGACGCAGACGAGTTAAACCGGCATCTAGGGTAGCTGTGAACTGATTTTTTCCTTCCCTTAGGGCTTCTAGGGCAAAATCTACCAAAAGGATCGCATTTTTGGTAACTAATCCCATTAGGAGAACAATACCAATGAGGGCATACAATCCTAAATCCTTCTGCATGACCATTAAACCCAATAACGCTCCGCCAATGGAGAGGGGTAGGGAAACTAAAATGGCGACGGGATAGAGGAAATTGCTGTATAAAAGTACCAAAATCCCATAAATTGCTAGAACTGCTAACCCCAAAGCCCCTGCAAAGCGACCAAAAATATCCCGCATGATCTTAGCATCCCCAAAGGGTTCTTCGCTAATTCCCTTGGGTAAAGGACTCATAATCGGCAAAGCCCGAATTTTCGTCAACGCATCCCCTAAGGCTACCCCCTGTAAATTGGCACCGAGTTCTACCTGACGACTACGATTAAAACGCTTAATTTCCGCAGGCCCACTTCCTAAGCGCAACTTGGCCACGGCATCTAGGGGCACAAGATCTCCACTAGAACTAGGAACTTGCAGGTTTTTGAGGGTTTCGAGTAAGGCGCGCTCATCGGCGGCAATTTTGACCCGGATGGGAATCTGGCGATCGCTGAGGTTAAACTTGGCCAGATTAGAGTCAATATCTCCGATTAAAGCTAAAGAAGCAGTCCGAGCGATGGCCTGTACAGATACTCCTAAATCCGCCGCCCGTAGATTATCTGGTTCAATCACTAATTCGGGTTTAACTAAGCTCACACTAGAAGAAACCTCCACAAATCCGGGTATACTTCGCATTTCCCTTTCCAAGGTATTCGCAGTATCTGTTAAAAGTGGTCCATCTTCACTTTTGAGGACGATAGAGACATCCTTTGTCGAACCACCACCCCCGCCACTGCGGAATGTCACCCTTGCCCCCGGTATGGCTTGGAAGGCTGGCCTCATGCTGGTTTCAAATTCTTTTTGGGTTTGCTTTCTGTCTGCTTTGGGTTTTAAGGTCACATATACCGTGGCACTATTTACCTGATTATTTGCCCCAATACTGGCTAAAACACCCTGCACAGCCTCACTATTACTGAGGATTCCGTTGACTTTTTGGGCTACTAACTCGGTTTCTTTGAGGGTTGAACCGGGGGGAAGCTCTAGGGCAATAGTGCTAATAGAGGAATCGGAACGGCTAAAGAGTCCCTTGGGAATAAAGGGTATTAACTGTAAACTAGCAATAAAAAAGGCGATCGCCATTAATAGGGTAGCAAAACGATGGCGCAATGCCCAAATTATTAGCCGACGATAGGGAGGAAAGCCGTAGTTAGATTGGTCTACATCTTTGATTGTCTTCTTACTCTTTAACCAGTAGGCACTTAAAAGAGGGGTTAGGGTTGTAGCTACGATGGTTGAGAAGATGGTAGAAACTGCAATGGTTACGCCAAAGGGTTGAAAAAACTGCCCCGGTACGCCCCCCATAAAAGCCACGGGTAAAAATACTGCTATTATCGTCGCCGCCGTTGCCACTACTGCCAAGCCAATTTCTCGAGAGCCGTCTAGGGATGCTTGTAGGGGTTTTTTGCCCATCTGTAAATGTCGGTCAATATTTTCTACCATACAGACTGCATCATCAACTAAGTTGCCGATAGCTAGGGCTAGAGCTAGGAGAGTCATGCTGTTGAGGGTATAGTTAAGGGATTTCATGACCCAGAAGGTGGGGATAATGGAAAGGGGTAAGGCAATACCTGTAATGATAGTCATCCGCCAATCTTTGAGGAAAATACCAACGGTAATAACCGTAAGAATACAGCCAGTAATTAACTCTTCAATAGTTCCTTCATAGGAGCCAATTATCTCATCAGCACGGGTAAAAATTAGGGTTAGTTTAATATCTTTAGGAAGGGTTTTTTCGAGGTTAGCAAGGGCAGATTTAACCCCCTTTTCTACAGTAACTAGGGTACTTCCTGTACTGCGTAAAACCGAAAATCCGACTACGGGTTTGCCATTAAGCAATGCCGATTGACGAGGATCTCCAAAGCTATCTTTAATCTCTCCTAGGTCTTTAAGAAAAACTGTCCCTCCCCTTGGTAAAACAATTTGATAGTTTCGTAAATCTTCTACGGTTTTAGCACTTCCTAGGGTTCTCACATTTTGCTCATTTCCGCCTATTTCCGAACGCCCACCGGGTAGATTTATATTGAGATTACGGATTTGTTCATTGACTTGGGTGGCAGTAATTCCGTAGGCTTGTAAACGATTGCTATCTAAATCTACTCTTATTTCTCGGTCTACCCCACCAACGCGATCTATTTGGGCTACTCCCTGCACATTGCTCAAAACTCGACTAATTTGGCGGTCTACTAAATCACTTAATTCTTCAATAGAACGGGTAGGGGAAGATACAGCATAGGTCATGACTGCACCCCCGGCAAATTCTAATTTTTTAACAATCGGTTCGTTAATATCTTGGGGTAAATCTTGGCGAATTTGTGCTACAGCGTTGCGGACATCATTGGTGGCTTGGTTGCTATCGGTTCCGAGGATAAAGCTAACTGTAGTACTAGAACTCCCTTCTGTAACGACAGAAGTAATTTGATCAATATTTCCTAAGCCCGCGACAATATCTTCTACTTTCTTGGTCACTTCTGTTTCTAGCTCCACGGGACCGGCTCCGGCTTGGGTGATAGTAATCGTCACCGCAGGGATATCTATATTGGGGGTACGGTCAATTCCTAGGGTAGTAAAGGAATACCAACCGACGAGGGTTAAGACCAAAAAGCCGACAATGGTAGGGACAGGGTTTTTAATAGACCAAGCGGAAAGATTAAAAGACATAGGAGAGATCAGAAAAAGGCAATTGTTAACTATTGTAACTGGTAGAGAATTTCTCGGTGCGATCGCCCGCTAATACCAAATCCGCTTAAGTTACTAGATAATCATGAGGGCTAGGCAGGGGGCAGGAGGATTATAACCTGATTTTTAAACCGATCCCGTTGTCAAGGCGCAAGTACGTCGGGTAAGTCCGAGTCATGGATAGAACTCCTAAATTCGGTGGGTTTAGGGCAAATAGCAACTCAAATTCGCCATTATTAACCTTGTAAAACTTCGGCCGCAGTTAATTTTAAATCTGCAAAGACTACTGAAGTGATCGCCTGATCTCCTGTGTATACCCTTTCCTCATAGAAACCTTCCACCCATACCAGCACTGTCACTTTTTGGCTAATGGGATCTACAATCCAATATTCGGCAATACCTCGCGCGGCGTATTCAGAGCGTTTATAACGATAATCTCGATTAATCTGGTTAGGGCTGACTACCTCGACTACCAACAAAGGGGGAGGCATATCCATATAAACCATGGATCTAGGAGATCCTGTCATGATGCTGGCTAATTCCTCAGAATATACGACTAAATCAGGAACACGCACTCCCACCCGTCTGCTGTGGACTGCTATCTCGGCTTTCATGCGGAGACAATAGTAGGGAATACCCATTTGCGAAAAATAGACCAACAAAAATATAGCAATCCGTTGATTGATATCGCTTTCTGAAGACAAAGGGATTAATTCTCCATTTTCTAATTCATACATAGTATCGGTTCCATCGTCGTAGTTGAGGAACTCGGCAAATGTCATTTTTGTAGAAGTTGTGACTGTCATACCAAATCCGCTTAGATAAATATATTATCGCAAAGGCTAGGCAGGAGGCAGGTGTTAGATCTACCTCAGTAGCTTAGGAAACACTATGGCTATTTATTGCCTCGATTTAACTCGATACGCAAGGAAGGCTGATCTGGTTTCTGGGCTAATCCGAAGTGCTCAATCACCTTGAAAACCCCAAAGGCGAGGATTCCTCCCATCACCAGACCGGAAGTAAGCAAGATAGCAAACCACTTATTTGCTTGTTTTTGGACTATTTCCCGACGCTCAGGGGGAATATCTCCAAAATCATGATTATCCATTTTTTATGCCGCTAGTATATCTCACTTCACATTTTATCCGATAATTCGGACTCAATTAGGGCTTGGTTTTCTTGGCTTTCGGATTGCTTAAAAGTAAGGCTAACACCTAGGAAACTAAGGCAGATAAGAGCCGCTAAAATTAGCGTTTTACCATGGCAATAACCGTTATACCTAGTACATTTATTCCCGCGGCTCTCAGAATCCTGCTGGCCTCCCTAGCGGTGATACCAGTGGTATAAATATCATCTATCAGTAAAATCGGCGTTGTGGATAGTTTTTTGGGGAAAGAGATAGATACTCGGAAAGCTCCCTGCATATTTTTTTGTCTCTCTTGGGGAGATAGGGAAAATAGCGGGGCTGTATCTTTACAACGGATTAATCCTTGTTTGTTGAGATTATACCCCGTAACTTGACAAAATCCCTGGGCGATCGCCTCGGCTTGATTAAAACCGCGCTCCTTTAACTTGTGGGGATGTAGGGGGATAGGAATGATGGTTAATTTTTGATCTTTGCCCACGGGTAGGGTTTTAAGCCATGTCTCTCCTAACCAAATCCCCATCAATTCCCCTATTTCGGGATGGTTTTCATATTTAAGGGAGGCGATCGCCTGTTTTAATTGTCCTTCGTATTTTCCCCAAGCGAACAGGGGCAAGTTTCCTCGCCAATATAGATTAGGATTCTGCAACTGGTAGCCTTTTAGCTGTCGCTGACAGTCTTGGCAGAAGACAGAGTTATTAGTGGAGCGACGACAAAGGGAACAATTGGGTCTTAAAAAGACATCAAGCAGATTTTTGAACACTATTCCTCAAAAATAGTCAATTGTGCTGGTTGACTTCGTTCTATAGTCCAAGTAATTCCCTGGGCTTCTTCTCGTCTTAAATCCTCTAGATAAGCTTCTTGATGGCCCTGGGCTTCGGTGGAAGAATCAAAAGGGCCAAAATAGTAGGTACAAGGGGGAGACTGGGTGATCACCTTAACCCACCAAGGTTTGATAGTTAGGGATCTCCAGATCAAGATCAACAAACAGGGAACGATTAGGTACAATCCTAAGGCAGATAGTGCAGGCATAATGTTAACTCGGCTTTAGGGAAAAATCTCAGTATTATGCCTCTAGGTTAGCAAGGTTATCTAGAACTGGATACAAAGAGGGCAAAAACTTTGGGATCAATAGAGGTGCTATGCTGAAAAAGAATTTTTTTTATGCTAATAGTGCTTGTATGAATACCTATTTAGTAACTTTAGTCACTTTTTCTTTAACCATTTGGATTTATCTAACTTTCTTTCGAGGTCGTTTCTGGTGGTCAGATCAACGACTAGAAAATAACAATATAGACCTAGAGCATTACCCTGATATCGTGGCCATCATTCCCGCCCGTAATGAAGCGGAAGCCCTACCTAAGAGTTTACCGTCCCTACTGGAACAAAATTATTTAGGTAAGTTTTCTCTCGTTTTAGTAGATGATCAAAGTACCGATCAAACAGGGGAACTTGCCCATGAACTTGCCCAAAAAATGCAGAAAATAGCCTCTGTCACCGTCATTTCTGGTCAACCTTTACCTTTGGGATGGACAGGAAAACTTTGGGCAATGGAACAAGGTATTAGGTATATTGAAGAGTCTAACTACAAGCCGGATTACTATCTTTTCACCGATGCAGATATTAAACATGACATTAATAATATTAATCAGTTAGTGCAAAAAGCCGAACGAGATAACTTAGCTCTGGTTTCCCTGATGGTTTTACTCAAAACCAGTGGATTTTGGGAAAAACTCCTAATTCCTGCCTTTGTCTTTTTCTTCTGTAAGCTCTATCCCTTTCCCTTGGTTAATAATCCCAACAGTAACCTCGCCGCAGCAGCCGGGGGCTGTATTCTTATTCGGCGCGAGATCCTCGAAAAAATTGGCGGTATCCAAATACTAAAACAAGCCCTAATAGATGACTGTTCCCTGGCCTCCGCCGTTAAAACCTATTTAAAAGCCCATAGGGATGTATCTTACCAGTCCATCTGGCTAGGCTTAACCGAATCTACCTATAGCTTACGAGATTACCCCACTCTCAAGAGTATCTGGGATTTAGTCGCCCGCACTGCTTTTACACAACTGCATTATTCCCCTTGGTTACTTATAGGGAGTGTTTTGGGCATGATTTTGACCTATTTAATCGCTCCTTTGGGGCTAATTATGGGTTTAGGGTTAAATGATGTCTTAATCATCGGGATAAGTGCCTTAACTTGGTTGATTATGACTATTACCTATTTACCTACTCTCCGACTCTATAAACTTCCTTGGGTTTGGGCGTTAACTTTACCCATTATCGCCTTTTTGTATACCATGATGACGATAGACTCGGCTTGGCGCTACTGGCAAGGAAAGGGAGGAAACTGGAAAGGGAGGGTTTACTCTCAGACTGATTTAACCTAAAATCGACTATTCTGGCTCAACTCCTAAAGCTCTCAACTGTTCCTTTAACTGTTCTACTTGCCTTTGCACCAACTCTTTTTCTTGACGCTCTGCTGCTACTTTTTGCTCGGCTTGTCGGAGCACTTCCTCAGCCATAGGAACTAATTCCCCACTGCTCGTAAAATAACGTAACTTTTGCTCATAAATCCCTAAATATAATTCTAAGCGACTACTCC
This sequence comes from Microcystaceae cyanobacterium, assembly GCA_040398185.1. Taxonomy (GTDB): domain Bacteria; phylum Cyanobacteriota; class Cyanobacteriia; order Cyanobacteriales; family Microcystaceae; genus JBBAUO01. The sequence goes on along the minus strand of JBBAUO010000013.1, from coordinate 1,556 downwards.
ATAACCACCCCTGCTCATTAGGTTCTATCGGCTGATATTTCCCCCCTACCAATCTAAACCCTTGAAACTCAAGAGTAAACGGCTCAAACCAAAAATAATTGGGAGCACGGAATATATCCTGATAAATTTGCTTTTTCTCGCCTCTATCTGTCTTAGCTGTACTATCTGAAAGAATTTCTACAATCACATCTGGGTATCTTCCCCCTTCTTGCCAAACCACCCAACTTTTACGGTCTAATCTTTTTTCGGTTCCCAATACTACAAAAAAATCAGGCCCACGAAAATGTTCAGATTTCTTCTGCTGGGAGCTATAGTATATGGTCAGATTCCCTGCGGCAAAAAAATCTTGTCTTTCTCGCCAAAACCATTCCAAAGAACTCATCAGCAGAATAAGTTGTTGTAAATGTAAGTAAGTTTCCAAGGGCGGCTCATCACTCCAGAAATCACCTTCAGGAAAGATTATCTCAGGGCCGGTTGCAGTTTGTTCTACTAGGGGAGAAATCGTCATCTTTTTTTAAGTGGGGGGGTGGCTTCTATGTTTATGGGAATGGTTTATTGTTCTGGCTCAACTTCTAAAGCTCTCAACTGCGCCTTTAGTTGTTCTAGCTGTTGTTGGGCTAACTCCTTTTCTTGACACTCTTGAGTGGCTCTTTCTTGAGCTTCTTGGACTTTCTGCTCGGCTTCTTGGGCTTTCTGCTCGGCTTCTTGGGCTTTCTGCTCGGCTTCTTGGACAACTTCCTCAACTATGGGAACTAATTCCCCACTGCTCTTAAAGTAACGTAACTTTTGCTCATAAATCCCTAAATATAATTCTAAGCGATCGCTCCATAACCATCCCTGCTCATTAGGTTCTATCGGCTGATATTGCCCATCTACCAATCTAAACCCTTGAAACTCCAAGGTGACAGGCTCAAACCAAAAATAATCTGAGGTACGGAATATATCCTGATAAATCTGCTTTTTCTCACCTCTATCTGTCTTAGCTGTGCTATCTGAGAGGATTTCTACAATTACATCTGGGTATCTCCCTCCTTCTTCCCAAACCACCCAACTTTTTCGGTTTAATCTTCTTTCGGTTCCCAGTACCACAAAAAAATCAGGCCCACCAAAATGTTCGGACTTTTTCTGCCTGGGGCTGTAGTATATGGTCAGATTCCCTGCGGCAAAAAAATCTTCTCTTTCTCGCCAAAACCATTCCAAGGATTTCATCAGCAAAATAATTTGTTGTAGATGTAAGTAAGTTTCCAAGGGTGGCTCATCACTCCAGAAATCACCTTCAGGAAAGATTATCTCAGGACTGATGTAAATTGGTTCTACTAGGGGAGAAATCGTCATTTTTCTGAAGTTTGGGGTTTGTCCCTATTGTACCCAAATTTTTCCCTGCCTTTTGGGTTCTTCGTCCGTAACTCTCTAGTTATACTGTCATATCGTAATATTCAAAAAGCCCTATAGGAAAGAAGCGAGCCAAAAACATCAATCCCCAAAACCCTTGTGTAGAAGAAGTCCTAGGGAATCTCAAAAAAAGTTTAGAAAAAAGCTTGACAAACCCTGGCGGT
>JBBAUO010000012.1:83406-85832 GCA_040398185.1 Microcystaceae cyanobacterium | reverse complement strand
TTCTCATCCATAGCTTTCATGCTACCATACTCCTACCCCCCCTGAACGGTTACCCCGAATCTTTGCCCAAATTGCCCGGGAATACCCTAGTTGTTGGTTATGCGCCGCAATTAGAGCTATTACAAAAAGCGACTCTTACCATCACCCATGCGGGCATGAATACTACCCTAGAATCTCTCAGTAATGGTGTACCCATGTTAGCAATTCCTATTACCAACGATCAACCAGGAGTAGCGGCGCGAATTGCTTGGACAGGATGCGGGGAAGTTATACCTTTGGCTAAAGTCAATGTCCAAAAGCTAAAGGAATCTATCAAACGACTCTTAGGGGAAGACTCCTATAAAAATAACGCTCTCAGATTACAGGAGGCAATCAAACGAGCAGGGGGCGTCAGTCGGGCTGGTGATATTATTGAGCAGGTTATTAGGACCGGAAAACCTTTATTTTCTGATACACCATTTGTATAAAGCTTTTTCTGGAATATCAATATCCTCAACATCAGTATAATAATAGTCTTCCCAATTAACTTCTGGTAAACCCGCAAATATCATTAGATTTAAGGGATATTGCTCACTATCTGTACACCTACGAAAGTCATCCCTAAACAAAAAAATAGCTTTATTAAGTGCTATAGCAATACCCAATTCCACCATCACACCTTCATCGGGAGGAGTACCATTAACAATGGCAAATATACCATCACATTTTTTGACATCATCTAGATCGGCTATCGCAATCCGATAAGCCCAACCAGGTTGGGAAAAATCCTGTTGATTATTTCTTTGAAAAGGCTCCCAAACTTCTAAGCCCAAGGATTCTAATTTAGTAATAATAGGAGGAAGTAGAAGCTGCTTTTGTTGTTCGGAAAACCCATAGGGGTTAGCCAAATAGATTTTTTTCGCCATTAATGAGGTTTCCTGTTTTTTCTAGTATACTTTACCCAAGACTATAGTGTACATGGAACGGGCATCTTGCCTGTAGTCCATAATCCAATCCCTTGGTAAGACAGATGACAGAAGAAACACCCCTAGAAATCTGGAAAAGGAAATTAAGAAAATTTGAAATAGAAGAGGCAATTACAGCGAATAGAGAACTAAAATTCGAGTTAGAGGAAAAAATCAAAGAATGTAAGCTGAAAATTTACGAACTAGAAAACAGAAAGTCCAGCCCAGAACCCCCCGCAATTAGCAGAAGGCGTTTACTACAGCTAGGCGGTACTGCAGTGGGTATAGGTGGCACGATTATCCTAGCCGATAATTTATACAAATGGATTAGTCCTGCCCAAAAGTCTAACCTCTCCCAGATGACCTTTGAAGTAATAACAGTCAATAAAAAAGGTGAAATAACGACAAAAGAACCGAAAACAGCCGAATATTTTGAGGAAGACCTAGGAAAAGGTGTCATGTTAAAGATGGTAGATATACCCGCAGGAACTTTCTTAATGGGTTCGCCTGATAACGAGAAAGGGCGACTTGCCAGAGAAAGCCCCCAACGTAGGGTAAATGTTCCCACCTTTTTCATGGGTGAAACCTTAGTTACACAGGCTCAATGGAGAGCGGTCGCCTCCTTACCCCCAGTCAAAAAAGCCTTGGAACTTAACCCATCTCTTTTCAAGGGGGATGAATTGCCTGTAGAAAGAGTTAGTTGGCAAGATGCCATAGAGTTTTGTGCAAGATTATCCCGTTATACCAAGAAAAACTATAGACTACCAAGTGAAGCAGAATGGGAATATGCCTGTCGCGCAGGAACGACAACACCGTTCCATTTTGGAGAAACAATTACCTCAGAGTTAGCTAATTACAACGCTTCAGTTGTTTATCAAGAAGAACTAGCAGGGAAATCTAAAGGAAAAACAACACCTGTAACAACTTTTTCTCCAAATGCCTTTGGCTTATACGATATGCACGGAAATGTCTGGGAATTGTGTTTGGACCCTTGGAATAAAAACTATGAAGGAGCTCCCAAGGATGGGAGTGTTTGGGACAATAAAAATAAGGATAATATTTATCCTAATATTCTTGATGGTATAAATATACTAATTAAAGATCCGCGTGAACGTATTATACGCGGTGGCTCTTGGTACTTTCATCCTCAGTATTGCCGCTCTGCCTCCCGCTCGTACCTAGTCAAAGACTCCGTCGGCAATGTCGGGTTTCGTCTTGCGCTTTCTGTTCAGGACTCTTAGCCCTCTGCTCTTTTACCCTCTTTCCCCCTTCAAAATTTTTTTACCAAATTCATATAGTTTATTTGTATTGTTCTCATTCGACAGGTAAGGGAAGAAAACTATGGTATTTTGGAAATATGAGAGCGAAAGATATCCACCACCACGGCATAGTAGACCAAATGTAATAGCCCATCAACATCAAAATACCTTGACCAGATTTGTCTATGACCGATTCAGTAAAGACTACCTAGAAACACTCTTC
>JBBAUO010000012.1:21800-83306 GCA_040398185.1 Microcystaceae cyanobacterium | reverse complement strand
GCTTTTCAACAGGGTATTGAGCAAGGTATTGAGCGAGGTATTGAGCAAGGTATTGAGCAAGGTATTGAGCGAGGTATTGAGCAAGGTATTGAGCAAGGTATTGAGCAAGGTATTGAGCAAGGTATTGAGCGAGGTATTGAGCGAGGTATTGAGCAAGGTATAGTAACTGGCAAACAAAACGAAGCCTTTACCTTGATTCTGCGACAACTGACTCGGCGTATAGGTGAAATCCCTGTCAACTTAGTACAGCAAATCCGACAACTTCCCCTTGAAACCCTAGAAAATTTAGCCGAAGTTCTCCTAGATTTTCAAACTGAAGCAGATTTAAGAGAATTTCTCCATAAATTGATATAACAATCTGTAATAGCCCATCAAAATATCTTGACCAGATTTGTCTATGACCGATTCAGTAAAGACCAGTCTAAATCATTGCTATACAAAGACTTTAGCATTCTATATCTTAAAATGTTACCTCAAGTGACAAAAGAGCTACCAGAAACCCTCTGTTTATTTGGGTGTTGGACTAGTCTGACTTCACAGACCAAACTTTTACCGTTTCATCCATACTTCCACTTACTAAAACCCTTTGATTCCCCACTGAGCCAAACATGACGGAGTTCACCGCTTTCTGGTGTTGGGATAGAATCCCCACTTCTTCCCCCGTAACTACCTTCCAAAGTCTAATGGTTCTGTCATAGCTGCCCGTGGCGAGGATTTTTCCATCCCGACTAAATCCCACCGACTCTACTGTACCTTGATGACCTTGTAAAGTGTTTAAGATCCGCAGACTTTTCCAATCCCAGATTTTGGCGGTTTTGTCTGAACCTCCACTGGCGAAAAATTCTCCATCCCGACTAAAAGCGAGGGAGCGAATACCTTGACTATCCCCTATTAAAACCGTTTGCAACTGACCACTACTTAGGTTCCAAATCTTGATCTGTCCTTTTTCATTGCCGCTGATCAGACTTTGACAATCGGGACTGATAGCCACGGCTCTTACCCAGGCTTCATCCTTTAAGATTCTCACAGTTTTACCTGTAGCTAAATCCCAAATTCTGAGGGTATTATCCGCACTCCCACTGACTAGATATTTGCCATCGGGACTAATGGCGATCGCTTCCACATCGTCCCCATGGCCATCCAGTACCCTGATCATCTGTCCGGTTTGTAAATTCCATAATTTAATGCGATTATCCCAACTCCCGCTAGCTAAGACTTTACTATCGGGAGTGATGGCCAAAGAACTAATAGCATCTCCATGGTTTGTGATACTATGGAGTAATTTTCCCGTAGATAGCTGCCAAATATCAATGGTTTTGTCATAGTTTCCACTTACAACGTATTGACCATTGGGACTAATTGCCGTGGCATAAACCCAGGTATGATTATCTGTAAGGGTACGGAGAGAATTTACCCCAGAAGCCGTGAGTCCAACGACAGAATTTGGCGAAGAATAGGAAGAAAGGGTAGAGCAGCTATTACTACCTAATACAAGTGCAGCTACCGTAATGCTGAAGTTCCATAACAAAGAGCGAGATTTTTGCTTAAATAACATGGTTATACCTTCCCTAAATAATCAAATCGTAAATTCAGTTTTCTGGCAGTTCTCAAGTTTTACTCCTGAAGGCTGCTATTTTGGGTATCCGCAAGCTCCAATTTTTTCTGGAAAACAACTGTTTTCTTTTGAGCTTTGCGTTTTTCCTCTTGATTTTCTTGCCAACGCCGCACTAGGAAGAGAATATTAACAGTGACAATAATTACAATACCAAAAGGGGTTAAATAGCTCCAATGTTCAGACATTTTATCCCAGACATGCCAAGTGAGGAGGAACATAGCTAGATAGGTGAGACTATGTAATTTTTTCCAATTTTTTTTGAGTCTTTTTACACTCCAATCGTTAGAAGTAATTGCCAAGATTGTAAAAATGGCAAAAGTCGAGACTCCTTGAATATAGATCCAAGAAGTTTTAATATCCCAGAGATCGATATTTCTTTTTTGAGCTAAAAGATATCCGTGAAAACAGGCCAAAATAAAAGCAACAATTCCAATTAGGCGGCGATGTTTGAGCAAGTTTTTAGGAATACCGGTTTGCTTCGTCTGGGGAAAAACAATCCTTAAAATAGTCGGCATCAATGTCAGAGCATAACAAATTAAGGATAAAAAACCCAGATAGTTAGCAAAGGGTGCAGCATCAATAGTTATCATTACAGGATTCTCCAAAACTAGATAGCAGTTAAAATCGACAGGTGTTTCTCTGGTGACCTCCCACACTTACTACTCATTAACAGTGACCACTTTTTATGCAAATTTCAAAATATTAATCTTAAGTTGACACAAAAAATTAGGAGTCAGGTACAAAACCCAACTCCTAACTACACAAATTGCATCTTTAACTACGGTTAATTAAGAACGTGGAGCAAATTTTTCTTGCATATAGAAGCTCTCCAAGGCGGGATTACCATCTACAGAAACCCGTCCATTACTATCAATAGTAACTCTGTAACCATCAAAGCTTTGATAGGACATAGACAATCCTGGTTCAGCATAGTCTTTAGATTGACGGCGTAAAATAACAGTGGCAACTTGTTCTCCGAGGCGAAGACTACGGGTATTATCGGAGCGCCAATGTACCCCTCCCATGCTGCGTCCCATGGCGACATTACTGGCAATCTTGTTCAATTCCCCGCCAACGGTAATGAAGTCTAGGTCATCTCCTAAGTAGGGTTGAAGGACATCTCCACCCCCATCAGGCTGCACAATTTGCACAGGTTCACCGTCTACGGGACTAACGGGTTGATTCGGCACTGGTCTTGAGAGAACCTCGCTAAGTTTTTGATCTTCGTCAAACCAAGCTTTCAAGATAGTTACGCAAGCACCAGCAACACAGGCGTGTCCAGCCCCGTAGGCTGGGTGAATTGGACTACCACTGGAGAAAGCCATAGGGAGTAAAAAGCTGTCTTCAGGAACACCCTGGGCTTGGTTATGATTATTGATTCTGTCAAGTAAATCTTGGGTGATAACATCAAGGGGAAGTTTGTAGTCTCGTCCCTGCTTGATTTGCATCTGCACCAGTCCCCCATAGGCTTCTGGTCGCAAACGACGATTAACTGCCCATTTTTGCCGCCAAACCACCTTCAGAGCTCGAGATGCTACCTCGGAAACCAAGGAAAGTAAGTGCGGTCCCCCCAGGGTGGCAAAACCACGCTCACGATTCAGATAGCGACGATAGGGATTGCCAGGATCTGGAAGTGCGCCCCAACTTAGGAGAAGTAGTGCGGCATTAAAATAAGCTTGGTGCAAAGCGTCTTTATGCACAAACCGAGCTAGGTCGCGCATATTACGGATACGTCTCAGTTCTTTGATTTTACCAAAGCCCTCACCTTCAAAGAAATCACCCCCCGGTCGTTGAGGATTATTAGCCGAAGGATATCCGTCTTGTTTTGTGTCCAAGCCACTGTTTTGGGCATTGAGCCAATCTTCCCACTTAATTAAAAAGTCTTTTTTAGATTTATAGGGATACTGCTTTTGCAAAATGATTTGTGTCCCATAGGTCACATCGTGCAAAAAGAACTGACTCACCAGGGGACCGTACTGTTCATTCGGCAATCCACTACGGAAAACGGTATTAGTCCCTATGTCGAGAAAGCCATCCTCTCTTTGAGGAAGATCCAGACCAAGACGAATGCTTCCTGAGGAATGGTCATCTTTAAGTGCCTTCCCGTAGGCAGTATTTAACTGCTTGATGGCAGTACCCACGTCCGCGCTAGTAGCCCACTGATCAAAAGATAGATCCCGAAGTAAAGCCATCCAGTAAAGCTCTGTCATTTCGGCTGCGGTGGAAGCAGATTGAACCCCAGGAGCAGGAAGCATCTCCACGTCTAGGGGATCAGGTCCTAGGGACTCTCTCGCTCTCCCCGCTAAGGGACTGACCAATAAGTCCGCCGGGGGAAATGTTGGGTTAGAGTGTTTCCCTCGGGCGACATCCTCAAAGTTTCCCGTCACGGTTGATGCAGTTAGCGCGAATTTCCAGTACTCAGAAGGGATGACCTCACCGAACTCATTGTGGGGAAGAGATTTGTGGAAATTACCAATCCCGATAATGTTCTCATTATTATTCTTAACGACAAGTGCTTCATCACCATTGGCTGGCATTTTAATTCTCCTTAAATAATCTACAGATATTATTTGTATTTTTCCATAGCAACCATTGTTTTATTGCTATGGATTCAATATAAGGCTTGGATGAGGATAAGGCAACCTAAGTTAAGGAACTTAAGAAAAAAGTTAAGGGAAAAAACTATCTGCTGATTTATAAGAGCTGCCCAGGCTACACTGAGAGCCTAATTTTGTGATATTTTGATCTTAAATCTGGGATTTATGGCGAGAACTTTCATGTTAGGTAAAATCCGTTTAGCTGCCGTTGGTCTGGTTTTGGGGAGTATTTTGACGGTTATAGGGTTTATCGCCTATGCCACGAACAATGCTACCCTGAATTTAGCGGGCTTTTTCTATGGCATTCCTTTACTTCTGGGGGGATTAGCCCTAAAAGCTTCTGAACTGAAGCCCATTCCCTATAGCCAATCCCCCAATGCTGAAATTTTAGCCCTGCGCGAACAACAGGCAACCGTGACCCAAAATAAACTCAGGAAGGATGTTACTCGCTATCGTTACGGACAAGATGCCCATTTAGATGAAGCCCTAGCTAAATTGGGATTGAGCCGCACCGACGAGGAAAGACCTAATTTAACGGCGATTCACGAAACCGTCACCGAGGGAGCTTATACTTTAGTCTTAGAGTTTGATTCTCCTCTAATCTCCCTGGAGCAGTGGCAAGCTAAACAGGAAAAAATTGAGCAGTTCTTTGGTCCTGGTATCCGGGCTACCTTTAGTCAACCTCAAGAAAATCACCTAGATTTAGCCCTCATCTCTTTAGAAACAGGAACTCAAGCCTAGAAAAGCCAATTCGTTTAAATATCTAGATTTTAAGGTTATGGCGAAAGTAATTGTCTGTGATCCCATCGATCAAGTAGGAATAGATATCCTCTCCCAAGTCGCTCAAGTCGATATCAAAACGGGACTCTCCCAGGAAGACCTGATTAAAGTTATCCCAGACTATGACGCACTCATGCTCCGCTCAGGTACCCGCATAACTCCTGAAATTATCGCCGCAGCCACCCAGCTAAAAATTATTGGGCGGGCCGGGGTAGGGGTTGATAACATTGATGTACCCGCAGCTACTCGTCAAGGCATTATTGTAGTTAATTCCCCTGAAGGTAATACCATCGCCGCCGCCGAACACGCTGTAGCGATGATGTTATCCCTCTCTCGCCATATTCCCGATGCCAATCAATCGGTTAAGGAAAATAAATGGGACAGGAAACGCTTTTTGGGTACGGAAGTCTATAAAAAAACCCTGGGAGTGGTGGGTTTAGGTAAAATTGGCTTTCATGTGGCGACCATCGCTAAAGCTATGGGTATGAAGTTATTAGCCTTTGATCCTTTCATTTCCCAAGAAAGAGCCGCTCAATTAGGTTGTACTTTGGTGGATTTAGACATACTTTTCCAAGAGTCTGACTATATTACCCTCCATGTTCCTAAAACTAAGGAAACTACCCACTTGATTAATAAGGAAACCCTAGGGAAAATGAAGCCGACGGTTCGCCTGATTAACTGTGCCAGAGGTGGTGTCATTGACGAAAATGCCTTAGTAGAAGCTCTCGATGTAGGAAAAATTGGCGGTGTTGCCCTAGATGTTTTTGAGGAAGAACCCCTAGGTGAGTCCAGATTGAGAGAATTTAGTAATGTTATCCTCACACCCCATCTAGGGGCTTCGACGGTGGAGGCTCAGGTAAATGTCGCCATTGATGTGGCCGAACAGATTAGGGATGTTTTATTAGGCTTACCGGCTCGCTCGGCGGTGAATATTCCTGGGTTAACTCCCGATGTTATGGAAAAACTCAGACCCTACCTGAAGCTAGCCGAAACTATGGGTAATCTGGTCGGACAATTGGCAGGAGGGCGCATTGATTCCCTCAATGTCCGCCTACAAGGGGATTTAGCGACAGGTAATAGTCAGCCCTTGGTGGTGGCTTCAATTAAGGGATTACTCTCCCAAGCCCTGCGGGAACGGGTTAACTATGTCAATGCTGCTATAGAGGCCAAGGAAAGGGGCATTCGTGTGGTCGAAACTCGAGATGCTTCTGTCCGCGATTTTTCGGGTTCAATTCACTTAGAAGCTAACGGTACTAAGGGTCAACATTCGGTGACAGGCACTTTACTTAGTAACGGCGAGATTCGTATTACTGATCTCGATGAATTTCCCATCAATGTCCCCCCCAGTAACTATATGCTCTTTACCCTACACCGCGATATGCCCGGTATTATCGGCAAAATAGGCTCTTTATTGGGGAGTTTTAATGTGAATATTGCCAGTATGCAAGTCGGACGCAAGATTGTCCGCGGTGATGCGGTTATGGCTTTGAGTCTTGATGATCCTCTACCGGAAGAGATTTTGTCAGAAATTATTAAGATTGAGGGTATACGCGACGCTTATACGGTCAAACTCTAATGTCTAACAGTTGGTGGGAAATTCATGTCCGTTGTGATGCGTCCCTGGAAGAATCTGTCTTTTGGCGACTGACTAAGTTCGGTTGCTCAGGAACTGCTACGGAAAATAAGGGGGAATATGTACAAATTCGGGCTTATCTACTGCAAATTAAAGCCCAATTGCTGGATCTTGCCGCCCTTTCCCTGTGGCTATCCCAAGATGCTGTCCTCCTGGGGCTTTCTCCCCCAACTATTCACTGGTATTTGATTGATGAGGAGGATTGGGGTAGTACTTGGAAACAACATTGGCACCCCACTGATGTCGGCGATCGCTTTCTGATACAACCGGCCTGGTTAGAGCCACCAACGGACACGGAGCGGCTAATTTTGCGTCTTGATCCTGGTTTGGCTTTTGGGACGGGTACCCACGAAACAACTCAGCTTTGTTTAGAATCTTTGGAAATGCGGTTGTCTAGAAATTCTCGTGACATGGTGATTGCTGATATTGGTTGTGGCTCTGGTATTTTGTCGATTGGGGCGGTTTTGTTGGGTTCAGAGAAAGTCTATGCGGTGGATACTGATCCTTTAGCGGTACAGGCGGCTTGCAGCAATCGTCATTTGAATCGGATTAATCCGAGCAATTTAGTCATTAATCAAGGTAGTGTTCAGGAGTTGATTGAGTTATTGCCCGAAGGGGTTAATGGCATTCTTTGTAATATTTTGGCAGAAGTTATTATTGAAATTATTCCCGAACTAACGACCCTAGCTAAACCGAGCAGTTGGGGCATTTTAAGCGGTATTTTAGTCGACCAAGCTAAACCCATTGCTGATACTCTAGAGCAACATGGTTGGACGGTAGCAGCCCTATGGAAACGGGAAAGCTGGTGTTGTTTAAATATTCGTCGTTGAAGTCAAAGCGTGCAATAATATAATAAAAGTCTCTAGGAGTGGGTATGGTAACGACACCAGTGAAACGGTTAACCCTGCAAAGTACCGAAATTGGCCAAGAAACCTCGGTAATACGTTCATTGGACTGGGATCGTGACCGTTTTGACATTGAGTTTGGCTTACAAAATGGCACTACTTATAATTCTTACCTAATTCAGGGAGAAAAGATCGCCCTAGTAGATACCTCCCATGAAAAATTCCGATCGCAGTATTTAAACAGACTCCAGGAGTTAGTGGATATAAGTCTTTTAGATTATCTGATTATCAGTCACACTGAACCCGATCACAGTGGCTTAGTTAAGGATATTTTAGCCCTAGCTCCCCAGGTAACGGTGGTGGCTTCTAAGGTAGCAATTCAATTTTTAGAAGATTTTGTCCATCAACCCTTTGCTCGTCAGATCGTCAAAAGTGGCGATCGCTTGGATTTAGGTAAGGGGCACCTCTTAGAGTTTGTCAGCGCGCCTAATCTACACTGGCCCGATACCATGTTGACCTACGATCACGGTACGGGAATCCTCTTCACCTGTGATGTTTTTGGTTTGCACTATTGTAGCGATGAGTTATTTGATCAAAATCTCGAAGCCATTGCCCCGGATTATCAATTTTACTATGAGTGTTTGATGGCTCCCAATGCCCGCTCCGTTTTAGGTGCTTTTAAACGTATGGAAGGATTAGGGGAAATTACCCTAGTAGCTAACGGCCACGGTCCCCTCCTGCGCTACAACATCTTTGAATTGTTAGGGCGTTATCAGCATTGGAGTCAGGAACAGTCCCAAGGCATGGAAACCGTCGCGGTTTTCTATGTATCGGACTATGGTTATAGCGATCGCCTCGCCCAAGCCATTGCCAAAGGACTGACAAAAACAGGCCTAGGGGTAGAAATGATGGATCTTAAAGCCACTGAACCTCAAGAAATCCAAGAATTAGTAGGCAGGTCCCGGGGTTTAGTCCTAGGAATGCCCCCCATTAGTAATGAAATTACCTCTAATTTAGGAACGATTCTGGCATCTGCCCATAGTAAACAATGGCTGGGCCTGTGGGAGTCCTACGGGGGTAATGACGAGCCCATTGATCCCCTGCTGACCAAGTTTCGAGAAATAGGACTAACCCAGGGCTTTGCACCCATCAGGATTAAAGAAACTCCCACGGAAAACACCTACCAACTCTGCGAAGAAGCCGGGACAGACTTAGGACAAGCTCTCACCCAAGCCAGTAAAGTTAAACAGCGTAAATCCCTAGATAGTGATTTAGATAAAGCCATTGGGCGCATTAGTGGCGGGCTTTATATTATCACTGCCAAAAAGGGAGAAGTCACGGGGGCAATGTTAGCCTCTTGGGTAACTCAGGCTAGTTTTGACCCACCGGGGTTAACTGTCGCCGTAGCCAAGGATCGGGCTATAGAATCTTTGCTGCGGGTTGGGGATGTCTTTGTTTTGAACATCTTAGAAGAAGGAAAGTATCAGGCCCTCATGAAACATTTCCTCAAACGATTTCCCCCTGGGAGCGATCGCTTTGCGGGAATCAATACCCAAATCGCCGCTAATAGTTGTCCGATTCTAGGGGAGGCTCTTGCCTATTTAGAATGCGAGGTCATTAGTCGTTTAGAATGTAGTGACCATTGGGTAGTCTATAGCCAAGTTAGTAAAGGGCGAGTTTCTAACCCAGAAGGGCTGACTGCCGTGCACCATCGCAAAGTCGGGAATTATTACTAAATCAACCTCCAGCCCCCAATTTTCATGCAGGGAACACTCAATGAAATAGATATCCGCAGTATTTTACAACTGATTGAACTCGGACAAAGAACGGGAGAACTGTTCATAGAAGGTTATGGGCCAATAGCAGTCCGAGCCAACAACAGGGAGCAAATTCCCCTTACTCCACAATTTTGGTTTATTTTTTGTATTAATGGTCAAATTGCCTATGCCACCGACCATACCAGTCAGAATTTTCTACGTTTAAGGGATTATCTCCGTCCCCATGGAGCTCAGTCGGCCCTAGATGAGCTCATCAGCACCAAGACTGTCACCAGTAGCACCCCTGAATATACCTACATCTGGAGATTGTTAGAAAAAAATATTCTTACTCCCGCAGAGGGGCGCAAAATTATCCAGAGTATGATTGAAGAAACCCTCTTCGATTTATTTAACTTGCATCAGGGGGAATTTATTTTTGAAATAGCCCCTCCCCTAGCACCACAGCTAAATACCTCGTCGATAACGCCTCTGATTGCCAAAACCGTGAGACAGGTGCAGCAGTGGAAGCAATTTTACCCCCATATACAAGATCCCGATCAATATTTCCTTTTCGTCAATGAATCTGAACTACAAGCTAGTCTCCCGAAACGACCCTATCAAAGTTTAGCTAGTTGGGCATCCCGCAAAGTTTCTTTACGGCAACTGTCTCGGTATTTACAAAGGGATGTAGTCACCTTTGGCAAGGGGCTGTATCCCTACGCCGAAAGAGGCTGGTTACAGTTTGAGCATCTGATTTCCAAACAACCAGAGTCTTCTATATCCATTCCCCCGGAGCGCGCCACCCTTCCCTACGTCGTCTGTATTGATGATGATTTAGTTATGGGTAAAAATATACAATTTCTCCTCGAACAACATAAATATCCCGCGTCAATTTTTACCAATCCCCTCGAAGCCCTTAGTCAAGTCTTTCAACTACAACCAGATATAATTCTATGTGATATCGCCATGCCGCAGTTAGACGGCTATGAATTGTGCGCCATGTTACGTCATTCTACGGCCTTTAGGCAAACTCCGATCATTATGCTCACGGGCAAAGAAAGCTTTATAGATAGAGTTAGGGCCAGGATCGTAGGAGCTACTGACTATCTTACCAAACCCTTTGGAGTTGGTGAATTACTGCTATTTTTAGAAAAATATGGCAACCATTGACCAAGATCACAGACTGATTTGTGTCATTTAGTATAATAATGGATGTTAGAGAAAAAATGAGTTATGGAACTCGTGCAGCGATCGCTATTGGGGACTGCGGAACAAAGCCGATGCCTATATTAGTAAGCCCTTTCAGGATCTAAAGAGCTGGATTAAATTGCAAAATACTTTGCTAAACTTACCTATAGCTACTTAGAATAGGTGTTTTTATCTCATGTGGAAAGCTGGCGAGTTCGGAAAACTAATAGGAATATCAGGATAGTTAACGATTTATGAGTCAGATTACCGAAGGATTCACTAGAGTAATTAGAATAAGGTCAGAGAGAGTTCTTCATCTGACGGATAGATAGTTATGAGCGAAGTTTTGTTGGTAGATGACAGTCAGGTATATCAAGAAGCAATTTCTGACCTGCTCAAGCGCAACGGTCTGAAGGTCGTCATTGCTTGTGACGGCGTGGAAGCGATCGAAAAGATCCAACAATCTAGCCCGGATCTGGTGGTTCTGGATGTGGTTATGCCAAGAATGAACGGCTATGAGGTCTGTCGTAAGTTAAAAGCTGATGCCAAAACTAGGAATGTCCCTGTGGTGATGTGTTCTTCCAAAAATATGGAATTTGATCGCTATTGGGCCCTGAAAAACGGTGCTGATGCCTATATTACTAAGCCCTTTGAAGAGGTTGAGTTAATTGGAACTATTAAACAATTGTTAAGAAATCTCAAAAAATAGTACAAGTACTGATGGGAGGCAGCTAAACCAATGGTTAATAACCCCGATTTCTTTGCGGGAGATCCTCAAGATATTATCCCCGATTTGCAAGAGCTAAAAACTCCCGAAGGGGAGTTACATCTGCGGTTTTATTTGCCATCGGCGGATGAGTTCGCCCTACCTGCTACGGGGATCAAAGAAGTGATGCAGCAATCGCCGGATCGGATTACTGCTATTCCCAATGCTTCTCCTTTGCTGTTGGGAACAATTAATTTGCGGGGACAGGTCATCTGGGTAGCGGATTTAGGACAATTTCTCGGAGATTCGCACCTACTGAACACAGATAGGGGAGAAATCCCCGTCATTGCCATTGAGGATCAAGAAACTATTCTAGGATTAGCAGTAGATCGCTTGGGAGAAATGGAATGGTTAGATTTGGAGCAGTTACAATTGTCAGCAAATGTTCCCGATCTAATCGCGCCCTATGTCCAAGGAGAATGGGGATCTGCGGAAAATTCCGCCAGTAAAGTCCTACGATTATTAGACCATGTGGCGATTTTGCGATCGGCACGTTGGTCCGCTTGATTGAAGATGAAGTCTTTTAGGTTCTAAGCTTTAAAGGAGAGGAAGGCCAATGCCACCTGGAACAGATTCTAAATATACTCAATTGTACGGGCAGGCCTATGCTGCCTATTGTAAAGGAGATTATGAAACGGCCTTGGCGATCGCCGAGCAATTGTTTGTCGATCATGCCGATAATGGCAACCTTTTGTTATTACGGGGTCATGTCTATTCACAGTTACAAAGGTTTTACGAAGCTCGACAGACCTATGAATCGGTTTTAAGAGTAACAGAAAATCAAGAATTAGTAGGTCATGCCCAACAGGGATTAAATCATCTGGAGCAGCTTTTATCCCAGGCAGAAGATATGGAAATGGGTATGGCGCAAACGGAAGGAATCACCATGGGGGAACCAAGTTTTGAGCCAGGGGAGGATTTTGCTGAGGATGAGGACCTCTACCAAGAAGATGCTAGTGAGTCCCATTGGCAAGCCGATGATATAGATTGGGATAGTGGCGTATTTAGTGATGATGGATTAGATGAGCCGACGATTAGCAAGGCCAACCCCTTCAGGGCAGATGCTTTTGAGTCTGAAGACGGAGAAACTTCCTTTTTGCCGAGTTCTGTCCCCCTTGAGGATAATCCTTTTGCCCAGGACTTAACCGATGAAGATTTTGATTGGCAGGGAATGGCCAACGGTGAAGCAGGAGCGGGGATGAATTTTGAACAAGGAGATGCTACCTTTGTTGTCTCTTCCGACCTGCGGGGTAATCCCATTAACACTAACAGCAGAAGTGGAAATAGTCGCACCCCCACTAGGACGAGAAGACTTGAGGAGATAGATGAGCATTCCCTCAATGAAAGTGAGTCATTTTTATTACACAATCTCTCCCAATCCCAGGATATGAGCTCCTCGGCTTTGTCCAATTCTACTTTCTATGGGGATGGGCCGGATTCTGGTCTAAATAGTAGATTTAACCCAAAAAGTAACCGAAAGCAAACTCTGACATATTTTACTTCTGGGGACGATTCTCTGATGAACCCAGGGGGAGAGGTTTTGGTCAAGCCTACGGTGGATGTTCCCTTGGGAATGATGGCTACTTTTATCAATAGTCCCCTTAATAAAAAGCATTGGTTGACGGCGGTAGCCTCCGGATTAGTGCCCCCTCTGGTGATCTTTTTCATCAGTGGTATAAGTTGGCTATCCAGTTTAGGCGCGAAGACAAATAAACCCCTACCGACTAAGCAGAAAACGGAAACGGTCGTCAAAACCAGGGCAGTTTTGGCACCTTGGAGTCGGGAAATGCTTTTGATGTCTTTATTTTCTGGGGTGGGGACTTTTGGGGTTAGTTGGTTATTGTCGGGGGCGACCAAAAACACTGTCAAACAAACTGCTTACGATTTGAATGAACAGTTTGAAACCATGAAGAAAGGCAATTTGAATGTCAGGGCGAAGATTTATAGTGAGGATGAGTTAGGACAACTAGCGGCGCAATTTAATGAAATGTCCCGCATCATTGCCACGATCACTAGCTCGGCTCAACATCGGGCTGCGGAAACGGAACAAGCCCAGGAGGATTTACAGCGTCAGGTAATCCGTCTGCTAGACGATGTAGAAGGAGCCGCCAGGGGAGATTTAACCGTGGAAGCGGAGGTGACGGCGGATGTTTTAGGTGCTGTAGCTGATGCTTTTAATTCCACCATACAAAACCTGCGGGAAATTGTCTCCCAGGTGAAGAAGTCTTCAGAACAGGTGTACCAAGGGTCTAATGATAGTGAATCCTTTGCCCGCAAACAGTCGAAGAATGCCCTGAAGACGGCGGAGGATTTAGCGGCGACCCTTAACTCGGTACAGATGATTACGGAGTCGATTCAACGGGTAGCAGAAAATGCCCATGAAGCCGAAGAAGTGGCGCGAACCTCGTCGATTACGGCTCTTAAAGGTGGGGAGGCGGTAGAAACGACTGTGGGAGGGATTCTACAAATTCGGGAGACTGTCTCGGAAACTGCGCGTAAGGTGAAACGTTTAGCTGAAGCTTCCCAGGAAATCTCGAAGATTGTTTCTTTGATTTCCCAGATTGCCTCGCGGACAAATTTATTGGCTTTGAATGCCTCAATTCAAGCCGCCCGAGCCGGGGAAGCAGGCCGTGGCTTTGCCATTGTAGCTGATGAGGTACGGCAGTTAGCCGATCGCTCTGCTAGGTCTTTGAAGGAAATTGAACAGATTGTACTGCAAATTCAAAGTGAAACTGGTTCGGTAATGACGGCTATGGAGGAGGCTATTCAGCAGGTAATCGCTGTGACGGAGAAATCGGAACAGGCCAAGAAGTCCCTAGAGGATATTATTCAGGTGGCTAATCGCATTGATACCCTAGTGCGTTCGATTTCAGCCGATACGGTTAAACAACAGGAAAATTCCCGAGATGTTACCCAGGTTATGGAATCGGTGGAGTTGAAGGCCCAGGAGACTGCCAATGAGTCCCAGCGCGTCGCGGGTTCCTTGCAAAATTTAGTGGGTATTTCCCGCAATTTATTAGATTCCGTGGAAAGGTTTAAAATTGATGGGGAGGGTTAGGCTAAAAACAATTGATAGGCAGGATTTTGACTTTCATCCCAGTAACGATAACCCAAACTATCTAAAAATACTTGCCAGTCTGGCATCTCATGGCTCGGAACCTGCATTCCTACTAAAATGCGCCCATAGTCGGAACCATTATTGCGGTAGTGAAAAAGACTAATATTCCAATCCGGGGACATGGAATCTACAAACTTCATGAGAGCTCCTGGGCGTTCTGGAAACTCAAAACGGTACAATAACTCGTTTTCTGCTAAAACCGAATGGCCTCCCACCATGTGACGCAGATGCAGTTTTGTCAATTCATCGTCCGTTAGATCAAGGCTAGGAAAACCACAGTTAGCAAACTTTTCTAATATTTCCACGCCATCTAGACGGTTTTGAATCTGCAACCCCACAAAAATATGGGCAGTTTTTTCATTGGCGATGCGATAGTTAAACTCCGTCAGATTCCGCTTCCCTAAACATTCACAAAACTTTCTTAAACTTCCCTGCTCTTCAGGAATTGTCACCGCAAAAATTGCCTCTCGGCGTTCACCCAATTCTGCCCTTTCCGCCACAAAACGTAGGCGATCAAAGTTCATATTAGCCCCACAAGCTACAGCAATTAGGGTTTTATCCGCAATTCCCTCTCTTTCGGTATAGGCCTTAGCTCCCGCGATCGCCAGGGCCCCGGCAGGTTCTAAAATAGAACGAGTATCTTCAAAAACATCCTTAATTGCCGCACAAATATCATCGGTATCCACTAAGATAATTTCATCTACATACTGCTGACACAATCGAAAAGTCTCCTCTCCCACCTCTCGCACGGCTACCCCATCGGCAAATAAACCAACTTGGGACAAACGTACCCGCTTGCCCATCTTTAAAGATTGATTCATCGCATCGGAATCTACGGGTTCTACGCCGATAATCTTAATATCTGGGCGTAATCGCTTAATATAGGCAGCAATACCAGAAATTAATCCTCCCCCTCCTATAGCCACAAAAATCGCTTCTATGGGTTGTTGACATTGACGTAAAATCTCCATACCGATCGTCCCTTGCCCTGCGATAACATAGGGATCATCAAAGGGATGAATAAAAGTCAAACCCTTCTCAGCTTCTAGTAATCGTGCTTGGGTATAGGCATCATCGTAGGTATCCCCAAACAAAACCACTTCGGCTCCCCTCGCTTTAACAGCATTGATCTTAACTTGGGGGGTAGTTATCGGCATGACAATAATGGCCTTCGTCCCTAAACGAGAAGCCCCCAGAGCCACTCCTTGGGCATGATTTCCCGCCGAGGCAGCGATGACACCCTTGGCTAAAATATCGGGGGACAATTGCGCCATTTTGTTATAGGCTCCCCGCAGTTTAAAGGAAAAAACCGACTGCATATCCTCCCGTTTGAGCAGTAGCCGATTATTGAGCCGGGCAGAGAGATTGGGAGCATATTCCAGAGGAGTTTCCTGGGCGACATCGTAGACACGGGCGGTTAGGATTTGGACTAAATAATCACACTGCATGGTTTTTTTAAAGTTAGGTAGGTGGTCAAAAATAAAGTAATAATAGGAAAATAATTAAAACCCTTTGAACCCTCCTGCCTCCTGCCTCCTGCCTTGCTTAGGGATATTCCTGTTCCGAGATGGCTATAGCTAGAGTCACAGTTCCCCCATCTCCTTTAATTACTTGTTTGGTAACTAATAAATCTCCCTTCGCTCCCAGTATAGCAGCAGCCTCAGCCACGCTAGGGGTTTGGGCATATCGGGCTACTACCTCCCTGGGGTTGGGTACTCTCACTAAACTTAAAACTTCGGCACTAAAGGTTTTTAAAATAATTTCCCTTTCTTGACAATAGGCTAATAATCCCACTTCATCAGATTTTAGATCAATGGTCGTTATACCGGCGATCGCCCCCATAGCTAAATGATGGCTACGAAAAACATCCCTAAGGGAAAATTCTATCAATTCCTTAGCGATACCCCGACTACAACCTATCCCCACCCACAAAACCCGGGGATGCCATTGTACCTTGGGAAAAACCGAATTAAGGGAAAATTGCCTTTGGGTGCAACTTATCCAGACACGCCCCTTAATATCTACATATTCCCCTAAATCAGGAAAGCCAAAGTAAAACGGATGATTGTCCGGTAGAGTATTAATCCAAACGGTAGAGCCGACTTCTTGAATAACCTGTATTCTTTCTCCTTTAACTATCGCTTTCTGGATTCCTTCCCAATCCCCTGAGCCCTTTTGCCAAGCCGAGGATAATCCCCACTTATCTATTTCCATCCGCCTAGAAATTTTGACGGGACACCATTTTTTCAATTTTGGCTTGGGTATCCTGGAGAAGTTGTTCCCGACTGTCCCTCGCCTGGGTAAGACTTGGTACTAGGTTACGCGCTTGTAAAGTCATGTGTAGTTGTAGTTGGGCGACATACTCGCGGATATCTTCTCGAAAGGCTTCTGACTGGGCTTGGGGGCGAGAAAAATTCACTTGGTACTCCAGAGGTTAAGCAATACCCATCAAAGCTATCATGTTTTTCGGACTAGGGGACGAAATCAGCCTTGGATCTCAACATTTCTCAATATTTTAACCTTGGTAAAAGGGTTAAAAGCGATCGCCTAAAACACCTGAATCCATTCTTTGATCTCATATGCTGTCCAAATGCCATTTAACCAATAAGGATCAGATTCCACTAATTTTTTGACGGTTTCCCCATCCGTGGCTTCATAAATGGCAAAAACCTTGGTCAGATCCTGAGTAGGTCCTACGGTAATCAAAATCCCGGCTTCTTTTTGTTTGGCTAAACCATCTAAATGAGCTTGACGGTAGGGAGTGCGTTTTTCTAAAACATCCTCACAATAACTACCCCAGAGAACATATTTTGTCATGATCTTCAATCCATTTAATAAAGAGGGGCAGGTTTTGACAATACCTTGAGCTAAACCCGCCCCTGCCCATAATCTATAACTGAGGAACAAAACGCTCTTTTTCAGGAACGTGGGTGTATTCAGCCACAATCTGACGAAACTCTTCCCCGGCTATGGTTTCCTTCTCGATCAGCAAATCTACTAAGCGATCGACAACTTCGCGGTTTTCCCGGATAATTAGGCGCGCAATCTGATGGCCATGCTCTGCAAGGGAGCGAACTTGATCATCAATGCGAGTAGCTACCTTTTCGGAATATTCAGAGCGAGTCATTAAACCACCCCCCAGGAAAACTTCCCCCGAAGAACTTTCTAAAGATAATGGACCGAGATCACTCATGCCAAAACGAGTTACCATCTGACGAGCCATTTCTGTAACTTGTTGTAAATCACCACCTGCTCCTGTGGTTACTTCGTCATAACCAAAGACTTCTTCCTCGGCAGCCCGGCCTCCCATAGCCCCGGCAATACGCGCCATTAACTGGGATTTAGTCACTAATCCCTGTTCTTCATCCGGCATAAACCAAGTCAAACCCTGGGCTTGGCCTCGGGGAATGAGGGTAACTTTCTGCATGGGATCATGATCTTTAAGGAGAGTTCCCACAATGGCGTGGCCGACTTCATGGTAAGCAATAAGACGCTTGCTCTTACTGTCTACTAGGGGAGTTCCTTCCATTCCCGCTACTACCCGATCCACTGCATCATCTATTTCTAGTATGGTAATCGCCTCTTTACGACGACGGGCAGTCAGAATGGCCGCTTCGTTTAACAGATTGGCTAAATCTGCACCGCTAAAGCCAGGGGTACGACGAGCGATCGCATCTAAAGACACTTCCGAGGCTAGTTTTTTGTTGCGAGCATGGACTTCTAGCACCGCTAAACGTCCTTTAAAGTCCGGTGCATCCACAATCACTTGGCGATCAAAACGACCAGGGCGCATCAGGGCTGAATCTAGAACATCGGGGCGGTTAGTAGCAGCAATAATGATAATTCCTGTATTACCTTCAAACCCATCCATTTCCGTAAGTAGTTGGTTAAGGGTTTGTTCCCGTTCATCGTTACCACCACCAATTCCCGCACCCCTTTGACGACCAACGGCATCAATTTCATCTATAAAGATCAGACAAGGGGCGTTTTCTTTCGCTTTTTTGAAGAGATCCCGTACCCGAGAAGCCCCAACTCCGACGAACATTTCCACAAATTCTGAGCCAGAAATACTAAAGAAAGGAACCCCGGCTTCTCCGGCTATTGCTTTAGCTAGTAAGGTTTTACCTGTTCCAGGAGGACCGACGAGTAAAACTCCTTTCGGAATGCGGGCACCGACTGCGGTAAATTTTTCGGGTTGTTTTAGGAAGGTGACGACTTCTTGTAATTCTTCTTTGGCTTCATCAATCCCCGCCACATCGTCAAAGTTAATCCCAGTTTTAGCTTCCATTTGAAAACGCGCCTTGGACTTACCGAAATTCATGGCCTGTCCAGGACCTCCTGGCATATTATTAGAACGACGGAAGAGGAAAAACAGGGAACCCACTAGCAAGAGGGGGAACAAAAGATTACCCAGTAATCCCCAGAGCATTCCTTCACTACGCACAGGATGGGAATCTAAATTAATATCAGCTGTCGTCAGTTTAGCAATTAGGTCAGGAGCATTGGTGGGTAAATCAACTCGGAAACGTTGTAAGCGATCCTGTAGTTCGGGATCTGTTGCTTGTACAATAGCAGTTTGTCCGTTTTCGTACAGATCCACACTTAGGACTTTACCTGCATCTAGGTATTCTAAAAATCTTCCGTAGGTCATGCGGGTACTAGCAGTATTATTACCCGGGGTGCCCGTGGCTGAGGTAAAAGATCCTTGCCAGAAGAAAAACCCAACCACCAAAGCGGGCAGCATCCACAGTAAAATTGTTCTCCAAGAAATTTTCATCTTTTGCTTTTCTCTTAACTTAGGGGGAAAGTGTATATAGTGTAAAATGTAACTTTTGTCAAGACTACTAACACAAATAGCAGTGATTTTGTCTAAATAGTCCTGTCCGCTTAACTAAATGTAACGTAATTCTCAGATTTCTGACAAGGGTAGAGAGATTCTACCAAATCCGCTTAGGTAAATATATTATCGTGAAGGCTAGGCAGGAGGCAGGAGGCAGGAGGCAGGAGGAGAATAACTATGGTATTAAAACAGGATTTGGCATTATAGGCTAGGATCTAGGGAAATCTTGATTTAGGCCGAAAAAATGCAAGAGGTTTGGGGATCTCTGGTGATCTGTACTGTTTGTCCGCTATTAGGTAGTCTTCCCCTGATTGACTGGCTCAGTTATGGATTCACGGGACAAAAACTATCCCAGATGGGTACGGGTAATGTTTCTGTTTCCGCCGCCTTTTATCACGGTGGACGTGGGTTAGGTATCGCCGCAGTCTGCTCAGAAGCCTTAAAAGGAATTTTTGCCATACTCCTAACGCGGTTATTTTTTCCCCCTGGCTCAGTCTGGGAACTAATGGCTCTAATTGGCGTAGTCATTGGGCGCTATTGGGGCGGAAAAGGTGCAGGGGTTACTAATGTGGTTTGGGGGCTATTGCTTCATGATCCCATGGGAACTGGGGTGATGATCATCCTATCCGCTATCAGTTTCACTCTCTGGCGCGATCGCTCCTCTGGGCGTTTAGCGGCTTTGTTTTGGATGGTAGTGATTTTAAGTGTGCGCCATAGTTTGACGGATGGTTATTGGATCGGGGTTCTCAGTTTGGCGGGGTTATTGGCTACTATTTCCCAAAAAATTCCCGATGATCTAGACTTGGATCTAGACAAGGCTAACCCAGAAACAAAAAAAATGTTCCGCTTTTTTCAAGGAGATCGGGCAATTCTGACCCTTAATCAACGACTAGATCCTCAAAAAGTCGGCAATAAAGCCGCTAACTTAGCTTATCTAAAACGCTTAGGTTATACCGTCGCCGATGGCTGGATACTACCCCCAGGGGATGATCCACAAACTCTGGTCCAATGGCTAAATCCTAGCCCCCAAGAGCCTTTAATTGTTAGATCCTCAGCCCTGGGGGAAGATTCGGAAAATGCCTCGGGAGCAGGACAATATACCAGTATTTTAAATGTTACTAATCGAGACAGTTTAGAGGAAGCTATTGGTATTTGTCAGGGTTCCTATAATCAGTCCCATGCTGTCCGCTATCGTCAGGATTTAGGTCAGCCAGAACAGGCGATCGCCGTCTTAATTCAAAAACAAATTCAGGGGGTATTTTCGGGGGTAGCTTTTAGTCGAGATCCTGTTAATCCCCTCAGGGAAGATGTGGTTATAGAAGCCTTACCCGGAAGTGCCAGCCAAGTAGTTTCTGGTAAGAAAACTCCCCATCAGTATCGTGTTTTCCTCGCAGAAACAGCTACGGTAACTGGGGAAGGAGATATTCCTCTCCAACTCATTGAAAGCGTAGCCCGTTTAACTCGAGAATTGGAAAGTCTTTACCATGGGCTTCCCCAGGATTTGGAATGGAGTTATGATGGCGATCAACTTTGGGTACTACAACTGCGCCCCATTACAACCCTGAAACCGATTTGGACAAGAAAAATTGCCGCAGAAGTCATCCCTGGGGTAATTCGTCCCTTAACTTGGTCGATTAATCGTCCTCTAACCTGTGGTGTTTGGGGAGAGATTTTTACCCTAGTTTTGGGGAAAGGATCTGAGGATCTAGATTTTCAAGAAACCGCCACTCTCCACTACCAAAGAGCTTATTTTAATGCCACCTTGCTCGGTACTATTTTTCGACGCATGGGACTTCCTCCCGAAAGTTTAGAATTTTTAACCCGGGGGGCAAAGTTTACTAAACCATCCCTGATTACAACTATTAAAAACTTACCTAATCTATTAGGATTAGCTCGGAGAGAATGGACTTTAGAAAAAGATTTTGGCAGGGACAATCAAGATTATTTTTCTCCCCTACTACAGGAGCTAAAAGGTCAAGATTTAAGTCCTTTATCCGCCTCGGAGCTACTTCAGGGTATTGAGGATATTTTAAAGGTTTTGAAAAAAGCTACCTACTATAGTATTCTCTGTCCCTTGAGTTTAGCAATTCGCCAAGGTTTATCAAAAGTATCCCTAGAAGAGTTAGATAATTCCCTGGCTCCAGAAGTGGCTTCGGTACGTTCTTTACAGTATCTAGCAACCGAAGCCAGAAATATTTTAAACCCAGAGCTAATTGAAGAAAAAAATATTTTATCCCTGTTAGCAGAAAACCCCGCAGGTCAAGCAGTTTTACAGGGTTTTAATGAATGGTTAGAAACCTATGGATATTTAAGTGATGCGGCGACAGATATAGCTGTTCCCCGTTGGCGAGAAGATCCTACATCAGCCCAGGAGCTATTCAATCAATTTTTTGCTAGGGAACAAAAATCTACAAATCCCAAGCATTCACAGTTTAAAAATCTTCAAAAAAGATTGGATTTAAAAAACACATCTACTACAATTTATTCCCAGTTGTTGGCTCACTTAAGATGGCATTTTGTTGCGCTAGAAAAAAGATTAATATCTACAAATATATTAAGGGAAACAGGGGATATTTTCTTTTTGACTTATCCAGAGATAGTTGAATTAGTCACCTCTAAAAATTTGTCCGTAGATATCTTATCTCGTCGTCAAGAGTTTAGGCAAAATCAGCAAATAGAATCTGTTCCTAGGGTTATTTATGGGAACAGTCCCTACCTAGAATCTTACGTTGTTTCCCAATCTTCTGAGAAAAAATTACAAGGAATAGGAGCAAGTTCTGGACAGGTAGAAGGCAGAATAAAAGTTTTGAAAAATCTTCAACAAATCGACAAAATAGAAGAAAATACTATCCTAGTCGTTCCCTATACAGATTCGGGTTGGGCTCCTTGGTTATGTCAAGCCGTGGGCATTATTTCAGAAGTGGGGGGCTCCCTATCCCACGGTGCGATCGTCGCCAGGGAATATGGTATCCCTGCGGTGATGGATATTCACAACGCTACTAATATTCTACGCAATGGACAACGGGTAAGAATTGATGGACAAAGGGGAATTGTGGAAATAATCTAGGCAAAGGTCGAAAAATTGGCACCAGTACCAACATCCTGCCAACGCCCATCCCCAACGGCTCGAATTGCTTCAGTTAGATCCAAAGCTCCTGTATACAAAGCTTGCCCCACAATCACTCCTGTTACTCCTGAAGGTTCTAAAGCCAGTAAACTAAGGATATCGGTTAAAGAACTTACCCCCCCCGATGCGATTACGGGAATGGCGATCGCCTGGGCTAATTGGCGTAATGCTGTTAAATTAGGTCCTGTCAGGGTACCATCGCGGTGAATGTCTGTATAGATAATCGCTGCTACCCCCAAATTTGCCATCTGTTGGGCCAAGTCTATCGCTTCAACTTGGGAGGTTTCTAACCAGCCCCGGGTAGCTACCTTACCATCTCGAGCATCAATACCGACGACGATACTTTGGGGAAAAGCCTTAGTTAATTCGGCGACTAAATTGGGGTTTTCTACGGCGACAGTTCCCAAAATAACCCGCTCAACCCCTAAATCTAAAATTTGATTGACACTCTCATAATTGCGTAAACCTCCACCTACTTGCACAGGGATAGCAATATCTTGGGCGATCGCGGCGATCGCTTGGAGATTCGTGGGTTTTCCCTGTTTTGCCCCATCTAGATCCACTATATGTAAACGAGTCGCCCCTTGGTTTACCCATTGACGGGCCACCTCTAGGGGATTGTCGCTAAAAACCTGCGACTGTTGATAATCGCCCTGATAGAGTCTGACACACTTACCATCTAAAAGATCGATCGCGGGGATAACTTCCATGGTTTTTTCTTAATTTTTGCAACTCACTAAGCTCTATCCTAGCTTAAAGTTATATGTCGGGTGGTGTTGTAGCATAAAGTATAGTATCTTTATGTGGTTAGTGTAAATTTATCATAAAGGAATCCAATGGCTGTATCTGAGGGGAAAAAAATCTTCCTTGTCCCTCAAGTTGTTCCCCTCTTCCTCACGGTGGGATTAGGGCTGAGTATTTCTCTCCTTCCGGAGATTAGTAAAGTAAAGGATAATTTTCTCCTAGGGGCGATCGCTCCAACGGTTAAAGTAGCTCAGAACAACCCGCAGATACAAAAGTTACCACCTTGATTATTAGATTACTCTATACTGTTACAAGTCTGTTTAGCTTCCTTCGTTAAGCTAGGATGATTTTGCAATCGATCGCAAGCAATTTGGAGTAAGTCCTTTAAATCTTTATTTTCAAAGTTACTCTGATTTTGGATATCCCACAGACGAATTGTCCCGTCACCACTGCCACTGATTAGCATCTGACCATTTGCACTAAAAGCAACAGAATTGATTCTTCCAGCATTTCCCTTCAAGGGGGAGAGGCTTTCAATCGGCTTGATGGGTTCTCCTTGGTGCCATTGCCATAACCGTATTGTTTTATTGTCACTCCCACTAGCAAGCATCGTTCCATTGTCGTTGAAAACCACAGACAGAAATCTTCCAGGCAAATCAACTCCTTGGGACTTAGCTAGTTCTTTACCCTGGCGATCCCAAATGCGTATAGTTCCATCTCCACTTCCACTGACAATCAGAGATCCATCTCGATTAAAAGCAACCGAGTTAATATTTCCGCTATGTCCTATAAAGGGATTTCCAGGGATGGATTCACCCTTAATGTTCCACAATTTTAAAGTTCTATCCTCACCGCCACTAACAATATTTTGGTCTTGATTGATGGCAAGTGAAAGAACCGGTTTACCACCATGTGCTTGGAAGGGAGGGACAAGTATTTCGCCTTGGCTATTCCAGATAGTTATCTGTCCATCTTCACTTCCACTGACGATCAATTGTCCATCTGGACTTATGGCAATAGCGCGAATCGCCGAGCCAGGCTTATTCAATTGTCTAGGCGATGAGTTATCATGCGCGCATAACCAAATAGTTCCGTCTTTTCTCCCACTGACGATCAATTGTCCATCTGGACTTATGGCGATCGCATTGATATTATTCTTATCTCCTTCGGCTGCTGGCGTATTGGTGTCATTACAAGTTAGTGAATTGCTACTTTTGTCCTGAAGATTCCATGATTGAAAAATTCCCTGACCATCGCCACTGAAAATTGATTGTCCATCTTTACTGAAGATGGCAAAAAGAATAACTTTTATAGGTTTAGGCGCAAAAACGTTTTGTTCTCTGGCTTCTTGTACAGCTTTCTTTAAGGCATTTTTAACATTCTTATAAACTGCTTGATCTGGCTGACAGAGTTTTTGATTCTTTAAGCAGTCTTCAGCAGTCTTAATAGAGAGAATCAGTCCTTGTACAGGAGGCTCACTACTGGATAATTTATTTTGTACCTCAGCCGCATTTCCTCGTATACGCTCCTTGATTGCAGCATCTTGCGCTATTTGTCTTTTTCCCGTTTCTCGTTGCAGAAGTTGGTTTTGAATTTTTTGAATTTTTTGGGATTGTTCTTGGACAATCCTGTTCTGTTCTTCAGCCTTCCATTGTTGTGTTTGTGCTATCATCTGTTGCTGTTCAGCCTCCTTTGTTTGTTCTTGTGCTATCATCTGTTGCTGTTCAGCCTTCTTTGTTTGTTCTTGTGCTATCATCTGTTGCTGTTTAGCCAAATTTGTTTGTGCTTGTGCTATCTTCTGTCTTTTTTTTGCTATCTTCAGTTGCTGTTCAGCCTCCTTTGTTTGTTCTTGTGCTATCATCTGTTGCTGTTTAGCCTTCTTTGTTTGTTGGATAGCAAAATTCTCTTGTTTTTTGGCTACCTCTTTTGCATTATCAGCCTTTCTCCACAAAGATAAGGCAAAGATTCCTAAGATCAAGAGCAGTATCGAGGCAATGGTTGTACCGTAGAATAGCCTTTGAGAAACTTTACTGGCTTTCTTTTCCTGCTCTAAGGCTTTTCTTGCTTCATCTGTGGCTATTTTTTCCTGCTCTAAGGCTTTCTGCTCTGCTTCTCGAGCTATTTTTTCCTGCGCTAGTTTTTCTTTAATAAGGTTTAATTCTCGTTCTTTGGCTTTTCTTGCCTCATCTGTAGCTATTTTTTCCTGCTCTAAGGCTTTCTGTTCTGCTTCTCGGGCTATTTTTTCCTGCGCTAGTTTTTCCTTAATAAGGCTTAATTCTCGTTCCTTTCGTTCTTCCTCTTGCTCTTTTAACCTTTTCTCCGCCTTGACACTGGCTGCAATAAATTCAGCTTCAAGCTTATTGAGATCATCGTATTTTTGGGCATCCTTAAGCTCTGAATCTCGTAACAAGATACTAGGATCTCTATCTTTTTCCTCCCATCTTTGGGCGGCAGCAGTAAGATGTAAGTAGCGTTGACGCAAATTAACCCTCTCATCTTCTAGCCACTGGACTAATAGGGGCCAGTTACGAATTAATGCCTCGTGAGCAACTTCTACTTGAGCGTCCTTAGACATATCGCCTTTAGTAAATTTTACAAGGCGAGCAACTATAAGCTTATTCAAAACCTTCTCAACGCGTTCCCGATCAACCTCTGCTTGATAAAGTTCCCTACGCAGAATTCGACTACTGGTAAATTCTAGTCCCTCTGTTGGTCGAACCATTTTTAGAAATATACGTTTGCAAGTTACCTGCTCTTCAGGAATTAGACCCGCATAAAATTCATCAGCACTATTAGAAAGAGCAAGACGACCCCCTTGTAGCTTTATATAGGCTTTCATAGAGATACGATTTCGTTCTCGCTCGCCCCAGAGCTTTAACAACGTAAATTGCAATAGAGGTAAAGCCGAATCTTCCCCCAAGACATCTTGAATAAGCTTATTTACCACACCTTCTTCAAATTTCAAACCTACTGACTTGTCATTGGCAGGCTTTTCAATCGCTTCTCGTAACTCATCTGCACCTAGAGATAAGACCTGCACTCTACCTTTTTTAAACAAAGAATCAAAAGCTGAAAATTTTGCTACCCGATCTTCAAATTCAGAGCGCATGGTGAGAACAACTCGGTGAGAGATGTCTGGAAACTGAATTACCTCTAACAGATTGCTAATAAAAGCTTGACGTTTCACTTCATCCAAGCAAAGAGTAAACATTTCTTCAAACTGATCAATGACTAGCACCGAAGGCTGATTATCTGTATGCTTTAGTAGCTCTGCTAAACAGCTAGAGTTCTCAGTGAACTTTTGGGCTTTCTGCTCTATTGAGCCACTTTTTTCATCACATTCAGGACAGAAAAGTCTAGCTAAATTCTCCAAGGGATTGCTTCCTGGCACCATCGAACCATGATAGTGCCAATTTTTGCTACCGGGTAATTCTCCCGCTTTTAAACTTGGAATAAGTCCGCCTAAAACAACCGAAGATTTGCCACTCCCCGAAGAACCAACAACAGCTAATAATCGACTTTCTGTCAATTTCTGGAGTAGTTCATCTAACAATCGCTGCCGTCCGTAAAAAACTTTATGATTATCTTCTTGAAAAGCCTCTAAACCCCGATAAGGACAAAGACTATCATCAAGTTCAGGAGCTAGAGACAAGTCAAAATCGGCTAGAGTTGCATCTGATGGTTTATGACCCCAACGGTAGAGAATCGCTCTCCAATAGTCCAGCAATCCTTGTGCTGCACGGCGATCGTCTCCCCTGTCGAGGAACACTCCAGTCGCTTGACCTCGATAAAGGAATGCTTCAATCTCTGGTAAAAATTGATCCGTTGTACCATACTCTTCTGCATCTTGGGAACGTTCTAGCAGTTCGCTATGGTCATCTCTCATTTTCTCTAGCGTGGAAAAGCCGCTGTCAACTTGGCGAGAATTAGGGGAAAGATTAATAGAATTCATAATGCCATCATCTCTATAATTAATGCAATTGATGCAATTGATGCTAGGGGTTTTTCAATGTAATCCCTTAACTGTTCACAGAAAGAATTAAGCTCCTTATCAAGAACAAAAAAGCAAACGCCAGCCTGCTGTCGCCAAGCTAGAAAATCGTCTTTGACCTTTGAAGTGTCTACTTCTATCGCTAGAGTATTATTTAGTTTGTCTTCGCATTTTTTTAGTTTCTTAATTTCTTTCATCCATTCTTCTCCAACATCGCTGTATTGTTTTTCTATTTTGGTTTTCAAACGCGGTAAAGACCATGCCAGATCATTAATATTATGGGTTAAATCTGATTGTATCAATCGCAAATCTAATTCGATTCCTTGCCACTCATGGTGTCTAGTGATAAGAGAGTCATATTTCTCTTGCAAGTCTTCTAAAGCTTTCATTTCTTCTTGAAAATGTCGAATTTTCTTTGATTCCTGCTCTGATATTGGTTGAACCTGAGTAATATTTTTCCTAATATTGCTCATCGATTGAACAAGATTAGGTAGAGATAAAGCCTTGGCTGTACTGTGTAAGTTTGCATCCATAACTGTAGGCTGTTGGGCTAGCACATAATTTAGTAACCTAATTGTTGGTTGTAATTTACAAAAATCGGCTATCTCACTAGATATCTCAATGAATTCAGACAATTGTTCTTGTGCTTGCTTGAGATCTTGCAGCCAATCTGCTTCTTGTAAAATGGGCTGATTTTCAATTTTTATTTTGGTAATCTGATCTAGTTTGTCATTAATTCGTCGTAGGGTTGAGTAGTAGACTCTCAGCTCTCGCAAAGACCTCTTTGTATCCTCAGAGAAACCTGGCTCTTGATCAATAATCGGCTGGTAGCACAAAAGTTCTAAATCATGTAATTCGTCATGCACACTCTTATAGGTACTTATAATCTTAATTTGATTCCAGGCTTCCTGTAATTTATCTTTACCTGCTTTGACCTCTGCATAGATTTCGAGATTAGACATCAAATCCTTCAACGCAAATAATCCCTTGCCCGCAGTTTGGCTCGGAGTGAGTTGAGTACAGTCAGTGGGGTTTTCGCCTGAAATGCCAGCGAACTCTTTTATAATTGCCGATAGGAAGGGGCTATTGGGATTATCATCCACTACTACCCGAATGAACTCCTCGATCCTGCCCTCGGCTTCAAAGTCTTGAATCAGGCTGAACACCCTATCATTGTAAGCATCTCCCCTAGCGATCGCACCAAGTTGCACGTCCATTTGATCAGACAGGAGAATCTTTAAGTCATTTGGATTCGGATAAGCACCGATGACTCCTTCCCTCAACATTTTTCTTTGTTCTTTGGTTAGTCGCAATGCTTCACTCATCTGCTACCTTTTTGATAACTCTACGGAGCAGAGTGCGGATTACCTGCTTTTTGGTTTCTTGTCTTTGCAGACAATATCTTTCCAAGGCCTCAAATCCACTGCTCGGATAGGTTTTTGACTGACTTTTCTGGGCATGGGTTTGCAATAGTTTCATGCACCTAGTCTACCTAAGATTTTGAGCGAGGGAAACTCATTTGAAACAATTCTTAAGGATAATGAGCATCCCTCGAACTTATTGCCAAGATCGAGCGAAAAACTAATGAGAATTTGTCAGCCAACAACCCATCAGGTTTGGTTAAAACCTCATTGCTCATAATGCGACCAAACGGAAACCACCCTTACTGTTTTGGTTTCCTCATTGACCGAATAAACCAGACGATGTTTGATGTTAATCCGGCGTGAAAATAACCCCTTAGATTACCCGAAAGCTTCTCATAAGGGGGTTCGTAGGGGTTAGCCTTGAGGATTTGGAGTAACTCTCTGACACGGGACTCTAAGTTGGCTGATATCAACTTCTTGGCCTCCTTGAGGGCTGCGCGGCTAAATTCAATCTGCCACTCTTCTTCTGATACCCAATCATCAGCCTGTTCGGCCTCTCTAACCGAATCGACTAAACCGGGTACCGACTGCAAATAAATTGTTTCCTGTAAGCTGTCCCAGTCCTCTTTGGATAGGAGGACAGCATCACCCTTTTGACTGGTGATCACTCGCGGTAAGTGGTCTTGGTTGACCTGCTCTACCAAGCTGAACAGATTCTCTCTGGCTTCACCGGCACTGACGGTTTCCATTGGCACACCCCAAGTGGTTCTCTGAAACCGATTGTATCAGAAATAGTGGGAGTCAACTGTTGATATTCAGTATCCAATTTTTTCTTGCAAAGTATTTGCTGTTTAATTATACTAAATTTTGGCTTAGGGCTGTGGTAATAGTCCAGATATCTACGAGGAATAAAAACAGAGTTAGAATTAATAAAATTAGATACATCCAAGGTTGGGATAGGGGACGTATATCCTGGGTATCTATATTAGTTTTTTGGGTAATGAATTGCATCAATTTGCTAAATCCTGCCACCCGCATGGGAAGTAAATAGGCTCGGTCTTGTTCCTGGGTGGTAAGGTAGTAAACCAAGCCGCCTTGACCTGTTGTACGAAGTTTTAGCTCCTTAATTTCCGACCAAGACAAAGACCAACCTCGGCGGACAAAAACAGAAAACCATCTCGGATAACTGACTTGGATTTTTTGATCATCTAGGATCACCCGTTCGCTCAATGCTCCCCATAAAAATATTAAGCCCATAGCGATTCCCCCCACTAACAGATAGGGAGGGACGGGAGCATGGGTAACTTTAGCGAGAAAAGGCAACGGTATGGTTAGAGAAATGTATAAAAGCAGTAAAGTAAGTCTAATAAGGGGAGAAATAGGGAAAATTAGCTGATTTTGTGCCACAGTTGTTTTTTACCAAAAAACTATCTCCATTGTATCTGGTTAGACAAATTTAACCTTTTAGTCCTAGAATGAGAGTTAGTGTAAACTTATGTTAATCTGCGGTTTTCATGACACCAGAACTTTTATCTCTAGAAACTCTTCAAGAAATCGCGCATCAGTACGGCTACTGGGCAATCTTCCTGGGTATCGCCTTAGAAAATACAGGAGTACCCATACCTGGGGAAACGATCACAATTATTGGAGGATTTCTGGCAGGGAGTCATGATTTGAACTATTGGCTAGTCTTGGCCTGTGCCATTAGTGGGGCAGTCCTTGGGGATAATTTCGGCTATTGGATTGGTCGCTGGGGTGGTTGGCCATTTTTACTGCGCTTCGGAAGCTTTTTCCGCATTCCCGAGAAAAAATTAGTAGCAGCTAGGAACCAATTCAGTAACAACGCCGCCAGAGCCGTTTTTTTTGGTCGCTTTGTGGCACTTTTACGGATTTTTGCAGGACCCATGGCAGGAATTGCCCGCATGCCTTACCCACAATTTTTACTCTGTAACTTAGGCGGAGCAACGGTTTGGGCTGTGATTATGGTAACTCTTTCATTTTTTCTGGGAAGACTACTACCCCTAAATCAGTTGGTGGCAATCTTTGCTCGTTTTGGCATTGTCGCCCTAGGCTTAGTCCTAAGCGGGATAGTTGTTTCCCTATGGTGGGAATCCCGTAAACCCAGTTTAGAAGCAGAAAAATAATCAATGGGTTTTGACAACCAGGACCGAACAGGGGGCCTCGGCTACTACTTCACTACTCACCGAATCGGCGATAATCCGATCCACTCCCTGTAAGCCGCGAGTTCCTAAGACAATCAAATCCGCTTGATGTATGTTAGCCAAGCGGATTATTTCCGTTGAGGTGTCCCCAATGACAATTTCTATCTGAGAGCCACTAATTTGAGCTTGATAGAGTTTTAAGATGTCTTCTCGGCTCTGATAAAGGGATTCCCAGGATTCATGGGGAACATCCAACTCTAGGCTAGGATCTGGCTTGGGAGTTGGCAAGACGTGAAAAAGCACAATTTGAGTTTGGGGGTTAATTTGTAGGCAGCCCAAGGCATTTATAACTTGTTCTGCGGATGCCGAACAGTCAAGGGCTATTATAATTTTATTAAGAACCAAGTTATTTCCTCACGCCCAAGGCAACAGAGTTAACATTCTACCAAGGTTAATATTATAGTATCGGATCAGAAAATCCAATTTTCCCTTTTAGGCAATCAACAAATTATGAAAAAAAATATAGCTCTGATGATCGGGGTAGCTACTCTTTTGGGTGGCTGTCCTTCTGAACCACCACCACCACCCCAAGCGGCTCAACCCACTCCTCCTCCTGCTCAACCACCCCCTGAGGTGGCAAGCAAAGCTCCCCCATCTAAACCGGCTCTGGTCGTTCCTGGTTTGATCCCTGCCGCCAATGGAGATAAGCAAAAAAGTCAGGTAGTAGTTGGCCGCGCTGATCCCTTTGCCTTAATTCCCATTAAGCCCAAAGTTACGATCAATCCCTCCGGAACTGATAAAATTAATAACCAAGGTGGACCTGGTTCTAAATCTGCCTCCCCAGAAGGAATGGCGCCCAATTTTCCTGCTCCCAATCTACCCTTTCCAGTCCCTTTTACACCGCCTTCACCCCCTGCTCTCCCTCAACAACCTACCGAGGCTAATCAAGTGTTGGTATCAGGGATTATTCAGTTGCCAACAAGTGCGATCGCCATTGTCCGAGCTCCTGGAGAGCGAACGGTTCGCAGTGTTGCCCCCGGTGCTACTCTTTCTAATGGACGGGTTTTAGTAAAAGCGATCTATGCTAATCCTGACAATCCGATAGTCATTCTGGAGCAGCATGGTATACAAGTAACCAAAAAATTAGGAGCGGCAGCGCAACCTCCTCAAACCCCAGGGGCAACTAGCTAGTTCCTATGAGTTTAAATAATATAATATCTTCTCAAGTAATTGTTTACCCCGATCTACCCCTAGCTATTTACCGAGAAATAGCCGCCCATTTACAACAGGTCAAAGGTGTAAGCGTTTCTCTGACTCCTCAAACTGCTCCCACTTTTAGCTATCAAACCAGTCAGATTGAAGCCTTAGAACTAGAATATATCGCGGATTTTGAGCCGAGCCAAAAAGTCGAAGTCCAAGGGATTCTGGATTACTATGCCCAACGCCATGGAAATTATCAGATAGTTCCGCCCATTTTTTCTCCACAATCGGGACAGGAGATAGAGTCCGAGGGGAGAGGATAGCCACATTGAGAACACATTTGGGCAGATCCTACCTCTAACCCATGTTCTAGGGCTACCCGTTCATCGAAGACAAAACATTCTCCTTGCCAAAGGCTGTCTTCTGGGGCAATTTCTTTTAAATATTGTAAAATTCCGCCTTTAAGATGGTATACCTCTGGGAATCCCTGGGCTAGTAGATAGGAAGAAGCTTTTTCGCAGCGAATACCCCCAGTACAAAACATGGCTATTTTTTGATGTTTTTGCGGATCGAGATTCTTCTGTACATAGTCGGGAAATTGGTTAAAAGCATGGGTCTGCGGATTAATAGCCCCCTGGAAGCTGCCAATACTGATTTCGTAGTCGTTACGGGTATCAATGACCAAAACCGTCGGATCTCTTAGGAGTTCATTCCATGCTTCGGGTTGGACGTAGACTCCCACTTGTTGCTCGGGGTTAATGGATTCTTGACCAAAGGTGACGATTTCCTTTTTAAGACGAACTTTTAGGCGCTGAAAGGGCGAGTTTTCACAGCTAGATTCTCGATGGGTCAAATCGGCAAAACGAGTATCTTTCTTGAGAAAACTTAATATATTGTCAATTTCTTGACGATTTCCCGCAAGGGTGGCGTTAATACCCTCAGAAGCCAGGAGAATAGTCCCTTTTAGGTTTTGGGCTTGGGAGTATTCTAGCAATGCGGGCTGTAGCGATTTATAGTCTGGGAGACTGACAAATTTATAGAAGGTGACGACAATCCAACTCATCGGCAAAAAAAGTTGATCATTTTGGTGTTCTATGGGTATAATAGCAAAGGTGGGAAAAATGAGGGGGTTTAGCTCAGTTGGTAGAGCGCCTGCTTTGCAAGCAGGATGTCAGCGGTTCGAGTCCGCTAACCTCCATGGGTACGGTATCAGAAATCAGAATCATTACCATGCAGAAGCGCTTGATTGGCTTAACAGGAGGAATTGCCACAGGAAAAACCACTGTATCTGATTATCTTTCTCGAAGGTATCAGCTACCGATTTTAGATGCAGATATTTACGCTAGGGAAGTGGTAAGCATTGGTTCACCAATTTTGGGTAAAATTTTGCAACGCTATGGAGATAGGGTTAAATTAGCAGATGGTGCCCTCAACCGCAAAGCCCTAGGAGATGTTATTTTCCATGATATTGGGGAAAAACAATGGTTAGAGAAGCAGATTCATCCCTTCGTAAGACAGAGATTCCAAGAAGAAGTAGAAAAATCAGACTCGGAAATTATTGTTTTAGCAATTCCCTTACTATTTGAGGCCAATTTAACCGACATAGTTACAGAAATTTGGGTAGTTTATTGTACTTATCAGGAACAAATAAGCAGATTAATGTCTAGAAACAACCTCTCAGAATCCGAAGCTATAGCCAGAATAACCAATCAATTACCTATTACCGAAAAAGTAGCAAAAGCCGATATAGTTTTAGATAACAACGCCCCAGAGCTAGAAAAACTCTACCAACAAATAGATAAAACCTTATTTCCCCTAGGATTATAATTGAGAGTTGACTCTCCCACGCCTAAAGGCATGGGATTCTTTCGGACAAGAATTTAGACTTAGGCATTGCCCAAAGTTTGATTCTGCTTACGGTGGTCAAACACCGTCTACCCAGTCTACTTAAATCAATGTCTAAGTTTCTGGCTACCTTACGCAAAATATTCGCGGAACCATTGAGGTCTGCATTAATTAAACTTCTATTTTTTGTTCTATACAAACCTCTTTTTATTCTTTGTCCAGATGCTTTCCACCCATCAGGCTTTTGGCCGTATTTGGGTAGGGAGTCCCCATCTAGATAAGAAGCGCAAGAGGTATTGGCTTCTTCGGTTTCAGCAAAACGAATATTGTAAATAGAACACAATTGCTCAAGACGACCTTTAAGTTTTGCCAAAGGCATAAGAACAAACTGTTGATTGTTCTTGTCGCCCATATTGACACCATCTTTGATGCCCTTATTCCAGCCAATTACGATTGTACCAATCCCATGTTTAAGGCAGTGATTAATGACAATCCGAGCGGCTTTGTTTACCATATCACGCATCTGATGATTACGCTTTCTGGTAATTCCATCTAACACACTGTCCCAATAATCTTTAGGTTTACCTTCTTTACGTTGAGCAATTCGTTTGTTATAAATCTGATTCATCGCTTTCGCTTTACGGGAATCAACTAAAAAGGAATTTCCCAAGGTATCCACACAAGCCATTAGATTTGCGGAAGTTCCTAAATC
Source organism: Microcystaceae cyanobacterium (assembly GCA_040398185.1). Taxonomy (GTDB): domain Bacteria; phylum Cyanobacteriota; class Cyanobacteriia; order Cyanobacteriales; family Microcystaceae; genus JBBAUO01. Next base: position 49,022 of record JBBAUO010000012.1, on the reverse strand, counting down.
AATAGATAGAGCTTCTTCTAGAACTAATTGAGGAGCTTCAACTTTCTCGATTTCATAGGTACATTCCAAGTAAAATGCCCCATTTTTAGGCAAAATCGTAAATTCCTTAACCTGCTCGAATTGAAGATTAGCAGGAAAAGGCAGAAAGAACTCTTTAAGACCAAACCAACGAGCTACCTGTAATCCGAGGGGAAATCTAATCATTCCGAATCTTAGAAATGGTTTACCAGCACCTGTATTCGGAAATGAGATTTTAAATAATCCCCCTGACTTTCTATATTTCGGTGGCGATGGTTTTTGGTCTAGTTCCCCTTTTAAGAACAATTCGCGGAGTCCCCTGAAAGACTTAAACGCCTCGGAAACACTCAATAGAGTTTGTTGGGCGGCCACTGATGGTAAAGCCTGAGCGTGAATATTTTTACCCACTTCATAGATTGGGTCATATTTGGAAATAATCCGCTTAGTTTTGAAGTAAATTTGCCGCGCCCAATAGACTCCGCAATTGTATAAACTATTTGATTGTTCAGTTAAGTAGGTTAGAATAGCAAAAGTTTCAGAATCACAATGGATCTGATTTTGCTGAACTCCCATTAGACAACTTGATTTTGCCATACTTTTTCCTCCTCTATATATATTAGCATATCTAGAGAGTTTGAAAATAGGCAATAATCAAAACTTAAGAAATAGATCCAAATCATGTTTATCAGTTCCTACGATCTAAACCAATCTATTTGACGAACCAAATCGGGTACTGTCATTAAAGGCTCAGTTTCTGATTAAATCAGGATTGAGTTGACCCAGGAGAAAAGAAGAGTTATCAAGCTTGTGGACAGGAACCTATTTCTGTGGGACTACTGGAAATGTTTCAGGGGATACTGTTAAGATGTATATTGATGAACAAAAAATTAAATAGTTTGTTCGCTTCGCTCACCGCCTTATATCCCACGCTTAAAAGCATGGGTTTTACGGCGATTTCTATAAACCCATCCTCTCCTAGACAAATGCTCCTCGATGAACAACTGCAGCAACTCCGCCATACCCTACGCGAGGGACAAAAAGACTTAGCCGATTGGAAAGGGGGAAAAATGGCAGTTTCGGCAGTACCCGGGGCGGGAAAATCCCACAGTTTAGCAGTAGCTGCGGCCTTGGCGATCGCTCGTTACCAACTCCATAGCCGCAAACAATTAATGATTGTCACCTATACCCGTTCGGCGGCGGCGGGAATTAAAAGTAAAATTAGAGAAAACCTCAAAGCCCTACAACTTCCCCAAGGAGGTTTTACTGTGCAAACTCTGCACGGATTAGCCTTAAGTATCGCCACACGCCACGGGGATTATTCCCAACTCAACCTAGAAACTTCTACCCTAGTTATTCCTACCCCTAGCCATCGTGTGATTCGCTCTAGCGTTGAAAAGTGGATTAATCAAGATGTTTCCCGTTATCATGCTCTCTTGGAAGGCTTGAGCTTTGATGGGGAAGAAACCGAAAGACTGCGCCGTCAGTCGGTACTGAGGACGGAAATTTTACCTAGTTTGGCCCATACAGTTATCCGGGAGGCCAAAAGCTCGGGGCTATCTTGCCAACAAGTGCGACAACTTAGTCAATATTCTGGGGATAATTATCAAATCCTGGCGATCGCTTCGGGATTATACGAAGCCTACGAAGAGATCCTCCACGCGCGCAATTTTATTGATTATGATGACATGATTTTAGGCGCGCTCAAGGTGTTAGAGAATCCTAGTATCCGTAAAACCTGGCAATCACAAATTTTTGCCGTATTTGAAGATGAAGCCCAAGATTCTAGTCCCCTACAGGAAAAACTGATCTCAATTCTCGCCGAAAACCCCGATCAAGGGCAACCTAATCTGATCCGAGTTGGAGATCCTAACCAAGCCATCAACTCCACCTTTACCCCGGCAGATCCTGTTTACTTTAATTGGTTTTGTAAAAGTTGCCAAGCCCAAGGAAGTTTAGCCACTATGGACATAGCGGGTCGTAGTAGTCCTATTATTATAGAAGCTGCTAATTTTCTCCTGCAATGGGTTTATGAAAACTGGAATAGTCCGGATCACCCTTTTCGGTTACAAAATATCCGTCCTGTTGCGATAGGAGATCCCCAACCCAATGCTAACCCTGCACCTACAGGAAAGGGCTTAGAAATTTATACTCCGACCGATATCCATCATACGGTGGATTTAATTAAAACTAGAGTTATTGAACTCCTAGGGGAAAATAAAGACCATAACGCTGCTATTTTAGTCAGAGAGAACCGCCAAGGTCGCTTTTTAGCCGAAAGTCTCGCCCATTTATCCAAGGAGCATGGTATTCGTGTCTATGAGGTGAGTGAGAGCGAACGCTTTTCTTTTATCCCCGAAGAGATGTTTCACCTATTGCGATTTTTAGATCGTCCCCATTCTCCGGATCATTTAAAATCCGCGCTTTCTATCCTAGAAAAAAGGGGCTTAATCCCTGCTCAAGACTTAAATGCGTTGGTTAGCTACCCCGAGCAGTTTCTTTATCCTTCTCCCGTTGATCCTCTCCTCAAACCGGAGGTTGAAAAAGCTCAGGAGTTTTGTTGTAGTTTACTCGATACTAAATTAGAACTTCCCCATTATCAGTTAATTCCTTTTCTGGGTATGAAATTAAAATATACCTCCTCGGAATTAGCTACGGCGCAAAAGTTAGCTAGTCGCTTAAACCAAGAGCTTATGGGCAATAATTCCCTCAAAAACATGATTAATGCTTTGAATGAGCTAATCGCCTCTGAAAAATTTGAAGGAGTTGAGGATGATAATCAGGAGCATTACACTCGTCCCCAACAACTAACTATTATTACTATGCACAAAGCCAAGGGGTTAGACTGGGATTATGTTTTTATTCCCTTTCTCCATGAGGATATTCTACCAGGTAAACCTTGGGTTCCCAATTCAGGCAAGTTTTTAGGCGATTTTACCCTAGCAGAAGTTGCCCGCGCTCAGTTACGAACTTCTGTACATTATCAATATTCCCACGGGGAGACGATCCCATCTATCCCGACACCCCTAAAAGCTTGGGAAGAAGCTAATTTACTAAAAAAAGGCGAGGAATATAGATTATTATACGTCGCCATGACGAGAGCCAAGCGTTTACTCTGGTTATCCGCAGAAAAGGAAGCTCCCTTTCGTTGGAATACCTTTCGGAGCGATCGCCCGACAAATTTACAGGACAAAAAACCCTCTCCCTTTCTGTTCGTTTTAAAATCTCATTTTCCAGAATCGGTGATGTTTGTATAATCCCAACTATTTAGAATTAATTTCCGAAAATATGAATGTTTTTAACCAAGAGAAACTTTTATTTACCCCCGTATCCCCTGAGCTAGATGCTGTGGAGGTTATTTTTGCTTTTCCCAATGAGTATACTGTCGGTATTACCAGCTTGGGATACCAAATTATCTGGGCAAATTTAGCATTGCGGACTGATATTAAAGTTAGTCGTTTGTTTACTGATGTTCATGAGCCTTTACCCCGTTATCCTGAGCTATTGGGGTTTTCTTTTTCCTGGGAATTGGACTATGTTAATATTTTAAATATTCTCGAGTCTTTAGGGATTCCTCGCTCTACCGACAAGCGCGAAGATAATCATCCTCTAGTCTTTGGTGGTGGTCCTGTTTTAACCGCTAATCCTGAACCCTTTGCAAGTTATTTTGACATTATTTTATTAGGAGATGGAGAGAAATTATTAGATGATTTTTTAGATGCTTATCAGCAGGTAAGAAAGGCAGATAGGCAAACACAATTACATCACCTAGCACAGGTTCCAGGGGTTTATATTCCTAGTTTTTATGAAGTTACTTACTATAGTCAAGATGGGGAAATTAAAAGTATTGAGCCCGTGGATGCTACTATACCTGCTTTTGTACAAAAACAAACCTATCGAGGTAATACCCTATCTGCTTCTACTGTGGTAACAGAAAAGGCAGCTTGGGAAAATATTTATATGGTAGAAGTGGTAAGAAGTTGTCCCGAGATGTGTCGATTTTGTTTGGCTAGTTATTTGACTTTACCTTTTCGGACAGCTAGTTTAGATTCTTTGATTATGGCTATAGAAAAGGGGTTAAAAGTTACGGATAGAATTGGTTTGTTAGGTGCTTCTGTTACCCAACATCCTGAATTTGAGAGTTTGTTAGATCATCTAGCTCAACCCCAATACGATCAGGTACGGCTTTCCTTGGCTTCAGTAAGGACGAATACAGTTACAGAAAAATTGGCTACAACTCTAGCTAAACGAGATACAAAGTCTATTACAATTGCCGTGGAAAGTGGTTCAGAAAAAATCAGAGAAATTATTAACAAAAAACTTAGTAATGCAGAAATTTTTCAAGCTGCTATTAATGCCAAAAAGGGAGGACTCAAGGCTATTAAGCTCTATGGTATGGTGGGAATACCCCAGGAAGAAGCGGAGGATATAGAAGAAACTATTAAAATGTTGATCGAGGTGAAAAAAGTAGCCATGGGCTTAAAAATAACCTTTGGATGCAGCACTTTTGTTCCCAAATCCCATACTCCTTTTCAATGGTTGGGAGTCAAAGTAGAAGCCAAGAAAAGACTAACTTTTTTAGAGAAGAAATTGAGTGCAGTCGGGATAGAATTTCGTCCTGAAAGCTATAACTGGTCAGTAATTCAGGCTCTAATATCAAGGGGCGATCGCCGTCTAACTCCGTTGCTCGAATTAACTCGAGTTTATGGAGATTCCTTGGGAAGTTATAAACGAGCTTTTAAGGAACTAAAAGGCACAATTCCTGATTTAGATTTCTATGTATATCAAGATTGGAGATTAGAACAAATTTTACCTTGGCAGCATCTGAGAGGCCCACTTCCCCAAGAAACTTTGATTAAACATCTAGGAAATATATTATGACTAAAACGATTTGGATAGTGCGCCATGGAAACCGCTTAGATTTTGTTTATCCTGAATGGTTTGAAATTGCCACAAGACGCTACGATCCGCCTCTGGCTGAAGATGGATTTATTCAGGCTAATAAATTAGCTTTGAGATTAGCATCTGAAAAAATTGATCATATTTTTACGTCTCCTTTTTTACGAGCTATTCAAACAGCCTATCCCGTAGCTGAAGCGTTGGATTTACCGCTAAAAATTGAAGCGGGTTTGAGTGAATGGTTAAATCCTGATTGGATGACAGAAAACCCAGAAACCCACCCGAAAGAAATACTAGAAAGAGATTATCCTCGCCTAGATTGGAGCTATCAATCCTCTGTGATACCCCAATATCCTGAATCCGAAGCGCAAGTTAAAAAACGTACCCAGACAACGATATTGAAATTAGTAGAGAAATATCCAGGAAATCTGCTCTTAGTTGCCCATAGTATGTCAGTTTTTGGCATGAGTACAGGTTTGGTAGGGGGTAATCCTCCCTTAAATCTTGACCTGGGTTGTTTGGTAAAAATTGTTAGTAAGGAAGAGCAATGGGAGATAGAATTAGATGGCGATACTTCCTATTTAAAGGCTGACTGAAAATTATGGGTATAGAGATTGAAAGAAAGTTTTTAGTACAGGGAGAAGCTTGGCGGGGATTGGGAAGTGCTAAACCCTACCGTCAGGGTTATATTAGTACCCAAAATCGTACTACAAGCGTCAGGGTGCGGTTAGCAGGGGAGCAGGGCTATATAACGATTAAAGGGAAAAGAGAGGGAATCTCCCGCGCAGAATTTGAATATCCTATACCCCCGGAAGATGCCGCCAATATTTTAGAAACCCTCTGCGATCGCCCCTTAATTGAAAAAGTCCGCCATCGCATTGCCTACGGGGGCTTAATTTGGGAAGTAGATGAATTTCTGGGGGAAAATGCCGGGTTAATTGTAGCCGAGGTGGAATTGACAGCTATTGATCAAACTATAGAATTACCTGAATGGATAGGTTTAGAAGTTACTGAGGATCTGCGTTACTATAATGCCAATTTGGTAAGAAATCCCTATTCTAGTTGGGGTGCGATCGCCCAATAATCTGAGTTAGATTAAAGTCCAAGATTTTGCTTTTTTCTAGCTCTAAACGAACTAAATAACCAAATTGAGCCAGAAACTAGAGAAGGTGTTAATACAAACACTGTAGCAATGATAATTGGATGTTCTCTAGCCCAAGATGAAAAACTCAGAAAAGCAATAATCGAAGCAACATAAAGCAATCCCAAAATAGGAATGCCAATCACCAACAGCGCAAATTTGTTATCCTTATCCATAAATTTTTCCTTGGGTTTTATCGGCTAATCCTTTCCTGTCCCTGGCGCAAGTCTCATTTAGCTCAAACTTTGGCGAGGTTTAAAGGTTTCAATGTCCCGTAACTTAGCATAAAGCTCCAACTCCTCCGTAGTCGGTTCAGGGGGAGTTAAAATGGTAATCTCCACCAACTGATCCCCCCTCTTGCCCGCCATGGTAGGATAACCCTTATTAGCCAGACGTAGACGTTGTCCTGGTTTAACCCCCTTCGGCACCGTCATTTTTACTAACCCGTCAATAGTTGGAACCTCTATAGCACCGCCTAGGATAGCCTCAGAGGGGGTGAGGGGGATGCGACAATAAATGTCCACACCCTGCACCTCAAAAAGACTATGGCGCGCCACATTCAGCTTTAAATAAAGATCTCCTCCCTCAATACCCTGGCCCTTGAGACGGATTTTTTGACCATCGACAATACCTGGGGGCATATCTACCTCCAGAGAACGACCATCTTCTAGCCTAATCCTCTGTTTTCCGCCCTGATAGGCTTTTTCTAGGGGAATGGTTAATCTAGCCTCCACATCCCGCCGTAAAGGACGACCTGAAGCCACAACCTTAGTCCGTTTAGGGGGGTTATTGTTAAAATCCTTAAACTTCCAGAGATCAAACTCGGAACGAGCGGAGCCATTGCCATTGGTGGTGCTACGGGGAGATTTTCGTTTTGTTGTCCCCGAAAGAGAACGATTGTACTCAGCCCGACGTTTATCATCCGAGAGGACATCGTAGGCTTCATTGATACTTTTGAAATTTTCTTCGGCTTCCTTATTGTCGGGATTGACATCAGGATGGTAAGTACGGGCTAATCGTCGAAATGCCTTTTTAATCTCGTCACCTGTGGCATTACGAGGAACTCCCAAAACTTCATAGTAATTACTAACCTGCTGCATAGAGTAATGGCGCGATAAAAAAACTTTTTAGAAGCAAAAAAATTAGAACCAATCGTCATCCTCTTCGTTCCAATCATTCTCGTAGGGGATATTCTTAGCCCGATTGCCCTTATAACTACGATTATTATAGGAATCATTGCGACTTGGATCAGGGCGGTTATTGGGATAACCACGGTTGGGATTTGGGAAATCGTCCCTAGGGGCTCGGTTTTGTCGGGGACGGTAATCCTCCTGGCGGGAATTGGAACTATAGTTATTGTTATCATAGCCCACCCGTGGGGAGCGATAATCATCTCGGTAATCATCACGGAGATTATTATTGCGTCTAGAGGGATAGGAAGGATAGTCGTCTTCTTTGTCTCCGGTAAAGGTTTTACGGATAGAACTAAACAAGCCCTCATCTTCCTCCGCTTCGTACTGAAGGCGTACTTCTCGATTTAGTTCCGACAAAACATCCTGTAAATCGGCTTGAGCTCTATCTAAACGGCGTTCATCATCTTTGTCGAGACTGTCGATAATTTCTGCACTCAAAGATTCCACCTGACGACGGTAGGAGCGGGTAAACTCAGTACCAAAATCTAGGGTAACATCCTTAAGACGGCGTTGGGCTTGGTCGGTCAAAGATTTAGCCCTATTGCGTTTCTCTACTCGTTCTCGGCGTTCCCTGTCTTGTTCCGCGAATTGGTCTGCTTCTTGGAGCATACGATTGATTTCTCCATCACTAAGGGTAGAAGCGCCCTGAATCGTTACACTCTGTTCTCTTCCTGTCATTTTATCGCGGGCGGTCACTTGCAAAATACCATTGGCATCAATATCAAAGGCAACTTGTACCTGGGGAATCCCTCTAGGGGCGGGGGGAATCCCTGTCAGTTTAAATCTTCCTAGGGATTTATTGGTATTAGACATTTCCCTTTCTCCTTGTAAAACATGGATTTCTACCATAGTTTGATTGTTTTCTCCCGTGGAAAAAACATCGGAGCGGCGGACGGGAATTGTTGTATTGCGGGGAATTAACTTCTTCATCACACCGCCAATGGTTTCTAGCCCCAAGGAGAGGGGGGTAACATCTAGGAGGAGAATATCTTTAATCTGTCCTCCCAAAATACCCGCTTGAATAGCCGCCCCAACTGCAACTACTTCATCGGGGTTAACATTTTGATTGGGAACTATGTCGATAAAACTTTTGACCAATCCCTGTACCATCGGCATTCGCGTCCCACCCCCGACTAAAACTACTTCATCAATTTGCACGGGAGTTAAACCAGCATCAGCAATGGCTCGCTTCAGGGGACGACGCAGACGACTGACTAAATCCCCGGATAATTCTTCAAACATAGCCCTGGTGAGTTGGGTTTCGATGTGTTTGGGTCCATCTTCGGTGGCGATAATAAAGGGTAGGTTAATGTCGGTAACGCTGACCCCAGAAAGTTCAATTTTAGCCTTTTCTGCGGCTTCTGTGAGGCGTTGTAGGGCTTGGCGGTCCTGTCTGAGGTCTACTTTTTCCCGTTCTAAAAACTCGTTGGCTAACCAGTCAACAATACGCTTATCGAAATCATTTCCCCCTAGTTGGGTATCGCCACTGGTGGCTTTGACTTCAAAGACTCCATCCCCAACTTCGAGGATAGAGACATCAAAGGTTCCCCCCCCTAAGTCAAAAACTAGGAGTTTTTTAGTGATTTTTTGGTCTAATCCATAGGCAAGCGAAGCCGCGGTGGGTTCGTTGATGATGCGGAGAACTTCTAAACCAGCAATGCGCCCTGCATCCCGCGTGGCTTGGCGTTGGGAATCGTTAAAGTAAGCGGGTACGGTAATCACAGCCCCCGTTACGGGCTCTCCTAAATAACGACTGGCTTCTTCGGCTAATTTACGCAAAACTAGCGCGGAAATTTCTTCGGGAGCAAATTCTTTTTTCAGGCGCGGACATTTGATCTTAATATTGCCCTCGTCATCACGGCGCACTGTATAGGAGACTCGCTTGGAGTCGGCGGATAGTTCGCCATATTTCCTTCCCATAAAGCGTTTGATCCCATAATAGGTGTTCTGGGGATTTAGTACCGACTGCCTTCTGGCCATTTGTCCGACTACTAATTCTCCATCCTTGTTAAAACCGACGACGGAAGGGGTGGTCCGCATTCCTTCTGAATTGGCAATGACTAATGGCTTACCGCCTTCCATGACTGCTACTACGGAGTTAGTTGTTCCTAAGTCAATGCCGACTACTCTTCCCATGCTTGTTTGTTGCTCCTTTGGGTATTGAGATCATTGTATCTAAATCAGTTATCAGTTATCATTTCCCATGTCCAGTTATTGACTGACAGGCGATCGCTGATTTCTTGATGCCATTTTTGTAAAATTAGCGAGAATTGGGGCTTTTCTAAGCCAGAAAGCCACAAAATCAGGGCATCTTCCCCTGTTTTTTCATAATAACCTCTTCTGCGTCCTGCCACCTGAAAGCCAAATTTTTCGTACAAGGATAGGGCAATGGTGTTAGAAGCCTTAACTTCTAGGGTAGCGCGTTCTAAGGCTCGTCTAACGGCATTCTCCATTAAAGCATAGAGTAACAGTTTCCCTAGGCCTTGGCCTTGGTAATCGGGATGGATAGCCATGATTGTAATGTGGGCTTCTTCTAAAATTGCCCAAAAGCAGCCACAACCAATAATCTTTTCAGATTCAGGTAGGGTGAGTACCACTAGGCTACTACTTGGGCTTTCTAACTCCCTTTGATAACCTTTTAGGCTCCAGAGTCCATCTAAACAGAGTTTATCTAGCTCCACCACTGCTTCTAGATTCTCTAAATCAGGTTTTTTTAAGGAAAGTTTGCTCAGGATCATTTACAATTTCATGGCTAGGGTTAATCCATCGGCAATGGGAACAACGCTTAATAAAATTCTCGTATCTTGATGAAGTTTTTCGTTGAGACGGCGAATCGTTTGGGTGCGATTATCTTGTACCTGGGAATCAGCCACCTTACCATCCCAAAGCACATTATCAATGGCAATAACTCCCCCAACTCGGACGAGTTTTAACGCTTGCTCATAGTAGGTATCGTAGTTACTTTTGTCCGCGTCAATAAAAGCAAAATCAAAACTATTTTCCTCTCCTTTAGCCAGGAGGTTTTCTAGGGTAAGCACGGCGGGGGCAAGATGTAACTTAATTTTATGGGAGACTCCCGCTTTTTCCCAATAGGTACGGGCAATCTGGGTATATTCTTCATCTACATCACAGGCAATAATTTCCCCATTCTCAGGTAGGGCTAAAGCAACTACTAAGCTACTATATCCGGTAAAAACTCCCACTTCTAAGGTTTTTTTCGCGCCGATTAATTTGATTAAAAAGGCCATAAATTGTCCTTGCTCTGGGGCAATTTGCATATTGCTCAGGGGCTGATGGGCAGTTTCTTGGCGCAGTTGGGTGAGAACCTCTGGCTCCCTTAGGGAAATAGACTGGAAATAATTGTACAATTGGGGACTTAGTCCCAGGGTTTGATTAGACATGGTAATTTTTAGATGAGGACAGGGAGAGTTGCTGGAAACGACGGATATCCTAGATATACTACACCAACGATGTCGGCAAGGCTGGCTGGTAAATTATGATAACCAGGCTTTTTATGACCTCACCCTCGAATTTTATCAGCAATTTACCCAGATTCCCCATCCAGCTAAGATTTTGTTGGTAGAAGCAAATCCCGACAACTTTTTAGCAGCTTTTTTGGCTGCAGTTTCTGCCCATCATTGGTTATTTCTGGGGACTTGTCAATGGGGAGATCAGGAATGGAATCAAGTTTTGTCTCTGGTACAACCTGACTTGATTTGGGGATATTCTTTGCAGACTTTCCCTGAACAGATTTCTCCTTTACCCTATTATTTACCAGCATCCCCTATCATGATTCCCACGGGGGGGACTTCGGGAAAAACCCGCTTTGCTATTCATTCTTGGAAAACTTTACAAGCATCGGTTCAAGGTTTTCAATCCTATTTTAATCTCCATTCTGTTAATTCTTTCTGTGTCTTACCTCTGTATCATGTCAGTGGCTTAATGCAGTTTCTGCGTTCTTTTTTAACTGGGGGTAGGTTTTATATCTTACCCTATCAAAGTTTAAAAGTATCTCCTCCAGAACTGGGGAATTTTCAAAATTATTTTATTTCTTTAGTACCCACACAATTGCAATTTTTATTGGATTTCTATCCCCAATGGTTAGCAGGTTTTCAGACTGTTTTACTAGGAGGGGCTCCGGCGGAAACGTCCTTACTGGAAAAAGCCAGAAAATTTGCTATTAATCTCTCTCCTACCTACGGAATGACAGAGACAGCTTCCCAAATCGCTACTCTTAAATCAGGGGATTTTTTACAGGGTAATAATAGTAATGGTCGAGTTTTACCCCATGCCAATATTACCATAAAAGACGAGCAGATTATTATTAACTCTAAATCGCTCTTTCTGGGCTATTATCCTCAACTTTTGAACCAATCAGCAGAACTAATAACTGATGATTTAGGTTATTTTGATGAAGATGGATATCTATACATACTTGGACGCAAAAGTCAAGTAATTATCACTGGGGGAGAAAAGGTTTTTCCCCAGGAAGTAGAGTCAACTTTATTAGAGACGGAATTATTTAAAGATGTGGTTATAATGGGTTTACCTGATACCTATTGGGGGCAAGTTGTTGTGGGGGTGTATGTTCCCAAATATCCTGAGCTTTCCCCAGGGGATATTCAAAGGGCTATGGGGAATAAATTGGCAAAATTTAAACAACCCAAGCATTGGATAAAATTAGACAGTATTCCTCGTAATCAACAGGGTAAAATTAACTATATACAATTAAGAAAAACAGTACAGAGTCTATATGAGAATCAGTAGAAAATCTTTTTTACAAGGGTTGCTTTCGGGTACAGCATTAGGTATTTTCGGTGGTGTAGCCCTAGGCAAGAAAGTTAATCCTAATCTGGGGAAACCAATTACCAATTCTCGTCCTAATATCATTGTTTTTGTTGCGGATGATATGCGTTGGGATACCCTAGGTATAGTCGGCAATAGAATTATTCAAACTCCTAACTTAGATCAATTAGCTCAGGAGGGAGTATTATTTTTAAATCATTTTGTCACGACTTCTATTTGCCCCACCAGTCGTGCTACTATTTTTACGGGACAGTATGGAAGAAAACATAAAATTTGGGAGTTTGATACACCCTTAAGTCCAGCACAGCTTGAGTCAAGTTATTTTGGTTTATTAAGACAAGCAGGTTATTATTTAGCTTTTATTGGTAAATGGGGATTAGGGGGAGATTTACCCACAAAAAGTTTTGATAATTGGCAAGGATTTGCAGGACAAGGGGAATATTTTGCCAAGGGTAGCCAGAAACATTCAACTCAACTTTTAACGGATGAAGCTCTTGTCTTCTTAGATAAATACGCCGAAACCAAACCTTTTTGTCTTTCCTTGAGTTATAAGGCTCCCCATGCCCAAGATGGTGCTAAGGAAGCTTTTCAGATTGATCCTAAATTTGCCCAATTTTACCAGAAAATTACTATTCCAGAAACTCCAACAAGTAGACCTAAAGATTTTGCCAGTCTACCCGAGTTCTTACAAAGTTCTGAAGGACGTATTCGTTGGAAAAACCGATTTGATACCGAAGCTAACTATCAACATAACGTCAAGCAATACTACCGATTGATCACAGGGATTGATGATTCCGTTGGTCAAATTATAAAAAAGCTAAAAGAAAAAAATCTATTTGATAAAACTGCGATTATTTTTACTTCAGATAATGGCTTTTTTATCGGCGATAGAGGACTTTCAGATAAATGGTTTGGTTATGAGGAATCAATCCGAGTTCCTCTGATTATGCGATCGCCGTTTTCCCAACCAAGAGAACTAATTACTGCCATGACTCTCAATGTTGATATTATGCCAACCATTCTAGACCTAGCCGGGGTTAAAATTCCTGAATCAGTGCAGGGAAGTAGTTTACTATCTTTGACATCGGGAGAAAAAGAAACTTTAAGAGATAGTTGGTTTTATGAGCATCTTTTCAAGCATCCTAAAATCCCTAAAAGTCAGGGAATCCGTACCGAAAACTTTAAATATTTAAGTTACTTACTAGAGGGAACAACCTCCGAGGCATTATTTGATCTGATGGCAGATCCTTTAGAAGTAAATAACTTGGCCAATGTACCTCAATACCAGCAACAGTTACAACAATTTAGAGAAAACCTAGCCGAGTTGTCCAAAAATTTGAGTTAATTGGGTAAGCTCTCCCCCCATCACCCCATCACCCCATCACCCCATCACCCCATCACCCCATCACCCCGTCACCCCGTCACCCTCGCAAGTTTTTAGGTAAATTAGGATATAATAGAAACGAAATGGGGCTGTAGCTCAGTAGGATAGAGCGAGCGCCTCCTGAAGCTTCGGGCATTATAGAGGAAACTCTATAGATGAATGTGGTCAAATTCAGGGAAGCCTACGTCTAAGGATTTTAGATAGGGTAATCTTGAGCCAAGCTCTATAATTCCCGAATAGAGAAGGTGCAGAGACTGGTTGTAGGATAGGGAAAAAAATTCGCTATTAATTTAAAAGCAAATCTCCTACAACATAACGGCCACCACCTAAGGGCTAAGAGTCTAGGGTGAAGGGATAGTCCAGAGAGTGGGGAAACTCACACCAATCTGAAGCGCTAGGCCGCCGGTTCGATCCCGGCCGGTCCCGTCTTTAAGCAATGATAATACTTAGGTACTAGGTAGAGACTTGAGATAATCATCTAGGTAGGAGCGGTTAGCTATTTGATGGAACAAAGGACCGCGATCGCCCATTTCTACCACTGTCACCGCCGCTACGGGCATAGCAAAACGATCCCGATAGCGTCCGATATCAATACCCATTAGACCACAGATAATAATGCGAATAGTGGCTTTGTGGGAAACAATTAAAACATTGCCATCGGGGTAAGTATGTTCAATTTCCTCTAAAACCTCAGAGGAGCGGCGAGCAATATCAATACCCCTTTCACCGCCTGGGGGAGCAGTCCAAGCCGGATCTGTTAGCCAGCGGACGTAGAGATCATGAAATTGTCTATCCACGTCCAAAGGGTGCATTCCTTCCCATTGGCCATAACCTATTTCCCTAAGCCCTTCCCGTAGCTCCATGGACAAACCAACCCTTTCACAAAGGGGGGTAGCGGTTTGAATGGCTCGTTTGAGGGGACTGACATAGATAGCGGACCAAGGGACAGAGGCATAGAAATCCGCAAAGGACTCCGCCATTTTGATGCCTTCTGGGGTCAAACCAGGATCGTTTTCTAAGGTACCACAGTAACCCCCAGTCTTACTGTAGGCTGTTTGTCCATGGCGCAGGAAATAAAGCGTTAAAGTCATACCCTGGATTCTAACTGTTCTTTAACTACCTTTAATAAAGGCTCAGTATCGGGTTCACGTCCACGGAAAGCCTTAAACACCTCTAGGGGGTGCTGACTACCTCCCAGGGCTAAAACCGTATCCCGAAAGCGTCGTCCGACAGAAGCCATAGCCTCCTCATTTTCTAAGCCCGCCTCTTCAAAGGCAGCAAAGGCATCAGCACTGAGTACCTCAGCCCACTTATAACTATAATACCCACAGGCATAACCCCCCGCAAAGATATGGGAAAAAGAGCATAAAAAAGCGTCTTCCGGTAGGGGAGGAATCACGGTAGTAGTTTGGGCAATTCTGGCTCGGACTTGACTGGGAGTTTCTAACCCATCTGGTTGATAGCCGTCATGTAATTCCAGATCCACAAAACTAAAATGTAGTTGACGCAACATCCCTGAACCGATCATATAGTCCCGTGCGGCTAATAACTTACGGTAATAATGCTCAGGTAACGGCTCTCCCGTCTGGTAATGTTTGGCCATCCCCATCAAGGTGGCTCTGTCATAACACCAGTTTTCCATAAATTGACTAGGCAGTTCCACCGCGTCCCATTCCACGTTATTAATGCCCGCACTACCCGTATAATCTACCCTCGTAAGCAGATGCTGTAATCCGTGCCCAAACTCATGGAATAGGGTATTAACCTCCTCAAAAGTCATTAGACTGGGTTGGCCGTCAATGGGAGGGGTTTGATTACAAACGAGATAAGCCACAGGTAAACGAGTGGTAAGCTTGTCCCCATCTTGAATTTTTGCCCGGCCCAAACAGTCTCCCATCCAGGCTCCGCCCCGCTTTTCCCCTGGACGACTGTAGGCATCTAGATAAAAATAGGCGATCGCTTGGCCCCTTTCATCGGCTACTTGAAAATAACGTACTTCAGGATGCCAGAGGGGAGCTTGTCCATCGGCGGCGCTAACTACGACACCAAAGATCCGTTCAACTAAAGCAAATAAACCGTTTAAAACTTCAGGTAAGGGAAAATAGGGTCTTAATTCCTCAGCATTTAGGTCAAACTTAGCCTCTCGTTGTTTTTCTGCCCAATAGGCCAGATCCCAGGGTTGTAGCTCCTCAGTTTGGGCAAAGTTTTTTAAATCGGCTAAATCTAGTAAAGCGGCTTCATAGCTAACAATCCGTAACTCCTCTAGGAGCTTTTCTACAGATTCCACACTGTCTGCCATTTTCCGAGCTAGACTGACCTCTGCATAGTTCTCATAACCTAGTAATTGTGCCATTTCCCGACGCAATTCTAAAATTTTGAGAATAATGGGGTTATTATCCCATTCCCCCGTAGAAGCACGACTAATAGAGGCTTTATAGAGCTTTTCCCGTAACTCAGGACGGGTACTATACTTCATAAACGGGATATAGCTCGGATAATCTAAGGTAATTATCCAGGGACCGCCTTCGGGGGTAGCATTTTCTTCCCCTGCACTTCTGGCGGTTTGAGCAGCTAGACTCAATAGGCTTGGGGGTAAGCCCGTCACCTCTTCAGGTTTAGTTAGTTTTAATTTAAAAGCCTGGGTAGCATCGAGGACATTATTAGCAAATTTGGTGGCAAGTTCCCCTAAATTTAGCTGAATTTCGTTAAATCTTTCCCTTTTTTCCCCTACTAATCCTACCCCTGCTAGTTGGGCATCTCGAAGGTAAGCTTCCACAATACGGGTTTGAGCGGATTCTAGGGTTGACCAAGATTCTCCATTTTCGAGGGCTTGAAAACCTTGGTAAATTGCCTGACTTTGACTGAGAAGATTACTAAAGCGAATAATCTGCGGTTGGATTGTTTCGTAGGCACTTCTCAATTCGGGACTATTTTTGACTCCCATTAAATGACTGACAATACCCCAACTCCAGTTTAAACGTTCTTCAATACGGGTAAGGGGTTCTACTAGCCCCGTCCAAGTAGGGGTAAGGTTTTGCTCTAGTTGCTGAAGTTCCGTTTCTAGCTCTGCCAAAAGTTGCGTTATCCCTGGGACAATCTGTTCGGGCTGAATCTGATCAAAAGGAGGTAGCCCTTTACCGATTAGGAGCGGATTATTTGTGTCGGTCATCTGATTTACATTAAGCTATCTAGGTCTGTTATTTTAATTGTAACGCGATCGCAAAAAATACGAAGTCGTAACGAGTTTGTATAAGCTAAGACTTTTTACACCCAGGCAAGATGTATGGATTCAATTTTAAAACTTTTTAGCTCCCAGTTAGGTTCTTGGCTAAGGCGTTCTGGTGCCGCAGTTTTGTTGACAGGAAGACTCTTCTATTGTCTTTTTAACCGTAAACCCGACTGGGGAATCACCACGGACCAAATGTTAAACGCGGGACCGGCTTCCTTGATTATCGCCCTAGTTACCGCCGCAGTTATTGGCATGATTTTTACCATTCAGGTAGCGCGGGAGTTTCAGGCCCTGGGAGCGGGAAGTTTAGTGGGGGGGATTTTGGCCTTAACTTTAGCCCGGGAACTAGCCCCCGTGATGATGGCCGTCGTCGTTGCCGGGCGGGTGGGCTCTGCCTACGCTGCGGAAATTGGCACCATGAGGGTAACGGAACAAATTGACGCACTCTATATGTTAAATACCGATCCTGTGGAATATTTAGTGTTACCCCGTTTTATCGCCTGTTGTGTAATGGTTCCAGCATTGAGTATGTTGGCTCTAGTAGTGGGTTTAGCTGCCGGGGCGATGATTGCCCAATTGTTTTATAACATTGCTATATCAGTGTTTTTAGACTCCGTCCGCAGTTTTATGGCCATTGGTGACGTTTTAAGTGGACCCATTAAAGGGGCAGTTTTCGGGGCTTTAATTGCGATTATTGGCTGTAACTGGGGATTGACAACGGAAGGCGGTGCCAAGGGAGTCGGTCAATCGACAACGGCGGCGGTGGTAACTACCCTACTAGCTATTTTTGTCTCGGACTTGCTCCTGTCTTGGTATATGTTCAAAGGATCAGGCCAGGGCGCGGTTTTAGTGGGACAATAAAGGTCATTTTGATTCCCCCCCTTACGGAAGGGGCCACTATAGTCCTAAACTTGACTTGAGAACTCAAAGGGAATCGTGAGGTTTTTGTGTGAAAAGAGTCTTGGCCATCATACTTGGAGGCGGCGCTGGTACCCGCCTATATCCTCTAACAAAACTGCGTGCTAAACCGGCTGTACCTTTAGCGGGCAAGTATCGCCTTATTGATATTCCAGTTAGTAATTGTATTAACTCCGACATTCTGCAAATTTATGTTCTGACTCAGTATAATTCCGCTTCCTTGAATCGGCATTTAACTCGTACCTACAACATGATGGGCTTTAGAGAGGGATTTGTGGAAGTCCTAGCGGCTCAACAAACCCCCGAAAGCCCCCAGTGGTTCCAAGGGACTGCTGATGCTGTACGTCAATATATCTGGTTAATGGAAGAGTGGGATGTGGATGAATATCTGATTCTGTCGGGAGATCATCTCTACCGCATGGATTATGGTAAGTTCATTGCTCGTCATCGGGAAACCAATGCTGATATTACCCTGTCGGTTGTCCCCGTGGATGAGAAAAAGGCTTCTAGTTTCGGGTTAATGAAAATTGATAACCAAGGACGAGTTATCGACTTTTGTGAAAAACCGACTGGGGACCTACTCCGAAGCATGCAGGTAGATACTACGGTTTTGGGTTTAAATCCGAGCCAAGCCCGTCAAAGCCCTTATATTGCCTCTATGGGCATTTATGTCTTTAAGAAACAGGTTTTAATCGATCTTCTCAATGCCAATCAAGAACAAACGGATTTTGGTAAAGAAATTATTCCCGCCTCGGCCCAAGATTATAATTTACAAGCCTATTTGTTCAAAGGATATTGGGAAGATATCGGTACGATGGAATCCTTCTATGAGGCTAATTTGGCGTTGACTCAACAGCCTACTCCTTCCTTTAGTTTCTTTGATGAAAAATCCCCTATCTACACTCGCGGTCGTTATTTACCACCTAGTAAAATGCTCAACTGCATTATCAGTGAGTCTATGATTAGTGAAGGATGTATTCTCAAAGACTGTCGGGTTCATCATTCGGTTTTAGGGATTCGCTCTCGCATTGAGGGGGAATGTACCATCGAAGATTCTCTGATTATGGGTTCAGATTATTATGAATCTTTCACCGAAAGGGATTCCTGTCTTGGGAATGGAGTAATTCCTGTGGGGATTGGCTGTAAGAGTACCATTCGCCGGGCTATTGTCGATAAAAACGCTCGTATTGGGCAAAATGTCCTGATTATTAATAAAGATCGGGTAGATGAAGCCAATCGAGAAGAACAAGGGTTCTATATTCGTAGTGGTATTGTCGTCATCATTAAAAACGCGACTATCGTGGATGGAACTGTGATTTAAAAAAGCAGATTCCCAATCCCAGAGAAGGGAAGAAGGGCGACCTTCAGCCCTTACCCTCTCTTAGTCTTTCCCTCAAGCTTAGGAAATTGACCGCATTTTTGCTATCAAAGTTTTAAGAAAACCCATGGCTCGTCGGGTGTTTCGGCCAGTCCCCCTTGGTCTGGTCTAATACTAAATCCTGTTTTAATACCATAGTTATTCTTCTCCTGCCTCCTGCCTCCTGCCTAGCCTTCACGATAATATATTTACCTAAGCGGATTTGGTATAATTCAGTCCTTGCCAGAAGTTTTTAAATATGTGATAATTCCCATAACGTCTTAATGGCCTGTCTACCTGTAACTTAGTTTATAGTCTATAATTACAATATTTGATACTCAATGGGTGTTCACTCCAAAATTCCAATCAGCACAACCTCTAATCGTTTTTTTGAACTCGACGTTTTTCGTGGGTTAGCGGCGTTTGGAGTCCTCTTATATCATTACACCTCTAACTATACGGGTTACGGCGAACACTCGTCTGAGATGAGGTTCTATTTTCCCTGGGGAAGATTAGCAGTAGAGCTATTTTTCATTATCAGTGGATTTGTGATTATTTTAACATTGGATAGAACCAAGAAGGGGAGAGACTTTGTCTTCAAACGGTTTGCTCGGCTTTATCCTGCTTACTGGGCGGCTGTAATTTTAACCTTTACCATAGTGGCAATCACTAAACCCGATTTTAAACGGGATATCAAGGTTAGTTTTTTTGAGGCAATTGTTAACTTAACGATGTTTCAACAGCTTTTTAATATCCCTAATGTAGATCCAGTATATTGGACGTTAGCAGCGGAGTTGTGTTTTTATGTAATGATGTTTTTTATTTTTAAGTTAAACCTTTTGAAGCATATTGAAAAAGTAATTATAGTTTGGTTGACAGTAGCGGTAGTGCTTGCTTTTAAAACCTATACAGCCCGATGGGGCTTGTTCTCAGAAGGGCTGGAACAATTTAATCTGGAATTAACTTCACAAAGTTCACCGGTCAATCCCGAAGTTGTCATGATGGGTTTCAATACCTTGCCCCATGATATCCTAAATTGGGTTAAGGACTCCTTAAGATTTCTATTAAATTTGAAATTTGCCCATCTGTTTATTATTGGAATTATCCTATATCAGATAAAACAGAAAGGATTTACTTTGTCTCGTGTCCTAATACTTATTATTTGCATTCTTCAACAAAGAATTGTGGCCTCTTGGGGTGATACTTGGAATGAAACCATCTTTGTTGCCTTGATGACGCTAACCTTGTACTTGGCAACACAAAATTATTTGAAATTTATCGTTGTCAAACCACTACTTTTTTTAGGGGCTATTTCCTACCCACTTTATCTCGTTCATGAAGTAATCGGATTTATAATCATCAAATATCTCTATGGTTTCCACCTTAATCCTTACCTCATCCTTTTTACAGCAACTATAGTTACAATGGCGATTGCAACTTTAATTAGCATTTTCATTGAACGACCTTCCCTAGCTTTTTTGACAAATAAACATAAAGAACTAACCTCATCAGAAACGAAACAATCCAGAATGGAACCATACTCTAACGAGGGGAATTAGGATTTAAGCCTTAAACCAATGCCCATCCCCAAAGCCAAGAGCTCGGTTTTTGACCATAATTTCTTGGGCTAATGGTAAACAGGCTTGTCGGGCGATCGCTGTTTCAAATACTGAAGAAAAAACGGTATCAAGGGAATATTCTTGGCAAAACTGACGTAGTAAATAGGGATAACCGATAATGGCGGGTTTAATTACGAAAATACTCCGCCATCCCTGCTCATAACAGTATTTTAATTGTCTCAGGTTGGCGACGGATTCATCTAGAGCTAAGGGAGTGGTAAATTCCTGAGCCAGTGCTAACATCTGTGGTAATTGCTCTTTGCCTAGGGGTTGTTCCATAAATTCTATCTGCTCAATACCCGCACAACGGTTTAACCATACTTTCGCCTCCTGGAGGGTTAAACCCCCATTAGCATCTAGGCGCAGTTGGGTAGATTCTGGGAGGATTTCTAACAGTTTCTCAAAAATGGGTAATTCTTCCCCTAAACCATAAACCCCGATTTTCCATTTGTAGCAATGCTGATTTCCTTGGCAAGCAGTGAGGGCACTTTTTCCCGCAGGGAGTAGATGACTAAAATAGAGTTCCCTAGATGCTTTTTCCCCAGGGGGTAGCAATTGTCGCCAAGCTGATTCAAAGGCGAATTGACAAGCTCCTAGATTTTCAGGAATCGCCCAAATTTCCCTTTCCGAGATACTCCCCCCTATCCCTTGACAAAAATCCCTAGCTTCCCCCATGGTTTCTGAGCCAAACCAAGGTAACGGAGCAATTTCTCCCTCACCCACCCGGCCCTCTGTATCAATGAGATGGATAATAATGCCTTCTCTAATTGTCATAGTTCCATGATATGTATGTAAAGGCTTTTTCAACTGACGCTGGTAGGGAAAAAACCGTAGGCGGTAAGTCATAGTAAATGATTAAGAAATCAATTTTTGTAGTTAAATACACTAAGAGTTGTAGTCAAATAGGATACAAAGGAATCATACCGAATCCTGTTTTAATACTATAGTTATTCTCCGACCGCCTCCTGCCTAGCCTTCACGATCAGATATTTATCTAAGCGGATTAGTAATGTTCCCCCCTCAAAAACTTTGTTTCCTGTATTTTATTCTACCCTTGCCCCTGAGTCCATAGCCGCCCTAGCTTTTAGCCAATATGCTATTGATCTCCCTAAAACCTGTCAATTTTGGCACCGCGGACTAAGTGACGTTTATCTATTAGAAACCCTCAGTAACTTATATATTTTACGAGTAAGTCATTACCATTGGCGTAGCAAGAACGAAGTGGCTTTTGAGTTAGAGTTACTTAACTTTTTATACAAACAAAATATCCCTGTAGCCCATCCTTTAATATCCAGAGAAGGGGAGTTGTACCTAGAAATTGCCGCTCCGGAGGGAAACCGTTACGCCGCCCTATTTGCCTACGCCCAAGGAGAAGTGGCGCTCGGAGATTTGAATGATCAACAGAGTAAATCCTTAGGAGCAACTGTTGCCAAACTACACCAAGCCGCCCAAGATTTTCATCCCCCTGTCCATCGACAACCTTTAGATTTAAAATATTTATTAGAGGATTCCTTAGAAATCATTAAGCCGTTTTTACACCATCGCCCCCAGGATTTAGAATATTTATTAATGGCGATCGCCAATTTAAAAAAAGAGTTAGCAATACTGCCCAAAGAGCCGCCCTATTGGGGTATTTGTTGGGGAGATCCCCACAGTGGTAATGTGCATTTTACCCCAGAAAATCGCATGACTCTCTTTGATTTTGATCAATGTGGCTATGGTTGGCGAGTCTTTGATTTAGCCAAATTTTTACAGGTTTCCCTACAGAGTGGTTTGAGCCGAAGTATCAGAGCCGCTTTTTTAGAAGGATACCAACAAATAACAGCGCTAACCGACTTAGAATGGTCTTGTTTACATGGTTTAACCCAAACGGCCTATGTGTGGGCGTGGAGTATCAACCTGATTAATACCCAGTTACACGATTACAGTCGTCTAGACGATCTTTATCTTTCCCGTCGCTTACAAG
The DNA here is from genome assembly GCA_040398185.1 of Microcystaceae cyanobacterium. GTDB lineage: Bacteria > Cyanobacteriota > Cyanobacteriia > Cyanobacteriales > Microcystaceae > JBBAUO01. Next base: position 26,495 of record JBBAUO010000012.1, on the reverse strand, counting down.
TGCTCAGACAGTTACAATCCAAGGACTGGCAACTGTTTTAGTGGTATAATAGGGGCGAGATGCTAATCACGGTATTAACGATGCTTAAACTCCTCATTACCACCACCACAAATTTGATCACTCTCTCGAGCCTAATCAACTCAACCCCTGTTTTATCCCAGGCAATTTTCCAGGAAAAGGATCTAAAATCCTTAGAGATCCCTACAGGAACATCCGACAATTTAAGGGCATTGGCAAAACCAGATATTTCCGAATGGCCTTGGCAAATCGGGGGCGAAGATCCTGGGACGGTTTTAGTAGAACTAGATAAGGAAAAAACAATTTTTCAGGAAATTTTGCCTGAACAAATCTATGATGCTATTTTTCCTTCTAACCCTGAACCAGTGGAACCCGACTGGCAGAAAAATAATCAAGGGGACTATAATAGATTTACTCCCCGTTTTTCCCTACCTGTCTATAAGTATTAAACTCCCGCCCATAGGATAAACAGCTTGGATTTACCATCGTTTTTGTGGTTGTGGAAAATTGCCGCCTGGTCAATGGGCTTATCAGTTCTTGCCTACGTTTTCCTCACTATTTCTGGTCTTTGGATGACCTATAAACGGCAAACTAGAACCCCTAGACCTGCTCTATTAAGACCGTTCCACTACATTACAGGTTTAACTATGGTAGGTCTGATCCTGCTGTTACTAACAGTGGGTATAGTGGGAACTTTTGGTTACTATGGCAACCTTGGACATTCTCCCCATTTAATTGCAGGTTTATCCGTGGTGGTTTTGAGTTTAGTCGCGGCTATAAGCGGGTTGAAAATTAATCCCTCCCGCCCCTGGGTTCGGTCTTTACATATAACTACTAACATCATCTTATTTGTAGGCTTTATCTTCGTTTCTCTGAGTGGTTGGACAGTTGTACAAAAATACTTACCCTAGAAAAATTATTGACAATTATCGCAATGGCCACAACGCCAACCCTTAGCCCCAAAACCAAAAGCAGTTAGTAAGAATTGCCAACGACAATGACGAGTTAGTAAATAACCTCTCATATCTGGGGAAAACCTCTCAAATTTAACTGGAAATTGTCGATCAATAATGCTATAGGTAAAGGGATCTAACCAGGTTAATTTACCCAAACTATGGAGCAAAGCTAGACTCAATTCCGCCTGGGGAAACTCTCGCTTAATTACCTCTATTTTACCCTGATTAGGGAGATTTTTGACCAATTGTAAGGCCTGCTGGTATTGTTTTTCTAGTTGAGATTGCCAGGATTTTTCCCAGAGGCGATCGCCGTTATCTAACCACCCCGTCGGTTCACTAATAATAGTTAAAGCGAATGCTGGTTTTCCATCCCTTCCTCCCCTACCTATTTCCTGTAAATATTCCGATAATAATTGTGGTGGTTGAAAGTGAACTACCCATCTTAAATCAGGTTTATTAATACCCATACCAAAAGCGGAAGTACATACTAAAAATTGTAATTTCCCCGTTAGCCATTGATTTTCCCTTTCGCGGCGTTCTCCTGAAGTTAAGCCCCCGTGGTAGGATTGGGTATTAAACCCTAGTTTCTTTAACCAATTAACCAAATTTTCTACATCTAGACGAGAGCGAGCATAAACCAAACCCGACTGCTGATTTTTGTCCCTGATAAAATCCCGCAACTGATGACGACGACAACGGGCACTCCAGGCTGTTTTAACCCTAAGATTTAGGTTATTGCGGTAGGGACTAATCAGAAATTTTTGGGGATTATTTAACTCCAAAACCTCCTCTAAAATACCTTGGGTTTTGGGGTTAGCCGTAGCTGTAAAAGCAGCAATACTGATCTGAGTATTTTTTTCCCTATGGGAGAGTAAACTTTTTCTAACTGTTCCTAAACGATGATAGGTGGGACGAAAACTATCTCCCCAACTAACTAGACAATGGGCTTCATCTAGGATTAAGCCATTAATTTTTATCTCAGGGTTGCTCAATCTTTCCCAAACTGGGGGACTAAATAAAGTCTCGGGAGAAAGATACAAAATTCGTAGGGTTTGTTGGCTAATAGCCCTCAGGGTTTGTTGACGTTGTTCCTTGGGAATTTGATGATGAAGTAAAGCCGCAGGAAGATTTTTAGCTTGCAACTCTTGTAACTGATTTTCCATGAGGGCAGTCAGGGGAGAAATCACCAAAGTTAGTCCGTTTTGTAGCAGGGCAGGAAGTTGAAAACAGATAGACTTCCCGCTACCCGTAGGCATAACAATTAGGGCATCTTTTTGACTTAAAAGAGTTTGGATAACTTCCCCTTGGGGTGGGCGAAAATCTTCGTAACTCCAGAGAGTTTGGAAGGTTTTTTTGACTAATTCCCAATCCTGTGAACTTGCCGACATTCCTAGAAAAACTTAAAGTTAGCCTATTGTACCGCAGTATAGACAGTTTCTACCTGAAAGATGCTGGCATTTTCGTAAAAAACCTGAACTTGCACTTGACGGGTACTGGAATCACAATAGCTGGTGTTTTGGCAGTAGGTAATCTGAGCGCGGTAGAATTTATTTCCCATAAAAGTGAGTGGATTGATGGTGCTTCCACAGGGAGACGTAGTAGGGGTGTTGCTAGCTGGAATGGTGGTTGTTCCGGAGTTGGGTAAAGTATTGACACTACATTGGCGTAATTGCTCTAATACCTGCTCGCCTGCTATAACACCACCAGATTTAATTTCATTACGGATGTTTTGTAGTTGATAGGACATCATCAGCGTACCTACCCCCGCCATAGCGGTATAAACCATAGCCATAGAGGCCATCATCTCTATGATAGACGCTCCTCGTTCTTGGTTAAGGCAAGAGGTAAGAGATGAAAGGGATAAATGTTTTTTTAGATGGTAATTTGGTTTCATATACTTATATAAGATGGGGTTTGATATTTGCTTTGGGGGAAAGGAATTAGATGGGATATGAATCGAGTATTTAAAATGGTTGTCAGTCACTGTAGATGGGCAGAATAAATTATGATAATACCCAACTGTTTATAATATAAAACCATAAAAGAGATGAGTATGTGCCCATTGTCACACACTAACCGTTAGCTTCATTACAGCTTTAGTCCTATTCTTTTTCGAGGTAGCAATTGCTAATATCATCTGCAAGGAAGCTACTCAGTGATAACTACTAAGTAATTACCCTTATAGCATTTCTCGATTGAGTGAGGCGCCAATGGTATATATTATTTTTTACCTTTGAAAAAGCCAATAATACAGATTTTGAATTGTTTTTTGTTTCAATCCTGAGCGTCTATCAGGTGGTAGATTGTGTTTAATTAGATAAAAAATGTCGCTAAGAATAGAGCGATTATCGCCAAAGTAAGAATGTCCTAAAAGACTTGTATCTACAAGGGAAGCATCAATAGTATCCAGTCCGTCAACTATCACTAAATTCTTTCCAGAATCTCCTGCTCTTGGATAGCCACCATGAAATAGCTTAGATGCTTTTAGTGCTTTATCCTTTGAAGAGGCATAAAGGGTCAAACGATCTGCTTTCTCTTTAAATTTTTTGGCAAATCGCTTAAATGTATCGGCATCAATATCTGGTGCTGCAAAGATAACATTATGCAAGGTAGCTTTAGGTTCAGGTAGATTTGTATAATCCAAGTCATGAATCGCTCTTGTCAAAATTCTATTTCCCATACTGTGAGCGATTGTATTTACCGTTGTTGCACCAACTTTTGTTAGCAGAATATTTAAGAACTCCTCAAAATGCCCAATAGTCCATTCAATATTATTTTCGTCTGCTGTATATGATTCAAATTTTGCTTCAGACGGCCAACTATAAAGGATCGTCTGTCCCTGAAATTGTAGATCGTAGGCGATTTGAGCCGTTCTCATGGCAGCATCTGCAAAGCTGGTGTTGTATCCATGAATAAAGACTAATATAGTTGCTTCTTGGGAATTTGCTACCGAGCGACGAAAGGTATTTTCAAAAGAGGTTTGGTCAAAAACCCGTATATCATTTAATAATACAATATGCTTTTCTATATCTTCAAAGAACTCTAGTTTCCACCATTCTGGTCGTTCAATTACACCCATTGTATGATCTACGGGAATACTAACATAAGCTTTTCCCCATTCAAGCTCTCCTGTCAGATTGCGCTCCCCGCCATAAAATGTTGTAACCGATTCTGTATCTTGAGTTTTGCGATCGGTGGCAAAAAATATAGGAACAATTATTGGAGGAACAATTATTGATTTTTTATACTTGTTGACGTTTATCCTATTTAACGATGGGACATCTTCCCAGCCATAGTAATTTACGAGAACCTCATTTGAGGGCAAAGTATCTTCGCCACCGACACCGGAAACCTCTGCGATCGCTTCTAAAAGGCTCTCGTCCTTCGTGGTTTCATACAAGAGAGCGAGACTGGGAATCGAAAAGGTCTGTACATTATACTCATCGTTGAATTGAGCCCAAATCTGGCCAGCCTGTAGGAAATTGATTTTCGCTTCCTCTAACTCTCCTAACTCTTCCGCCACTATGCCCAACTGGTGGTAGGTTTTGGCTTGCTCATAGCGATCGCCGAACTCGACGTAGATATCCAGAGCCAGTTGATAGTTCCGCCTTGCTTCCTCGTATTCCCGCAACCCTTCCGCCACGATGCCCAAATTGTGGTAAGTGCTGGCTTGCTCATAGCGATCGCCGAACTCGACGTAGATATCCAGAGCCAGTTGATA
>JBBAUO010000012.1:16310-21700 GCA_040398185.1 Microcystaceae cyanobacterium | reverse complement strand
GTTCCGCCTCGCTTCCTCGTATTCCCGCAACTCTTGCGCTACGATGCCCAACTGGTGGTAGGTGAGGGCTTGCTCATAGCGATCGCCGAACTCGACTTTGATAGCCAGAGCCAGTTGATAGTTCCGCCTCGCTTCTTCGTATTCCCGTAATTCTACCGCCACCCTGCCCAACTGGTGGTAGTTAATGGCGATCCATAACTGTCTTTGTCTCTCTTGAATAGCACTAAGATTTTGGTACAGTTGCACGGTCTCTTGATAAGCTTTCCTTGCCTTCTGATAATCTTTCGTTTGCAAGTAACAGTTAGCTAATCTACTTAGTGCCAGCACGATTTCTTGACCGATTTCACCTGTACGAATTTCGGGCGGATAGGATTCTTGAGCTTCACAAACAAACTTAGATAGTTTTAAGTTGCTTTGAATATCGCTAATTACATCCAAATATTTCCACAAACAGAAAAAGATACTAATACTCTCCCGATTCGCCAAACAAGTTTGCAGGGCATTGTAGAGATTTTCGTATTCCAAACGACAGAAAAAGATCCCTAACTGTCGCTCTTGCGGGTCTTTCGATTCGATCAATTGATTGTAGGAACCCGCCAAACCTAGATAGTGATTCTTAAACCCTTCCCCTATCGCCTCCCGCGTCGCCACATCCAGCCCGTTAAGCTTTGTTTTCAGGAAATAGGGAAACACCGGTTGAATGGTCAATAGTCGATTTTCCTCATCCATCGGTTCCAACAATCCCCAATCAATCGCCTCCTGAATCGCCCTATCGAAGTCGGCAAAATTGTAACCCTGTAACGGTTCTAGCTTCTGCAATTGTTGGGCGTAATTCGGTATATCACTACGGTCAATAAACCCGCTAAACGGCGCGAGACAGAGGAGTAACTTTTGTGAATTTTCCGAGAGATTGCCGTGGGAATATTCCACGCATTTGATGATACTTTTCGTCCTGTCCTCGCTATACGTATCCAGATCCCCATCCGCTACTCGCAACGCCTCCAACACTTGCCCCGGGGACTGGCGCTTCAGATTCGGCAGAACCACCTCCATCGCTAGGGGATAGCCCGCCAAAACCCTCATTAATCTCATGAAATCCGGCTGCCCTTGCAACTCTTCCCCTCGACTCCCTAAAATCCGTTTCGCCAATTCCGTCCGCGCTTGCTCGTCTAAACCCCGCAGAGGATAGACATTGTTTTTAAACGTCGTATCCTTCAGCCATTCCTCCGCTCCCCGTGAACCCAACACCACCCGGGTTTTTCCCCCCGACAACCGCGAGAGAAAATCCCGAATTTTTTCCCGTTCCCCTGGCTCTAAAGTATTGGGAATCGCCAAGGGTTCCCCCGTCACCGACTCCAGATTATCTAAGATCAAAACGTGATTCGCAGCCCGTAACAGCATTACCATCTTCTGCATCTGTGCCCCAGGAGTCATCGCCTGAAAACGTGCCATCTCGAAACGGTCGTAGATTTTCCCGCCCAAATCGAATAAAATCTGCTCCAGCGTCCATGCTCTCTCGTCGTAACCGAAATAGAAAATCTTCTCTGCGAACCCAGTTTTCTGCCACCATTCCCGTAGATAACTCAGCAGGGTGGTTTTTCCCGTCCCTCCCATCCCTTGGAGTAAGAGGATATTCTGACGCAGTAACCCCCTCTCCACCCGCAGGATATCCAGATCCCGCCCGACAAACTTGTATTCCGGCTGTTTGAAGCGAAACTCCCCCGCCAGCGCCTCGAAATAGGCTTCCTCTTCCTGGAGGGAGAACTCCCTTAGATTAAAATTCACTGGTTGGTTACTGTACACCACTGGCAATAGCCAATCCTCTAACCGGATAGTTTCGTTGAAATACGCCCGTCTTTCCTTGCGATTGAACAATTCCCGCCTTCCTAAGCGGATAGCTTCGTCAATAGGCTGACCGCTAAACAGGGCTCTATATAACTCCGCAATCACGATTTCCGTCGCCGATACCGTCACGCTATAGCCCATGGCCACTACCATCTGCATTCCCGCAGACATCAGGCGACTACCGAGACTGGTTTCTCGATAATCTTCCTCCTGTCCCTCTTCCCCGCCTAACTGTTTCCCCGACTGGCAAGCATTCAGGATACAGACCGGTATTCCTTTATTCGTCAATAAATTAGCCATTTCCGTCGCTTCTACTAGATCGGCTCTCCCCTCTTCCTCTCCTTCCAACACCAGAAACGCTTTTACCCCTTCGTAGGGTTCCATCGGTTCTCGTCCGTAGCGTTCTCGGTACATCAGCAAAGTAGATTCTGGTGATTGCGAGCGATCGAACTGCTGATAGCTCAACAATGCCCCATGGGTATCAAAATGGATGATGTGATAATATCCCGTCCCCTTTGCTTCTAGATGCTTCTCCAACGCCTCGAACGTCCCCGGTCGCAATAACTCCAGGTTTACCCGCAACCGACTATTCTCGATTAGCTCGATTAACGGACGGGAAATAGTTCGGTAGGCTACATCGTTTTTAGACGGTCGCGCCGTCACTAGCAATAGATTGATCGTCGCCGATGCCGCCACCTCCGCAGCCACCGCCGTCCCCCGCGTACTTTTGCGTACCATCACGCAATCCACCGCTAGGGGTCGGGGTAAATTTGGGTCCCGTAGTGCCTCCCAATGCAGCGCCTGAAACTCTGGATTATTCCCCTCAATTTCAATGCGTAATTGGGCTAAATTTCCCTTTAGCTTGCTATATTCCGTATAAGCGTCGGGATTAGAGCGAAAAATCTGCTCGAATAGACTGGTTCCGTAATTTTCGATACTTTTAGCTGTTTCCCTCGCTTTCACCGTATCGACGATGGGGAACCGTAACCACTCCTCGAAGTACCATTCTAACTGTTTTTCCTCACCCTGCTGAAAGGGATCGCTCACCGTCACCGAAAAGCGTATCCTATGATCAAATTCTAAAATTGCGGTAAATCCAGATTCCGTTGGTTGGTCTTCGCGCAGGGTGATGGTAGGCATGGACGTAGAGGTTGATTGATTTCCCCTAGTATAGCCCGATCGCTTTCCTGAAGCGGACTACCGAAATCCTTTACAATGGGAAGTGTAAAGAAATGTAAAGCCCTATGTCAGAAAAAGTGATTGTTATCGTTGGTGCAAGTGGTGGAATTGGGACAGCCTTAGCCCATAAACTAGCCCCTACTGGTTCTAAACTGGTCTTAACGGCTCTTAATTCCCAAAAATTAGAGAATTTAGCCCAAAGCCTCTCTATATCAGATTCTGCTCTCACCGTTACCACAGATATTACCCAACCGAATCAGGTAGAAAGTTTGATGGATACAGTGGTGAGCCATTTCGGGAAAATAGATGTCTTGGTTAATTGTGCCGGTGCCGGGGTGATGAAACAATATAACAAAATTACCCCAGAGGATCTAGATAAAATGCTAGACCTAAATCTTAAGGGTAGTTTCTATACATCCCAAGCCGCAGCCAATATCATGAAAGATAATCATGGCGGACATATTTGTAATGTCATCGGTATTTTAGGGAAACATCCTATGGCTATGGCTTCTGCCTATTGTGCTTCTAAGTATGGAGTTGTGGGATTTAGTAAGTGTCTCGCCGATGAGGTTAAACGCTATGGTATTAAGGTGACACTATTTTATTTTGGGGGAATTGATACACCCTTTTGGGATAACGTTAGCCTCAAAGTAGATCGCAAAAAAATGTTAACCCCGCAAACGGCGGCTGATGCTATTTATTTTGCTTTAATGGCAGAACCCCAAGCCGTCCCCATGGAGATTAATATTCAACCCGATAGTCATTTGTTTTTTTAAATGCTAGAAATTGACCACACCCATTTCTATGTAGATGATGCCAAAAAATGGCGAGATTGGTTTGTTTCTGTCCTCGGATTTCAGGCTTTAGGTGAAACAAGCGATCGCCATACCCATACGGAAATAGTTGCCTATTGTTCCCAGAGTCTTTTTGATTCTACGTCCATTATTTTTCTGCTTTCTTCTGCTCTTAATAACTTAAGTCCTGTTGCTGATTATTTGAGCTATCGTTCTTGTGGAGTGGTTGATGTAGCTTTTCGAGTTAGTGATTTAGAAGCTATTTTAAAAAACTTAACTCCTTTAAGTTTGCCGATTCAGGAATGGCAATCTGAACAAGGTAAGCTCCGATGGGCAACAATAACTAATGGGGTGAACTTTCAACATACCTTGATTGAGCGTCAGGGAATAACTGCGATCTTTCCCCATATAACTACCACATCAATTTTGCCTAACTATTCTCCTAGATTTCTGGGAATAGATCATTTGGTGTTAAATGTTGGAGTTGGGGAATTAGAAAAAACTACTACTTGGTATGAAAATATTTTAGGGTTTGAGAAAGAACAAAACTTTACCATAAAAACAGGTCAATCAGGACTATACTCCCAGGTGCTATTTCATCCTAGCACTAATCTAAAATTTCCTTTGAATGAACCCTTGTCTATCAATTCTCAAATTCAGGAATTTATCAACTTAAATAAAGGCTCAGGAATCCAACATATTGCCTTAAAAACTCCTGCAATTATTGATAGTGTTGCAGAATTTAGAAAAGCTGGACTGGAATTTCTATCAGTTCCAAATGAATACTATAACTCCCTAGATAAAGCAAATTTATCGGATCTTGAATGGCAGGGAATTTCAAAACAAAAAATTTTAATAGATGCCGATTTATTTGACTCATTACAACCTTTACTTTTACAAATATTTACTAAACCAATCTTCAAAGAGCCAACTTTTTTCCTTGAGTTAATTGAGAGAAGAAACCAGAAGCAAGGTTTTGGGGAAAAAAACTTTCAAGCCCTTTTTGAAGCCATTGAAGAAGAACAAGCTAAACGAGGTACTTTGTGAGAGGGAACCCCAAAAATGTCTAACCTAACAAACCTGTCCCTAACAACACCAGCTTTACTATTTCCCGCTATTTCCCTGCTGTTGTTGGCCTATACTAACCGATTTCTGGTTATTGCCCAATTGATCAGAGAGTTATACCGATATGAGAAGCAAGCCCATTCAGAAACAACCCGACGACAAATCCGCAATTTAAAATTAAGGGTGAAGTTAATTAAGTGGATGCAATTCTACGGGGTGCTGGCATTTTTACTATGTACCCTATCCATGACTTGCCTATACCTTGGGGCTAATGATGTGGGGGGGATAGTCTTTGGAATCAGCCTCGGTGCCATGGTACTATCGTTACTTCTGTCTCTTTATGAAATTTCCATATCGGTAAAAGCGATAAATATAGAACTAGAGGATATGGAAAGGTAAGCTATTCTGACTTTTCCCTCACCCCATCACCCCATCTCCCCATCACCCCATCTCCCCATCACCCCATCTCCCCATCACCCCATCTCCCCATCACCCCATCTCCCCATC
>JBBAUO010000012.1:0-16210 GCA_040398185.1 Microcystaceae cyanobacterium | reverse complement strand
CCCCATCACCCCATCTCCCCATCACCCCATCTCCCCATCACCCCATCTCCCCATCTCCCCATCTCCCCATCTCCCCATCTCCCCGTCACCCCGTCACCCTCTTTGTTCCCTTGCCGTGATAAAATGGCCTTCGGCTGTTACCTGCCATCTTCATCGCCTTACTTAGTGGAATGACAGAAGAAAATCCTACCTCCCGCGCCATGGAAGACTACTATCAACTACAGCGAACCCTGTTGCAGTTGACTCTTGGGGTAGCGGGGATTATTTTCGCGCTCGTTTGGTATTTCTATTCCCTGAATACAGGGCTTAACTATCTGTTAGGTGCAGTGGTCGGATTTGTCTATCTAATACTATTGGCCAAGGATGTAGAACAAGTAGGTTCAACCAGTCAAAAAAGGATAGGAGGCAAGGGTTTAGCCCTGTTTGTCGTGCTAATATTCCTAGCAACTCGCTGGCAACAACTCCATATCCTTCCCGTGTTTCTGGGATTTTTGACCTATAAGGTTGCCATCATCATCTATGTATTGCAAGATGTTTTAACACCGTCCCAAAAATGAGATGATAGGGAGTTGTCAAGAAATTCAGTCCCCCTAGTTTAAAGCGATCGCTTTTACCCCATGGAAATGTTAGACAGTTTCAGCCTTTTTAACTCGCTCCCCCTGGCTTCTTTGGAAGTAGGTCAACACTGGTACTGGCATATTGGCAATTTAAAAGTTCACGGACAAGTAATAGCAGTTTCTTGGTTCGTGTTTGCTTTGCTGATTGTCGCTTCCCTCGCTGCAACTCGCAATATTCAAAGAATACCCAGTGGTATCCAAAACTTCATGGAGTACGTTTTTGAATTTGTCCGCGACATTGCTCGCAACCAGCTAGGAGAGAAAGAGTACCGCCCATGGTTGCCCTTTATTGGTACCTTATTCCTCTTTATCTTCGTCTCCAACTGGAGCGGAGCCCTATTGCCGTGGAAACTGCTAAAGATACCCGAAGGAGAACTAGCAGCCCCTACCAATGACATTAATACGACAGTCGCCCTAGCACTACTGACATCTCTAGCTTACTTTTATGCTGGTTTAAGCAAAAAAGGACTACGGTACTTCTCCCACTATGTAGAACCCATACCTGCACTTTTACCCATTAAAATCCTAGAAGATTTCACCAAACCCCTTTCCCTCAGCTTCCGTCTTTTCGGAAACATCTTAGCTGATGAACTGGTGGTCGGCGTATTAGTTTTTCTTGTACCGTTGCTCATTCCCTTACCCCTAATGGGTTTAGGACTCTTTACCAGTGCCATCCAAGCCCTAGTATTTGCCACCTTAGCGGGTGCTTATATTCATGAAGCGCTGGAAGACCACCACGAAGAAGAACACGGGTAACTAAGCCGGGGAAAATTTTCTTTTAGGAAAATGACCCGAAAAATAGGATAATAGCGTAGCACTTCCCTGAGTTTGTCTCAGAAAAGCGGCTTGGATGCCTCTGCATCCTAAAACCAATCAACTAACTTAATCTTTGTTTTGTAAGAAAAAAGGAAAAACATTATGAACCCCACCGTTGCTGCTGCTTCTGTTATCGCTGCTGCCCTAGCTGTAGGCTTATCCTCTATCGGTCCTGGATTTGGCCAAGGAAATGCTTCAGGAGAAGCCGTTTCGGGAATCGCTCGTCAACCTGAAGCAGAAGGAAGAATCCGTGGAACCCTGCTTTTGAGTTTAGCTTTCATGGAATCTTTGACTATCTACGGTTTGGTTATCGCCCTAGTTTTACTGTTTGCTAACCCCTTTGCCTAAGGACTAACCCCGGATGGAGAGGAGGGCGCAGTCGTCCTTTCTCCTATCCTCTCTGATGTTTGAAAACCTGAGTGGAATAGACAATGTTTGATTTTGATGCCACTTTGCCACTAATGGCATTGCAATTTATTCTACTAGCAGTAATTCTGAACGCGATTTTCTTCGGGCCTTTAGGTAAGGTTTTAGATGAGCGAGACGAATACCTGCGCGCCAATGAGCGAGACTCCCAAGAAAAATTGGCAAAAACAGAAGCCTTGACTAAAGAGTACGAACTACAGTTAGCCGATGCTCGTAAACAATCCCAAGAAATTCTTGCGGCCGCCCAAGCAGAAGCCCAAAAACTAGCAGACGAGAACATGGCCCAGGCGCAGGGTTTAGCCCAAGCGCGAAAAGAGGCAGCAGCACAAGAAATTGAGCGAGAAAAAGCCCTAGCCATGGAAGCCCTAGAAAAACAGGTAGATGCCCTCAGTCGTCAGATTCTGGAAAAATTGGTCGGAGCACAACTCGTTAAATAAATTACTTGAGCTTGTGTGTTATGATTAGCAACTTTTTATTATTAGCAATGGAAGCAACGGCCACGGCCGAAGCGGCTTCGGAGGTCGCTCACGAAGGAGGATTTGGGTTAAATCTCGACTTTTGGGAAACCAACGTCATTAATTTGGTCATCCTTTTAGGATTACTTTTCTTTTTTGGACGCAAGGTTCTAGGAAATATCCTCGGTGAAAGACGCTCTAAAATAGCTGAAGCGATCGCCCTAGCTGACGCACAGCAGAAGAAAACAGCCTCGGCTCTGGCTTTGCAACAGCAGAAATTAGCCGAAGCCAAGATAGAAGCCGAAAAAATCCTCAAAACTGCCCAGGAAAGAGCCAAGGTTGTTCAAACCGAAATTGCGGCTCAGTCTGTGGAAGACATTGAGAGAATGCAAGCGACGGCGGCCAAGGATCTGAGCAATGAACAGGAACGAGTCACCGCCGAGTTGAAACAACGATTAGTAGGCTTGGCGATCGCCGATGTGGAATCTAGGCTCAAATCGGGATTAGACGACTCAGCCCAAAAAGAGATCTTAGACCGAAACCTAGCGCAATTAGGAGGCCATTAGAACTATGAAAGGATCTCTCTTAAGTAGTGAAATAGCCGAGCCCTACGCCCAGGCCCTGATGTCCTTGTCCGAAGCCAATCAACTAACCAAAAATTGGGCTGAGGATATGGAAGGTTTGTTGGAATTACTAGACGAATCCCCCGAATTGCAGGAATTTCTCGCTAGTCCCGTGGTCAAACCAGAAGATAAAAAGGCCGTTCTACGGAAAGTGCTAGGGGATAAAGTCGAACCCTATCTGCTGAACTTCTTCGATCTTTTGGCAGATAAGAGACGCATTCCTTTTATCAAAGAGATTGGCCTACAATACCTAGTTCTTTGGCGACAGTTAACGAATACGGTACTCGCTGAGGTGACATCGGCCTCGGAATTGACCGAGGTTCAACGGCAATTAGTCATTGACAAGGTTAAAAGTCTCACGGGAGCTCTCTCCATTGCCCTCAAGTCTACCATCGACCCTGAACTCATCGGTGGGATGATCATTAAAGTCGGTTCTCAAGTTTATGATGCTAGTCTGCGTAATCAAATACGTCAGATTGGTTTGAGTATGATGAATTAGACAAATCTAGCCCTTTTACTTAATTCTTTTTCCCAACATAAATTATGGTTAGCATTAGACCCGATGAAATTAGCTCAATTATTCGTCAACAAATTGAGTCCTATAGTCAAGATGTTCAAGTTACCAATGTCGGAACCGTTCTCCAGGTAGGAGATGGTACCGCCAGAATCTATGGTCTAGAACAGGCCATGTCTGGAGAATTACTAGAATTTGTAGATGGTACCATCGGTATCGCTCTCAACTTAGAAGAAGATAACGTTGGGGCGGTTTTGATGGGAGACGGTATCGGTATCCAAGAAGGTAGCGCCGTTAAAGCCACGGGCAAAATTGCCCAGGTTCCCGTAGGAGATGCTCTGATCGGACGGGTAGTAGATGCCCTCGGCCGTCCCATTGATGGCAAAGGACCTATAGATTCTAGCGAACAACGTTTAGTAGAATCCCCCGCCCCAGGGATTGTCGCTCGTAAATCCGTTTGTGAACCCATGCAGACAGGTATTACCGCTATTGATGCCATGATTCCCGTCGGACGGGGACAACGGGAGTTGATTATCGGCGATCGCAAAACGGGCAAAACTTCCATCGCCATTGACACCATCATTAACCAAAAAGGCGAAGATGTAGTCTGTGTGTATGTAGCCATCGGTCAGAAGGCCTCCACCGTCGCCCAGGTAATTGATACCCTGACGGAAAAAGGCGCCATGGAATACACCGTCATTGTAGCTTCTAACGCTAACGACCCCGCCACCCTACAGTATATCTCTCCCTACACAGGGGCATCCATTGCTGAATACTTTATGTACAAAGGCAAAGCCACCTTGGTAATCTATGATGATCTCTCCAAGCAAGCCCAAGCCTATCGCCAGTTATCCCTACTCATGCGTCGTCCTCCTGGTCGGGAAGCCTATCCAGGGGATGTGTTTTATCTCCACTCGCGTCTTTTAGAACGGGCGGCAAAACTCAGTGATGCCCTAGGTGGTGGTAGTATGACGGCTCTGCCGATCATTGAAACCCAAGCTGGTGACGTTTCCGCGTACATTCCCACCAATGTTATTTCCATCACCGATGGACAAATCTTCCTCTCTTCTAACCTATTCAACTCGGGTTTCCGTCCTGCTATTAACGCCGGGATTTCCGTATCTCGTGTGGGTTCCGCGGCTCAAACCAAAGCCATGAAACAGGTAGCCGGGAAATTGAAATTGGAACTAGCTCAGTTTGCGGAACTCGAAGCCTTTTCTCAGTTTGCTTCGGATCTAGACGCAACTACCCAGAACCAACTCGCTCGCGGTCAGCGTCTACGGGAAATCCTCAAACAACCCCAAAACTCTCCTTTATCGGTTTGGGAACAGGTAGCGGTGGTTTATGCGGGCTTAAATGGCTATTTAGATGAACTCCCCGTTAATAAAATTGTGGAATTTTCCCAGGGTTTACGGGACTATATCAAAGCCAACAAGCCTAAATATGTCGAAATCCTCAAGGGTGAGAAAAAACTCTCCGAGGAAGCGGAAACCATACTCAAGGAATCCATTAAAGAGTATAAGCAAGCCTTCGTCGTTTAATTTCACCCCGTAGGCAAGATCCTCACAGGTGTAGGTTTTTTACTTGCCTCTGTAGACAAGACAGGTGGGACAAGAGGGGAAAAGTAGACAAGGGAGGAATACCGAACCTATTTTAGTACGGTCGGGGAAATCTTAACTAGCTATAAAGCTCATCCCTATCGTTCCCCGTCTCCCCGTCTCCCCGTCTCCCCGTCTCCCCGTCTCCCCGTCTCCCCGTCTCCCCGTCTCCCTTGTCCCACCAATTACAGCCCTCTCCAACTCCCTAAGAACTAGCCATGCCAAATCTGAAAGCGATTCGGGATCGTATTGACTCCGTTAAAAATACGAAAAAAATTACAGAAGCCATGCGCCTAGTGGCGGCGGCCAAGGTACGTCGAGCCCAGGAGCAGGTTCTCGCTACTCGTCCCTTTGCTGATGCTCTGACTCAAGTTCTCTACGGCCTAGAAAACCGTCTCGGCTCCGTAGACGTGAATCTACCACTTTTTTCCCAACGAGAAGTCAAGAATGTGGCTTTGTTGGTGATTACAGGCGATCGCGGCCTCTGCGGCGGCTATAACGCCAATATTATCCGTCGTGGTGAACAACGGGTTAAGGAACTCGAAAGTAAAGGGGTAAAATGTCAATTAATCACCGTAGGACGTAAATCTACCCAATATTTTGAGCGTCGTGTTACCCCGGTGGTTAGCTCCCATATTGGACTCAATCAAATTCCTTCTGCTGATGAAGCTTCTGTAATTGCCGATGAACTTCTCGCGCTGTTTTTATCGGAAACAGTGGATCGGGTAGAGTTGATCTATACTCGTTTTGTTTCTTTAATAAATTCCCGTCCTGTGGTGCAAACAATGCTACCTCTGACGATTCAAGGATTAGAGGAAAAAGATGATGAAATGTTTCGCCTCGTTACCCGGGAAGGTAAGTTACAGGTAGAACGGATGACCATCGAATCCAAGCCCGAGGAAAGTTTCCCCAAGGATATGATTTTTGAGCAGGACCCTGTACAAATTTTAGATGCTTTACTGCCTTTGTACATCAATAACCAATTATTACGGGCTTTACAGGAATCCGCAGCCAGTGAATTAGCGGCTCGAATGACAGCCATGAGTAATGCTAGTACCAATGCTAAGGATCTAATTGGTCAGTTGTCCTTGACCTATAACAAGGCTCGTCAGGCTTCTATTACCCAAGAAATTTTAGAGGTGGTCGCGGGAGCTAATTCTCTTTAATAGAATCATCTCTTTTTAATCATAAATTTAGGGGCTTTAGGGCTCCTTTTTTGTCTCTTTTCCTACTAACTTGTTATATATTAATTGCTATAACTACGTCTATCTATTTTCTGGTTAACAATCATGGCTAACGAATCAGGCTCTAAAACCATCCAAAACCTAGACGCTGCCTTTGCGGGAGAATCTATGGCTAATCGCAAGTATCTCTTTTTTGCCGATGTAGTAGAAAAGCTCGGTATGAAGGATCTGGCTAAGTTATTCAAGGAAACCGCAGCCCAAGAAACTGAACACGCCTTTGCCCATTTTCGGGTTTTACATCCTGAGCTTAATATTGCCGACCCCACTACCCTCAGCGATGGGGATAAAAAGAAAATTGCTTCCCTTTGTCTCCAACTAGCTATTGATGGCGAAACCTACGAGTATACTACCATGTATCCTGAGTTTGCCGACCAAGCCAAACAGGAGCGGCAAGAAAATGCTGTCACTGAATTTCAGGCTCAAGCCGCAGAATCTCAGGAACACGCCGAGCAATTCCGTAAAGCCGCTCACAATTTTGGACTGTTAACCAGCATTGAACATCACCATGCCGATCGCTATAATGAGGCTATACAATCTATCCAGGGTAAAGCTCCAGCCGAACGTCAAGCTTCTAAGGATGCAGCTACCCAAAAATGGATTTGTGCCAAGTGTTCTATGATCTATGATCCTGTAGTTGGGGATCTAGACTCCGGTATCGCCCCTGGTACTCCCTTTGAGGCAATTCCTGAGGATTGGAAATGTCCTATCTGTGGAGCACGCAAGAAGACTTTTGTACCCTATAAAGAGGCGATCGCTGCTTAGGAAATCTACGGCCAAGTCATTCCTAGGAGTCTCCGAAAAATTGTCGATCGGGGGTTAAGATCAGGCTTACAATACAAGCAGTTGATGTCAGGGGATTGTCCCCTTCTTGCTCAGACTCCTATTTTTTTGCTGGTTTGTCTAGAATCTAATGTCCAAAAGTAGCGATCGAGTCTTTGTTTTCCTGGAAATTTTCTCCCAAGAAGGGGGGATTCAATCTTATATCAAGGATGTTCTGCAAGCCTATCACTCTCTCCCCAATCTAGCTCAGACGGACATCTTTCTACTACGAGATGCTGCCGATTGCGGAAGTCCTTTGCAGTCGGAGGCTATTACCTATCATTACCTAAAAACCTCTTCTCCTCGGCTTGGTCGCTTAAAATTGGCCTGGTCTTTGGCTCAGATTTTACTTCTATCTCGTCCGCAGCATCTGTATTGTGGCCATATTAACTTAGCTCCTTTGGTACGTCTATTGTGTCAACCGTTGGGAATACCCTATACAGTCCTCACCTATGGGAAGGAAGTCTGGAATCCTTTGCCAAAGGGAAAAAAACAAGCCCTACAACAAGCCGATGCCATCTGGACTATTAGCCGTTATAGTCGGGATCTGTTATGTCAATCCAATGATGTTAATCCCAAAAAAGTGGAGATATTACCCTGTGTTGTCGATGGGAATCGTTTTAATATTGCCCCTAAACCTCTGGATTTGGTTAACAAGTATCAAATAGAGGATACCCAAGTTCTGATGACCGTGGCGAGATTATGGTCAGGGGATATTTATAAGGGGGTAGATGTGACTCTGCGGGCTTTACCGAAAATATTGGCTGTGTATCCCCAGGTCAAATATCTGATCATTGGCCGCGGGGATGATCAACCAAGACTCCTACAACTCGCTCAGGACTTGGGAGTGGGCGATCGCGTTATTTTCGCTGGATTTGTCAAAGATGAGGATTTAGTGGCTCATTATCACCTAGCATCTGCCTATATTATGCCTTCCCAGGAAGGTTTTGGCATTGTCTATCTAGAAGCCATGGCCTGTGGTGTACCTGTTTTATCAGGGGATAGTGATGGTTCAGCCGATCCCCTACAGGATGGAAAATTGGGTTGGCGTGTTCCCCATCGAGAGCCGGATGCCGTGGCCAACGCCTGTATAGAGATTTTAGCAAAGGGCGATCGCCGATGTCAGGGGCAATGGTTAAGGGAAGAAACCCTAAAGGTTTTTGGTCAAGAAAAGTTAGCTAAAAAATTAGGGATTTTAATGGGATTGTAACCATTAGACCTCTCCAGAAATCAGGCTAGAAGCCTGAACTACCAGGACAAAATCTTAATTGTTGGAGGTGTCTATTGGTTTACACGACTTGGAACATCGAGGCGATTTCCCTGTTGGTGACGAGCGGGCAGCTAATTTAAGCAACTTTAACCTAAAAATAGTCTGGTCTTAAAGTCTGATTCCTAATATGGTATATCTTGTCTACCATTACCCCAAGAAGTTATGACTTTCACCCTTGAGATTCTCCATACATCGGACCAAGAAGCGGGAATACCGGCTCTCCAGGATGCCATCGGCTTGTCGGCGGTTATGAATGCCCTTGTCGCCGATCCTGCCTACGAAAACACCCTTCGTCTAACCTCCGGGGATACCTTCATTGCTGGACCATTTTTTAATGCTAGTCAGGATATTTACGATAACCGCACCAACAACTCCCCCGCACTTCAGGCAGGAATAGCGGATATTTTAATTCAAAATGAATTGGGCTGGAATGCGGCAGCTATTGGAAATCATGAATTTGACGCAGGAACTCCCACTTTTTTAAGTTTACTTGCTCCTAACACCAATATTGTCAATGGTAGCAAGGGGGGTAAAGGCATTGGTGCCAATGGTTATCCAGGATCTCAGTTTCCCTACCTGTCTAACAACTTAAATTTTAGTAGAGCTACTCTACCTACAGGATTGAAAGTAGTTGAAAATGCCCAAGCACCCCAGGCGAATACCATTTCTGGCTCCATAGTAATTAATGTCGGGGGGGAATCCATCGGGGTGATTGGTGCTGTTACTCCCTATCTACCCGCGATCGCTGGTATTAGTCCCGTGACGATGCTAACGGAGTTCACTAACCAGTCAGATTCGCCTTCAGTCCAAGCCGAGAGGTTGGCAAGGAATATTCAACCGGCGGTTGAACAACTTAAATCCCAGGGTATCAACAAGATTATCTTGATGACCCATTTACAGGAAGCAGCCATAGAACAAACCCTTGCCCAGAGCCAGTTAACGGATGTAGATGTCATTATTGGTGGCGGTTCCCACCGAGTTATGGCCGATGCGGGGACTCCCCTACGCCAGGATGAGACTCAAGTTCCTCCGAAACAACTGCAACCCTATCCTCAAGTTTTTCAAAATCAGAGTGGTCAAACGGTTTATTATGTAAACACTGGGGCTAATTATCGGTACCTTAGTCGTTTAATTGCGGAATTTGATGACAATGGGGTCATTACTAAGTTAGGAGATAGTAGTGGTGCCTACCCCACGGATATTGCCGGTGTTGACCGCCTTTATCCTCAACAGATTACAACTTTTGCTCAGGTTAAACAAGTAGCAGATCCAGATATTGTCGAGATTGTCGATGGTGTCGGAGCTTATGTCAATGAACTAGACGGTACTGTCTATGGCAACACCCAGGTTTTTCTCAACGGTATTCGCGGGGATGTCCGTACCCAAGAAACGAATCTAGGGAATCTGACTGCCGATGCTAATCTTTGGTATGGGGAGCAGTATGGCTTTAAGATTGATATTTCCTTTAACAATGGTGGCAGTATTAGAGATCAGATCGGACGCTCTTTTATTGATGGGGGTACTAATGATTTAATTCAAACTCCTCCGGATGCTAATCCCGCGGTAGGTAAAGAAAAGGGCGATATTTCCCAACTAGATATCTCTAATTCTTTACGATTTAACAATACCTTAAGTGTCTCCACGATCAGCGCAGAAGGCTTAAGGTACGTCGCGGAACACATGGTAGCCAGAACTTCCCCTGGCAATACCCCAGGGCAGTTTGGTCAAATTGGCGGGTTTCGATTTAGCTATGATTTAGATGGTCAGGCGATCGCTTTTGCGAATAACGCTGTCAGTAACCCTGGGACTCGCATTCAAAGTCTAGCTATTACTAAAGATGATGGCAGCCTAGATGTTGTGGTCAGAAATGGCCAGGTTGTTGGCAATCCTAACCGCACCTTCAATTTAGTTACCCTTAGTTTTTTAACGACTGGAGGAGATGGCTATCCTTCTTTCTTGTTTCAGAATACCCAACCTTTGAGTTCCCTTACTCCCCCTCCTTCTTTAAATCAGTCCAACCTATTAGCAGGGGCCGAACAGGATGCTTTAGCCGAATATTTACAAGTTTTCTATCCAAATTCAGCGCGCGCTTACCGGCAAGCAGATACGCCCATTGCCCTAGATGAGCGGATTCAGAGTTTGGATGTTCGCTCAGATACGGTATTTACTCCCCAAGCGCAAACCTCGGTGTTTAATTATGAACAACTACTGCGCTCTGGGTTTCTTGGCGGCTTAAATATTCCCCTAGATCCCATTGAAGTGGGGGGCTTATCTTTAACCCGTTGGTTTGATGAGACTTATTATCGGAGTCAATATCCTGATGTAGCTACGGCGATCGCCCAGGGACAAATTAACAGTGGCTTTGATCACTTCTTCACCTTTGGTCAGGGGGAGGGGCGTAATCCTAGCACCCTTTACCAGGAAAGCTTCTATTTAAGTCAAAATCCCGATGTAGCCGCAGCAGTTGCCCGGGGGGATATTCCCAGTGGTTTCCGACACTATACCCAAAATGGACATCCGGAAGGACGCACCCCGAGCCCACTTTTTGATGAACTTACCTATCGAGCTAATAATCCCGATGTGGTTACGGCTATTACCAGGGGAGATTTTAGCAGTGGCTTTGATCATTATCTAGATTTTGGAGCAAAGGAAGGACGTTCTCCCTTGCTTTCTCTGTACAATGAAGCCTATTACCTGGCTCAAAATCCTGATGTCTCCACAGCCGTTGGCCGGGGAATTTTTGCCGATGGGTTAGAGCATTACCTCCGTTTTGGGCAGAAAGAAAAACGCAGTCCTAGTTCTCTGTTTGATGAGGGAGATTATTTAAGCGTCAATCCCGATGTAGGACAGGCCGTCAGTGCAGGTATTTTCTCCAGTGGTTTTGCCCACTATATTCTCCATGGCCGTGCTGAAAATCGTCTGATTTTTGCCTAAATCTCCTCAAGTTCCCTTTGTTTTTGTTGGAGTTGCAACCAAAGGAGTTCTAACTTTTCTTTTTCTTGCTTGAGGGAATTTTCTAGTTCTTGGAGTTGATCTCGATGGGTTTCAATTTCTAATTGCCGTCGGGATAACTCCAAACCTTGGGCGGTCATTTCCTGTCGCCATTGTTCAATGCGGACTTCTTCTTGGTGCAGAAATTCGGGGGTGATAACTTCAGGGATTAAATATTTTTGAACTAAGCCTAAAACCCAATCCCTAGCAGGTTCAAGTTTCAGAATCTCTTGGTTGTCGCCTAACTCTACAAGGATCAGAAAACCCTCCCTTAAATGCTGCTCTTTCTCCAAAACAATACTCTCATCCCCAAGGAGTTGCCAAACCTGTGACGATAGCTGGTGGGCCAACAATTGTAGTTCCTTTTGCCCAGAAAGGGGGTTTTCGTAGACTTGAGCTAGATACAGCATGGTAAATCACTTTGAGGATGTCCCAGTCAATTTAAACGCTCCAGACGATCGCGCAGAATCTCCCCTTGTTTTTGGGCTTCTGCTAGGTCGGCTTTTACCTTTTCTATCAACTCTGCGGGGGCTTTGTTGATAAAACTAGGATTCTCCAAACGATCGCCCAGGGATTGAATCTCTTTGTCCAATTTAAGCAATCTTTTCTCTAGTTTGCCCCGCAGGGCGGCAATGTCAACAATACCTGATAAGGGTATGAGAATTTGTATCGTACCCGTCACTCCGGCGATCGCTTGGCTCGGTTGCTGTTCCAATTTAGGGGTCAGGGTCAGGGTTTCTATTTTACCTAAGGATTTTAGATAATTTTCCCCGGATTGTAAAGTTTGTCTTTCCTGGGCATTTTCACTTTGCAAAATTACGGGGGCGAGTAATCCTGGTTTGATTTCCGCCGTGGCCCGCAGATTGCGAATTGTGCGAATAGTTTCACACAGCAAGTTAAAGGACGCTTCTAGTTCCGAATCCACCAGGGACAAATCCACCACGGGATAAGGTTGTAACGCCAACACTTGTTCTTGGTTTTGGGTTAAAGTCTGCCAGATTTCTTCGGTAATATGGGGCATGAAGGGATGTAACAGCTTTAAAATTTCCCCTAAAACCTGGGCTAGAGTTTGTTGGGCCAGCAGACGACTCCCCGGCTCCTCCTTATTGTAGAGTCGGGGTTTAGCTAATTCAATATACCAATCACAAAAATCATGCCAAATAAACTCATAAATCCCCTTAGCTGCTTCTCCTAACCCATAATTCTCGATATAAGCGCGGCTTTGTCCAACTGCTTGTCCCAATCTCGATAAAATCCAGCGATCGCTTAGTTCTAGTTTTTCCCTTGCAGGATACCCTAACTCTGCCGGAGTTTTCTGATCCAGATTCATCATCACAAACCGGGCTGCATTCCAGAGTTTATTGGCGAAATTGCGGGAGGCTTCTACGGATTCCGACTCATCGGTTTTACGGTTATACTGGAGGCTAATATCTTGACCGGCTCCAGCTACTTCCCGTATTAAGGTATAGCGCAGGGCATCCGCCCCATACTTATCTATCAAAATCAGGGGATCAATGCCATTATTGAGGGATTTTGACATTTTCTTGCCATTCTCATCCCTAACTAATCCATGGATATAGACATCTTGAAAAGGTATCCGTCCCGTCAGGTGTTTACCCATCATCGTCATCCTCGCTACCCAAAAGAAGATAATATCAAATCCCGTCACTAGGGTACTGGTGGGATAGTAGCGATTAAAATCGGCGGTTTCTTCGGGCCAACCTAGGGTAGAAAAAGGCCATAAACCCGAAGAAAACCAAGTATCTAAAACATCAGGATCTTGTTCTAGGGTGATATTTTCTCCATACTTTTCTTGAGCTTGGGTTCTAGCTTCACTTTCGGAAATGGCGACAATAAAAGGAGTCTGCTCCGTAATTGCTCCCTCGGTTTCGCTCGTCACATACCAAGCAGGAATTTGATGACCCCACCAAAGTTGGCGAGAAATACACCAATCCTTGAGTTTTACTAACCAATCTCGGTAAACCTTTGTCCAGCGTTCCGGCACAAAACGGGGGAAATTGTCTTGATCTAGGGAAAGGAGAGCATTTTCGGCAAGGGGGGCGATTTTGACAAACCATTGGGTAGAGAGCAAGGGTTCAACGGGAACTTTACCGCGATCGCTATAGGGAACCGTGTGACGATATTCCTCAATCTTAACTAAATACCCCTCCCTTTCTAGGCGTTGTACCACATTTTTGCGGGCGATAAAACGATCTTGACCGACAAAATCCCCGGCATTTTCATTTAAAGTGCCGTCGCGGTTCATAATATTAATCAAAGGCAGGTGATGACGTTGACCCATCTCAAAATCCTTGGGATCATGGGCGGGGGTCACTTTCACACAGCCCGTGCCGAATTGAGGCTCTACTAATTCATCGGCAATAATGGGGATTTCCCGGCCGACGATGGGCAAGATCAGGGTTTGACCGATGAGGTGTTGATAACGGGAATCCTGGGGATTAACCGCGACGGCCGTGTCTCCTAACATGGTTTCTGGGCGGGTGGTAGCCACAACTAGAGAGCCGCTCCCATCCTTTAGGGGATAACGAAAATACCAAAGATGACCCTGTACTTCTTTACTTTCCACTTCCAGATCAGAAACGGCGGATTGAGATTCAGGACACCAGTTCACCAAATAATTACCCCGATAGATTAACCCTTCTTGGTAGAGTTGTACAAAGGCGGTCCTCACTGCTAGGGAGAGATTTTCATCTAGGGTAAAGCGTTCCCTGGACCAATCCGCCGACAAACCGAGGCGTTTTAGTTGATTGACAATTGTGCCCCCCGATGCTTCTTTCCATTCCCAAGCTAGTTTTAAAAACTCTTCCCGCCCGATCTCGTAGCGACTTTTACCTGCTTGTTTGAGTTGTTTTTCCAGGATTGTCTGTACAGCTATACTCGCATGATCAGTACCCGGTAGACAGAGGGTATTATCTCCGCACATCCGATGATAGCGAATAATCCCATCCATCAAAGCCGTCTCAAAGGCGTGGCCCATGTGCAGACTTCCCGTAACATTGGGGGGAGGAATCACCAAACTAAAGACCTTACCCTCCCTAGTAGGATCGGCCTGAAAAACGTGATGCTCTTGCCAATATTCTTGCCATTTGGCTTCCGTGGCTTGGGGTTCGTACTGAGGTGGAAGATCGCTCATCATGGTTAGGTGTAAAAATAAGGTTAACGGATTAATTAGGGTACCAAAACATACCCTTAATCCCTTCAGGATCTAGAACAAAGCCAAGGCGACGGTAAAAATCAATCACCTGGGGATCAGCAAAAAGGGTGATGTTGCTAATATCTTCATTTCTCAATTTTTTGATCATGTATTTCATTAAGGCTTTGCCTAGTCCTTTACTTTGAAAGGCGGGATGAATCACCACATCCCAAACCGTGGCATTAAAAGCATGATCCGAGGTAGCGCGGGCAAAACCAATCATCCGCTTACGATTACCACGCACTTCCCAGAGGGAAACCACCAAAAAACTACACTCGATCGCTTTTTTGACCTTGCGTAGTGGGCGGCGGGCCCAACCTACCGCATCACAGAGTTCTTCTAACTCATAAAGATCCAGTTCTCGATCGATACTGAAGAAAATACGGGAATCTCCCAAACTATCTTGGGAGGATTCTAAAACTTCCCCCTTCAGGGAAGCGGGTTGGGCAGTTGTCATTGTCTCAGGGGTATTGAACAGTCTTTTCCAAAAAACCATGCCCATCCGGCTCAGATTTAATGTTGTCTTTTAATTTATACTGAAAATAGTCGGTCTTTTCGCCAATCGCACAACTATTTTCAGAGGAATCGCTAAACGCCTAGGACTATTTTAACAGAACTGTTAGTAATCCTCTCGACCTATTCCCCCAGACCCCAGTTCAAACTATGCCAATTATTGACATTTTAGGAACTCCCCATGTCTATGAGTTATCTGCTCCTGTCCCCTCTCGTCCTGTGCTGGTGTTTGTCCATGGCTGGTTACTAAGCCGTTCCTATTGGCAACCACTTCTGGAAAAATTGACCCCCCAATATCAATGCTTAACCTATGACCTACGAGGCTTTGGAGATTCTTGTCATCTTTGCCCGGCCCAAGATAACGAGACTTCCTACTCCTTGACTACCTACGCCCAGGATTTGCAAATATTACTCTCTTCTCTAAATTTACAAGTAACATGGTTAATTGGTCATTCCCTGGGGGGAACCGTGGCCCTACAGGCGGCTGATTTAGAAGTTCAGAGAATTAAAGGGGTAATTTGTCTTAATTCTGGCGGTGGTATTTATTTAAAGGAGGAATTTGAGCGCTTTCGGACGATGGGGGAGCAAATTGTGCAACAACGTCCTAGGTGGCTACTCAAGGTTCCTTTTATTGACCTAGTTTTTGCCCGCATGATGGTACATACGCCGCTATCACCCCAATGGGGGCGGCAAAGGGTTATGGATTTTGTCAGCGCCAGTCGAGAGGCGGCTCTAGGATCTTTGCTGGCAACGACGACGGAATCGGAAGTACATCGGTTGCCGCAATTGGTTTCCCGTCTTCAGCAGCCCGTCTATTTTGTGGCCGGGAAAGAAGATAAAGTCATGGAATCCAAATATGTTGAGCATTTAGCTAGTTTCCACCCTTTGTTTAACACCAGCACTGGCAATGTCAAGGAAATTCCTAACTCTGGACATTTATCAATGGTGGAGCAACCGGAGCGGGTAGGGGAGGCAATTCTGCAAATTCTCCACGATCATGGTGCTTAAATGCTAAAAATTTGTGTCAAGATGGGAATGATGACAGTAGATATTAAGTCAACAACCCACCGATAAATCGGGGGCTTGAAATATAGCCCTAGTTGACCAGAC
>JBBAUO010000011.1:0-86889 GCA_040398185.1 Microcystaceae cyanobacterium | reverse complement strand
TATCATCATTAACTATTGTGGCGACAGAAGTAGATGCTCCCAAAGTAGCGTTAGTAGGATTAGAGAGAGTTAGGTTAAAGGTTTCATTGCTCTCAATTACCGTATCCCCAATGGCATTGACAGTAATAGTCTTACTGGTTTCTCCTACAGCAAAGGTAAGAGTACCTGTATTAGCCGTGTAATCACTTCCTGAAGTAGCAGTACCATCAGAGGTAGTGTAGTTAACGGTAACGGGTTGGGTGCTCGCTTGGCTTAAAGCGACGGTAAAGGTATAGGAAGTAGTACCACTATTGCCTTCATTTTGAGAAAGGGTAGCAGGGGAAAGATTTAAAGTCGGGCTATCATCATTAACTATCGTGGCTACAGAAGTAGATGCTCCCAAGGTGGCGTTAGTAGGATTAGAGAGAGTTAGGTTAAAGGTTTCATTACTTTCAATTACCGTATCCCCAATGGCATTGACAATAATACTTTGACTGGTGACACCTGGGTTAAAGGTTAAACTTCCACTGTTAGTTGTGTAATCACTTCCTGAAGTAGCAGTGCCATCGGTAGTAGTGTAGTTAACGGTAACGGGTTGGTTACTCGCTTGGCTTAACGCGACGGTAAAGGTATAGGGAGTAGTACCACTATTACCTTCATTTTGAGAAAGGGTAGCAGGGGAAAGATTGAGAGTCGGAATGTCATCATTAACTATAGTTGCGACAGCCTGAGTCGTTGTTCCCAGGATAGCTCCACTGGCACCGATTAGAGTCAGTTTAAAACGCTCATCACTTTCAATAGTAGTATCCCCAATCCCATAGACAGTAATGTTGCCATTGAGATCTCCTGCCGGAATAGTGAGGGTTCCACTCGTCCCTATATAATCATTGCCAGCGGTGGTAGCCGTATCATCACTGGTGCTATAGTTAATCGTTACAGCTTGGGAGCTAGTGCGCCCCAAAGTGACGGTAAAGGTATAGGCTGTAGTCCCAATATTCCCTTCATTAGCAAAGATAGAGGTGGAAGTGGGGGAAAATTGAACAGGATTAATTGCGTTTCCTAGGGCTAGAATGTCTATACGCTTAAAAGTAAGATTCGTATTGACAACATTATCGTTTTCGTCATCCCCATCGACAATGGAAACCCCAGTAGTCACAAATAAACTTTTTAGCTCAGGGAGAGTTAATTTTCTCCCTAGAGAATTGACTGCTAATTGCTGCGCTAAAGCCACTGCGCCAGCTACATGGGGTGTAGCTTGACTGGTTCCATGATAAACTGCTACACCACCGTCTTTACTTGCTCCCGCAATGGAAGCTCCAGGAGCAAAAACCGTAGTCAAATTTTGATCACGTTGAGAAAATGGCGTAATAACATCAGCACCACTGGAATTAGCCGTAGCTCCCCCACTATAGGAACGTGAGCCTATATTAGCATCAAAAACCGCACCCACAGCCCAAGAATTTATGTCAGCAGCCGGATAAGAAACCCCCTGAGCGCTACTATACTGGGCAAAACTATTTCCCGCAGCGGATACTACTGCTACCCCTTTATTCGCCAAAGCTAGAAGCTCATCACTAATGCTACTTCCCTGATTGGTATTGTAATTACCGCCATTTCCCAAGGACATATTAACGGCAACAATATTATAAGCATCGGTATTATTAACAACCCATTGTAAGGCATTTCCTAAAACCGCAAAGCTTCCTGAACCTGAATCAGTAAATACTTTTAGGGCAATAATATTAACCTCCGGTGCTACTCCCCGATAAGTAGAATCTTGAGAGCCAATAATACTAGCAACATTAGAACCGTGACTACTATAGTCACTAGCATCATTATCTAAATTAGCAAAATCATACTGATAAACAATGCGATCCGCAACTCCATTGTTATTGGCATCAACTCCAAAAAAAGGATGATTCAAATCAATTCCTGTATCTAGAACTACCACAGAGTAGCCGCTTCCGTTAATTCCTTGAAATCTAGTATCTGTACGGAATCTATTAAGATTAATTAAAGCTGTTGATTCCACTAATTGAGGAGAAACAGTCGGAATACCATCATATATATTAACAAGTTCTCCTAGGGGCTGAATCTTATCATCATCTAAAATAAAAGAATCTGAAACAGAACTTTTACTAATTGGCAAGACTATGGTTTTTGATTCTGAATTTAGATTATCTGGTAAGGATTCGCCAAAATTATCCGTAAGATTACTTACGGTTTCTGTGGTAAGATCAGAATCTTGGATGAAGTTTAACTGTCCAGGCTCTGAAGAGTCCAGAATATCATTGATTTTTGTCGTCATAACCATGCTTAAGAACAAGAATAAATACTATGTATCTTTGTCGATTGTGTTGTATGGAGCCTGAAAATACAAACAGTAATTACACTGAGTTTTGTACACTAAGTATTTTAGACATAACCATGAGATTGCAGAGATTTATTCCCACCAGACATGATTTGAAGCAAAAGCCAACTTTCCCTCAATACCTATGTGTAAATACTTAGGAGAGTAAAGTTGTTGCAAACATCTAAGGACAATTTGAGCAGTGAGGGAGGAGATAAACAGACCAAGATTCCAATCACTTATCCAGCTATAAAGTTGGGTGATAGAATAGTTTTTGGGATAAATGCCAGCCGACAGAACAATCATAATTGAATTAAAATCAGATAAAATTTAGCATAACATAAAACTTGTGACTAAATATCTTACTTGATTAAATAAATCATGACTTGCGTATGCAGCAGTATCACAGATCGCATGGTACCATCCCTTCAAAAAAAAAACAACTGATCATCTTTACCCGCTATCCACAGGCTGGAACAACCAAAACTCGCATGGTTTCCCTGCTTGGAGAGACGGGTTCGGCAAATTTACAGCGTCAGATGACGGAATATATGGTAAATATTGCCAGAAATCTCTTGGAAATTAGCGATATCGACCTAAAGATATATTTTGCTGGTTCAGATGCAGAGAAAATGCAAGACTGGTTAGGAGCCGATTTAAGCTATCAACAGCAAGCAGAGGGAGATTTAGGCGATCGCATGAAACAAGCTTTTGAGGTAGCATTTGCCCAAAAAATGGAGAGAGTAGTGATGATTGGGGTAGACTGCCCAGATATAACCGAAAAATTGCTCCTGAATGCTTTTAATTCCCTAAAAACCCATCAAATAGTCCTCGGGCCAGCAGTAGATGGGGGCTACTATCTAATTGGGTGCAGTCAATTTTATGGTGAATTATTCGGAGAAATTGCTTGGGGAACGGGGGAAGTATTCCTAAAAACCTGTCAAATTGCCGAAAAAATGGGCTTAAGCACCGCATTTATAAAAATTTTAGCCGATATTGACCGTCCTGAAGACTATAGTATCTGGTTAAAGCGCCGTCCGTTATAGCGTTTCCTGAGCTACTGAGGTAAATCTAACACCTGCCTCCTGCCTCCTGCCTCCTGCCGACCGCCTCCTGCCTCAAACGAGGATCTTTGTGCCTCACTAATATCGAGAACTGCTATATAATCAGGAGTTTTTGGCGGGAAAATTAGCAAGCAACAGAAACCCAAGGCCAATATTAATACAAACATCTGCCAAATTAAACACAGGGAAATTAATCAATCGAAAATCAATAAAATCGACCACATAGCCGAACAAAAAGCGATCGATACCATTGCCAAAAGCGCCAGCAAAGATGAATCCGTAGGCCAACTGTTCCATAGGTTTAAGTCTTGAAAACCAGCCCAAAGCCATGAGCACGAGACTAACCCCCAAGGATAACCAGCGTAGCCAAACAGCCCCCCCACGGAAAAAACTAAAAGCCGCCCCCGTATTAACAATATAAGTAAAATGAAAAACATTCGGCCAAAGGGGAATGGTATCATTAACCTGATTAAAACTATGAACAACCCAGTATTTAGTCAGTTGATCTAAAACAATTCCTGTAATCCCCACCAACCAAAACAGACAATTCCTCCTAAAGGCCACCATCTTTAAGTATTTATTACCCATAGCTAATAAAAAAGTATCTTACGGAGAACAAAAGCCATCAATCCCACCAAACAAATCAAGACTAACTGACTTAGTAGGGGAAACCCAGAATAACTAATCATCATTTCCCCAAGACGCTCCGGGGAGATGAGGGTGGAGCCATCTACTTTTAAGAAAGAGAGCCCCGCCAAATAAATTAATCCAGACAGATGAATAACCACTAATCCAGCCAGGGAACTGAAAGCCAAAGACTCTATCCGAGGGCGTTGACGAAAAGCCAACCAACCACAAACCCCGGCTCCAGGAATAAACCCCAAGATATAACCAAAAGAAGGCTCCCGAAAATATTCTAACCCACCCCCTTGGGAGAAAACAGGCAACCAGAACAATCCTAGGAGAATATAGGCAACCTGGGACAAAACGCCCGCATTTTTGCCACCTAAACAGCCTGTAAGCAAAACCGCACCAATTTGATAATTAATCCCTAGGGGTTGGGGGTAAATCCCCGACTGTGGCCATAACCAGGGGGGGTTAGTAATAAAAACTTCAACAAAGGTACTCAAAACAGTGAGTAGGAGGCCAATGAGGGACCAAATCAATTCATTAAGGAAGGACACCTTACCCTGAGCAAAGGCTAATTTTTGTTGATTAGGTAACTTGATATTCACCTGGAATGGGAGCTTCACCGCCTTCTAATCCTAAGTCATAAAGCATCGCCTGATCCACTGCGGGGGGTTGGCCCAAGGTAGTCAGATAATGCCCAATCAGCATAGCATTAATTCCCGATTTTAACCCTAAACCTTGCAACTCTCCCATAATAGCCTCACGGCCTCCGGCGTAGCGAATGATTTGTTGCGGGAGGATAAAACGAAAAATAGCTATAGCTTTTAGGGCTTCGTAGGGATCTAATTTAGGAGAATTTTCTAAAGGGGTACCGGCTCTGGGATTAAGTAAATTCAAGGGAACTGACTCTACCCCTAAATCCCTTAAAGACAAGGCTAAATCAATGCGATTTTCCCAACTTTCCCCCATACCAATAATGCCCCCGGTACAAGCTTGTATCCCTGCGGCTTTTAAATTTTTAACAGTCTCCACCCGATCTTGCCAACTATGGGTAGTGACGATTTGCGGATAAAAACTTTCTGAAGCTTCTAAATTGTGGTTATAGCGTGTCACCCCTGCGGCTTTAAGAGCTTGAGCTTGTTCGAGGGTTAATTCTCCGAGAGCACAACAGGGTTTAATCTGAGTTTGTTCAACAATGGCATGAACTGTAGCGAGAATCTCTTGAAACTCTTGAGACTTAGGACTATTATACTTCAAGCCTCTACCCTGGCTAACCAAGCAAAAGCGTTTAGCACCGGCGGCTTCTGCGGCTTTAGCATTCTCTAGAATTTCTGCTTGGCTTTTCAAACCATAGACAGGGGAATCGGAGCTAGGGTGGTGGACAGATTGAGAGCAAAAACCGCAGTTTTCCGAACAGTTTCCAGATTTGATATTAATGATGCTACAAAGATCAACCGTATTCCCACAACAGGCTTGACGAATGCGATCTGCTGCTTCACATAATAAAAGAATATCTGCTTGGGTAGAGATTTCCGTGAGGGTCAAAGCTTCCGCTTTAGTGAGACGGTAGCCAAGAATAATCTGCTCTGAGAGTTGGAACAGGGATTGTTTCAGACTGTCAGGCGCGAGGGAGATAGAGGTTTGAACCACGTTGCTTACTACTGGGAACGACGAATTAATCCAGATTCTATCATTTTTGGGAACTCTTCTAGGCTAGATTAAGGGTTAAGGCTTCCCAGGGTTGGGGATTGATAACTTGGGTTTTAAGCTGATTTTGTTGCAGTAATTCCTGAAAACCTGCGGGAGTTCCTTCTGCGGTAAGAATTGACATTAATAGCCCTTCAAAATGAATATCACCCCCTGCAGCAGTGGGCAGAATGAACTGGGGTTTTAGCCATTGGCAGACTTCTAGGGCAGTTTTTTGTCCTTTGATTACAGCACCTAGGAGGGGAATTTTTAAATCAATAATGGGCGCAATAATGACATCTACTGTTGTATTTTCCTTAAGTTGGGGAGCATGATAGCCGTGGGGTTCATAATACAAACTATAGCCCTTTGCTAAATCCGTAAGTAGATAGGCATTTTCTACGGTTTGTACTCCTGTCGGTGAACCGGGTAGGGCTTTAATTTCGATTACTTGATCTAAGATATAACTCTGCCCATGTTCTAGGGTAATAACTTCAGTGTATCCCAAGTCCGCGACGACCTTCGCCCCTTTGACTGAGCCAACTACAGGAATGTTATGATCTAAAACTTTTAGAGTTGGGGGATGGGCATGATCTTCTAGACCTTGGGATAATAAAATCAGATCCAAGTTTTCTGGAATTGCTCTCTCCGTATTTTTACGCCCCTTGAATAGCCAGGGCAAATTGCCGAAGACTAAATCCCCCACTAGCCAAGGATCTAATAAAATTCGTCTTCCTGAGATTTCCATCAGCCAGGAGTTGCTGTCTAGATAGGTAAGTTGCATGGTGAAATTAACGATGAGGGAATCTGATCCTATTCTAGTTAATTGTTACAAATCTTTACGGTTTCTAGACTGCTATCACTACATCCGGTGATGACAGCGCCTTGGTGGATTAAGATTTGTAGATAGGCGATCGCTTCTTGGGTAATCACTTCCCCTGGGATAAGAATGGGAATACCGGGGGGATAGGGACAAATCAACTCAGCGCTGACTTTGCCGAAGGATTCAGCGAGTTTAACCGTCTGAGTGGGAGCCAAAAAAGCTTCCCTAGGGGAGAGACAGAGAGCGCCGAGGGGAGGGAGAGGGGGAAAAATGGAACCTAGCGGAGAAGATGCCGATAAATGAGTAAAAGCGTCGATCAACCGCTCAATATCCGAGGCAGTATTACCGATGGAAACGATAAAAGTCAGATGGCGTAGGAGAGGCAATTCACAGGTGACATGAAACTGAGTGCGGAGAATTTCATCAACTTGATAACCCGTCAAGCCCAATTTTTCCACGCCAATGGTTAAGCGAGTGTTATCCAGCCAACGAAAGCCCTCTAGGGGTTGGGGCAAAGACAAAACCGCAAGATAGGGTAACAAAAGGAGTTCTTCCCTAGCCCTTTGTGCTAGATCTAAAGTCCTTTGCATTAAATCAAAGCCCTGTAGAGCCATTTGTTGTCTAGCCGCATCTAGGGAAGCCAGCAAAATATAACTAGGGCTAGTAGTTTGCAGTAATTGTAAAGCCTGACTAAGACGATGACCATCCAGGCGATCGCCTTGAAGATGTACCATCGAAGCTTGGGAGAGGGAGCCTAAAACCTTATGGGTAGACTGCACGCTCAAATCCGCCCCCAAAGATAGGGCTGACGGGGGTAAATCCGGATGAAAAGCCAAATGGGCTCCGTGGGCCTCGTCCACCAAAAAAGGCAAATTATAGGCATGGGTAATGCGGATTAGGGCCTCTATATCGCCACAAATACCCTGATAAGTAGGATAAACCACCATCACCGCCCGAGCATCCCTGTTTACCGCTAGGGTTTTTGCCAAAGCAGAGGGAGTAATGCTATAGATCAGATCCTCCGAGGGGTTGTATTCCGGGGCAATAAAAACCGGCACAGCGCCTGAGAGAATCAATCCCGAAACCACTGACCTATGGATATTGCGAGGTAGAATAATCTTCTCTCCAGGCTTACAGGTAGCCAGAATTGCCGCAATGATACCACAACTGGAGCCATTGATTAAAAACCAAGTTTGTTCTGCCCCAAAAGCCTCTGCCGCCAAGACTTGAGCCGAATGAATAACCCCCTGGGGGGCAAAAAGATTATCCAACTCAGGCAACTCTGGTAAATCAGACTGAAACACAGCATTTCCCCAAAAATCTGCCAGAGACGACCCTATACCAACCCCGCGTTTATGCCCTGGGCTATAAAAAGGTGCATCAACTCGATTAACCAGAGCAAGGAGCGCAGAGAGTAGGGGAGTAGAGAGTTGTAGGGGCAGAGAATTTCCGTCCCCACAGTTATAATGTTTCATCTAGCGTGATCCTTTAATTTTCTCCTTCAACTTGGGCACGATATTCATCGGCAGACAAAGTATCAGCGAGAGAATCATCGGGATTTTCGACCCTGATTTTGAGCAACCAGCCCTCTCCGTAGGGATCAGTGGCGATCGTTTCGGGAGACTCAATCATAATTTCATTGCGTTCGACAACGGTACCAGAGATAGGAGGATAAAGATCCTCAACCGCCTTCACCGATTCAACGGTACCAAAACTCTGGCCTACTTCTAGGGCTTCCCCAACTTCGGGCAATTCTAAAAAGACTAAATCTCCGAGTTGGTCGATCGCAAAGGCACTAATACCAACCGTGGCGATTTCCCCCTCTAAGCGAACGTATTCATGGGAATCTAAGTATCTTAGATCATCCGGATATTCCAGTTCCATTGCACCTCTTAAAAATCCATAGCAAAGCTAAGTGTACAACCTCTTTGGATTAGAGGGTAGAGAAAAAAACGAGAAAATAGCCCTTATCCTAAACAACGAATCGCCTCCAGAAGCCCTCTAGCCTTATTGAGAGTTTCTTCATATTCCTGTTGGGGATCAGAGTCCGCCACTAAACCGGCGCCTGCTTGAACCGAAACCCAGTGTTGATCATGACCCTGGGGACGAACTACCATAGTCCGAATGGTTATGGCAGTATTTAACTGGCCTTCAAAATCATAATACCCATAGATTCCCGAATAGGGTCCACGTCGTTGGGGTTCTAGGGTATGAATAATTTCCATGGCGCGAATTTTCGGCGCTCCGCTGACGGTACCGGCGGGAAAACAAGCCTTCAGGAGATCCCAAGCCGTTTGATGCGGGGCTAATTGCCCCACCACATTACTGACAATGTGCATAACATGGGAATAACGCTCAATGACCATCAGTTCGTCGACTTTTACCGAACCTTCGACTGAGACTCTACCCAAGTCATTACGCCCTAGATCCACTAGCATGACGTGCTCGGCTATTTCCTTGGGGTCCCCTAGGAGATCCCGAGCCAAGGACTCATCTTCTTGGGCTGTTTTACCTCGTCGTCTGGTACCAGCAATGGGGCGTAGAGTTGCCTTAATAGTCCCTTGCTGAAAATTGCGTTCCGCTCTGACCATAATTTCTGGGCTAGAGCCGATGATTTGCCAGCCATCAAAATTATAGTAAGCCATGTAGGGAGAAGGGTTAATCAGTCGCAGAGAGCGGTATAAATCAAAGGGCTGTCCTCGGTAGGCGGCACCCAGACGTTGGGAAATGACCACCTGAAAAATATCCCCCGCTTTGATATGCGCTTGGGCTTGCAAAACATTTTCGCAAAATTGAGCTTGGCTGATATTGCTTTGATAGTCTAGGGTTTGCCCCGAAGCTGTGTCTAGCTCTAGAACTTTGGCCTCAGTGGGCAGGGGAAATTGTAACTTTAAGACTAATTTAGTAACCCGATCGCAGGCCTTGTCGTAGATGGCCTGAAGATCAAGCCCCTCTTCTCGAAGATCCCCATAGGCGATCGCCCAAATTTTGCGTTTAACCTGATCAAAAATAATCAGATTATCCACCTGCATCCAGACTCCGTCGGGTAAATCTTCGCTAGTAATGGTATGAACTGGGACTCTTGGCTCAATCCATTCGATCAACTCATAACCCCAAAAACCGAATAAACCGCCGATCCCCTCGGGGAGTTGGGGTAATTGTACTGGCTGGATCGGTGCCAAACATTGGGATAAAATCTCCAAAGGATTACCGGAAAAAACCTTTTGGCGGCCATCTCGATGGGTTTGTACGGTTTCCCGTCCCCTAGTTTGCAGTACCCAAACGGGATCACAGCCTAAAAAGCTATAACGTCCTAGTCTTTCGCCTCCTTCTACGGATTCGAGGAGAAAACTGTAGGGCTGTCCTGTACAGACCTTGTACCAAGCAGAAACTGGGGTTTCTAGATCAGCTATCCATTCCTGGTAGACGGGGATAAAATTTCCTTGTTCGGCAAGGCTTTTGAATTGATCGAAGCTAGGAGAGATCATGGGTCAGGTCAAAGATTGAGGTAAACTAGGGACTCTAGAACCGAGTCCCCAGAGACGAGGATTTAGGCGTCGTAGGCAGCCTTACCCGAGAACTTTAGTTTGGACGGTTCGGGATTTTTGCCGATATTTCTGTCTACTTTGCCATGGTAGGCGCGGCCAGCATTGACTTTTTCAGGGAAAACGCCATCGGCGGGGTGTAGGTATTGGATTTCACCACTGGGAAAAACGCGATAGATTTTATAATCTTCGATTTTGGGCTTAAATTTAGTCCGCAATTGGGTTCCCAGGGCTAGGGCTTGTTCTTTGCGAGCTAAATAAAGGAGGTTTTCCCCTACATTCATGATCGCCGCGCCGCCGGTGGGCATTTCAAAGACTTGCTCTGTGCCACTGGTCCAAGTGATGGCGTATTTTTCTTCAAGTTCGGCTGCAGAAAGCAGTCCACCGGTGCTACCGCCAAATTTTGGGGCTTGTCCAGAAAGTTCTATCATAGTCAGTAGGATTCCTTTTTTATCAATAGACTGTTTTAGGGAATCCTATCACTGACTTTCCCCTTCTTTAATAGGTTTGTCAAGAACTGTTACAAAGCACCGTCGGATTTCGTTCGGTGATCCCTCTTTGCTTGTCTTGGGTGGATCAGTCATTATAATATTAAGTCTCTATCCCCAAGACCACAGAACCTAGAATCATACCAAAGAATGAGGCCACCTCGAACCTTTTGGGTGTTGTTAACGTCCAAACTCCTAGGATAGAATACCGTTTATAAAATCGTAGGACTTCACTTTATTTCTAGCTTTCTCAATAAAACTGCGTTAAAAGTCAGCCTTTTGGGGAAAGATAAACATAGCAACAAACCTTCAGTTTGTTTTAAGGAGTCATAAGCAAACCCATGCCCACTGCCAAAGCCGACCAAAAAGCCTCCCAACTCACCTTCACCGCTGATATGGTGCGTACCTACCTCCATGAGATTGGGAAAGTTCCCCTATTGACCCACGAGCAAGAAATTGTTTATGGCAAACAAGTCCAGAAAATGATGACCCTGTTAGCAACAAAAGCACAACTCACTGAGAAATTGGGAATTGAGCCAAATCAACAGGAGTGGGCTGAAGCGGTTGCGATGAGTCCAGAAGAACTGCATCGGGCTACCCTGCAAGGGGAACGAGCTAAACGAAAAATGATTGAGGCCAATCTCCGCCTAGTGGTGGCGATCGCCAAAAAATACCAAAAGCGCAATATGGAATTTCTGGATCTAATCCAGGAAGGAAGTCTGGGATTAGAAAGAGGGGTGGAAAAATTTGATCCCACCAAGGGCTATAAGTTTTCCACCTACGCCTACTGGTGGATTCGTCAAGCCATTACCCGGGCGATCGCCCAACAAGCCCGTACCATTCGCCTACCCATTCATATCACCGAAAAACTCAACAAAATCAAAAAAACCCAACGGGAACTAGCCCAACAGTTGGGACGCAGTGCTACCCCTGCGGAGATTGCCCAGGTCCTAGAATTAGAACCAGCACAAATTCGGGAGTTTCTCAGCATGGCTCGTCAACCCATCTCCTTAGATGTGCGTGTGGGCGATAACCAAGATACTGAGCTATCGGAACTCCTAGAAGATCAGGGTGTTTCCCCAGATAACTATATTACCCAAGAGTTAATGCGCCAAGACTTAGAAAGCCTGATGGCGGATTTAACCCCCCAACAGAGGGAAGTTCTCTCCCTGCGCTTTGGACTCAGAGACGGTAAGGAATTATCCTTAGCTAAAATTGGGCAGAGAATGAACATCAGCCGTGAGCGGGTTCGTCAGTTAGAGCACCAAGCCCTTAACCATCTGCGGAGACGACGTTCCCACGTTAAGGAGTATATTGTCGCTAGTTAAAAGCTAGAATTAATTAATTGGGGTGGGTTAATCTCGCCCTTTGTTTTTGTTTGGGAAAAACAGAAAGATTTATGACCGAACTAACCGCAGCACAATACCAAGAAAAAATGCAACGCCGCCAGGAAATCCAAGCCCAGCGTTTAGCAGAATGTTCTCCCGAAAAGGGATTAATTATAGTGCATACAGGCAATGGTAAGGGCAAAACTAGCGCCGCCTTGGGGATGGTACTCCGTTCCTTAGGCCATGGATACAAGGTAGCAATTGTGCAATTTATCAAAGGAGCGTGGGAACCTGCGGAAAAGGCTGTCCTAGGCCAATGGGAAGCACAATTACAATTCCATGCTATGGGGGAAGGATTTACTTGGGATACCCAAGACAGGGAAAGGGACAAGGAAAAAGCTCATCAGGCTTGGGAAAAGGGCTTACAGTTTATTATTAATCCTGAATATAAATTAACCCTATTAGATGAAGTAAATATTGCCTTAAAGTTAGGCTATTTAGAAGTAGAAGAAGTTTTAGCAGGTTTAGCCAAAAAGCCAGAAGATTCCCACGTTATCCTAACCGGTAGAGGAGCTCCTACTGAATTAATAGAGGTGGCGGATTTAGTAACAGAAATGAAGTTAATTAAACATCCTTTTCGAGAACAAGGTATTAAGGCACAGGCAGGAATTGAGTATTAAAATTAAGGACTCTATCTGCGAGGTTCTATCCAGAGTAATCCTTCCTTTTTTAAGACTCTTACTGCTTCACTTAATCCCGCTATCTGACGATAGACCAAGCTTACCAATAATGC
Source organism: Microcystaceae cyanobacterium (assembly GCA_040398185.1). Classification (GTDB taxonomy): domain Bacteria; phylum Cyanobacteriota; class Cyanobacteriia; order Cyanobacteriales; family Microcystaceae; genus JBBAUO01. The sequence continues at coordinate 74,203 of JBBAUO010000011.1, read as the reverse complement.
GACCATTACGGGTAAGGTTAATAGTCTAAAGAGTCTGTGTAATGATATACAAACTGACTTAGAAATCCGATCCTCAAAAATGCTTATTTTGACTTTTAACTGTTTCGATAAACCAATCCATCAGCACCCAACTCAGTTACAAATAGCCTGAGAGATTCTAACACTGTGGTAAATCTTTTCTATGTAACGCGGGATTCATTTTTTCCATAAATTATTTTTATGGAACAATTACCATAACCCATAGAAGATCAAATCCAAGGAAGCGTTATACTTAAAGCTAGATTATATTTAATTTTTATGTGGCTGATCGGCAGTGAGATATAGTAGGTAGGCAACCCAGATAAATTGTCCAAGAGTTGTCGGGTTCAATTTAGCCAAAACCCGCCCCGTCTCTAGAATTGATTTTGTTAAGTCGTTTAATTAAACTTCCCTTTGAGAAGTAGGAATATGTCAAGAAAGGAGTCAATATGATTAACCCTCTACCTAGACGCACAGGTAAAAAGATATTAATTTCCTTGAGATCCCCATACTACAGGTTTACTGCCCGATTTTGTCTGGGACTTTTCTCAGTTTGGATCTTAGGTCTAGCTTTTGGTGATCATGCCGTTGCTGCGACGGGATCTGATAACCCGGTCTCCTCTCTCCTGAGTCAGTTTAAATTCCCCAGAAATTCCCTATCTAGGGTGCTAGAAACGGTGGGACTGTTTACCGGGGGTATAATTTTCTGTGTATTTTTGGATCGCTGGTTTTCTAAACGTTCTGTTATATCCGATAACACCCCCTTAGCTCAACAAGCAAGAAAATTAAGACAACTAAAAATAGGCTATCCGGAGGGGATGACCAATCTGGAAGTTCTCCGCGCCCAGGGTTTTTTGGAAAAGCGTTTAGAACCCTTAGGGCTGTCTGTCACCTGGTCGAGTTTTTTATCGGCTTCTTCCTTAATCGAAGCACTTAGTAACGGCACCATTGACTTTTGTGGTGGTGGGGGTACAGCCAGCATCTTCTCCCAAGCCGCAGAGCATGTGTTTGTACGAGTGGCAAGGGAAAAATACACCTCTCCCAAGGGTCAAGCGATTTTAGTACCTGAAGATTCACCCATTCAAACCCTAGCCGATCTCAAGGGTAAAAAGATAGGTTTTGACAAAGGCTCTAGCTCTCACTACATCCTCATACGAGCTCTGGCCAAGGTCGGCCTTGACTTTAGCGATATTGAGCCAGTTTATCTTACCCAACCCGAAGCATTGCCCCTATTTCGTCGGGGTGAGATCGATGCTTGGGTGATTTGGGTTCCCTATACGGTAACGGAGACTCGTAGTGATTACCCCGGTCGATCCATTGCTGATCTAGAGAGTATATTCGGCGACAAGGCCTCTTTAGAAGTTCCTACCTGCTACTACGCAGTTCCAGAGCTAGTAAGGGATTATCCTGATTTGCTCAAGGTGATTTTAGAAGAGGTCAACGAAGCAGGGGCCTGGGCGAAAAAACAGGAACTAGAGGCGGCCCTGAGATTATCAGAACACCATGAAATTGAACCATATATCCTGGAAGATTTAAGACAACATAGCATCGAGCGCGCCATCATCCCCATTGATGAGCAATCCCTGACAGCACTCCAGCACCAAGCCAATATCTTTAGAGATTTAAAGCTAATTCCCAAGCGGGTAAATGTCAAAGATGGCACCTATAGCTTGCAAACTAAGCAAAACTGGACCTATTAAATCATGAATCTACTCAGAGCCATTTCTACGGGTGCTGCTGCCTTTGCCGCTACCAATTTGGATGATATTTTAATCCTGACGTTGTTGTTTTCCCAAGTTGATGGGGAATTGCGCTGTTTCCCCATCAGCATCGTTTATGGGTAATTACCTTGCTCCCCAAGCCTCGGGAGTGGCAGCTATGACTTTTGCCAATGGGGGTGACAATATCGGCATTTATGTTCCCCTTTTTGCCTCTTGTCGTCCGGAGAAGTTGTTAGTTATTTTGACGGTGTTCTTTGCCCTAGTTGGTGTCTGGTGCTACACTGCCTATCGTTTGGCTAATCTGCCTGGGTTAGGCGAAAAGTTGACCCGTTATGGCTCCTATATCGTTCCCTTTGTTTTAATTGCCCTGGGGATTTCGATCATGGTAGAGAATGAGACTCTAGAAGATCCCGTTTTGCTGGGTATTAGTATTGTTGTGGGCTTAATTGGATTGGTGGTATTTTGGCCTAAAGCCTCTGAATCGAAAGTTTCTTGATAAATATTTGACAATATTACACTATTCCTATATGTTTATAGATGTTTTCTTAGTTTATACAAGGAAGGTAATCCGATGAATTTTCTAACTAATTGGCTTAAAGCCCAAAACAACAAGGTCTTAGTTGGGCTTGTAGCTGGACTAACAATCCTTTCTAACCTCACTTTCACAGATGTTGCCTTTGCTGACAATTCTGTTTTAGCCATCATTACTTCTACTAAAGCCGAACCAACAACTGCAGTAGAACAGGCAGCTAAAAGTGTTGATGCCTCCATTCAAACATGGGTTGAGGAAATTAAGTTATCCTTTGATCAAGCCGTTCAAGAGATTAAGCAAGTAGTCGAAGAATTACCCCAACAACTAGCAGGTGGCTCGGTCACTGGCAAGGCGATTGGAGCGAAACAAGACTTACTGGAAAATGTTGCCGATTCTATAGATGATTTAGGAGAAAAGGTTGCCAAGTTTAACAAAAGACTGCAACGCTCTGGGACGGCTCTAAGCGCTCCCGTCGCCAAAAATATCCAAGGTCTACAACGTTCTCTAGAAGATAGTGCCGAAGCTATTAATCTGCTTGCAGACGATACCGAAAAAGCGAAAAAAGGAGCTTCTACTTTCTTGCAAACTCGTATCAAACAACAGGTTGATATAGTTAAACAAGCTTTACAGGTAAGTACTGAAGCATTTAAACTCTTTTAACAATTAGTAATCCCTCAAGCTCAACTACTTTTTTAGTTGGGCTGATTGTTTCTGAAAAAAAACAACTAATCCTAATCCTATTTATGTATCTCTGATCACTCTAATCACTAAAAATATTCATCACTTTAATTTATTATCAAAATATTTTATTGTCGATGCAAAACTAATAAAAAAAACTACTTAAATCAAGACAGTAAATAATACTATAATGCTAGGACTATCCAAACTGTAATTTTTGGTCAATAGAGGAAATTTTTTGAAAATTTCTTTTTGAGGGATACCGTAGATGAGGAGTTATTTTATGGTCAGGTGGCGAGTTTGGAAAAAGTTACTAAATTTGCTGATTAGGCTATTTGGGACTTCTGCCGTCAAAAGTAAGCGGGCAACGGTGTCTCCATTTGAGCATGTTGTCAGCAGTTGGTTAGGTGGAAGGTCTTTAAGAAATTTTTTCTCTTTGATTGCCCTCGGCGCACTGTTGAGCGTGGCGGCCACTTCTTGTTCAGGGAGTGGCTTGGTGCAAGATGCGGATGTAAAGGTCAATGGCGATTCGGGCAGTTCCAGATTCCCTCAGACAGGCTTCCTACGGACTGGGAACTACCAAATGGCAAACTATCCGCCACCATGTCTTACCCTATGCTATTCCGGGGATTCTCACGGGGGTCATTATTTCAGTCTCTCGCGCCATTGGGGATGCGGCTTCTTTGGTGGTGGTCGGCGCAGTCAGTTTTCTGACCTTTGATCCTGGCTTATTCCAACGCTTTATGGCCCTGCCCATTCAAATTTTTAGCTATGTCTCTCGTCCTGAACCGGGATTTGCTAATGCTGCCGCCGCCGCGATTATTGTGCTGATTGTTTTGGTCTTTTTACTAAATGCGATCGCTATCTATCTGCGTCAACGTTTTTCCAGTTCCCATTAATTTTTACCCTGATAAGGAGATTATTCCCGATGACGAATCCTCATGTCCACCTCAATGGCGATAATAGTGTTTTTCATGCTGAAGGTGTTAAGGTCCACTATTCAGGATTTTTGGCCCTTTTAGATGTCCATATCCGCATTCCAGAAAAAAAGATTACCGCCTTTATTGGTCCATCTGGCTGTGGCAAAAGTACCCTACTGCGTTGCTTTAATCGCATGAATGATTTGATTCCTGGGTGTACGGTTGAGGGAGTGTTAAATTACCGCGATCGCAATATCTATGATACTAAGATTAATTCTGTAAAACTGCGCCGACAGGTGGGGATGGTTTTTCAACGTCCTAATCCTTTCCCGAAATCTATCTACGAAAACATTGCCTATGCTCCCCGTACTAATGGCTACCAAGGTAATCTGGATGAATTAGTAGAAAGCTCCCTGCGGGGGGCGGCGATTTGGGAAGAAGTGAAAGACAAGCTTAAGGAAAAGGGAACCGCTCTATCAGGCGGACAACAACAACGGCTTTGTATTGCCCGGGCTATTGCCATGAAACCAGATGTTTTATTAATGGATGAACCTTGCTCGGCTCTAGATCCTATTTCTACTCTCCAAGTGGAAGACCTCTGTTCACAACTGAAGGAGAAGTATACTATTGTTATGGTTACTCATAATATGCAGCAAGCTTCGAGATTAGCTGATTGGACAGCTTTCTTTAATACGGAAATTGATGTCCATGGTAAACGTCGCGGTAAATTGGTCGAATATAGTCCCACCCGAGAAATTTTTGATAGTGCTAGTTCTAAGGAAACAAGGGACTATGTTAGCGGGCGTTTTGGTTAGATAATATAGGAACTAACTACAACGAAATACATGACTGCCCCTCCCAGGAAAAAGACAATGCTACTAAAGAGGAATATCTTTAGTTCGGAGGGGTAAAATCTTTCTTCTTCTATACTCTTGCGTACGGAAAAATATTGCAGGGTACAGAAAAGAACTGTCAACAAACCTACCATGGCAAAAATTAATCCTAACTTCCAGCCAAATCCATAATGGAAAACTGAGTTTCCTTTCGATGAACGCAGTTTTAAAATTACCACCCCATAGCCTGTTATGGCGATCGCCGTCCGCATCCAAGCCATATAAGTCCGTTCATTGGCCAGGTGGTCTTCGGTAAACAAAGGGTTAAGATCTCTGGATTTTTTCTCCTCTATTTCCATGAGTTTTGCAAGTACTAACACAATACAATTCTATAGGAACGTCAATTTATTTCAAAAGTAATTAATAATCAAAAAGCCATCATTAATAGAAACAATTTATGATACTAAGTCTTGTTTTAATACTCTAGTTATTCTCCGACCGCCTAGCCTTCACGATAATATATTTACCTAAGCGGATTTAGTATGAGTTGATAGCTTTTATTTTCCACTAGGATATAAATTCCCACACCTATTAATACCCAGGGGGCAATTTTATGGCCATAGCGGTTTAATATCTTAGCCATTACAGGGTGAAGAGTTAGTTGATAAGCCAACCAACACCAAGCACCTAATAAAATCAAGAAAACTAAGATAGTTAACATTAATTCCCTAGGGTCACTAGCCGCAAATAGGGATAGATAGATGCCGATATTATCCCCGCCATTGGCAATAGTAACAGCCGCTACATTGAGAACTTTAGGATTGATAAAAGAGGCAAAAAAACTATATATAAAACCCGTCTTTGCTACGGAAGAAATGGTTTGAACTTCTTCTTCTTCTTTACCCGCATCAAATAACTGTTTTACACCTATAAAAATAGGAACTATTCCTAATAAACCAATCACATTTTTAGGAATTATTGTTCCACCTAAAAACCCGACTAAACTGGCTAAAACTAAGACGATAAAGCCCAAATACTGACCAAAAACAATATGGCGAGGCCGAAAGCGATCGCTCTTTTGGGAGAAAAAAATCATCAAAATGAGAATATCATCGAGATTAGTAGCAACAAAACTGGTTACGGCGGCAATTACTACCCTAAGAAGTTGTTCAGTTACCATAAACAGTACCCACCACCACGCTCTAACATAAGCTGTTGCTAACAAATTAAGGATATTTTACCCATAACCGATCCCGTTTCTATACAGTGATGGGCCCTGGCTGCTTCTGCTAGGGGAAAAGTCTGACTCAGATGAATTTTAAGTAGTCCTGCATCTAACCATTGAGAGCCTTGGGAAAGTATTTCCGCTTGGTGTTTTTGGGCTGCGGTTAGCCCTTTGAGAGCAGGAGTTAACATCAATTCTAAACCAATGCGAAGATTGCGATCGCGGGCTACTTTAAAATTACCCAGTTTCACATCGGGTTCTAAAATAGTAACAATATCCCCATAAAATCGAACCGCCCGACAACTATCAAAAAAAACCTGTCCCCCAAGGGTATCAAAAACCAAATCTACCCCCTGGCCATCGGTCCAATGTAAGGCAGCCTCCACAAAATCCGTTTGTTGGTAGAAAATAGGATAATCTGCCCCCAATTGACGAACTAAGCGTTCCTTGTCGGGTGAACTAACCGTAGTTGCCACCTTTGCTCCCCGTATCTTAGCAAGTTGTAGGGCAATATGACCAACTCCCCCCGCCCCGGCATGGATTAAAACCGTTTGATTAGCTTGGAGATTAGCACGCTCATAAAGGGATTCCCAAGCCGTAATTAAAACCAAGGGTACGGCGGCCGCTTCCGCAAAGGATAAAGATTTAGGTTTAGCTGCCAAAAAAGCTGACTCTACTACGGTATATTGGGCATAATTTCCCGTTCCCTGTTTACCGAGTCCCCCATCACAAAAATACACCTCATCCCCAATTTTAAAGTTTTCGACCTCTGTACCCACTTCCACGACAATCCCCGCACCATCACACCCGAGGATAGCGGGTTTTTGTTCAGGATAAAAAGTTCCTCTCTGGCGTATTTTGGTATCCACGGGGTTAACCCCTGCGGCTTTTAGTTCGATTAAAACCTCTGTGGGTTTATTAATGGTGGGCTCTGGTACATCTGCTAGGGTTAAAACTTCGGGATTACCAGGGGTATTCATCAGGATGGCTTTCATGGCTTAAACTAATTATTTTTATAGTAGGTAGGTGTTAAAAATTGTCAGATCCCCCCGCCTATCGGCACCCCTTTTGTGTTAAGGGGGGCAGGGGGGATCGAACGCGCAATAATCACTTCAATTTAATTATAACCAGTTACTTAGTAGGGAAAAAGATTTAAACTCCCGCTCTAACGTCGAGCCGTTTCCTTGGAGATAGCTCTGAGAGTTTTTTCGATAGCATCTTCATAAATGGAGTAGAATAAACTGCTGTTAACGCCTAACTTACTATCGGGCTCTACTGTAACCTGATGGATAACTAAAAATTTATCGGGGGCGAGTTGTTCTATTTTCCAAGAACCCTCTAGGGATTTTACTTCTCCTTCTAATACCTTAAACTTAATCAGTTTAGGATATGCTTCTGTGACCATGGTTTTTACCTTAGTTCTTCTGGAGAAAAATAAAATCTGAAAATTTTGCACTTGCTCAAATACCTTTTGATTACCATGACTTTCTAAAAGCTGACTCTCCACGACATTAGGCATATATTTCTCGAAGTTGTCGTAATCGGTTAAAACGGACCAAAGGGTCTGGATATTTCCCCTGACTATGGTATAACCTATATATTTTCCTTTGCTACCCCTGAGAAGTATTTCTCCGTCCTTTAAGTTGCGCCCTAGGGATGCTGATTCTTCTTGGTTAACCCCTGCTCTATTTGACTGAGCTATAGCAGGAGTAGCTACTAAAGTCGTTGTGGTTAATGCTATTCCCAGAAGCCATGTAGCTAATTTCATCTTTGTACCCTAGGGTCAATATACCTCGCTAGTGGTTATTGTAACAAAATGTGATGCACCATCAGGGAGAAAAAGTCCAATACGCCCTTAACCCTTACAATGGGCAAGGTAAACTTTCATAAAATCTCCTTATAAATTATGAGTTGGACTAAAGTGCTGGCCGAAGACTCGCTATCTACGGGAACGAGGGAAGTTGTTAAAGTGGGCGATCGCTCGATACTTTTACTCAACCAAGATGGTACGATCTATGCGGTAAATAGTAAATGCCCACACCTAAAGTTATCGCTAAAAAATGGTAAAATTACATCTGATGGAGAAATAGTCTGTCCTTGGCACAAAAGCTCTTTTAATCTCACCACAGGAGCAGCGAAAGACTGGACTCCTTGGCCGCCGGTAGTTGGTCAGGTGATGGCTATGGTATCATCGGCTAAACCCTTAGAAGTCTTCCCTATCAAAATTGAAGGGGGGAGTATTTGGGTAGAAGTTTAGTCCAAATTGTAGGACAGGCATCTTGCCTGTCTAAGGAGTCTCACCCTAACCGCCATACCTAAATATCTTACAAAATAAGCTCCTAGGTTACTTTTTTAATCTCTTCCCTTAACCCCTGAATATAGGCATTAGTCTCAAGCTCCCTATTTTGATAAAACTCAATCATATCGTCCCGTCTTTTCATCAAAACTCTGATTTCGTTAAAATCCTCTTCACTTAAGACAATTCCTGGCTGTATTCTCTCAGGAAGCCAACGACTTATATAAAAGGTCGCATGGGGTGCTACTATTTCTTCCGGTGGTCTATCTTTACTATAAAGATAAATTGAGAGAGATTTACGAGAGAGATGACGCTTATTTTCGGGAAGTTGAATTTTACGAAAACCGTGCCAAGAATATTCATTAGTTTCAAAAATAGCACAGCGATTAAAAGTAGGTAGGAAGGAAATAACTTGATCTGTTTCAGGGGAACGCGGATTACTGTGTAAATCCAAACAACCGCCCCATTCTGATTGCCATTCTTTGTTTAGGTAAATAATCAGATTAAGCCGCCGATGGTAGCCATTTCTTTCGTCATAATTAAAGTCAACATGGGGGTCTAATTCCTGTCCATGTAAATTTTCGTGAGTTCCGCCTCCAAAAAATGTATAATCGGTGATTAAGCCCTTAATATTCGTAATCGACTCTACTAATCTTAAAAAATCAAAGGATTCTAGATAACTAGCTAATTTATTATAGGTCGGACTGATGCTCCCTAAATTCTCATTAACAGCTTTTCCTGCTACATAACCCAATTCATTCATAGCTTTTTTGGTGTTAAAAGAAGGAAATTCTTCTAGGACTTTTTCCGACATTTGGGGCGATAAAAAGTTGTCAATAACAACGTGCTTAAACGGTTGGGCTGATAAAAACTTTTCCCTATATTTGGGGATTTCTTTTCTAACATCGGGGTTAACAAAAATCTCTTGGGCAAGCAGTTTTGAAAACATTTTTTGTTGTAGGATTATAACTTCAGCATTCCATTTTAACATAAAGTAGAATAAAAATCAACAAGGTGGACTTTTCTCCGCTATCTAGATTATCCTCAAATATAGTTATCCTAACTTAGATAAGTAACTGGTTATAATTAAATCGAAGATATATTGCGCGTTCGATCCCCCCTGCCCCCCTTAATAAGGGGGGTGCCGATAGGCGGGGGGATCTGACAGTTTTTAACACCTACCTACTTATTATGGAAACATCTTTGCTCCCATTGACAGGCTTTTGGCGAAATTTATGGCAATTCAGCCGTCCCCACACTGTTGTCGGCACCAGTCTGAGTGTTTTTGCTCTTTTTGTCCTGGCCCTAAAAATAACCACAACCCCCCTAAATCTAGTCAGCCTAGGGCAAGGGTTGGGTGTTTGGCTGGCTTGTATTTTTGGCAATATTTATATTGTCGGGCTTAATCAGTTAGAAGATATAGAAATTGATAAAATTAACAAACCACTGCTGCCGTTAGCTTCAGGAGCATTTTCCTATGGGTTAGGACAGTCTATAGTTATCATAACAGGAATATTAGCTCTAGTTATGGCGGCTATCTTCGGTCCTTGGCTATTTTTAACAGTTGCCATCAGTCTCGCTATTGGTACAGCCTACTCCCTACCACCCATACGCCTCAAACGTTATCCCTTTTGGGCTGCACTTTGTATTTTAACTGTGCGGGGTGTGATTGTAAATCTGGGACTTTTTTCCCATTTTACCCAAGTGTTTCAAGACCGGGTAGAATTGTCACCACCAGTGATTTTATTAACAATATTTATCCTTATTTTTACCCTAGGAATTGCTTTATTTAAGGACGTTCCAGATACAGAGGGAGATTTGGCATACCAAATTAAAACCTATACTATCCTTGTCGGAAAAGGTACAATCTTTAAAATTACTTTAGGAGTGATTTCTAGCTGTTACTTGCTTTTAATAATTACAGGATTGCAGGGTAATGTCCATCTAAATCGCTGGTTGATGGTTCTAGCACATCTGTTACTATTAATATTTTTGTTATTCAAAGCACGGCAAGTAAAGTTAGAGCAACAAGAGTCGGTTAGTCAGTTTTATCAGATTATTTGGAAATTATTTTTCCTTGAATACCTATTGTTTCCTGTAGCTAGTTGGTTGTCATGAAAAAGATTTATTTAATTATACCAGCTTTAATTTTTCTACTAGGGGGAACTGAGTCCCCAATTAACAGAAAAATAGATGTAAAATCCCTAACGGGTAATATCAGCTTGACTTTAAAAAATGCAGTTTGGAGATTACAGGAAAATAAACCTATCTATCAAAGCCTAACCCTTGATTTAACTTGCCATAAAGGCCAATGTGAACCCCAAGCCTGGGGATATGCTCCCAAATTTAATATAGATGTAGATCATATTGGCACAGTAAAAGTAATCGGCTTAGATAATGCTTGGCGTTTAGAAGTAAAAATGAATATACAGGATCATCCTTGGCGATCGCAATTCGACCAAGCCGATTATATCCTAGAAGTTGTCCCCCGCCAGGAAAAACTCCTAGGTACCTATAGGGGAACATTAAAAAATGCCACCCTTACCGGCAGAATTGTCGGCAAAGTAGAATCCTTTACCACCGTTGCTGTCGCCAATCATCAACCCCTTCTTCCCCAGGAGCATCCGCGGCTAATTTTCCGAAAATCCCAGTTAGACTCCTTGCGAGCCAAGGCTAAAACCCCCGTCGGTAAAGCAATACTTAAGCAAATTAACCAGAGCTTAAAACAACCCATCTACTACGACGGCTATGTTCCCACGGGGGGGTATCATGGTGCGGCCTATTGTTTTCTATCCTTAATCAATGAGGATGATCAAAAAGCCCAAACTGGTTGGGAAATTACCGAGAAATCCATGAACAAACCAGGGAAACGCCTCCTAGAGCATTCAGCAGTTGTGGCCGGGGTAGCTCTAGCCTACGATATGTGTTACGAAGCCTGGGGTGAAGCCAAACAAAAACAGGTGACACAATGGTTACAAACAGAAACCAACAAACTACTGCGGGGTTCATCAGCTAAAACGGGGTGGAATAATAATCCTTGGAGTAATTGGCACGCCAGATCTCGCGGAGCGGCGGGATTAGCGGCTCTTGCTATTTTGGATGAACCCTACCTAAAAAATCCTGAACCCTACCAAGCCCAAAAAGCCGCCCGTCATATCCAACGTTACCTGAGAACAGCCATAGGAGATCATGGTTTTGGCATTGAAGGGGACCATTATACCACGGAGCCATTAATTTTGACCGTTATGCCCTTTTTACAAGCATACCGCCATGTCCTAGGAGAGGATTTAGTGGAAAATTCCCATGCTGCTGAAATCGTCCCCCATTATCTCCAGAGAACTATAACCCAAAAAGGAAAATTTTTTCTGCCAAACTATGGCAGACATCGCCGTTTTGCCGGTCCTGCTCTCTTTGCTATGGGGTTGGGGATTGTCCCTAAACAATTTTTACCAGGGGTATTATGGCTATTTAACCAAAATCTAGCCCTAAAGGGAGATCAAAGCTTTGGCATTGACCTTCCCTACCAAGGTATTTTTGTTTTTGCTAACTATGAACCTGAGCAAAAATCCGCCAATCCTGTCCAAGTCATGGATAAAATCTTAGTTGATAAACAACAGGGTTTTTTCTCCTTTCGTAATCGTTGGCAAGACGAGCAGGATGTATCTGCTAGTATTTACCTGAGGCGGCAAAGTTTGGGGGGTTCTTGGGCATTTCCAGATACGGGCAGTTTTCGTATTTGGGGACTAGGAGAAGAATGGGCAAGTCCTGGTCTTCCTGGCGGTCACATTACCGATGAAAATGTCGTGATGATGCCAAAAAGCCGACCTTGGGGAACAGCTATACCAACGCTTTTTCTGTCTAATTCAGAAGGTTCTGGATTAGTTAATTTTAAAACCAATATTTCCCTACCTCCTGAAACTTCCAAACCGATTAAACTAACTTGGATTCGTTCCTTTGGGGTAGATTACAGCCAGAGTTCTGGTTCCCCAGGATTATTTGTTATCGCCGATGAGTTTAAAGGTAATATTGATCACCCCACCTTTGCTGACAAAACTTGGATTATGCACACAGTCGGGACAGTTACTCTCGGCAAAAATCGGTTTCTTATTCGCTCAAAAAATGGCGCAACTCTCCAGGGAACATTTATTCTTCCAGACTCAGTTAAGTTAAGGGTTGAAAAAACAAGTGCAGGTAGTAAAATTGTAGCCAGTGGGGATAATATCTTTTGGGTAGTGATGACGATTCAAAAGGGCACACCTCCAGAGGTAAAAGTCACAGGTACTGGATTAGATAAAGTGGTTAGGATAGGTAAACAGGAAATTACCTATCAACAAGATCGTATTTTTTGGAGCATATTTTAAAGACCACTAAGACCAAATCTGGTTTTTAAATCAGGTTGTAATCCTCCTGCCTCCTGCCTCCTGCCTCCTGCCTCCTGCCTCCTGCCTCCTGCCTAGCCCTCATGATTATCTAGTAACTTAAGCAGATTTAGTATTAAGACATGGCTAACATTCTCTGTATGGGTTGTAGTGCTTTTAAACGAATTGATTCAGGGATCTTAATTTCGGGAGTTTTATTCTCCATACAGAGATATAATTTCTCCAAGGTATTAAGCCTCATGTGAGGACATTCATTACAAGCACATTGATTAATGGGAGGAGCCGGAATAAATTGCTTATTAGGTGCGGATTTGCTCATTTGATGAATAATACCCGGTTCTGTGGCGACAATAAATATATCACTAGAACTTTTTTGGGAATATTTTAATAAAGCCGTAGTTGAACCAATATAATCAGCATGATTTAAAACCCCCGTTTCGCATTCAGGATGGGCAATAATTTCCGCTTGGGGATACTTGGTCTTTAACTCTACTATTTTTCTTTCCGAAAAGGTTTCATGCACTATACAGCTTCCCTGCCATAATACCAAATCTCGCCCTGTTTGTTCCATAACATAGCGTCCTAAATTACGATCAGGAGCGAAAATAATCGGCTTTTCTTGGGGAATTTGCTGGACAATTTTAACTGCATTGGAACTGGTACAAATAATATCGCTCAGGGCTTTAATTTCCGCACTACAATTAATATAGGAGATTACTAAATGCTCAGGATATTTAGCCTTAAATTTAGCAAACTCTTCGGCAGTACAACTATCGGCCAAGGAACAACCCGCATTTAAGTCCGGTAAAAGTACCAATTTATGGGGATTGAGAATCTTCGCGGTTTCAGCCATAAAATGTACCCCCGCGAACACAATTACCTCCGCTTCCGTTTGGGCGGCTTGTTGGGAAAGTCCTAGGGAATCGCCGATGTAGTCAGCTATATCTTGAATATCCGGCTCCTGGTAATAATGCGCTAAAACAATAGCATTCAACTCCTTTTTAAGCTCATTAATCGCAGAAAACAAGTCTAAGGGGAGGGCAGGGATTTTAGGGGTTAGGGTTGTAAACACAGTTATTTATGGTTATTTTTACCAAAACAAAGTCTGCCTCGATCGTATCATATTCTATCCCGAAAAAGGTGGGAATATTGGGGATGATACAGACGGGAGCGATCGCCTCGATTTGCTCCTAAAGCGGGACTAATGATGTAGAGAGTTGTGCGGATGAGGTTTTCCTGTTGGGTGACAGTAGCCATACTTTCTAGGGGAACAATCCAGATTTTCTCCTCCGGCCAACCGATGCGAAAACAAATAGCCACCGGCGTATGGGGGGGGTAATGCTCTAGAAGTTTGCCCTGGGCTGCATCTACATGACGCGCCGCTAGGTATAGACATAGACTAGCTTGATGGGCGGCTAAACTACCCAATTCCTCAGATTTAGGGACACCAGAAGCACGCCCACTAATGCGGGTAAGGATAATAGTTTGTACTAAGTCAGGAATAGTTAATTCCGTACCAATTTTGGCGGCGGCGGCTTGAAAAACCCCAATACCAGGAATAAGTTCTACAGGAATCTCGGCTTCAGTTAGGGCTAACACCTGCTCATGAATAGCACTATAAAGACTTAAATCCCCCGAATGTAAGCGAACTACCGATTTTCCTGCCCTTACCCCCGCCATCATGACGCGCAAAATTTCCTCTAGGGTTTGATTGCCGGTGGGTACTAATTGGGCATCAGGACGAGTATCAATGAGAATTTCTGGGGGAACTAGGGTATTGGCATAGACAATAATATCGGCTTGGGTGAGAATCCTGTAGGCTTTAATGGTTAAAAGTTCCGGATCTCCAGGTCCTGCACCGATTATATAAACACAGGGTTTTAAGGGAGTGGGGTTTAGGGTTTTTCTAAGGACGGACATCAATATCGGCGGATTCTTGAATGAAAATAATTTTCAATTGACCATCTACTATAGCTAACCTAGATAATGATTTAGACATCACTAAAATTCTTTTCCCGTCCTTTAGGGTGACGTTGATTTGTCTAGTCCGTCTAACTAGGGCCGTCTTTTCATCGCTGGATAAACTGATCTGAAAATCATCATCTACATCCTCAGAGGATTTAACATCCTGCCAAGTTTCTTGGAAAAAGGCTCGATGTTCATCTATTCCAGACAGTCTGATGATTTCTGACACCGCATCGGTATTAACCGTAAATTCAGAATAGGTAAAAGGAGTAAAATATTTTAGTAGGGCTTCTACATCTCGACTTTTACCTATAGCCTTGACCTGTTCGATTAACTTCTGTACAGCTTCCTCGGTAATAGTCCCGGATTCAGCTTGGGATAAGAGTATCCGAGGGTTGTCCCTAGGACTTTCTTTGGCTAACCCGACAGGGGGGTTGAGAGTAGGAACACAAATCAGAGCTAGAGATAGTAAGACGAGTTGCCGAAATAGCATATTTATGTCAGAGTTGGGACAATAATATCCAAATCATACCAAATATAAAGACAACTAAAAAAAATTATGCCCGCGATCGCTCTCAAATTAGAGCCTATCCTCTCCATGGGTGTTTATTTGCCGAAAAGCTAGATTAACAACTGATTTCTCAGGAAATGATGCAGATGGGGAGTCTAAGTGGTAATCTTAAAGGCAATCCTCCCGCCATGCGAATTGTAAGTAATGGATCTAGATCCACCTATTGTTATTGATGTAGAAGCAACCCCTGTAACGGAACGCTATCTACAGATTCACCTAAAAAGTGAAGGGGATAAACTGCTGTTGACGTTACCGAAAACCCAGGATGCGGAAATAACCCCCCCCGATTGGGTACAGATTTCCTTGGAGTTAAAGCAATCCCTCAACAGCTTGGAGAAAAAATGGGTTGAGCAAACCCCAGTCCATTTGTTGGCAGAAGATCGCCTCCTAGATGCTCGCCATCTCCAAAATCTCTCCGAATTGCTCAAAGAGGCTGATTTAGAGTTAACCTGTATTCATACCAGTCGCCGTCAAACCGCCGTTGCTGCTGCGACGGGGGGGTATTCTGTTCAACAAATTCCCCTAGAGCAGTCTTTGTCTGTAACGGAATCCACTCCTATGACCCTACTTTCTGAACCCCTATATTTAAAAAATACGGTGCGTTCTGGGGTAGAAGTCCGTTATCCTGGCACGGTGGTTGTTTTAGGAGATGTGAATCCAGGCGCGGAAATTATTGCCGATGGAGATATTTTGGTTTGGGGGTCCTTGAGGGGAGTAGCCCATGCTGGAGCTAAAGGCAATGAAGAGGCTCGGATTATGGCCCTGCGGATGGAACCAATGCAGATCAGGATTGCAGGCCTAGTGGCGCGAGCTCCCGCCCATCCCCCCGGCCAGTTATTGCCGGAAGTAGCTTATATTAGTTCCGAAGGGATTCACATTAGTAGTGCCTATCAGTTTGCCAAAGCCTATCGTTTCGATGAGCAGGGCAGATGGACCGAGAAAGAAACCTGAAATTTTATACTTTACCTTATGTATTGAGTCTATGAGTCGTATTATCGTAATTACCTCTGGCAAGGGAGGTGTGGGCAAAACTACAGTCACAGCTAACCTAGGTTCCGCCCTAGCCCAGTTGGGGTGCAAGGTAGCCCTAGTGGATGCGGATTTTGGGTTAAGAAATTTGGACCTATTATTGGGGTTAGAGCAACGGATTGTTTTTACGGCGTTAGATGTCCTGTCGGGGGAATGTCGGTTAGATCAAGCCCTGGTTAAGGATAAACGTCAACCCAATTTAGTGCTGTTACCTGCGGCTCAAAATCGCACAAAAGAGGCTATTAGTAGCGATCAGATGCGGTTTTTAGTAAATCAACTCGCTAAACAGTACGATTATGTTCTCATTGATAGCCCCGCAGGTATTGAGTCGGGATTTCGTAACGCCATCGCCCCCGCTCAAGAGGCGATAATTGTCACTAACCCAGAAATGACAGCAGTACGAGACGCAGATCGGGTGGTGGGTTTACTCGAAAGTGAGTCTGTTCGCAGTATTCGTTTAATTGTCAATCGGCTACGACCGGAAATGATTCAGTTAAACCAAATGATCAGTGTAGAGGATATCTTAGACTTATTAGTAATTCCCCTGTTGGGGATTGTCCCCGATGACCAGAAAATTATTATTTCCACTAACCGCGGTGAACCGCTGATTTTGGAGGAAAAATTGTCCGTTCCGGCGATCGCTTTCCAAAATATTGCTAAACGTTTAGAGGGGCAAAATATCCCCTATATGGACTTGATGGCAGCAAATCAAACCCTGTGGACACGCATTCGACAACGCTTATTTGGTTCATAAATTATGATCAGCGAACTGTTAGAAAAATTATTGGCCTGGGGAAGCCCCAATAAAAGTGGTCGCCTAGCGAAAAACCGCTTAAAATTGGTCTTAGCCCACGATCGGGCTGGACTAAGTGGGGAAATGCTAGAGGCCATGCGTCGAGATATCCTTGAAGTGGTGAGTCGCTATGTGGAAATTGATGCCGACGAAACTGAAATTTCCCTAGAAAGCGATCAACGGATGACCGCCCTTATTGCCAATTTCCCTATCCGTAGTGTCAAAAGAAACCCCTTAAGATCCCCCGATCCTTAAAATATCATGAAAAAATTAGACATTAACATTTACTTAAGTGTAGCCACGATCCCCGTCCTTATTGGCTTCTTAGCAATTCGGGCGACGGCTAAAGCCCTAGGGGAGCTTGGGGAAAAAAGCGAGGAAGTCTTTCGAGGCGATCGCTTACCCCTACTACATTTTCCAGAAAAGGGAAAGGAGAAGGGACTGTAATCATAATACGGTATTTGCGTCTGTGTTATGGAAAACTTTATCCGAATCTGGTAGTCGATATTATGATTAAAGCAGTCTTACCAAAAATCCCCCAGGAGGGTGCCTATGGACGTACTTGTCCCATCTTCTGCCGCAAAACTGAACATTTTTTCTACCTCGGATCTGTTTCTTCAGCAACGCCTGAAGCTGGTAGAAGATTTATGGGAAGAAGTCCTACAATCTGAGTGCGGGGAGCAATTGGTCAGTTTACTAAAAAACCTCCGCTCCATGTGTTCCCTAGAGGGACAAGTCACTGATATTCCCGAGGCCTCTATTTCTGGACTCATAGAAAACCTGGAACTAAACGAAGCCATTAAAGCCACCCGCGCCTTTGCCCTATACTTCCAGTTGATTAACATAGTTGAGCAACATTACGAACAAAGGGACCAGTTACTGATTAGACGAGCCACCTACGGACAAAAAGAGGGCGCGTCGGCCCAAGAAACACCAGGAAATCAGCCGAGTTCTTTTTCCAAGATTGTGGGAGTTGACTGGTTAGAAAAAAATTACACCGGCGGCGTGCAGCCCATGCAGAAAGGAGGAATGTTCCATTCTCTATTTCCCCATCTCAGGAAGCAAAACGTCCCACCCCAACAGATCCAACGCCTACTGGAACGCTTAGATATTCGCCTCGTTTTTACCGCTCACCCCACAGAAATTGTCCGTCATACCATTCGCCGCAAACAAAGGCGCATCTCTGATATCCTGCACCAATTAGATCAAGCCGAAGAGTTTTCCCGAGCCATGGGATTGAATAAATCCTGGGAAACGGATCTGGCAACCGGGAAACTTACTGAGGAAATTCGCCTCTGGTGGCGTACTGATGAACTACATCAATTTAAACCCACGGTTTTAGATGAAGTAGATTACGCCCTACACTACTTTGACGAAGTCCTATTTGATGCCCTGCCACAACTGTCCAATCGCCTCAAACAAAGCCTCAAGGAATCCTTCCCCAATTTACGTCCGCCCCAAAATGGCTTCTGCAGCTTCGGCTCTTGGGTAGGAGGCGATCGGGATGGCAATCCCTTCGTTACCCCCCCCGTGACTTGGGAAACCGCCTGTTATCAGCGCCAGGGAATCTTGGAGAAATACCGGCGATCGATTGCAGAACTAACGGGAATTTTAAGCCCGTCTTTGCACTGGTGTGATGTCATGCCAGAGTTTCTGGATTCTTTGGAAAAAGATAAACAACAGATGCCGGAAATTTATGCGGAATTGGCCCTTCGTTACCGTCAAGAGCCCTACCGACTGAAACTTGCCTATATCGAAACCCGTCTAAAAAATACCCTACTTCGCAATCGTCGCCTCAGCGATCCCGAAGAAAGACAAATGATCCATAAAGGAAGTGAGCAAAATATTTATCTCTCGAGTCAAGGATTCTTGGACGAACTGCAACTGATGAAGCGGAGTCTACAACAGACTGGGCTAGTTTGTATGGAGTTAGATAACCTAATTTGCCAAGTAGAAATTTTTGGCTTTACCCTGACGCAGTTAGATTTTCGGCAAGAATCGACACGCCATGCCGAAGCCGTGGAAGAAATAGCCGCTTATTTGCAAATTCTCCCTAAACCCTATACACAACTGACGGAATCTGAGAGAATTGCCTGGTTGGCCACAGAATTAAGCACCCGTCGTCCGCTCATTCCCCCGGATATGCCCTTTAGTGAGCGAACCATTGAAACCATTGAAACCTTGAGAATGCTCAAGCAACTGCAACAGGAATTTGGTCTGGAAATCTGTCAAACCTACGTTATCAGCATGACCAATGAGGCCAGCGATGTCCTAGAGGTCTTGCTCCTAGCCCAAGAAGCAGGCCTGTACGATTCTGCCACCAGTAGCACCTGTGTTCGCATTGTCCCCCTATTTGAAACCGTCGATGATCTTAAGAATGCACCCGCTATTATGGGTACTCTTTTTGAACTCCCCCTCTATCGGGCTGCTCTGGCTGGAAGTTATCAACATCTAGAGGCGCAGATGGGCAATCCTCCCGCCGATCCCTTACCTCCTTTAACTTTATCTCCCCCGAACCTACAGGAAGTTATGGTGGGTTACTCCGACAGCAACAAGGATTCGGGCTTTTTGAGCAGTAATTGGGAAATCCACAAAGCCCAAAAGTTTTTACAAAATGTCGCTGAAGCCTACGGGGTAGATTTACGCCTCTTCCATGGACGGGGAGGTTCTGTAGGACGGGGAGGGGGTCCGGCCCATGCGGCAATTCTCGCCCAACCACGCTCTACTATCAATGGCAGGATTAAGATTACAGAACAGGGAGAGGTACTCGCTTCTAAGTATTCCTTGCCCGAATTGGCTTTATATAACCTAGAAACGGCTGTATCCGCAGTTATTCAAGCTAGTTTGTTAGGAAGTGGCTTTGATGATATTCAGTCCTGGAATGAAACTATGGAGGAGTTAGCTTCGACTTCTCGCCGTGCTTATCGGGCTTTAATTTACGAAGATCCTGACTTTTTGGACTTCTTCCTCTCTGTTACCCCCATTCCAGAAATTAGCCTTCTCCAAATTAGTTCTCGCCCCGCTCGACGCAAGAGCGCTAAAAAAGACCTCAGCACCCTGAGAGCGATTCCCTGGGTGTTTAGCTGGACCCAGAGCCGTTTTCTTTTACCGGCTTGGTATGGGGTAGGAACAGCCTTAGAAACATTTTTAGCCCATGAGCCAGAGGAAAATCTGAAACTGTTAAGCTATTTCTATGTCAAATGGCCTTTCTTTCAAATGGTCATCTCTAAGGTAGAAATGACTTTATCTAAGGTTGACCTGCAAATGGCTCATCATTATGTCAAGGAACTCTCTCAACCTGAGGATATTGAGCGTTTTAATCGGGTTTTTGAGCGCATCTCCCAAGAGTATCACCGCACCTGCGAGCTAGTTTTAAAAATCACGGGTGATCAACGCCTTCTCGATGCAGATGTTCCTTTACAACGCTCTGTACAGTTGCGGAATGGTACTATAGTTCCCCTCGGTTTCCTACAGGTTTCCTTACTAAAGCGTCTACGTCAGTACACCAGCCAATCAGAATCTGGGGTTATGTATTTCCGTTACAGCAAAGACGAACTTTTGCGGGGAGCTCTGCTCACTATTAACGGCATTGCTGCGGGAATGCGAAATACGGGCTAGATAATCAGGGTGGAGAGCCGAAGCCAAGGACTAGCAGCTAAGGATACAATGGAGCTAGTCCTTTATCTGAATAATCTTGATTAGGTTTACGGTGTTACTGAAACAAAAGGCTTTTCTGTCTCTAGGTTTGTGCTTAGGTGTTGTTTTGACGGCTTGTAGCGGCAATCCTTCCCTAGAAGGCAAATTTTCCGCAGATCCTCAACTGCAAGGCTCACCTTCCCCCGTCACTTCTGGGATTTCTTCCCTACCACCAGAAATTCCTGTCTATCAAAATGCCGAATTAATAGATACTCCACCTAGTACCATCCCTAACCAAATTCTGACACGCTGGAAGTCCACAGATCCGAGTAATTTGATTGAAACCTTTTATATCCAATACTTTCAAAAAAATGAATGGGAAATAATCAGCCCAACCTCTGCTAACGAACTCACGGGGGAAATTGTTGCTCGTCGCAATAACCAAGAAGCTAAAATTAACATTGAATCTACTTCTGGCCAAACTACCTATCTAATTACCTACCAAGACACAACTAAAGCAGCTATTGCTCCCACCACGTCTGCACCTCCAGTAACTTCCTTTTCCCCTTCTACCCCCATCACCTTTAGCGATTTACAACAGATTCCCCAACCCCTACAGAAATTTGTTCAGGATTTAGGCAATTTAGGTATTATTACTGCCTACAGAGGCAGCGAGTTTAGTGCCAATACGATCATTACTCGTCGGGAATTTGCTCGTTGGTTAATTACTGCCAACAATACATTTTTTAGCAATAACCCAGGTAAGCAAATCCGTCTAGGCTCTAATACCCCCGCTTTTCAAGATGTCAGAATCAATGATCCAGATTTTCCCTATATTCAAGGTTTAGCTGATGCGGGATTAATTCCCTCGACTTTGAGGGGAGATAGTGACGCTCTCTACTTTCGCCCCGATGCGCCGCTAACACGCGAGGATTTAATTGAGTGGAAAGTTGTCTTAGATACCAATCAAATTCCCCCCGCGTCGATAGAGTCAGTTAAACAAACTTGGGGCTTTCAGGATGTTAATAAAATTGAACCGAAAGTCTTGCGTTTTCTCTACGCAGATCATCAAAATGGGGATAAAGCCAATATCCGCAGAGTTTTAGGCTATACAACACTTTTTCAACCCAAAAAACCCGTTAGTCGCTCAGAAGCTGCCGCCGCTTTGTGGTATTTTGGCTATCAAGGTGATGGCCTATCCGCCGCCGATGTCTTACAAAATCCCAATCAGCCCCAGGCTATTAACCCACGATGATGGACTGGCAAACGGCATTTACTTTGTTTTTGAGTCTTTTCTCGCTTTCTTTCCCATTTCTATTGTTGGGGGTGATTGTTTCTAGTTATTTGTTAGTTTTTGTGGATGAACGTCAGTTAGCAGCTAAGTTTCCTAAAAATCGTGTTTTCGGAGCTATTGCGGGCAGTTTTTTGGGTATGCTTTTCCCTGTAGCTCAGTATGGCAATATTCCTGTCACTAGACGCTTGATAATTCAGGGAGTGCCGGTTGCGGTAGCTATGAGTTTTTTTGTGGCTTCTGGTACTCTTAATCCTTTGACAATTTGGATAAGTTGGCAGGTTTTTCCCAACAATCCGGCCCTAATAGCTTATAGATTAGTTGTGACTGCGGTTATGGCTATTATTTTGGGGGTTCTTTTTAGTTTCTCAAACCCAAAATTTCTCACGGATTTGCCCACGGGAAGCCGTTTACAGCAAGCTCCTTCCCCATCTTCCTCGTTACAAGTTTTCCTGGAGAATATTGGGCGTGAAGTTTTGGAGTTGGGGGGATGGTTATTGATTGGATGTCTGATGGCTGCTGTTTTCCAAACTTTTTTACCCCAGAGTCAGTTACTGAGCGATCCTAACTCCAGGCTACAAATACCAATTATGATGGGTTTGGGGTTTGTGCTTGCCCTTGGCTCCCCTTTTAATATTTCCTTTCTCCTACCTCTGACTGCTAAGGTTTTACCAGGCTCTCTACTGGCTTTTTTGTTGTTTAGTTCGGTAGTAGACATCAAACAAACCCTGCTGATGATATCAGCTTTTCGCCCTAAAGTAGTGATTTATTTATTAATATTAATCTTTCAACTCAGTTTCTTGTTTGCCTTAGTCATCAACTTCTATGGAGGTTAATGTAAAGTTTGATTGCAAAATCTAGGACTAAAAAAGAATGAATGTTATCTTAATAGTAGAAGCAAAAGAAAGCTTCCCTGGCAGAACAACTGACAAGGTCTGATCAAACACCAACTAGGAGCATAGCCTGTTTGAAGTTAATATCTGTCTCGAAATCGAACAATAGCAGCAGCCAACAAAGTATCCTGCATTTCCCCCAGTAGAAGAAAAGGGAGCAAGGCATCTCCAAGATGCAGTCTCTATGGAATCTCAACCAAAGTCTGGAAATGTGTACGGGTCGAGTCTGGGTTGCTGCTATTGTTGTAATAGCTCCTCTTTGTATGTATTTGTTTTATGAGAGTTAATCTAAAAGCAGCCCTAAGCGATCGCCATCTAGACAGCAATCAACCTAAAAATCAGCGTCAACTCCATATATCCCTGAGTGCGGATGCTGAATCGGGGGGGAGGACTTTACCCCTAAATTTGTGCCTAGTCCTAGATCAAAGTGGCTCCATGGGGGGAAAACCCTTAGAAACAGTCAAAAAAGCAGCAATTAGGTTAGTAGAAGGATTAAGTCCTGGCGATCGCCTCTCAATAATCGCCTTTAATCATCGAGCGCAGGTGATTGTGGCTAACCAAACGGCGGAAAATATTAGCCCGATTATCCGAAAAATTGAGCAGCTACGAGCAGAAGGGGGAACGGCCATTGATGACGGGATGAAGTTAGGGATTCAAGAAGCAGCCACGGGCAAAAAAGATCGAGTTTCCCAGATTTTTCTGTTAACGGATGGGGAAAATGAGCATGGAGACAATGAGCGTTGTTTAAAACTAGCCCAACTAGCCTCGGAATATAGTATTACCCTCAATACCCTTGGTTTTGGTAATCATTGGAATCAAGATGTTTTGGAAAAAATTGCCGATACCGCCGGGGGGACTTTACGTTATATAGAGCGTCCGGAAGAAGCCTTAACCGCCTTTAGCCAACTGTTTACCCGTCTACAATCCGTGGGTTTAACTAATATCTCTCTGAATTTGCAATTAATCCCCGAGGTGCGTTTAGCAGAGCTTAAGCCCGTCGCCCAAGTAGCTCCAGAAACTATCGAGCTTACTCCCTTAAAAGAAGGGGATAGTTATTTTGTGCGTTTAGGGGATTTGATGGTGGAGCAGGAGCGGGTAATCCTCGCCAATCTTTACCTAAATCAGTTATCTCCTGGAAGCCATACCATTGCCAGGGTAGGAGTCCGTTATGATGACCCCGGTTTGGGGCAAACGGGACTACAATCGGAAACCCTACCTATTAACATAGAAGCCCAGACGGTTTACCAAGCCCAACCCAATCCCGAAGTACAGCAATCAATTTTAACTCTAGCTAAGTATCGTCAAACCCAAATAGCCGAAGAAAAACTTTCCCAAGGCGATCGCGCGGGGGCGGCCACCATGTTGCAAACTGCAGCCAATACGGCCCTAAAACTAGGGGAGAAAAATGCGGCAACGGTGTTACAGGCCAATGCTACCCGTTTACAGTCAGGGGAGCAACTTTCCGAAGCCGAGCGCAAAAAAACCCGTCTGGTTTCTAAAACCCGTTTACAGGACGATTAACTTAGAAGTTCTCTTATCCCAGTCGATGTAGTAGGGTTTCTATCTGGGGGAAAAAGAACGCCATAGGGCTGAAAGTAGGAGGATAGGGCTTCATTTGCCTAGAATACTTCTTCATGGTATCGTAGCTAGAAGATTAAATCAATTTTTCGAGATACCCTGATGTTAACATTCAAGTATTCTACCGTAGGTGAGGTGTAAAATGGCAACAATTTGGGGAACTAAATACAACGACAATGATACTATCCAGCCAACCTTTTGGATCTTTAGTGCCTTCTTCCGGAGCTTAGACGGTACTCCTCAAGACGACCTGATTTATGCTCTAGCTGGCAACGATTTCGTTTATGCCGGAGGTGGGAACGATTATGTAGAAGGAGGAACAGGCAACGATATGCTCACGGGTGAGGGAGGCAACGATAGAATCTACGGTGGTGATGGGGATGACGGGATAGACGGTGGCACTGGTAACGATGAACTTTATGGGGATGGCGGCGTTGATTGGATGAGTGGCGCAGAGGGCGATGATATTGTTAATGGGGGAGCAGGAGATGATCTCTTAAGGGGCAATGCTGGCAACGATGTTGTTAATGGTGGGGAAGATAACGATTCCCTGTTTGGTCACACTGGCAATGACACTCTTCGGGGCGAACAAGGCAATGATACTTTAGAAGGTAATGAAGATAACGATTATCTTTTTGGTGGTGATGGTAATGATCGGCTCCTTGATGGATCTGGGGACGATTACCTTGATGGTGGTGCGGGCAATGACCTTTTCTTTACTGATGAGGGCAATGATTTTGTCTTTGGTGGAGATGGCAATGACTGGTTATCTAGTAATGGAGGTACTAACTATTTAGCTGGAGGTAACGGTGATGATCGCTACACAGTCAACAATCCTAATGATCTGATTGTAGAATACGCCAACCAAGGGATTGATACGGTAGAAGTCCCATTTTCTTTTGACCTCGGCACGGTTTTTGAAAAGTTAATACTTACGGGAACTGCTAATGTTAATGCCTTTGGTAATAGTTTTGACAATAACATAATCGGCAATAATGGCCATAACCGTATCTATGGAGGAGATGGGAATGATAATATCTGGAGTTACGCAGGTAATGATTTTGTCGATGCAGGGCTAGGAAACGATACGGCAACTGGGGAAGAGGGAAATGATACAATCTACGGCTCCTGGGGCGATGATTTAATCGTAGGTTATGCAGGAGATGATGAACTCTTTGGACAAGATGGCAAGGATAGCTTGATTGGTGACGATGGCAATGACTACATCGTGGGCGGCAATGGTGATGATTACATCCTAGGCGGACAGCAACTAGATTCTCTTATTGGTGGAGATGGCAATGATCTCGTCTGGGGTGGTAACTGGGTTGTTGCGGGAAATGGCAATGATATTCTTGGTGGCACAGGATACGCCGATACTCTCTATGGTGATGGCGGCGATGATCTCGTTGATGCCTACGAAGGTGATGACTTGATTCGCGGAGGACCAGGTAATGATAACCTGCGCGGTTGGCAAGGTTCAGACCGGATTATTGGAGATGCAGGTAATGATATTCTCATCGGCGGGTATGGAGGAGCAGATCGCTTTATCTTTCACTATCCCAACGAGGGAATTGATGAAATAAGGGGATTTGATAGTCCTTTAGGCGATCGCATAGAAGTCTGGAGAGTTGGCTTTGGGGCTACCTCCCTCAGTCAGTTTAGTCTAGTTAACAATACAGTCTATTTTGATGCCAAGCCCAACGATGCGATCGCTCCTGTGGCTTTTGTGCGTTTTGAGGTTTACGAATCCCCTATTCCCTTTGTTATCTCTCGGGATATAATCCTTTTTTAATTAGTTAGCTTGTATAATAGATTAGTTGGTCATAGGTGTAATTTATTTTTTCCCTAGGTCAGGGATGGAAATGCTGCTAAGGAGTCAATGGTAATGGCTTCTCTTAGAAGGGTTTTTAATAGGTCAGGATCTTCAATTTGGTTGATTTTTTCGACTAAAGCACTGGGTAGCTCCGAAAACCTGACCTCCAGCACTTCTATGATATCCTCCCTCCTTTGTTGGATAATTCCCTCCTGACGAGCGATTCTTTCGACACTGGTTATGTATGCCACTTGTTTTTCCTCCTCAAAACGCTGAATTTCTTTTTTAAACTCTTGTTCTGCCATTTCTGGCAAATTTATCATCCAGTCGATAAGTCTGAACAACTCCAGTATATCGCCTCGGCTATAACCCTTTTGGTAGAGGCTTTTCGCTATCCTCAACTTCCCATCATAACGTTGGTTAACATTTCTTCTGGTTTGTTGGTTGGTTAGGTGGGCTGCTACTATTATGGCAAAGGGGTTGGTACTTTCAGAAAGCAGATGTCCCTCTCCCTGGTAGTCTAACAGTTTGACCATAGGAAACTCTAGGGAAACTCTGCCACCCCAAAGCTCTCGACTATAGCTATTGGGTCGCCAATCTGGGTTATCATCGGCTAATACAGCCAAACTTAAAACGGGTCGGCGGTACCTATCGAAGATACGATAATTGTAAACATACATTCTCTCGGAAAACTCTGATTGTACTTGGCTCTGGATTTCTACATGGATTAATAGCCAAATTTCGGAACCATTTTTTTGCCAGACTTTAACCAGTTTATCGGCGTAGATTTTTCCTTGTTCGGCTTCCCTGACTATCTGTTGAAATTCTTTGTCGAGAAACTCATAACCCTTATCCCAGTCGATGTTAGATTCTATCTGGGGGAAAAAGAACGCCATAAAGGGCTGAAAGTACAAGGATAGGGCTTCTTTCCACGGGTTGTCATAGTCGCTACGTTGTGGTGGGGTCATTGAAATGAGATATTCTTTAATTAAATTGACAACATTTTAATCCCAATTAAGATCAAAACTATCCCCCCAATGAACTCCACCTGTCCCCCAAACCTATGGGAAATCCTCTTAGCTAGAAATAGCCCTAAATAGGTGGACATAAATGCCCCGATGCCAATAGCAAGGGAATAAATGAGTATTGGTTTATTAACTAACCCCAGAGATACTCCCACCCCAAGGGAATCAATGCTAGTGATGCTAGAAACCAGTAAAATTTTTAAAGCGCCATGAACCTTGATTTCCTCCTCCGCAACTTTTTGGTTGCTCATTTCTAGATAAGCTTCATAACACATATGACTACCGACTATAAACAAGAGGGCGAAAGCAATCCAGTGATCGTAGGCTGTAATCAGGTTTTGAGCGATTCGCCCTAGAAAAAAACCGATCGCCGTAGCCAATCCTTCCGCCAAACCAGAGCTAAAGGCAAAAAAGAGGGCACGTTTCCTCGAAAAATGCCGAAATCCCAAGGCAACCGCCGCAGAGAAGGAATCAATGCTTAAAATAATCGTAAATAATAGTAATTCAATCATGTTTACGGCAAAATATCATTTACAAATCATTTAAAATTGCTATATTAGTTTCTATTATGGCAGAAAATTCTGGATATTTCTCAAATTATTTTTCATATTTACCTCATTTTTTCCATTAAAATAGCGATTGTTAATAGACCTCTCCAGAAATCAGGCTGGAAGCCTGAACTACCAAGACAAAATCTTAAATGTGGTCGATGTCTAATACGTAGTTCATCAAAAATGCACTTTATGGTTAAAAAATTAATTGTTATTTGTGGAGCAACGGCAAGTGGTAAGTCTGGACTAGCCTTAGAACTTGCCCAGAGATTAAACACCGTGATTTTAAGTGCTGATTCTCGTCAAGTTTATCGACAATTTGATATAGGAACAGCCAAACCATCTGCCGAGGAACAAAAGTTAATTAAGCACTATTTAATAGATATTTGTGAACCAACATCAACCTTAACTCTAGCAGAGTATCAAAAACAAGCTCAGACATTAATTGAATCTGATATAGGAACAGATAAACCCTTACTTTTAGTAGGAGGAACAGGACTTTATTTAAAATCAATTGTGCAAGGCTTAAAGATTCCTAGGGTTTCTCCCCAACAGGAACTAAGGCAACAATTACAAGCATTAGGACAAGCTCAATGCTATCAGTTCCTAGTTCAAGTGGACATAAAAGCTGCCCAAAAAATCCATCCTAATGACGAAACTAGAACCCTCAGAGCCTTAGAAGTATTTTATACCACAGGTCGACCTATATCTGAGCAACAGGGAGAAAATCCGCCCTCCTATCCCATCCTACAAATTGGCTTAGATTGTGATGTCCAAGACTTAGAAAATCGCATCACACGGCGGACTCAAACTATGTTAGAAAGAGGCTTAGTCAAGGAAGTAGAAACAATTATTAATCAACACGGTGAGGATTTACCCCTATTAGACACCCTTGGTTATAGGGAAATCAAAGAGTATTTAAAAGGAGATATTTCCCTAGACTCAGCCCAATACATGATCGTCTTACATACTCGCCAGTTTGCCAAACGGCAACGCACTTGGTTTAGAGGTAATCGGGAGATCCAATGGTTTGATGCTAATAGTGTGGATTTAGTAGAACAGGTTCTTCACGCCCATAATTTTAAAATTTCGTAGGACATTTTCATGCTTTCTTCGTACAGGACATCGCGCCCAGAACGTAATAGTTGCTGACTAAGAAGGGTTTCAGTTTTTTGATCCCCTAGATGCGTCACCTGTTGAATGCGACAAGATTGGGCACCACCTTCAGCTTCCATGCGGATGCAGCCTGTTTCTGAACAAAGAACCGTACAACAATCCAAGGAAGGATCAGCAGCAGCTAGACGAATACTCATCAAATCGCCGAGGATAGTCCCCGAATCCGTGGGAATCCCCGCCAATTCCGTCTCAATAGTCCGTTGATCGGGGCTGGTAAAGTGAATACGGAATAGGTTATAGTCCCCACCTTCCTTGATAAATTTAAAGGGTCGCCACTGTAAACGACTAGCTACCCAACCCAAATACATTAAAGCCTGGGCTGGATTGCCTTTCTCGTAGTCAATGGTAACGCGGTCTATGGACAAAATATCAGTACGCCTTTCCGTGGAATCAAAAGCTTCGGCGGTCAACTCTTGCCAAGCGGCCAAGCGTCGCCAGTTGAGATCGGCAAGGGGATGTCCGAGTTCAATCATTTTACCGATTTCTTGAAAACTATCCTCGGGCTCTTGGAAGCCACTGGAATCAATGATAATCACATCACACTGATCGACAAGGCGTTGAAATAACCCATACTCAGGCTCAGGGCTGGCTTTCCACCAAACAAATTGAGGTAAATCCTTGATAATCAGTTCCGACAAGATGCCACCGACACGCTCTAAAGCCGCAGACGTACCCTTGAGGGTGATGTACTCACAACAAGTTAGGGTCGCTTCATGGCGTTGGGTTACAGGACAATAGGCAGAAACCTGAGCCTGTACTCCTTCATCGGCGGAGGCCGTCGGACAAAGGGTGATAATGCGACAGGGATTGGAACTAGCGATCGCATCGGCAATACCTGATCCGGCTAAATCGGGAGCATAACTCCGCAGCACCTTTTCTTGAACCTGATCGAGATCAGCCTGGAGACGTTGTAGAAGTTGCTCATCGGAGGTTCCTGTAATGGCAAGCTCATACTCTTTTTGGGCGGCTTTGATGGCGGCGACGGTACGGGGTCCACCAATACCATCAACCGGTCCCGTATAGAAGCCTAGGGTAGCCAGTAAGGACTGGGTAGGCTCTGGCTCATAAACGATAAAAGTAAAAGTTTGAGCCCGGGCGGCGGCGACACCATCGTCAGCACCGCTATAGGCTTGCCAGATTTGTCGTAATTCCGATTCAATGACCTCAATGGAGACATCTTTGGGGGCTTGTAAGGAAACAATGGGGGGGGTTTGGGTACTCATTTTAATTTCGGGGTTGGATTCTTGTTAATTGGTTATAGTTTTTCCCAGCGCCGACTGTTCGACTGGGGAGTATCGGAGTTAATCAACAATTCTGCTTCCTTCGGACCCCAAGAGCCGGCTTCGTAGAGGGGAATAGAATTGGGATCTCCATGGGCATCCCAGAGCGACAGAGCCGGGGTAACAACTCGCCAAGCCTCTTCTACCTCGTCCGCACGGGTGAACAGGGTTTGATCGCCGAGCATGGCATCTAGGAGAAGACGTTTGTAGGCATCGGATGCCGCCATACCAAATTCTTTGTCATAGTCAAAATCCATTTTGATCCGACGGGTACGCAGATCCGCCCCGGGCATTTTAGCTTCAAAGTGGAGGGACATACCTTCATTGGGCTGAATCCTTAAACTTAGGACGTTGGGCTTAGTCTGTTGGACGACGGACTCAAAAATGAGTAGGGGGACATCCTTAAAGTGAATGGTAATTTCGCTGACTTTTTTCGGTAGCCGTTTCCCTGTACGCAGATAAAAGGGTACTCCTTTCCATCGCCAATTATCAACTAGGAGTTTCATGGCTACAAATGTGGGGGTGGTAGTTTCAGGGTTAATGTCTTTGAGTTCTTCTCGATAGCCTGGTACTCTTTTCCCTGCCATCCAACCATCACTATACTGCCCTCGGATCGCGGATTTTTCTAGGTCGTCAATGTCGGCCAAGCTTGTCGCTTGC
The DNA here is from genome assembly GCA_040398185.1 of Microcystaceae cyanobacterium. Lineage (GTDB taxonomy): Bacteria > Cyanobacteriota > Cyanobacteriia > Cyanobacteriales > Microcystaceae > JBBAUO01. The sequence continues at coordinate 43,340 of JBBAUO010000011.1, read as the reverse complement.
AGAATTTTGACTTTTTCGTTGCGAATACTGTCCGCGTTGAGTTTGTTGGGAGCTTCCATGGCCGTTAGGCAAAATACCTGGAGCAGATGGTTTTGAATCATGTCTCGCAATGCTCCCGATTTGTCGTAGTAACTGGGGCGATCGCCCGCCCCTACGGTTTCTGCTACGGTAATCTGAACATGATCCACAAATTGACGATTCCAGATGGGTTCAAAAATGGCATTGGCAAAGCGAAACACCAGCAGATTTTGGACGGTTTCTTTGCCGAGATAATGATCGATACGATAGACTTGATTTTCTTGGCAGACTTTCTGTACTGTGCGATTGAGATTTTGGGCGCTGTTTAAATCTTTGCCAAAGGGCTTTTCAATAACCAGACGGTGTTTGCTCGGATCTGCCAACATCCCTGCCGCCCCTAGTTGTTTTAATCCTGGGGGGAAAAACTCAGGACCCACGGCCAAATAAAAAACCCTATTTCCTCTGGTTCGCCGTTTCTCGTCTAATTCTTCCAAAAAAACCTTCAGTTTTTGGTAACTTTCGGGATTGTCCATATCCCCTGGGCAGTAGTATAGTCCCTGGGCGAAGTCTTGCCAAAATTCTTCGCTACCAATGCCGTCGGAAAATTCTTCGATTCCTTGACGCAAATGGTCGCGGAAAAAATCATGACTCCAATCTCGGCGGGCTGACCCAACGATGGTAAATTCAGGAGGAAGTCGTCGTTCTCGTTTGAGTTGATACAATGCCGGAACGAGTTTGCGCTGTGTCAAATCTCCTGACGCACCAAAAATAACCAAAATTGATGGTTCTGGCGTTCTTTCTTGCCTTAGCCCAACCCGAAAGGGATTTTCTAGGAGAGTTACCATATTGTTATCGCTATTAAGTCCTTTGTCCCCAGTTTAGCGAAAGGGGTAGAAATCGAGTCATAAAAGAAAATTAAGTTTTTCTTAGAATCAGGGAGGTTAGAGCAAATTTTCAAAGCTTCTCAAGGGTAGTCCCGTCCGCTTGCTTATATCGTAGGCCGATCTATATAAACCCTTGGCTTGTCTTTCGCTAAAGATTTGCTCGGCAACAACTGGTTCCAGCCCATCCCGAATTAGTTCTTCCCTTGTATAACTATTCATCCGTCGCCAAGAGCTATGCACTTCCCTATGGGGATCATAACTAAAGGTGACTAAAGGAGCTATTTTCCGCAGGTAGTTTTCAGGTAAGCCAGCTATTTCCGAAAGTTCTTCTAAATAGGTAAATATATAGCCCTCATTTCGCAGAGATTCTATGTCATTAGCATAAACGATTGGCATTTCTAGCCTATAGACCAAATCGTGTTTAGAACAAATGTTAATATCCACGCAACTCTCTTCCCGAATCTTTGGTAAATGGGGTGGGGAGAGTTGATGATTGAGCCAAAAAGCTAAGGCTATTTGGGATAACCAAATCCAGATAGCCAGTTCGGTAGATTGTAGCCGCAAGGCCAAAAATGTGACCCCTATTCCTAGGCCTGTCCAAAGCTTATTGTTCAGGTTTCTGGCACCATAGACAATGGCCAAACCTCCGAAGGCTGGCAGCATTGACAACCAGACCCAAGGGGGAACTTTAGCAGTTTTTTGAGGTAAATTTGACATAAATTTAGAGGGAGTCTAGGTATTTACGGCGTTTTTCTTCGTACTCTTCCGCTGTGATGATCCCAGTATCGTAAAGTTGTTTCAGTTGAGCTAAAGTCGCTACCTTATCCTGGGATGATCCCAAGGAATGGACAGATGTACTGGTTTCCAAGTACCCTGGATTATATTTGAGATTAAAAGCTCCATCAGTCATCAACAACAGTCCAACAAGGTCAAAAAGAGCCAGTAAGCCTGGAATTAATGTCCAAAAAAATAATAGGTACAAAATTCCCGTTGTATTCTCGCCTAAATAAAACTTGTGAACTCCAAACCCGCCCACGAAAAAAGCTAGTAAAGCGGCAACACTTCTGTTTCGCATGATTTTCCCCCTAGAGCCGATAATTTTTTTGTTTTTTGAGCTTAGTAATTACAAAGTAGATCAAAATGATTCCTGCTTGCAGTTCTAAAATGGTGAGATAACCTTTGACCCAGTAGTTAGAGGAAGTAGCAGAATTGAAGACGAAAACTAATAACCCAAAAACTAGGTAGGGTGACAGTTTAATCCATGCAGGGAATCGGGTGGCTTGACTCATGGCGTATATCCGCGTTTTATTCATGATAGCCAAAAAAATTATTTCTCTACTCCCCTAAAATCTTAATATTATTTAATGTCAAATTGTCAATGTTTGTGCTAGAGCAGCCACAACCCGATCTAAGCCGACGGAATGGGAAGCCTTGAAAAGTAAGCGATCGCCCGGGCGGATTTCTGCCTTTAACTTGGCAATCAATTCCCCATGGGTTTTCAGCCCTTCTCCCTTACCTGCTCCTATCAGAATTGTTTCCGAGGCAGGATCATCTACTAACACAAATAGTCCATCTAGCCCTAATTGTTTGACCCTTTCCCCGACTTGAAAATGAAATTGAGCAGAATACTCACCTAGCTCTTTCATTGCCCCTAAAACGGCAATATGGCGAGTTCCTGGGGTGGCTTTCAGGAGGTCTAAAGCCGCCAGCATTGACTCTAAACCAGCGTTGTAGGTTTCATCTAGTAAGAGGATATCGGCGGCTAATTGATAGCATTGGGCGCGGCCACCGGGTAAATTGACGCTAATTCCCGAAGACAGGGTTTGCCCGTCAATACCTAAAATCTTAGCCACGGCTAGAGCGCCTAGATAATTAAGGGCATTATGACGACCGGGTAAGGGCAAAGAGAACCTATTTCCTTCTACTTCCATCAGATCCGGGGCGAGCAATCGGCCTTGAATATCTCCAGATTCTAGTCCGTAGGTAAGGGTTTCTCCTTTCCAGAGGGTTTTGGCTTTGTTTATTAGACGTTGATTATCATGATTGAGAATGGCTATACTATCTCGGGGCATAGTGGCTAGGAGTTCACATTTAGCTTCAGCGATCGCATCTTCACTGCCTAATCGCCCAATATGGGCAGTTCCCACATTAGTAATTACCCCGATAGTCGGGCTAGTCATGGCGGTAAGTTGGGCAATTTCCCCCCTAGCACGCATAGCCATTTCTATGACAGCATAGTTATGGGTATCAGATAGGTCTAAAAGAGTCTTAGGAACTCCTATTTCGTTGTTATAGTTGGCTTCGGTTTTATGGACTTGCCCTTGGGTTGATAGTACAGCCGCAATTAATTCCTTGGTTGTTGTTTTCCCCACTGAACCCGTAATGGCGATTACAGGAATGGAGAATTGCTTTCGCCACCACTGGGCAATTTTTTGGTAGGCTTCTAAGGTATTATGCACCCGAAAAACGGGGATAGAATCAGGAGGGGATAGTGGCTGAGAATTTTCCACAATTAAGGCGATCGCTCCCTTTTCCACCGCTCTCTCTAAGAACCTGTGACCATCAAATTGTTCTCCTCGTAGAGCTAAAAAAGCTTGATTGGGGGTGATTGTGCGCGTATCTGTACTGATGCCTGTGCAAATTCTGCCCCAGGTATAATCGGTAGTATTTTCCCTTAGACAGTTAAGGATTTCACTAAGTTTAAGTAGCGTACATTGAAAGGGCATAGGAATAATCAAATTACTGGGATTAACTAAGTGGATTACTGAGCCATAAATTTAATTTCAAAAGTGATCGAGATCACATATATTTAGTGTTTGTTCTCAGTATGGTGTCTCAATCCATAACATACTATCGGTTTAGTAAATTGATAGTATATAGATATGTACCCCTTTAGGAGACTGTTTGTTCCCGAAGGAAAGACCCCTTTAAGGGCATCTAGCCAAGGCAACAAAAAACATGATCAAAACAACCAATCAGGGAATCCTAACATATAAACACCCAGCGATAGACAGGTTAAGAGGTAAAAATCGTCATCTGTCCTCTATACCAACCCGATACTCCCAATATTCATTTGCTAATGGCAGGGAGAGTTAATAAAAATGGCAATGGCTGGCTCCGATCATGGTCTTAGACAAACTAGAGAAGAAGAACAATTGCTGTACGATTATCTACTGGATATTGTCCGCAAAGATTCTCCTGAAAAAGTCCTAGAAGATTTCCGTTGTCTCTTTGTCGAGGGGCGCGGCTACGGTAGGGCTCATTTATTCTTGGCTTTAGAGAAAGTCGTCAAAGCCAAAGATGCCCAATTGAGATTTTATTACTTTTTTAATCGTTGTTGTCATATTCTGATTAACCGTTGGCAAAAGTCACCCCAGGAGCAACCAGCGATTCCAGCACTGGTGGAACTTTTAGAAAATTTATCACCCCCCCGCCAAGGACAGCACAATACCGCCAACTACCTACGTTATTTAGTTAAAAGCTTCACCCAGTCCGAGCACTACGTCAATTTACAAAGATTGTCTCGGGTTATTGGCAACAAGCGCAATGATAAAGTTGTGGCTTCGGTGGGGACACTGATTAACCGCTATTTCTACTTATACGATCACTGTTTATTAGGGGAAGAAAGTTCCCAAGAACACCAACAAACCGTTAGATCCCTCAAATCCAAAACAGAAAGACGGTTTGAGGTAAATTTGTCCCGTTATGTCACCTATAAAGTCAGATTAGCCCAGTTAGCTAACGCCACAACCATGGTAGCGGAACCGGGACGCATTATTCAACCCGTAAAAAACCCGACTTTGTTGAGCGATCGGGAACTGAACCGCTCCCTGAAGCAGTATGTAGGCACCTTCGATGGGGGTTATACCTATAAATCCCTTTCCCAAAGCTTTTTATCCCATTCCGTGTATGCACCTACCTATCGAGACTTTAAAAAGGATTTATACGAGTATTTGATGACTTCCATGAAAGTAAGTCGTGGACAGTTTCCCCAAAAACTCTATAGCGTACTACAAAACACCCTACCCCAATGCGATCACCAAAAACCCAGTGAATTTTTGATGTTGCGGACATCCAGTCAGCTTTTAAACTATTTAGTGGTGGAAAGTTCGCAAAAACCAGAACATTATATCTTTGTGGATATGATCTCCAATATGGGGGTCACGGGTACAGTGGGAATGTTATTAAAACTGGTATTAATGTGTAATAAAGTTAAACCCTATTTAGAAAAACGCTTTTCGATACTCTTCAATCACTACGAAGGATTTTCTCAAGAAGAAGTCCCCTGGTTAGTGCAAGCCCTAGAAAATATGCAAATTGCCTTTAGTATTCATTTTGGTAGAGCCGATTTATCCTGTTTGCATCAAATTCGCTTGTAAAAAAAGAATTGACTTGATGTAGAAAGCACATAGCTTTGGTTTTAGGTAGACTTGGGAAGCGATAAGCTAGAGCCAGATAAATAACGTCCTAGGGTTAACCTTTGAAGACTCTCTTAACCATCGCTAAAGAAGCCAGTGAGCGACGAGATTGGTCCCTGGTTAATCAGACTCTACAGCAAATTCCCCTACCCGCAGAAGATGAGCAAATAGGATTTGTAATTTTGCCCCTGGCTTTAGAAGTTTTAAAACAAGGGGATTTTCAACAACGTTGGGAAGTCAGTCAATTTTTTCCTAAATTGGGTAAGCAAGTCATCCCATCTCTCGTCGAAATTTTACACAACCAAGACGTAGGAATAGAAACCCGTTGGTTTACGGGACGGATTCTCAGTCAATACTCGGAACCAATGGCCATACTTGCCCTAGTGCAACTTCTCAAGGCTGAATCTACGGAAGAATTATGCCGCATGGCTTCCCAGGGACTAGCACAAATAGGAGCATCTGCCATCTATCCTTTGCTAGATTTATTGGAAACACCAGCAACTAGATTACTGACGGTACAAGCTTTGGCGCAAATTCGTCGCGTCGACATTATTGAACCCCTGCTATCGGTGGTTAATGATCCCTCCCCCCTGATTCGGAGCACTGCTATAGAAGCCTTGGGTAGTTTTCACGATGAACGTATTTTTGTCGTTTTAGTCAAAGCACTACAAGATCCTATAACAAATGTCAGAAAAGAAGCGCTGCAGGCCTTGGGTTATAGCCAAGCTCCAGATGTCGTGAACCAGATTAAACCACTCCTTGGGGATATCAATCTAGAAATCTGTCAAGATGCCGCCATCGCCCTAGGACGTATTGGCAGTGAGCAAGCGGCAAAAGAGTTATTTACGGTTTTACAGTCAACCCTAACCCCCAACCTACTCAAAAGGGAAATAATCAAAGCCTTGGGCTGGATGCAAACTCGCCAAGCTCTGGATTACTTAGCCCTAGAGTTAAGGAAAACAGATATAGTCCTCTGTCTGGAAATTATTACCATGCTCGGCCGTCAAGAATTGCCAACTGCCCAAAAGCAGGCCACAGAGATACTACTGGACTTTTTTAACTCCCAATCTCCCGTTTTAGAAAATCCCCAAGTCAAGCAAAGGATCGCCACTTCCCTCGGAGAAATGAAACAAGCATCGGCTAAATCACTTTTATTGAGTTTATCTGAAGATAACCATGCCGTAGTTAGACTGCACGCTCAAGCTGCTTTGAAAAAGTTTTCTTAATTTTCTGGTTGGATATTTTGTATTATTTACTACATTTAAACGGAGGATTTTTTAAGAGGATCTCTTAGTTGAATTTAGGCGAATGGGGGGTAATTCTAGCTTTTTAGTCTGAGTTCGACGCTCCTTGGCTAATTTTGGCGGTAAAACAGAATAGTTGGTAGTGACCTTTTGCAGAGTTGGTTTTGGGAGTACGGTGACTTCTTTGGGGACTAGGAGGTGGCGATTTTGTCTATCTATCCCAGGAGTTTCTACAAGGGTAATATCTGTGGAAATAGTAAAGGACTCCTTAGCTAGACAGATACCCTCTGCTGTTTCTAAACTTATTTCCCCTAGAAGAAAAGTAATCGGTGGCTCATCTAATATTTCTAATTGGTGGTAAAAGGGGTTTAATAGCTCTTGATTGCGTAGGGAATATTCCACCTTAAAAACCTTTTCTCCCGTTTGAGTTCGTCGTAATTGATAAATTAGTTTACAGGTTAGAGGTAGTTCCTTAGTTTGATCTATGACAATTCTTCCCCCTATCTCCACTGTTTCCCCCAGGGTACGGATGATGGTATCTTCTTCTAAAACAATTGATAAGGTTGGATTTACGGCTTTATTTTCCTGTAATAGAGGTTCTATTTTTTGTGATAAAAGCTCAGTAGGGGTAGGTACTATCTCCCTAGGATTGACCATAACCGAGAGTTGGAGCGACTGTTGCCAAGGTTTACCTAATAGCTCTGTCATAATATCTCCCGTACAACGGATTTCCCACTCTCCTGGTTGGAGATCCGTATAGGGAAGTACCATCAATAGCCCCTGGGAATTGGTACGACGGACTTGGGTTTGGCGTGTTGTGGCGAATACATCGGCTTGGATGCCTTCTTGGATAATGCGGATTTCTATCTCTTGGTTAGGGTAGGGAGAATGAGCCACAATCCGATACATACCTGGCTCGATCTCTAAACTCGAATCCTGGGGGCTTTGCCACAGGCGATCGCCTTCTTTTTGAATTAAAAATTTCCAGTCCTGCATGAGTTTTTCTCCCTTCATTTGCCCTAAAGGACGAAAAGTTAGGGGTTTTTGTGCCTGGAAATCTGTTCCGCCAAGGAGGTAATTTGGGTAAGTAAATCGGATTGACTGAAGCTCTCTTGGGCTTGGGAGAGCATCCATTTGAGTTGGATAGTTTGGCTTGCCGCCTCCGCTTCTCCAATCACCAGACTGGCAATAGCCCCACTGCGATCGGCTCGTTTCATCTGTTTAGCGAAGGCGCTGCCACTTAAATCTAACTCCACCTTAAATCCCGCCTGTCGGAGTTTTTGGGCAATTAATAGGCCCTGGGCTTCGGCCAGTTCCCCCTTGGATACTAAATAAAAATCAGGGGTTAGGGGAGGAGGAGACTGCATTTTTTCGAGCAGTAAGATCAAGCGTTCTAGCCCGATCGCCCAACCCACCGCCGGAGTATCGGGGCCTCCTAATTCCGTCACTAAGCCATCGTAACGTCCACCTCCACAGACTGTAGCTTGGGCCCCTAGATCCCCGGATTGGATTTCAAAGGCGGTATGGGTGTAATAGTCTAAACCCCTTACCAGGGAAGGATTAACTTGATAGGAGATACCTAAATCCGTGAGTAATTTTTGTACTTGGGTAAAGTGTTTCTGGGAATAGTCCCCTAGATAGTTAAGGATGTTGGGAGCATTTTGACAAAGAGCCTGGGTAGTTTTGTCCTTGCTGTCGAGGATTCTCAGGGGATTGCTCTCTAGACGCTCTTGGGAATCTGGATCTAGCTCTCCTTTGTAGGGAGTGAGATATTCAATTAATGCTTGTCTATAGTTTTGGCGATCTTCCCCATTGCCGATGGAGTTGATATTCAGGGTTAGGTTTTTAAGTCCTAGGGCTTGTAAAATATCCGTAGCTAGGGCAATAACTTCCACATCCCCGCGAGGATCTTGAGTGCCTAGTAATTCTAACCCGATTTGATGAAATTGCCGCTGTCTTCCGGCTTGGGGTCTTTCGTAGCGAAACATAGGCCCCTTGTACCAGAGTCTTTGTACTCCCCCACTGCTGTAGAGTTTATGTTCAATCAAAGCCCGCACCACCCCGGCAGTTCCTTCCGGACGTAGGGTTAGCGAGCGATCGCCCCTATCAACAAAGGTATACATCTCTTTCCCCACTACATCTGTCCCTTCGCCTATACCCCTAGCAAATAGGGAAGTCTGTTCAAATAGGGGGGGGCGGATTTCCTGATAAAGGGCGCGGCTTAAAATTTCCGTTGCTGTCTGCTCGACTAATTGCCAATAGCCGACTTCCTGGGGAAGGATGTCCTTTGTTCCCCTTGTTGCCTGTATTAGAGCCATTATTCCTCGGATTTCTCCTCTTTTTTCAGGTCGGGTACTATCTCAGGACGTTGACTTTCTTCCCATCCTGGGGGACGTTTGGAATTGTACCAAGCGAGCGAGCCAATGGTAACTGCGGCGATAAATCCCACCACATAGACAGCCACGAAATAAGTAGGGAAAGCACCTGCTTCTAAAAATAAATACATATCTAAAAATTTAGTTGATCCTTCCCATTCTATCCCTGATGTGGCCTGTGCTACCATAGTTAGTGAGTAATCAGTATAAAGCTATGGATAAAGGTAAAATCGTCGCTATCATCACGGGGGCTATCTCCATCTCCATTGCGGTAGCCTATCTAATTTTGGTACAACTGCTGGACTTTCGGGGAGAAATGTTGCCCGCACCCGTCGGCATCTTGCTAATAGCCCAGAATTATTTGCCATAAACCGACTGCTAATAGAATGGCGCTTAGGTGTTGTGGCCATAACACTTTCAATGACTGCTTGGTTATTTTTTGGGTTAGCCAGATTGAGAGGATCATCCCCAAGCTCAAACTAACTCCTTGGAGAAAACTAATTACCGCCGGGTGAGCGACTAAAATGGGTAAACTCTCCCCCCCCAAACCAAAAGTAGCCAAGGTAACAGGTAAAATTCTACCCGCCTCTCCTAGGCCTAGTCTGAGATAATGGGCTAGACTTGCTAACCAGACAAGGGGTAAATAACCGTAGGCTAACTCTATAAAGGGGCGCGGTTGGGGGGATAAAAATTTAATTGCTGCATATCCTAAGAGGGGAATCAGGCTCGGTAAAAATAGAGCCAAAACTGAAACTAGGGTATGAATCTCAAAACGAGTTAAATCTAAATGTAACCCCAACTCTAGGTTAATCTCACCTAGGCGGTGCAAAAATACGGCTCCAAGAAGTAGGAATAATAGGGCTACTTCATAACTTCTCGGTACATGGGTTGTCCAAAGTTCGATACCAGGAGGACGTAGGTTTAGTTCTACGGAACGATGGGGACAGGCTTTTAAACAAGTCATACATAAAACACAATCTCGATTGTCTGCTAACTGGGCGGGATGGGAATACAAGGGACAACCATCACTTAGCTTGCCTTCTCCTTTTTCTGGACCACCTTTATAACATTGATAGGTAGTGCATTCTGCTGAACATATTCCCTGCTGTGCCCTTAATTCCGTCATAGATAGTTTGGCAAATAGTCCATTCATTCCGCCAATGGGACATAAATACCGGCACCAAAAACGACGTTCAAAAATAGCTGAAAAAGTCATTGCTCCCGCAGTAATTAGCAGTAGTAAGCAAGAGGATAAATAGGCAGAATTTTCTAAGTTCCAAAGTTCCTCCCAAAGCAAAATTAGGGCAAAGAAACCATACAAAAACCAGCCTCCCCACTTTTCGGCACTTTGGCGCGGCCATTTTTTTAATGTTCTAGGAAACAGCATTAGGGAGAGCTTTTGGGTAATTTCTCCATAGATCATAAAGGGACAAACCGAACACCATAAACGCCCTACTAGGGGAAAGCTAATTAAAATTAATGGCCACCACCAAGCCCAAAAGAAGTTAAGAGCAAAGTTTTCGTACCTGGCTTGGGGAGCTATAAATAATACTAAATTGATCAAGAGAAAAAAGACAGCCGTAAAGCCAAAGTTAATTTTATCTGGCCATAAATCACTTCTTAAAAAGCTTCTGAGGGGGGGATAGGTATTTAAAAGATTGACCCGGAAGAGTTTTTTCTTACTTTGGGACGGCCAAATAATTTCCTCAGTAATGGTTTGGCGATCGCCTAATTGGGTAACGGCTCTTTCTATTAATCCCTCTAATTCCCGAAGATTATTAGGAAAATCGTAGGATTGTAAACGTCGGAGTGCTTCGGGGGTTATCTTGGGTTTTTGGGTTTGTTTGGCTCGACAAAGGAGGGATAGGTAATAATTAGCTTGGTCTTCTATGTCAGTTTTTCTAACCCGCAAAGGTGGTACTTTAATGGAAAAATTGACTAAATGATCAACCTCTGGTAGGGTTTTTTCAGAAACAAGAATTAGACGAGCTAGACTGGTTTGTTTATTGGATGCAATTTCTGGATTACGAGTGATGGGCGTATAGGTATTAGTGGCTAAAAGTTCTTGAATAGCGGGAAATAGTTCTGGGGGTAAGTCTTGGATATTATTAAAAACTAAAGTCCCATGACCTATGGCTTCTAAAAGTCCCAATTTTCCCTCTGCATAACCAAATAAATCCGCACCGTTGGGCTGAAGTTTGGAGCTATCTAATTTAATAATAGGTTCTTGGCGATAGGGGGAGCCATAATGAATTAGAGCAGCTATGTTATCTTTTTCCAGTCCAGGTTCGCCAAAAATAAGTACGGGCTCACGGGCTTTGGCTGTCCCTTGAATTTCTGTCCTTAACCCTACTGCATAGCGACTTTTGCCGATAATACCCCGTTTAGCGCGAGGGACTAGATAGGGACGGAGAATAGTCTGTCTTTCTTGTTCAAAACTTAACTGTGAGGACAGTTGTTCTACCTGTTGGGCGAGGTATTGGGATAGAGCTTGGGAAATTTCTGTGTATTGGGAGGCCAAAGCTTGAAAGGTTGTCCGTTCTAAAAACCAGACTTGACATTCACTCAGGCTAGTTACGGTTTCTGAGGTGTTTTGTTCTAGTAATAGAGCTTGGAGATTAATAATACTTCCGGGTAATAAGCCCAGGGTAGATAGCTTTTTGTTATTGCTCTCCAAACGACCCGCAGCGACAATATATAAGCCATCGGGGGGAGTATCTTCTAGGACTAGGGTAGAATGTATGGGGATAGTTTTTTCCTGGAGATGGGAAGCGATCGCCTCCAGGACTGTTGGCCCCAAAATACTTAAGGGAGTACGTTCAAAAAGCCATGTTACTAAGTTCTGGGAAACCATAGATTAAATGCAATTACTTGAGCCGATAAATTTGTTAGTGCCGTTGTTATTGCTTGGCTTGATTGTCCTTGCAGCTATTTTTTTCTATCAAGCCAAATGATCTCCCATTCTCTCACAGTTAGACCGAAGTTCTGCCCTCATAGTAGCCAGATTCGATAAAATGGCGGGTTGCCGCAGTTGTATCCGAGCCAAAGACAGCCTGTAAATCACTGTACTTATTCAGATAGGCGACAGGATCAAATATCGCTTTAGCTCGTCCTTCCCCGAAGCCAGAACCAATATAGTGCCGAGTGGCAGCCTCTAAATTGTAGCCGAAAGCAGCGATTAAATCTCCATAGGAAGCGAGGTAAATGTCTTCTGAGAAATTATCCCGCGATCGCCCCTCACTGGAGCCAGAGTTAATAAAGTGTTGTGTCGCTCCATCTAAATTGTAATCTTGTCCGTAAACCCGAATCAAATCATCATAGGAAGCGAGGTATTGGGCAGAATCGAAGATGTTAGGGTTGCGGTTTTCTGCAAAGCCATTGACTATGTAATGCTTGACTGCTCCAGGGAAATCGCTACGATAGGCAGTCAACAAGTCATCGTAGGAAGCTATATAACGTCCAACGTTAAAGCTATTAACATTCCTGTCTTCATAGAAACCGTTGGTAATGTAGTGTACAGTAACTCCTGACGGATTATAACCAAAGGCGGTAATTAAATCTGGGTTAGAAGCTTCGTACTCATCAGGATTAAAGCTATTAGTGGGCCGTCCTTCTCTATAACCATAATTAACATAGTGCGAGATTGCTGCGGCACTGTCAGTACCAATAACTCTGATCAAATCAGGATTTGAGGCAACATAACGGTAATTATCAAAGTGGTTCAGGGTAAAAGTATCATTGACACTGCGATTACATCGATTGGTAGCGGTAACGGTAATATCAATTACGGCAGGAGAAGGATCTGAATTGATATTAAATTGACTTCCGTTGAAGGTTATCCAAGCTGGCAGTGGATTCCCATTGGCTAGTCTTGCCCCATAGGTTAACAAACCATTTTGGGGATCACGAAAAGAGTTAGCGGGAATTTGATAGATAGAAAATTGGTGCAGGGAAAAGATTTGGTCTGGGATAGCATTGTTTACTATTGGGTCATCACAAGAAGGAGGAGTAAGATTCCAGCCTTGATCCTTTAAGATTCCTAGGGTTATAGAGCCTGGGTTATGAATCGCTTCGCCATAACCAAAAGAGGGTGTATCCAGAGAATTAGGATTTCCCCTGGGGTAAGTGGATTCGTCAAGATGGTAGATACTGGAACCTGATTGCCATGGATTAGGAGCGTAAAGCTTTGGTCGAATGCCATTATTCGCCGCTACAGCGTTGGAACCATCGAAGAAAAGGTTGTTGCTGGTTAGTTGATTTCCTAAGGCAAGAGAAGGATTCGGGAAAAAGTTTGTGTTAAGAAGACTTTGTCCATTACCATTTTCGATAAAGCGATCATAGCTGCCAGGAAAGCCTGTGTCGTATCCCCAACGCCCTTGCCCATTGTTGTAATCGATTAAGCCAATGTTTCCTATCCCGTGTAATAGCTCGTGCAGAGCGACGGTAACAAAATCTACTTGGTTAGCTGGAGTTTTGCCATCGGTTCCAAAATACCAGTTGAAAGTACTGCTTAAGGTGGAGTTCATATCAGTTTCATCAGGGCTCAGGTCACGAGCGGCTAACTGATTGGCTAAAGCAACTGTGTACCAAGTATTCGGCTGTGCTCCTGGCGTATTTCTCCAAAAGTTATTCGGTCCAGCTTGACCGAGAATGTTAGGACCTAAGGGTCGCCAAAAGGCATCAACGGTAATAGGGACAGTCGAGACAATCAGAGACTCCCAAATCTTAACCGCATAATCAAAAGCCGCCTGGGCCTGAGATGGATAGTCATGGTATGTGACGTTGATGGTCGCCGTTCGAGCGTCAGCCATCAGTCGCTCTTGGAGGTCAATTGAAAGGGGAACTAAACTCGGCTCAACCGACCCGGGCAATTCATCGGGAATGGGGGTAACTGAGGGTGACACCACCGACCCGGGCAATTCATCGGGAATGGGGGTAACTGAGGGTGACACCACCGACCCGGGCAATTCATCGGGGATGGGGGTAATTGCGGGTGACACCACCGACCCGGGCAATTCATCGGGAGCGAAACCCCGATTCTCCATAGGCCAAAAGACAGAGAAAGACTCCTCAGGGGACAGTTTTTCTGGAACCACTGTCTTGGTAATAACTAAGTCTGTTCCTGGGTAAGAATTTAGATTGCTGGACATAAAAACCTCCATGCTATTTTTTACAAAGATCAAAGTTAAGAGCCAATGCAGGTATCCAATTCCTCCCAACTCTGCATCCTCTCCCTCACTCCGATCCTAAAAAATATTTAGGTCTATTTGGGGGAAATAATACAAACCTCGACGTATCTTTACGCTTGTTAACAATGTTAGGCAAAAACTACTGTACGGTTGCCATAAACTAAAATCCGATTTTGCAGGTGTAAATGGACGGCTCTGGCTAATACCACCCTTTCTAAATCTTTCCCTTTGCGAATTAAATCCTCCACCGTGTCTCTATGGCTAACTCTGACTACATCCTGTTCAATAATCGGTCCTTCGTCTAGGTCTGCTGTAATGAAATGGGCAGTCGCTCCGATAATTTTTACTCCTCGCTCATGGGCTCTGTTGTAGGGATTAGCTCCAGCAAAGGCGGGTAAAAACGAATGGTGAATGTTAATAACATTGGGGAAAAAATTAACAAAATCTGGTGTTAAAACCTGCATGTATTTGGCAAGAATAACTAGATCGATCTGGTATTCCCGCAGGAGTTCTAGTTGTTTTGCTTCCTGTTGAACTTTATTAGTTGAATTAATAGGAGTGTGATAAAACTCAATGCCAAACTGATTGGCAATGGGGTAAAGATCGGGATGATTGCTAATAATAAGAGGAATGTCGACTCTAATTTCCTTTGCCTGTTTGCGCCAAAGTAAATCTAGTAAGCAGTGATTCTGTTTAGTTACCCAAATTGCTAAACGAGGTACGGTATCAGAAAAATGTAATTCCCAAACTGCTTGTAACGGTTTAGCTGTAGAGGCAAAAGTTGAAGCGATTTTTTCCCTCGGTAGTTTGAACCCATCTAGTTCCCACTCAATCCGCATTAAAAACAACCCCGCAGCAGCATCTGTATGTTGATCGGAATGGATAATATTACCCCCGTAGGAGTAGATGAAACTGGCAATCTGAGCTACTAAACCTTTTTGATCGGGACAGGAAATAAGCAGGGTAGCTGTGGGATTTTTCATGATAAGCGATCGCCAACTTTAAGTAAAATATTCTTTAATTCTGCTTCTTCTAAGCGTTTTTGGGCTTCGGGTAAACTAAACCACTGACGCTCCCGATAATCTTCTAACCAATTAGCCTGTAGGGAGGTCACTTTTAACAAAAAAACCACTACCCGACAGACACCTCCCCATTTTTCATAAGTATAAGTACCTACACTTTCTGGCAAAACCTCGCCAAGGATACCCCCTTCTTCTAGGGCTTCTTTGGCTGCGGAGTCTTGGGGGGTTAAATCGGGTTCGATAATACCTTTGGGGATTACCCAACGCTTCTTTTTACGAGAAGACACTAATAAGATTTCGATTTTTCCCTGCTCTAGGCGATAGGGAATTACCCCAGACTGCTCAATATAAGTTTCTATCATTATCAAGAGTCCTAACGGTTTTTCTGGAACTCTTCTAACAAATCAATCAAGCTAACTTGGCATTTGGTGGGTAACAGTTGGGCTAAGGTTGTCTCTAGCTTACCACCGCCGAGGGATACAGGAATACTATCTAAGACCTTGATAACTGCATCTTCCGATACCTCGTTGTCTAGGATTAGGGGATAGAGTTTTTCGGCGAGGGGGGTATGCAAATGGGCATTGGATAGGTAAAGATGCCATTTAGCCACATCTATATAGATGACTTCGCCAATTTCGGCAGCTAGGGCTTCGATTTCTGGGGTAGTGTTAGCCATTAGATTTTACAGAATAATCTGCGATCGCAAGAATATAAATTAGATGAGCTATCAACAGGAGTGCCCATGTCCCTGAAAACCAGAGGAGCCAAGGCCAGTCAGCACCTTTGAAGTTATGGACAAACCAAAGTCCTGAATTAATCGCCAAGGAAAGGGCTACATGAAAGGCAAAATTCATGCGGTCATCTAGCTTACGGTAGGCAGGATCTCGGCGATCGGGTTCACGGGGCCAACGGGGAGGCATAATAGTTATTACTCAGGTATTCTTTCCCATTTTACAGGCAATCTGACTTTTATGCACCACTAGGGGATTAGTTGGTTAAACTTGGGTATAAGTCCTAATTGCTTACGAAGACGATGGATCACCAAGAAATACAAGACCGAATCCAAAAAGCCAAAGAACAAAACCTTACTGTATTAGATTTAAGTGCTGGCTCTTATTCTGATCATATATTTTTAAATGAAATTCCCTCGGAAGTTTTTGAATTGACTCAGTTGGAAACCGTCAACTTAAACGGGCATGAAATCGAGGAAATCCCTGAAGATATCAATCGACTTTCTAGCCTAAAGGAACTTCATCTTTTTGGGAGTTCTCCCTCATCAACTCAAATTTCTTATCTATTATCTGTACTTCCCCATTTAACTTACTTAGGTATTCGGTGGAATAATTCCTATGAGCAGTTATTAAATACTTTTACTAATATTCAACGATTAGGCATTGATTTAAGATATAACCAATTAACTACCATTCCTGACTCTATTACCAAGTTAGTAAATTTAACCCTCCTTGATTTAAGCATTAACCAATTAACTACCTTTCCTGACTCTAAGTAGGAAGGCGTAATTAAGTAAGTAACTGGTTACAATTAAATTGAAGATAGATTGCGCGTTCGATCCCCCCTGCCCCCCTTAACAAGGGGGGTGCCGATAGGCGGGGGGATCTGACAATTTTTAACACCTACCTACTTAGATCGCCCATTAAAAAAAAAGGTGAGCCTAGCCCACCCTAACATCAATTGTTGAGGTTTTTACTCAGAGAGTTGGGGTAAAAGTTCCCGTTTTTGTCCAGGAATTATGATTACCTTACCTTCTTCATCTACATCGGCGATCGCCACATCCCCATCCTTAATTCTTCCGGAGAGAATTTCCTCCGCCAGAACATCTTCTAGGAGACGCATAATCGCCCGACGCAAGGGACGAGCACCGTAGGAAGGATTGTAACCCTCTTCGACAATACGCTCCTTGAATTTCGCCGTTACATCCAGATTAATATTCTTCTCAGCAAGACGAGAGAAGACTTCTTTGAGCAATAGTTCAGCGATTTCCTTAACTTCGTCTTTGTTCAACTGACGGAAGACAATAATCTCGTCGAGTCGGTTGAGGAACTCAGGACGGAAGTATTGTTTTAGTTCTTCATTAACTAAGGAACGAATACGATTGTACTGGGCATCCGTTTGATCCTCAGCAAAGTCAAATCCTAAACCACCGCCACCTTTTTCGATGACCTTAGAACCGATATTAGAAGTCATGATTAAGAGGGTATTTTTAAAATCTACCGTCCGACCTTTAGCATCAGTTAGGCGACCATCTTCGAGGATTTGCAGGAGAAGATTAAAAACATCGGGGTGCGCTTTTTCGATTTCATCAAAGAGTACCACCGTATAGGGACGACGACGTACAGCTTCCGTTAACTGTCCACCTTCGTTGTAACCTACATAACCAGGGGGAGAACCAATCAACTTAGAAACCGTATGGCGCTCCATGTATTCCGACATATCCAGACGGATCATAGCGTCTTCTGAACCGAAGAAATAGGCGGCTAAGGCTTTGGTTAACTCGGTTTTACCCACCCCAGTTGGACCGGAGAAGATAAAACTGGCAATGGGACGGTTCGGATTTTTTAAGCCCACCCGAGCGCGGCGAATTGCTCTAGATACGGCTTTGACTGCATCTTCTTGACCAATTAGGCGTTGATGGAGAGTATCCTCCATGTGCAGTAATTTTTCCGACTCGGTTTCTGTGAGCTTGTTAACGGGTACCCCTGTCCAAGAAGCGACAATGTGGGCGATTTCCTCTGCATCTACAAAGGGCTCATCCCCATCTCCTTCGGATTTTTTCGCCGAAGCGATCGCCCGAATGCGAGATTTGATGTCCATTTCCCGATCTCTGAGTTCTCCCGCTTTGTCGAAGTCCTGAGATCTCACCGCATCGTCTTTTTGTTTGAGCAGTTGGCGCAGTTCTCTGTCTAGCTCCTTGGCTTCTGGGGGAAGTTGGGAGTTCATCAGGCGAACACGGGAACCAGCTTCATCAATAAGATCAATGGCTTTGTCGGGTAAAAAGCGATCCGAGATATAGCGATCCGAGAGCTTGGCTGCTGCTTCTAGAGCTTCGTCAAGGATTTTAAGTTTATGGTGTTGTTCGTAGCGTTCCCGTAAACCAAAGAGGATTTCAATGGTTTCTGGTACCGTGGGTTCACCCACCATTACGGGTTGAAAACGACGTTCTAGAGCCGCATCCCGTTCAATGTGTTTACGGTATTCATCTAGGGTAGTCGCGCCGATACATTGCAATTCTCCCCGAGCTAGGGCGGGTTTGAGAATATTGGCTGCATCAATGGCTCCTTCGGCGGCCCCGGCACCGATGAGGGTATGAACTTCGTCGATAACTAGGACTACATTTCCTGCTTGACGAATTTCATCCATGATTTTTTTGAGGCGTTCCTCAAATTCCCCACGGTATTTAGTCCCTGCTACCAGTAGACCAATATCTAGGGTGACAACCCGTTTGTCTTCTAAAATGTCGGGAATATCTTTGTTGGCGATGCGTTGGGCTAGTCCTTCGGCGATCGCTGTTTTTCCTACCCCTGGCTCACCGATTAAAACGGGATTGTTTTTGGTGCGACGGCCGAGGATTTGGATAACGCGCTCAATTTCTTTTTGTCGTCCGACTACAGGATCTAGTTTTCCTTCGGCGGCCATCTGGGTCAGATTTGAGCCAAATTCGTCTAAAGTCGGGGTTTTCGTGCGACCTTGGGCTGAAGATCCCGCCGCTACTTCTGCGGTTTCCCCTAGCATGCGGATTACTTGGGTACGAACCTTAGACAGGTCTACCCCAAGATTTTCTAGGACTCGCGCCGCTACCCCTTCACCTTCTCGAATCAGACCTAAAAGAAGGTGTTCCGTGCCAATGTAATTGTGGCCTAGTTGACGAGCCTCTTCAAGGGAGAGTTCTAGAACTCTTTTGGCTCGAGGGGTAAACGGGATTTCCACGGCGACGAAACCTGAGCCACGGCCAATGATTTTCTCGACTTCAATGCGAGCATCTTTAAGATTGACCCCCATTGACTTGAGAACTTTGGCTGCGACTCCCGTACCCTCGCCAATCAAACCGAGGAGAATTTGCTCGGTGCCCACGAAGTTATGCCCTAAGCGACGGGCCTCCTCTTGGGCTAGCATAATCACCTTAATGGCTTTTTCTGTGAAGCGTTCAAACATAATTTGTATCCACCACCTGCTGACCCTAGTATGCTGATTTTAGCACAAGCTTTTATTTTGGCTGTTGTTTTAGGTACACTGACGGGGGCAAATTTATGGTTTAGTTTTGTTTTCTGGCACTGCGTTAAGATAGAGACAATGGGAGAAATCTAAATTTTTTATTTTTATAACTTATGGCATTACCTATCGTGGCGATCATCGGACGACCGAATGTGGGCAAGTCTACCTTTGTCAATCGTTTAGCCCAAGACCAACAGGCTATCGTCCACGATGAACCAGGGATTACCCGCGATCGCACTTACCAACCAGCTTTCTGGGGCGATCGAGATTTTCAGGTGGTAGACACCGGGGGCTTGGTTTTTAATGATGATACCGAATTTTTACCCATGATTCGGGAACAGGCTCTAATTGCCCTAGCAGAAGCTAGTGTGGCGGTATTAATAGTGGATGGACAAACCGGTCCCACCCCCTCGGATCAAGAGATTGCCGATTGGCTACGCCAGCAGACAGTTCCCGTTTTACTGGCCGTCAACAAGTGCGAATCCGTTGAGCAGGGTATGATTCAGGCTTCACAATTTTGGGAGTTGGGTTTAGGTGAACCCTATCCTATTTCTGCTATCCATGGGAACGGAACCGGGGATCTTTTGGATGAGTTGATTAATTATTTGCCTTCTACGGATGGTTTAGACGAGCCAGAGGAAATTAAAGTGGCTATTATTGGCCGTCCTAATGTGGGTAAGTCTAGTTTACTAAATGCCCTAACGGGGGAACAGAGGGCGATCGTCAGTCCTATATCGGGAACAACGCGAGATGCTATTGATACGTTTATCGAGAGAAAGGGTCAAAAATATCGTCTTATAGATACCGCCGGGATTCGACGGAAAAAGAATGTCGATTATGGTGCCGAATTTTTTGGGATCAATCGCTCCTTTAAGGCTATTAATAGGGCTGATGTGGTTTTGTTTGTCCTAGATGTTTTGGATGGGGTGACGGAGCAGGATCTCAAATTAGCCGGGCGCATTATCGACGAAGGACGCGCGGTTATTATTATTGTCAATAAATGGGATGCGGTAGAAAAGGATTCCCATACTATCTACGAGTATCAAAAAGACATCCAAGCCCGTCTTTATTTTATGGATTGGGTAGAAATGATTTTTGTCAGTGCTATGACGGGACAAAGGGTAGAAAAGATTTTGGATTTAGTAGATGAAGCTTTCCAATCCCATCGTCGTCGGGTGAGCACTTCTGTGATTAATGAGGTAATCCAAGAGGCCATTAAATGGCACAGTCCTCCTACTAGCCGTCAAGGTAAGCAGGGTAAAATTTACTATGGTACTCAAATTAAGGCTGAACCTCCAACTATTGCACTTTTTGTCAATGATCCCAAGCGGTTTAATGATAATTATAAACGCTATGTGGAAAAACAATTTCGTCAACAGTTAGGGTTTAAGGGTACTCCTATTCGTCTAGTTTGGCGGGGTAAGAGTGTACGGGAAATGGAGAGAAATTCTAATAGAGCGACTAAGGTTTAGGGGGAGATTGATTTTTAGGCGGCTTGATGGTAGAACGATAAGTTATTTTGGTACTTTCTACATTCCTGTGGCCTACTGTGCGAGTCAATCAAACTCTTGAAGGGGTAAATCTTTAGAAGACTATGTTAGTATGAAAAATGAATTAAAAGCAGATATTAAAGAAGCTTTAAAAAAATCTATTCGTAGTTTTTTCAAGAATAAGGATGTAAAGAGATTTCATATTTTAGACCATATCTTTCCTGTTGAACGTCGGATTCGCTCTCTAATAGGAGGACTAGAGACAAGTCTAGGTACAACTGTTTGGGAACCAGTCGCTAAGGTTTTAGCGAGGCATAATAATTTTATTATTATAAATGAACCTCTATTGATGCCCAACCCATTTCCCCAAATCTTACAGAACGAAATAGCTGAGTTAAAAAGGTTGCGAGAATCTAAATCTGAATGGATTTCCATGGATGAATGTGTTGTGAGATTAAGAGAAGTTGCTAGTAGCTTAAAAATTCTTCAGTTGGAATATGTCAAACCTCCTGCGGGTAAAGGGGTAGATTTATATCTAACTAAAAATAAGCAAGAATACTTATTTGACATCAAAACTAATCAGCCAAATCAAAGGGCCGGACTTGATCTTAATTCTCAGCTTTTAGAATGGTATGCTTGCAGATTATGTAAAGATCCTTTGGCAGAAATTGAAGCCAAAATTGCTTTCCCTTTTAATCCCTACACCAAAAATAACAAAACTTGGTGGGAAATGCAAGGCAAGAGGGTTTACCCTCTAGAGGAACATAAAGATGCTTTAGTGGAGAATGAGTTCTGGGATTTCTGTTCAGGCGAAAACAATACTTGGGAAACAATAGAAGAACTGTTTATCGAATTGGGACAAGAAAACTTTGGTCGAGAGTTTCAAGATATTTTTAAACCTTCTATCTGATTTTGAAGTATTTTTAACAAAGCCTGAGTAACATGGTAAACAACGGGAACAGGTACAGCATTACCAAATTGTTTTTTCGCTATATCTTCCTTTTGATGATAAATAAACCAATCAGGAAACCCCTGTAATCTGCAAGCGTGTTGAGCAGTTATGGGAATATATTTTTTCTGATTATAAATTTTTTCAATAAATTTTTTCTTATATTCTTCAGGAGTTTTAGCATTAATAAAAACCGTGGCGATAAAGTCCTTTGCTCCCGTAGCAGTCAGGGTTGGCATAATATCGGCATGGGGTAAAATAACCCTATAAATCCCATTAATCCCCGACATATTTTTTGAATTAACAAACTCATATCTATCATTTGTTGTTTTTCTTAGAATTGCTTTGTCAACCAGATTTTCTAATTCAAATACCTGTAAGTCGGGTATACTATCTCTTAGGTTATTCAAGGATAGGGGATTACCATCCTTCTCACCGTATTTCTTTTTTCTTCTGTTTTTAAGAATACACAAACAAATTTCCTTTTCCCTCTCACTTGTCGGAATAAGCTCCCAGGAATGAATAGTAGTATGTCCATTTCTTAAATCTGAAAATATAAAAAAATCATTTAATTCATCTTCTTTTTGGAAGCGTGTCCTAGAAGCAGGTACTACACCACCGAACAAAATATCTGGGGTCAATTTAATTTTTTCTATAGAAGTTGACGCTCTGATTTCATCGACAATATCTATGACCTTAGGTTTCATTCTTAAAGGGACTGGAAATTTATAATCTTGAGCATATTGTAAATCATTTCTAATGCCAACTATAAAGACTCTTTCTCTATTTTGGGGTAAACCAAAATCATAGGCATTAATAACCTGCCACTTAACTGCATAATCTAGCTGGCTAAATTGTTCCAAAATCCAGAGAAAACTTTCCTGATTTTTGGGATTAGCTAATCCGCGAACATTTTCAAAAATAAAAGCTTGAGGCTGACTTTTTTTGACTAATCTCAGGACATCAAACCACAGTTTACCCCTAGGATCTTCAAAACCCTTTAATTGTCCAGCTACTGACCAAGGTTGGCAGGGAACACCCCCTGTAATAATGTCTACATTCCTAGGTAAATTATCAATTTTCGTAATATCTCCTAAACTTAATTCTGTGGCGTTGAGATAATTAATAAAATTGCGTTCATAAACCTTAATAGCTTCCTTGTCTATTTCTGAGTAGCCCAAACACTTGCCACCCAATTGCTCTAAGGGAACACGAAAGCCGCCAATACCGGCAAATAAATCAACAAAAGTAAATTGAGGACGGTGGGCTAAGAACCTTAAGGGTAGTTCTAATTGCTCTCCCATAGTGACTATCTCTCCGCTCATCTCGATAAGGTAGGGTGGTAGCCAAATTTTTCTTGTACTTGCTTAGGGGTTAAATGCACGGTGTCCGTTCCCTTGCCATTTATCCCTCCCTATATGTTACGCTATATCGTTACTTAGTGGACAGACCGCCTCGCCTTCACGATAAGATATTTACCTGAGCGGATTTAGTATAACAGGGGTACTACTCATCACCAAGGATTGTTAGAATGATTAGACGCAGAACTCTTAAGCCGGTTTTCTGGTGTAGGAATAGGACTAGGAGTTCTGGAGGGGTAAACCGTTACTTTATAGTCTATCGTTGAAAAAATTAATTTGAGATCCTCAGGATGACCTTCACTTCTATTGTTCGCAACATTGGGAAATCTCCCCTAACCGATGAGCTACTGCAAAAACTCCAACAAAAAGGCTCTCTTTCCCTGACCGGGATTTCTCGCTTACCCAAGGGATTAATCGCCACTGCCTTAGCCCAAGCCCAAGCCCATAATCTCCTAGTCGTCTGTGCAACCATTGAAGAAGCCAGCCGTTGGGCGGCTCAGTTAGAAGCGATGGGTTGGAAGAGTCTAAATTTTTATCCCACCTCAGAAGCATCTCTCTATGACCCGTTTAACCTAGAATCGGAGATGATTTGGGGACAGATGCAGACCCTTTCTAACCTCCATGGACAATCCCAGGGAAATAGCGTCATTGTGACGACCGAAAAAGCCCTACAGCCCCATTTACCCCCTCCGGAAGTCTTTCGCTCCTATTGTCTGCACTTTGCTAAGGGAATGAGCCAGGATAGTAAAAGCTTGGATCGAGATTTGGCTCGCTTGGGTTATGACAGGGTAGCTACAGTAGAGACGGAGGGACAATGGAGTCGGAGGGGTGATATTGTCGATATTTTCCCAGTTTCAGCAGAATTACCCCTGCGTTTGGAGTGGTTTGGGGATGAGTTGGATAAGATTCGGGAATTTGATCCCGCTAATCAGCGATCGCTAGATCCGGTTCCTTCTTTGATCCTTACTCCCACCAGTTTTGCTACCATAATTGCAGAATCCTTACGATCTCAGGAAGCGGATTTATCGGCGTATCTAGATGCTGAAGCTCTGGAAATATTCAATATAGGGGGTTTACCCGAAGGAATGCAGAGATTTTTGGGTTTGGCCTACGGTCAACCGGCTTCTTTACTGGATTATTTAAGCCTAGAAACCCTCTGTATCTTTGATGAAGTTGAACAGTGCCAAGCCCATAGCGATCGCTCTTTAGATTCCCTGATTACCTACGAGTTGCCTCAAATTCATAGAAGTTTTTTAGAATCCTTGGAAGTTGCCAAAAGGTGGCCAATTGTTTACCTCTCGGAATTAGTAGATCACAGCGAAGAAAATTTTATTAATCTCTCCAGTCGTCCTTTACCCACTACTCCCCACCAATTTGCTAAACTTGCTGAAATCCTGCGCGGCAAGAAAGAAATTTATCAGAATATTACCCTTAATAAATACTCAACTTGGTTAATTTCCGCCCAACCTTCTCGGACAGTTTCCCTATTACAAGAGCATGATTGTCCATCTCAATTTGTAGCCAATTCCAAAGATGTAGTAGCTATAGAAAGGCTTTTAATTCAAAACACCGCCGTTGCTCTCAAGTATTCTGGATTAGCAGAATTAGAAGGCTTTATTTTACCTACCTATAGAATAGTTGTAGTTACCGATAGAGAATTTTTTGGACAAAATGCCCTAGCTTCAGCTAGTTATATTCGTAAACGTCGCCGTGCTACTTCCCAACAAGTAGACATTAACAAACTTAGTACGGGAGATTATGTTGTCCATAAAAGCCATGGTATCGGTAAATTTGTCAAACTTGAAACTATTAGTTATCGGGAATATTTATCTATTCAATACGCCGATGGTATCCTCAGAGTTCCCGCCGATTCCTTAGATAGTTTATCTCGCTATCGCCATACGGGTACCCAACCCCCAGAACTACATAAAATGGGCGGAAAAGCTTGGCAAGCGACTAAAAATAAAGTCCGTAAAACCGTCAAAAAATTAGCAGTAGACTTAATTAATTTATACGCTAAACGTTCCCAATTAATGGGCTATGCCTATCCTCCTGATACCCCTTGGCAAAACGAATTAGAAGATTCTTTTATCTATCAACCTACCCCCGATCAACTCAAGGCAATTCAGGACATTAAAAGAGATTTAGAAAGCGATCGCCCGATGGATCGTCTCGTTTGTGGAGATGTGGGATTTGGTAAAACCGAGGTAGCAGTCAGGGCTATTTTCAAAGCCGTAACCAGTGGCAATAAGCAAGTAGTATTTCTCGCTCCTACTACTATTTTAACCCAACAACATTACCATACCCTCAAGGAAAGATTTGCTCCCTATCCTGTTAATATAGGGCTTTTAAATCGTTTTCGTACTCCTGGGGAAAGAAAGGAAATATTACAAAGTTTAGCCCTAGGAGAATTAGATATTATTGTCGGTACCCATCAAATCCTCAGCCAAGAGGTTAAATTCAAAGACCTAGGGTTATTAGTAATAGATGAAGAACAACGCTTTGGGGTCAATCAAAAGGAAAAAATTAAATCCCTAAAAACCCAAGTTGATGTTTTAACCCTAACCGCTACCCCCATCCCCCGTACCCTATATATGTCTCTTTCGGGAGTAAGAGAAATGAGCCTGATTACCACTCCCCCTCCTTCTCGTCGCCCGATTAAAACCCATCTTTCTAGTTACAATCTTGATGTAGTTAGAACCGCTATCCGCAATGAATTAGACAGGGGGGGGCAGGTGTTTTATGTAGTTCCCAGGGTAGAGGGAATCGAAGAATGCGCGGGACAACTACAAAATATGATTCCAGGGGCAAAAATTGTAGTGGCCCACGGTCAGATGGATGTGTCGGAATTGGAAACAACTATGTTGGCCTTTAATAATGGGGAGGCAGATATACTCATCTGTACAACTATTATTGAATCTGGGTTAGATATTCCCAGGGTTAATACAATTATCGTCGAAGATTCCCAAAAATTTGGACTCTCGCAACTCTATCAACTGCGGGGAAGAGTCGGCAGAGCGGGGATTCAAGCCCACGCTTGGTTATTGTATCCCAGTAAAGGACAACTTACCGAAACCGCTCGGCAACGTTTAAGGGCATTGCAGGAGTTTAGTCAACTAGGCTCTGGTTATCAACTAGCTACAAGGGATATGGAAATTCGTGGAGTCGGTAGTTTGCTCGGAGCCGAACAGTCTGGACAAATGGAAGCCATTGGGTTTGAATTGTATATGGAGATGTTACAAGAAGCTATCCGCGAAATTCAAGGGCAAGAGATTCCCCAAGTTGATGAAACCCAAGTGGATCTCAAATTGATGGCTTTTATTCCCACGGATTATATACCCGAAGCTGAACAGAAAATGGATGTCTATCGCGCTATTGCTACAGCCACGGGGAAACAGGAGTTAGCACAAATTATGGAAGGATTGCAGGAGCGTTATGGCGCCCTACCTTCTTCTGTCGCCCAGTTATTTAAGGTGATTGAATTAAAACATCTAGCCAAGTCCCTAGGATTTTCGCGGATTAAACCCGATGGACAACAGCATATTATTTTAGAAACCCCCATGCAGGAGCCAGCTTGGAAACTATTACAGGAAAACTTACCCCCCCATCTGCGATCGCGTTTTGTTTACAGTCCCCGCAAGGTAACTGTTAGAGGTTTAGGGATTATCAAACCCGAACAACAGTTAGATAATTTAATTGACTGGTTAGCTAAAATGGTGATTTAGATGGATACAAAAAATGAATTTCAACAACTCTACGATTTAGGTATTTCCGCCTTTGAAAAGGGGGCCTATCGCCTAAGTATAGAAAAACTACAGCAGGCCCGCCAAACCGTGGGGTTGTATTCCCCTAAAGCAGCAGAGGCGGGAATTTGGCTCGTTAGTGCCTATGAGGGTATGGGAGAAAGTAAACTAGCCTTAGAGTTGTGTCGGGAATTAGCCCAATTTCCTAATCTAGAGATTCGTAAGCAAGCCCAACAACTACTGTATATTCTGGAAGCTCCCCAATTAAAACGTCCTGAAGACTGGACTACCAAAATTCCTGATTTAGAAAAATTACCCGAAAGCAAGCCCCAATATCAAAAAGGAAGTTATCGCGCTAAACCCTTGGTAAAATCCCCGGCTGAATTAGGTCCTGTCAATAGCAAGGATAATTATTTTATATCGGTGGCTTTAGTTGTAGTTGTATTATCCCTTTTGGCGATCGCTTTTCGTTAATCACAACAATTCAGGAGGTTTAGATTGATCTAGAGCATATTTATCTTTACCCAAACCTAGGGCAAACCTAGTAGAAGAACGTACCGTCGGATTAGAAGCGGTAAAAAAGATTACTAGAGCAATTAGAGCAAAACTAGAGGCAAAACCAAACATAATTTGGTAATTAATATCCAAAAACCCTAAAATAGGACCTGATAGGGCCATACCTACATCAAAACCCCCAAGACAGATAGCAAAAACCTTCCCCCTCTCATGGGGATAGGAGCGATCGGCAATTAAAGTCATTAATAATGGTATTAAAATTCCCCCCCCTGCACCTTCTAATAGGGCGGCCAAAATAATACCCTGCTCGCTTTGGGAAGTAGCTAAAATCAGCATCGCTAGTCCATAGGAAACAAGACTTCCTGTGACAAAAATCCCTCTCCCATAGAGATCAGAAGCTCGACCGGAAAGGATGCGTCCCGTAAAACTCGCCAGAGCCGCGCAGGTGTAGAATAATCCCGCGCTAATTTGTAATTGACTCTCGCGGATATAAAGGGGTAAAAACGTCACTAATCCACCAAACAGAGATCCTACCAAAAAGAGAATTAGAGTTATCACCAATAGGGGAGGTGCCGTCAGTAGTTCCCAAAAACCGCGTAAATGCCGAGGGAAAACTGGGGAATTAGCCAATAAATCCTCCGCACTCTCTTGCTCCTCTCGGACTAGATTGGCTAAAATTAAGGCTAACATTCCCGCCAGACTAGATACTAAAAAGAGTGCCTGATAACTCCCGTATTCCTGTAAAAAGCTCCCTAAAGCAGGACCTAGTGCCATACCTATGGGCACCGCCAAACTCATATAACCAATCAACTCTCCCCGATGTTTAGCAGGGGATAAATCCACCACCAAGGCACTATAGCCTGTGGTAAAAGCCGCTATGCTAATGCCATGGAAGGCACGGGTAACTATTAACAGGGGGATACTATCTACCGCCAAATAGCCTAGGGGGGCAATAGCCGCGACAATGGTACCTAGGATCAAGACTATCTTACGTCCACGCTGATCTGCTAATTTTCCCAGCCATGTTCGACAGGCTAACAAGCCAATGGCAAAGGAACCCATCACTAGCCCCACATCCCGTTTTGTACCGCCAACATCGGCAATATAAGTGGGCAGAGTTGGTACTAAGAGGGTAAGACTAATCCAAAATGATAACCCCGTGATAAACAGGACTAATAAATTTCGGCTAGTTTTCGGCTCTAGGTATTGGAATGTCTTAGCAAGATTCACAACTATAGTAGGGAAGGGGGTTCGAGTTTAGCTTAACTTATTTTTACCCTAAACCACCTCACCCCAAAGGATCTTACAGGGCTCCTGCGGCCGTTGTATCTAAAACTCCAGCACCTAGATGGAAAGTTAGGTTAATAGCCTGGAGGACGGGTTTAGTCTCAGTATTTTTAGCGTAGTCAATCACGCTTACCGCTCCGTTACCTTGTTTGATATTCCAGATATTGTCTGGTTTTAATCCCATTAGGTGACACAAAATTACCTTATTAATCGCGTCATGGGCAACGACTATAACCGTTAACGGTGCTTGGGGATTCGCATACTTTTCTACTATCTTATCCCAGGCGGCGATCGCTCTATCCCAAACCTGTTGTAAGTTTTCCCCCTCGGGCATTTGTACTTTTTCTGGCGTATCTTTCCAAGCTTGCAGGAGTCCAGGAAAGTCTTTTTCGATCTCGGACTCTAATTTTCCTTCCCAAAGTCCGTGACAAATTTCCATCAAATCGGGGACTAATTCTAAATCAATACCAAGATGATATTGCAGAATAATTTCCGCCGTTTCTTTGGGACGTAGTAGGGGGCTACTAATAGCAAAATCTATGGGGATATCCTTAAGAAAGTCCGCAGCTTTTTGAGCTTGTCGCTGACCATTTTCATTGAGGGGAATATCTCGAATACCTTGAAATCTTGATTCCCGATTCCATTGGGTTTCTCCATGTCTAACCAGTAATAAACGCAGGGACTGGTGATCAGGGCGAGGTGGGGGTAAAGGCATCCCTAGATGGGCAGTTTGGTTGAGGGATTCTAATTGCACCGCATCCCCTAAATCCCCTACAAAATTCAAAATATTAATACAACAATTTGACTGTTGAATGGCATGATAATAGTCGGGACTTATACCAATAGCACTCAAAATCAAACAGCGATTAATACCATTGTGGGCAACGATTAAAATAGTTTTACCCTGGTGTTTTGTAAGGGTTGCTTGCCAGAATTGCCGAGCTTGTTCGTAAAGAGATAACACGGGATAATGTTCTCGTCCACCCTCAAGAATCATCTTGAACTGCTGCGGATGAGTTTGCCAGGTTTTGTATTCTTCAGGAAAACGCTCTTTAACCTCACTTTTGACTAAATTTTCCCATAGGGGCAAATCTACCTCCATAAGTTGCTCTGAAACTGTAATTTCCGGGGGATGCTCCCAAGCCGACTGAATAACTACAGCAGTAGCCTTAGCCCGTTGTAAAGGACTAGAGTAAATACCATCTAAAGTGATGTTTTTCAGCACCTGTCCCACGCTTTCAGCATCAGAGATGCCTTTTTCGGTTAAAACAGACTCATCACAGCGTCCTTGTATTTTTTGTAGGGCGTTGTAGCTACTTTGTCCATGACGCACGATAATAACGCGAGTAACCAATTCTGTCCCTCCTAGGGTAAAGGATTCTTTTTGCTTTTAGCTTACCTGAAATGGCGACATTACCCAAAGTACCATGATGTAGGCTATCTTGGCCTGTACCTCATCCTCTGAATGAATTGATTGCGAGACTAAATTATCCCTAAGAATTTTGTTTAAAATAGGTTTCCCACGCTCAAAATCTTAAGTTAAACTGGGTGCAGGAAAATCTGTTAACCCCCATGCCCAGAACAGTCAGCAGAGAAACCGTCCGTGCTTTACAAGTAATCCCCACTCTCCTCCGTAGAGTTATCAAGAAGGTAGTAGATGAGTGAACCATTAAAACTGACAGGACCACAGAAAGGAATCTTGACAGAGGGAATCGTCGGTGCTTATCCCGATCCAGACAACCTATGGTATCTTCTGACTGTACGGATGGAAGTACAATCTAGCGCGATCGCCAGAGGAAATGCCTATAAATATAAGGTCTTTGCCCTAATCCAAGACTTTGAAGCCGAGGGCATGATCGAGGAGTTCATTCGGGTGATAGTAGACGATAAGCCCAAGAGCCCCGCCCTAGTAGTGGTTAAAAAAGAGTTTGCTGGCATTTTAGGCGAAGATAACACTGGCGGAGAATCGGAGAGGCAAGATACAACGGGAGCCGCTAGTCTAGACCTTGGAGAGATCGCCAAAAATACTGACTGGTATACCTTTAAGGAGTACGGGAAAACCCTAGGAGCGATCGCTCCCCCCAAGGACAGAGCCTTAAAAGTGGTATTCATGGCCCCGGAGCCGAAGGAGATCGAGGGACAGGTACGGTACGAAGAACAGGAAAGGACTATCCTAGAAGCTATCTACCGCCGTCCTATCTACACCAACGTGGAGGAAAGCGGTTGTTTAGAAGAATTGAAACTAACTTTAGATGAATACAAGTCAGATTTAGATATTTTGCACCTTTTCGGGGTTTACGAAACTGGGGACAAGCAAGGATACTTAATAACCGAAGACGAATATGGCAACCGAGTTAATAGCACTGCCGAAGATATATTTAGGGCAATTAAAAAAGCCTCGCCTAGACTCGTCATTCTCTGTGGCAGCGATAGATATGGGAATCGGAAAAGTGCGGCGACAATAGCAGAAGAGTTAATAGGAAAAGGATTGGAGGCCGTCATTACCCTTGATGGGGACAAAAGCGAAACCATACTGACAAACCTTTACCGCCAGTTAGCCTCCGGTAATACTCTACAAGATACCCTGAGAGAGATTCATCAACAACATAAACAAACTCCAACCGACTCCTTGTTAGGGGTAGGGGTACACTTAGCCAACCAACAGCTAATATCCTATCCCCTAGTAAGAACAGGGTTAAAATTCACCCCTACACCCACAACCGTCAAAGTTTTAGATGGGGTGGGCAAGTTCAAAGAGATGACCAGAGCTAACTTCATCGGTCGTCGCCGTCAGCTACAGAACTGCCTCTACGCCCTGAAAAACGATCCCGATAAGGTAGGGGTCATCATTCATGGAGGAGGTGGCTTGGGAAAAAGCAGCATAGCCTCTAGGCTCTCCTTTGATCGTCTTCCAGACCATGAGAGGATCTTCTGGTCCGATTGGAAGAAGGGGGTAGCCCCTTTAGATGAAAAAGCTCTTTTCAATAAGCTCAAAAGTTCAACCAGCATCAGTAGTGAACCAGACCTGCTCCCCTATCTCAAGGAATCAGGAGAAGATAATCTAGAGACGAGTCTTAAAATTGTCTTCGACAAGTTATCAGATAGGGGTAAACTACTGCTTCTCATCTTTGATGATTTTGAGTGGAACTTAGAGCCGCAGGAGGATGGCAGTTATAAAATAAGAACTGAACCCGCAAGAGTCCTACAGGCGGCAATCAGAGCAGTTCTCAACACCCGACATAAAATAATCATCACCTGTCGCTACGACAAGTTTGATCAAGATAATTGTCTACTCCCCTACTTCTATTCCCAAGGTCTAGATCCCCTGCGGAGAACAGACTTGGAAAAGTTCTTGAGGAGATTAGAAAACTTTAACCCTGATAGAATAGCCCCAGAACTGAGACAGAGAGCCATAGAAGTTGCCCAAGGCAATCCCCGCCTTTTAGAGAAACTGAATACGGTTTTAGGAAAATCTTCGGAAGCAGCCAAAAAAGAGTTAGAGGAATACGAAAAAGACCCGAATAAAAAAGAGAGTATTATCTGGAGGGAGCTATACGACCAAATCAAGAAAGATACTGAATTAGAAGATGTTTTAGGCTATGGATTAGTTTACAGGATACCAGTCCCTAAAAACATCCTTGTAGAGGTTTGCAGGGGAAAAGAGGAGCAGATCGAAAAGGGAATAAATCTAGGTTTAATTGAAGAGAGTTCTGAGAGGGAAGTGGAAAATAGACTCTATTGTGTCTCTCCTATCCTACCTAAAACTATTTCAAGTATACATTTGCCTCTCCATGAGCAAGAACTGTTATTATTACAGCGACAAGCCTATAACCTGTTGAACTACCTCTGGGCAAATAAAGAGAACCGAAATGAGGAAAGATGGAGAGAGATTTTCCGCCTCGCTTTTGCGGATAAAGAAAACCGAGATCGCTTTAGGGAACAATTCAGCAAGATGATCTCGGTTCAATACAATTCAGAGGCCGATCCCGCTTATGAAAAGGAACTCAGAAAAGAGAAAGAATATTTGATGGCAAATCAAGAACAAATCTATCAAAAGTTAGAGGAGTACCTACGGCAAAAGGATTGGAAAAAAGCCGACTACGAAACTGCCTTAATTATGTACCAATGGATGGTCATAGAAAATTATGATGACTTCTATGATCTTTTTAGAGGGGTATCCCTAGATGTAATTAATGAAATCGACCGACTCTGGATGCAATACAGTAACCAGCAATTCGGCATCAAGGGACAGGCGAAATTTTACCGTGACCTTGGGGGTACAGAAAGATATAATGAGGAAATATGGGATCGTTTTGGAGATCGCGTAGGTTGGAAAAAAGGAGGACGATGGTTGGAGCTAGACGAAGTAGCATATCATACTACAGAACCCATTAATATTAATAACCTTCCCGTACTAATGTACTATCGCGTGCGCGTTGGATGGTTGGATGGTTGGTGGGGAGGATTTGGGGTGGGGTGGGTGGGATGGGGTGGTACTCTTCTCTCGCGTCAAGACTTGAGAGGGTATAACATATAGGCTTACAAGATTTTGTGAACAATTGTGAAGAGGTAATTTTCGGCGAAGCCATGCGAGTTCTGGGTTTTCGATACTTGTCACCGAGGGGTAATACTCCGCTCCATTTTTTTAGCGATCGCTTTAGATACGTGAAATTAAGAGCCTATCCCTTGCAAGTATCCAAGAAACTGCTCCACTGACCCAAGGGCGATCGCTTCTCTCAGAGAGTAGTACGATAATACCATCAAAGAGTTACTCCCTACCATTACCAAGGGCGATCGCTTTAGATACGTGAAACTTTAGCCTATCTCTTGCAAGTACCCAAGAAACTGCTCTATTGACCCAAGGGCGATCGCTTCTCTCAATAAGGTCTTTAAGAGGGCGGGGTCTTCTATCCCATTGACCTTCTGGATTACCTCGGTCGGTACTTCTTGGAATCTTACCTCTAGTACCTCTATGACATCCGCTCTCCTCTGCTGGATTATCCCTTCGGCCATTCCCTGGGAAATCCCTTGGGAAATCCCCTGGGAAATCCCCTGGGAAATCCCCTGCTGAAGACCTTCCTGACGAGCTAACCTCTCCACACTGGTAATGTAGGGCATCTGATTTTCCTCCTCAAAATCTTGGATTTCTTTCTTAAACTCCTGTTCGGCTGCTTCGGGTAAATTAACCATCCAATCAATTAACCGAAACAACTCTAGTATATCCTGTCTACCATAACCCCTTCGGTAAAGACTTTTGGCTATCCTTAATTTTCCTTCGTACCGACGGGTTCCATCCCTTCTCGTCTCTTGGGTGGTTAGGTGGGCTGCTACGATTACAGCAAAGGGATTACTGCTTGCCTCTAGTTCCCCCATCCTTTCCCTATAGTCTAAGAGCTTTACGGTGGGGAATCCCATCTCTACATACCACCCCCACAGTTCTTCGCGGTATCTGTCTGGTCGCCACGCTTCCCTTTCATCGGCAAGAATGGCCAGGCTGACTACGGGTTTCCTATACCTATCGTAGATGCGGTAATTGTAGATGTACATCCTTTCGGGGAACTCTTCCTGTACTTGGCTTTGTACCTCGACGTGCACTAATACCCATATCTCTGTACCATTTTTCCGCCAGACCTTAATCAGTTTATCGGTGTAAGCCTTCCCCGTCTCGGCTTCCCTCACTACTTGCTGAAATTCCTGATCTAGGAACTCGTAACCCCTTTCCCAATCTATCTCCTCTTCTATTTGGGGGAAGAAGAATTTCATAAAGGGTCGGAAGTATAAGGATATGGCTTCCTTCCACGGGTTGTCGAAATCACTTCTGTTCTCTACCATTTTCTCCTCAAGGAGCGATCGCTTTTTTTGGATATTAGTACGATAATACCATACAAGGGCTACTCTCTACCATTACCAAGGGCGATCGCTCTTGATACATGAAACTAAGAGCCTATCCCTTGCAAGTACCCAAGAAACTGCTCCACTGACCCTAGGGCGATCGCTTCTCTTAACAACGTCTTTAAGAGGGCGGGATCTTCTATCTCATTGACCCCCTGGATTACCTCGGTAGGGACTTCTCGAAATCTTACCTCTAGCACCTCAATAACATCCTCCCTTCCTTTCTGGATTATCCCCTCGGCTATTCCCTGAGAAATCCCCTGAGAAATCCCCTGAGAAATCCCCTGCTGAAGACCTTCCTGACGAGCTAACCTTTCCACACTGGTAATGTAGGGCATCTGATTTTCCTCCTCAAAATGTTGGATTTCCCTCTTGAACTCCTGTTCGGCCGCTTCGGGCAAATTGACCATCCAATCAATTAGACGAAACAACTCTAGTATATCCTGCCTACCGTAACCTCTTCGGTCAAGGCTTTTGGCTATCCTTAATTTGCCCTCGTACCGACTGGTTCCATCCCCTCTCGTCTCCTGGGTGGTTAGGTAGGCTGCTACGATTACAGCAAAGGGATTGCTGTTTTCCTCTAAGGCTTCTATACTCTCCCGATAGTCCAAGAGCTTAACGGTAGGAAATCCCATCTCTATATGCCATCCCCACAGTTCCTCACGGTATCTGTCTGGCCTCCACGTTTCCCTTTCATCCGCAAGGATGGCAAGGCTGACTACGGGTTTCCTATACCTATCGTAGATGCGGTAATTGTAGATGTACATCCTTTCGGGGAACTCTTCCTGTACTTGGCTTTGTACCTCGACGTGCACTAATACCCATATCTCTGTACCATTTTTCCGCCAGACCTTAATCAGTTTATCGGTGTAAGCCTTCCCCGTCTCGGCTTCCCTCACTACTTGCTGAAACTCCTGATCTAGGAACTCGTAACCCCTCTCCCAATCTATCTCTTCTTCTATTTGGGGGAAGAAGAATTTCATAAAGGGTCGGAAATAAAGGGATATGGCTTCCTTCCATGGGTTGTCGAAATCAGTCCTGTTCTCTACCATCTTCTCCTCAAGGAGCGATCGCTTTTCTTGGGTGTTAGTACGATAATACCACATAAGGACTATCCCCTACCATTACCAGGAGCGATCGCTCTAGATACGTGAAACTAACAGCCTATCTCTTGCAAATACCCAAGAAACTGCTCTACTGATCCCCAGTTTTGTGGTGACTTACTAAATATAAAAAAGTTTATTTTTCTATTAAAATCAGCTTAAAGCTATCTAGACAAACGTACCAAGGGAAAGGATTATTTTTTAAGTTATTCCATTTCTCTCTGTAAACTTCTGCCTGGAGATCATAGTCTTTTATATTTTCAGGACTTTGGTGTAGTTTAAGATATAAAGTTACTCGGTGCTGTGTTTCACTAATACTCACCAACCAGCAGGGAAAAGTATTCTCATGTTCTGACGTTTCTAAAAACTGTAAATGATGGGCACGAATCCCTACATAGCAAAGGTGAGAGGGAATAGATTGCACCACTTTTAATTCACAATTCCAATCCAGTGCCTTAATTGTTTGGGGATCAATTGCTTCAGCGCGGGAAAAGTTTTTACACTCTGTTACCTGGGCTGCTTCATAGGTTGGTGGATGCTCAAAAATATCTTCTTTTTTACCTCTGGCTACAATATTACCTTCCGAAAATATTAATAGATTTTGACAAATTCGATAAGCTTCCTCTAATTTATGAGTAACAAAAAGAGATACTCCTTGATAGTCTGCTAAAACATTTATTAATAGTTGCTCTATCCGATGACGAAGATAGGTATCCAAGGCGGAAAGCGGTTCATCAAATAGTAAAACTTCCGGTTGAATAGCCAAGGCTCTAGATAGTGCTACCCGTTGTTGTTGTCCCCCTGAAAGTTGATAGGGATAACGGTTTTCTAATCCGCCTAATTCTACCAAATTAATAAAATACTGAATACGTTGCTGCCGCTCTTTTTTGGAAATATTTTGCAACCCAAAAGCAATATTTTGGGCAAGGGTGAGGTGAGGGAAAAGGGCGTAATTTTGAAAAACAACCCCAACACGACGTTGACGACAAGATAAGTTAATACCTTTATCTGAATCAAATAAAACCCGTCCATTTAAAATAATTTGCCCTGTATTGGGTGTTTCTAATCCTGCGATACAACGTAGGGTCATACTTTTGCCTGCACCTGAAGCACCTAGTAGCCCCAAGGGACTATTATCACTGGTAAATGCCACATCCAAACTAAAACCAGATAGGGATTTTTTGATATCAATCCAGAGCCCTTTTTCTAGAGTTGGGGGAAATATATTTTCTGTTCCTTGACGATTCATCACCCAATAACCCACCAGAGATGACCACCAACTGAGGTAACTAGATTGAGAACTAGAATAGTGGTTAATGGCGGAAATAGAGCCCAAAGCAATAGCAATCATCAGCAACACCCAGGCCAATGCTTCCTGCATATTTCCCCCTTCTGATGCGAAAAAAATAGCAATGGGCATTGTTTGAGTTTTGCCTGGGATGTTACCTGCTAACATTAGAGTTGCCCCAAATTCCCCTAAAGCCCGGGCAAAGGCTAAAATTGTCCCTGCTACTACCCCTCTCCAGGCCAAAGGTAAGAGGATTTGCCAAAAGATGCGGCTATTCCTCGCCCCTAGGGTACGAGCAGCATTGATAAGGTCTAAATTTACCTGTTCAAACGCCCCCAATACCGTCTTATACATTAACGGAAATGCTACCACCGTCGCGGCAATCACGGCACCCTGCCAAGTAAAAATAACACCCATTCCTGCTTCTATTAAAACTTGTCCTAGGGGACTATTTCTGCCTAACAAAAGTAATAACAAGAAGCCAACCACCGTAGGCGGAAGAACGAGGGGAAGGGTGAAAACACCGTCGATTATTCCCTTACCTTTACCCCGATAACTATACATTAGGTATGCGGCCAAGGTACCAGCAAAAAAAGCGATAATCGTGGCTAAAAATGCAATTTTTAGGGAAATCCAAAGGGGAGAGAGGTCTTGGGGCATAGAGTTACTTTTTGGCAATTCCAAAACCGTATTTAGTAAAGACGGCTTTGGCAGAATTACTAGAGAGAAATCGCACAAAATCCTTAGCAGCATTTACCTGTTTAGTATCCCTAAGTACCCCAACGGGATAAACAATCGGTATATGGGCGCCAGGCGACGCGGTAGCCGCAACTTTAACTTGATTAGAACTCTTAGCATCGGTAATATAAACTAACCCTGCATCCATATTTCCTGACTCCACATAGGTCAAGACTTGGCGCACATCTTTAGCATAGACAAGTTTGGATTTTATCTGTTCCAAAATACCATTAAATTTTAGAGTTTCTTCTCCATATTGACCCGCAGGGACGCTTTTCGGCTCGCCTAAAGCAATGCGTTTAACTTGGGGTTTGGTCAGGTCTTTAAATCCTGTTATCCCTGTAATACTTTTAGGTGTAATTAAGACCATTTGATTCGTTAATAGATCCTTGCGTGTTCCAGAAAGTAATAAATCCTTAGACTGTAGTGCATCCATTTGTTTAGGAGCAGCAGAAATAAACACATCAACGGGGGCACCTTGTTCTATCTGTTGTTGTAGGGAACCAGAAGAACCAAAGTTGTAGGTGATATTTACATTGGGTTGAGTTTTTTCGTAAATTGTTTTTATCTCCTTTAGGGCTTCACCTAAACTAGCGGCAGCCGATACTGTTAAGCCAGTGCTAGATTGGGAGGAAACTTTTGTCAAATTAAGCCCTAGGGATAGTAGTACAGATACTAATATACTGGTTAGGAAAATTAAAGTAGGTCTTCTTTTCATGGATTTTTCTCCTGAATACACACCACCCAAGAATTATCTTGACCTAGATAGGGTGCAGCAAGTTGTATTAATTGCTACAGCTTACCAATTATGTTGGTATTGCATTTAATCTATGTTAATAGTAGAAATATATCTATATAAAAAACAACTAATCTCCCCCTGCCTTTATTTTATTTGAGGATTTAGAGCAAGTGTACTAATTATTTTACTCCTGCATTTAGGCGATTTGAATTTTTCGCGGAGGGCTAAGGGATTAAGAAATTAAGAGCCAAGAAGAGCGATCGGCACCACGCAACATACTCGAAACCCAACGGTGATAGCGAAGCTATCGCTCGGACCGTATACACGCGAAGCAGATCGGCAGAGACGAGGATAGTTGTACCACGAGCCGCCCCGCAGCAGCTTATATACTATATTTTGGTTATTTTTGGCGTTTTTTAGCCAAACACTACCATCCCTAGGAGCGCCAGTGTAATCATCATGCCAGTCATCGGCGCACCATTCCAAGATATTGCCGTGCATATCGTAAAGTCCGAAGGGGTTAGGAGGAAATAACCCAACTTCCGTAGTTTCTTGACGATATTTCCCTTGTATGCCACGGCCGTAGGTTCCTTTACCTTCAATCCCTGTATCTTGAGCGGAGTAGTTAGCCAAGTCGTCGCTGAGGGTTTCTCCATAGTGGAAGGGGGTAGTAGTTCCTGCACGACAAGCGTACTCCCATTCAGCTTCGCTCGGTAGGCGGTAAGTGCGCCCTGTTTTTGCCCCAAGACGCAGACAAAACTCGGTAGCATCATCCCAACTTACTTTTTCCACAGGACGATTATCTCCTGAGAAATGGGAGGGATTAGGTTTTAGTTCTCTTTCAGCAACGGGGTAAGCTGCTACAGCCCGCCACTGGGCTTGGGTAATGGGATACTTACCCAGAGCGAAGGTGGGTACTGTTACTTGGTGTATAGGTAATTCCGAGATGCAATACTTTTGAGAATCTTCCTCCCCTAGTAGCTTAATTAACTCTTCGCGCTCTGATTCGGTTTGTCCCATCCAGAAAGTACCCCCAGGAATTAACATCAGGTCAAGGGAGGTTGTTTCGTCTAGCTGCTCGGTAAAGTATTGACCTTGATAGGTTTTGCGGCTAATAACAAAGCGTCTGGTAGAAGTGGCTGAGGCGTTGGACATGGGGTAAAAGTTATATAATCCTAAAGCTATGCTATCGAGGTAAAGCTAATCGCTACTATCCAGATAATACTGCCAACCTAGAGAGGAGCGTTGAATAGAGTTTTCAATTTGTGCAATCTCTGTCTTAATTTCTTGAGCTAACTTTAAAAGCTTTGGGTTCATAAAATTTGAATCTGGTTATCGAGTTCAAATAGAGATCGCTTCCTCTTGAAGAGTTTTAGATAAATAAGGTGGCGGCATATCCCCATCCACAAGATCGACTTCAAACTCATTACTAATAGCTGTAACCGCAGCGACAGCCTGATAGAATCGTGCAGGAGGAATGCCCCAAACAACCAAGTCAATATCTGAATGAGCGTCAAACCAATTAGGAGAGATTAAAGAACCAAAAACGGCGACTCGGGTTGCGCCAAAACGTTCCCGTAAGAGATGAGCTAAATCACCAGCTAATTGCCAACCACGCTCCCATCGCTCCTGATCGGCTTTGATGGTTCGAGTTGTAGCTAAAGAGTAAGATGACCACTGTTCTTGAGATAAATCTAAAGCTGTCGTCATGATGACCAGTCAAAATCATTTAAAATTGTTGGGAAACCACCTTAGATTGTAACACTAAGGGGCTAAGAAATTAAGAGCGAACAAGAGCGCTCGGCACCACGCAACATACCCGAAACCCCACGACGTAGTCGAAGGCGTTGCCGCGAGTATTAAGGTTACGCGAAGCAGAGCGGCAGTTCCTAGAACCTTAGTTCCACGAGCCGCCCCGCAGTAGCTTATCTGCCTTATTTTGGTCACTTTTGTCGTTTTCTAGCCAAGCACTACCATCGCTAGGAGCGCCAGTGTAATCCCCATGCCAATCATCGGCGCACCACTCCCAGACATTGCCGTGCATATCACAGAGTCCCCAAGCATTAGCGAGGAAACTGCCTACCTCTGTTGTTTGTTCTCTATACTTTCCTTTTGGACTATCGTTATAGCTATAGTTACCGTTATAGTTAGCTAAGTCAGTAGTAATTATTTTCCCAAAATGGAAGGGGGTAGTTGTCCCTGCACGACAGGTGTACTCCCACTGGGCTTCACTTGGGAGACGATAATCTTTGCCTGTTTTGGCAGATAAACGTCGGCAAAATTCTTCAGCATCCTGCCATCTGATGTTTTCCACGGGGCGGTTATCCCGCTTAAATCTGGAGGGCTCTAGATCTAGTTCCCGAGCAACGCGCTCATACCCTGCCACTATCCTCCACTGGGCTTGGGTAATGGGGTAACGTCCTAAATAAAAGGGCTGGAGGCGGACTTCGTGTTGAGGACGTTCACTATTATCACTTTCTGGCTCACCCTTAGGAGATCCCATCAAGAAACTCCCCTCGGGAATCGCTACCATTTCTAGCCCTATATCCTGACTCAGGGATTCGGTATAGCCCCAATTAGCTCCCTGAGAGCGGGTAATGAGCCACCGTCTATCAAAACCTAAAAAGCGTGATTTTTGTTCAATAGTGGCTGTCTCGAACTCAAAACGCTCTAGGATGGCACTAATGAAAGCAGCTTCGTAGATACAGGGTTGTAGAGGGGGGAAGTGGATAAACTCAGCGACTTCGTACTCTATATCTTCAAGGGGGAGGGGAAGGAGATCAGTTTTAGGGACAGAATTGGGTTGGTGCAGTTCAGCAGTAAAAGCAACATTGTTTTCATCATCAATGGGATCTAAGGCGATAAGAAGATACCCAGGATGACCATTTTCGGGCTTTGGTGAGGGAATATCCCAAGTGGGTTTGATTTCCTGTTGTGGAGGAGGTTGTGAACCAGTGAAGCCAGATAATGGATCAAATTTAGCCAAAATTTCAAAGGCAAAAGCACTGGCATGAAGAGAAGCTTTTTGTTGCCGAATCTTTTCTGGTTCCTGCTCAATGGTGTCATTTTTATGGTCGATTAGGTCAGAAATCCCCCTAATAACTAAGGCAGAAACCCGAGTTTGGTTGGCGTAGGCGGCTTTTAAAAAACCATAGCCCTCCATTTCTACCGCGAGGGCATCACTGTAATTATTTTTCAGAAATTGACACACATCAGATTGGGTAGAAGCTACAACTTTCTCTCCCGCAGCGATCGCCCCAATAAATGCTTCCGGTTGAGGCTCTTGAGCATTAGGTATTCGTTGTAACCAGTTTTCTTCTCTCCGCTCTTCTTTAGCTCTCTCTACTAAGTCATAGGAGCCTTGCCCTAATTCTGGACGGGGTTTAAATTTTTCTTGTTCGGCTTTTCCAGATTCGTATCCATAGACTTTTGTACCCGCAACCACATCACCAATACGAACATCTTTTATCCCTCCTGCAATCCCGACAAATAAAATAACTTGGGGCTTGAAAAAGGCGATCGCTCGTTCTGTTTCTCCGGCTGCAACAGCTTTTCCAGCACCAATTTCAGCCAGTCCAACTTCCCACACTTTTCCGCCAGCGTTAAACTTTCCTAATTTATATATATTTTTGGTTTCAGGATGAATTTTCTCAACAATTTCAGTTAGAAATGATTTAACAGCCTTAAATTCTACGGGTAAAGCTGTTAGGATAACGGCTCGGTATTTTCTTTCTTGATGACTTTCTATCATATCTCTACTTTCGGATGTTTTTTTCTCTGAGGGATAATTATTAAGGATTTTATTTACTTCTTTGTCTAGCTCTCTATCTCCAAGTTCTTGAACTATTTCAATAAGCTGACTAATCTTGTTTCTATCTTCATTTGTATAGCAAAAACGTACAAATATTTTATTAATCCATCCTTCTGCATTAGCTTTCGACAATAAACTATATACCCATCCCGCGTAAGTATCTCCTCCAATCTCAGCAAGCTGAATTTGAGAAATCTCACACTCTTGATCAAGCCAAATTCGGATTTGCTCTTGATTAAGAAATTTTCTGATTAATATTTCACGAAACTTACCACGAGTTTTTCCTGTCCACTGAGTCATAAGTAAAGTCATAAGTAAGGTGAGCCTAGAAAATCAGTTTAGATCGTGTCTAAAACGAATGGGTTGATCGAGTGGGCTACCACGTATTATTATGGCATATAACCTTAAGGATAACGACCTAATTATCGCGGCTAAGAACTAAGAAGAATCCTCGGCACCACGCAACATACCCGAAACCCAACGAAGTCGTCTAAGAAGAAGTCGCGCACACCGAGACGCGAAGCAGAACGGCAGTTTCTGGCATTGAAAACAAAAGAGCCGCCCCTCACTGGTTTATATGACTTATTTTCATTATTTTTGGCGTTTTTTAGCCAAGGACTGCCATCGCTAGGAGCATCAGTATAATCCTCGTGCCAATCATCGGCGCACCACTCCCAGACATTGCCGTGCATATCGTTTAGTCCCCAAGCATTAGCAGGAAAACGTTCCACCTCTGTCGTTCGTTGGCGATACTCCTCTTTGGGACTATTGTTGTAGGTGTATTCTCCGTTGTAATTGGCTAAATCGGTGGTAATTATCTCCCCAAAGTGAAAGGGGGTGGTTGTTCCCGCACGACAGGCATATTCCCACTGGGCTTCACTGGGGAGGTGGTATTTTTTACCCGTCTTAAGAGATAAACGCTGACAAAATTCTTGGGCATCTTCCCAACGTACTCTTTCGACTGGGAGGTTATTACCTGTAAATTCTGAGGGAACTGGGGCTAGTTCTCTATCAATGGCATCATAACCCGCTACCACTCTCCA
>JBBAUO010000010.1:18634-92673 GCA_040398185.1 Microcystaceae cyanobacterium | reverse complement strand
TTGTTTGAGGACAAGAATAGACAGGCAAGATGCCTGTTCTACTCAGGATTCTTCCCCTCTTCACTTTTAACCCTCTTTCCCTCTTCAAAAATTTTTTTGCCCATTTTTATAGTATATATGTATTATAATACTTCTGATTTGTTTGAGGACAAGAATAGACAGGCAAGATGCCTGTTCTACTCAGGATTCTTCCCCTCTTCACTTTTAACCCTCTTTCCCTCTTCAAAAATTTTTTTGCCCATTTTTATAGTATATATGTATTATAATACTTCTGATTTGTTTGAGGACAAGAATAGACAGGCAAGATGCCTGTTCTACTCAGGATTCTTCCTCTCTTCACTCTTAACTCATTTTTATAGTGCATATAAACTATACACATCCTAGATTTATCTCTCTATCTGAATAGTTGGCCT
Organism: Microcystaceae cyanobacterium; assembly: GCA_040398185.1. Taxonomy (GTDB): domain Bacteria; phylum Cyanobacteriota; class Cyanobacteriia; order Cyanobacteriales; family Microcystaceae; genus JBBAUO01. The sequence goes on along the minus strand of JBBAUO010000010.1, from coordinate 92,260 downwards.
TTGCTCTCAGTCTCAGGAGAACGCCCAAGGGATTTTGACAAATAGTCTGTAAAACAGCTATAAGTATTATGTGAGAATTTAGGAGCGTTGGAGTAATAATGTCGCAAAACGATAGGGTTACGGGTTTGATACAGATTCCTATTGGTAAGAACGAAGAAATAAAAGCTAACATTGTTTTCATCCATGGATTGGGTGGAGATGGGTTACTGACTTGGCACTGCCAGAAACCAGGGGACACCCATTGGAATGAGTATAATTTTTGGCCTGGGTGGTTAGCGGATGCTCTACCTGGATTTAAGGTATGGCTGTTCGGGTATAATTCCAAAAAGTTTTTTTTAGAAAAAGGGCATGACAATCATCGCTACGATATAGCAAGGAATTTATTAGGCTATCTTCAGGCTGAGAACCTCGAACAAAAACCTCTTTGGTTTGTTTCCCACAGCTTGGGAGGGTTAGTAGTTAAGCAGATGCTGAGAGTGGCCAAGGATGAAAGGCTTGCAATTCTGGAGCAAGTAAAAGGAGTTGTCTTTTTAGCTACTCCTCATCAGGGGTCCCCTTTAGCGCAATTAGCAAAAAAGTTATTAGGCGTATCATTGTCAGTAGAAGAACTAAAATCCCATAATGCGGGGCTGAGAGATTTGAATGAATGGTATCGACAAAATGTTCAAGAATGTGGGATAAAAACTTTTCCTTTTCACGAAATGAATGATACTTGGGGAGTAAAAGTGGTTGATGCAAATAGTGCTAACCCCAATGTTTATGGGCAGGAGGGATATTTACCAGTAGAATCGGATCATATTGGAATTGCTAAGTGCGAATCCAGAAATGCTCTTGTATATAAAAGGGTAAAACAATTTATTGAAAAATATTCAGAGGAAGACAGTCTTTTTAAAAGCCCTATCCTCAGGGATATTGATAGAGAAAAAGGATTAAATACAATTGAATTGAACACAATCAGAGACAATCAACTATATGAGGCGTTAAAACTTCTTAATTTTAGGAATCAATGCAGAGAAATCAGCGATCGCATACCATCGCAAACCATTGGTTCATTCCTAATTTGTGGAGAGAAAAAGAGCGGCACTGAAATATTATTAGAAAAATTGTATGATCAAAAGACCTACAAAAAAATACCTATACAACTGGGAGGCTATCAAGGATTAAATATCACTACTCTCTGGCAAAGAATAGCCCCTGAATTATGTCTAGAAAAAGAAAGTAGCCCAGAAACAATTCTATTTAAAATTGTAGAAATCCAGAAAAAGCAAAGTATTCTTTTCGTTCTTACACATATTGACAATGTGCTACCCGAAGATATTAGCGATATATTAACAGAATTTTGGGGGAAATTAATTGAACAAATTCCACAGATAGATACAGACAGTAAAAACATTAATAATTTATTTCTATTTCTTGTAGATTATCAAAATAAGTATAAAAATGAAGAGTTTTGCTTGCCTTTTGATAGCCGATTATTTACAGAAAACTTTTCCCAAAATGATATATCAGAATGGATTGAATCTGTTAGAAATCTATGGGGATATGAGCTATGCGATAATCAAAAACTAGACTGTGGAAAGGCAGCTACAATTTTTAATGAATCTGAAGGTGTTCCCCACAGAGTTTATCAAACTATCTATGGATACTTTGTCAAAAATTTTAATCTGGAATGGACAGAGTCTCTTATGAGAACAAAACTTGGTTTATAATCTATCTAAAATTGGGAATTAGGAGACAAAAATGCTTGATATTGAAACTTTTTTAGAAAGCAAAGGTAAAAAACCCTATACAGGGCGAGAGCTAACAGAAACAGAGAGGGCAAATAAAGAAGAACCCTATCGTCCTTCTGAAAGGTTAAAGTATGCGGTTAATTTGGCTATTTTAATTGGAAAACGCCCTCTGTTGCTCAAGGGAGAACCTGGTTCTGGAAAAACTCGTTTGGCCAAGGCTGTTGCTAACGAATTAGGTTGGGAATTTAGATTTTGGGATATCAAATCTACCACAATAGCGCGGGATGGACTTTATCGCTATGATGCAGTGAAACGGTTACAAGATGCACAATTAGCAGGAAGCAGTGTCCCCCACATTCGTGATGCAGCGATCGCACGGTTGGATACCTCAGAAGAATTTGCACAATCCTCTAGGGATGAATCGGGAGAAGAAAAAGGAAACGCTTACTTGCAATATGGACCCCTGGGGGAAGCTTTTACGAGCACTGATAAACCAATGGTGGTTCTCATTGATGAAATTGACAAGGCCGATATTGACTTTCCTAACGATTTATTACGGGAGTTGGATCAAGGGATTCTTAGAATTGAGGAAATAGGAAAAGAACACACCGCCGAACACCTTCCCCTTATTTTCGTGACCAGTAATGATGAAAAGGATTTACCCGATGCCTTTCTCCGTCGCTGTCTGTTTCATTATATAGAATTTCCTAAACCAGACGAATTAAAAGAAATTGTTAAACTACATCAGCCCCAATCTGACCAGGATTTAATTGATCTGTCTGTTGAGAGGTTTTGCCAACTGAGAAGCAAGTTCAAAGATAAAGGAAAAAAAATCTCAACGGCTGAATTATTAGACTGGTACTCTGTGCTGGTTCTAGATCCTGATAAAGATGCTGTCCTCAGGGAATTAGATCCTAACTCAAAAAACCCAATTCCCTATCCAGAGATTTTATTAAAGCGTCTAGAGGATTGGAGGTTGCTAGATTCATGAAAGAACAGTCCTTACATTTCCCTCTATTGCATCTATTTTATTCTTTGCGTCGTCAGGGATGGATATTAGGGATTGATGACTATTTGAGCATCGTAGAAGTGATGGAAACTGGGATTGGGGTGGGGGATACGGAACAATTAAAGCAAATTTGTACTCTGCTATGGACAAAAACCCCCCAAGAAGCAGAAAGATTAGGGAAAATATGCGATCGCTTAAAAGGCTATTCTTATCTATTTAAACCACCAGAGAAGCCTTCTAGAGAGGCAGAGGAAGAAATCCCGCCCAATTCTATAGCTCAGGTTTCAGAAGAAATTCCCCCCGCTCCTATAGCTCAGGCTCCAGAAGAAGATTACGAAATCCCCTCCGATCCTGTAGCTCAGGTTCCAGAAGAAGATTACGAAATCCCCGCCGATCCTGTAGCTAAAGTTCAAGCGGAAGTAGAATCTAACCTAGAAGAAAGGGCAGAAATAGCCCAGTCTATCAAAGTACCAGAATCCACCTATTCTTTGCCTCTTCCCTCCGTTTCCTATCGTTTTCGGCGGGACTATTTTCCCTTAACCCAACGAGAAATGAAACAATGTTGGCGATTTCTACGCCGTCCTATCCGAGAAGGCATTCCCACAGAACTAGATATCAAAGGGACGATCGCCAAAGTCAGTCAGGAAGGGATTTTGACCACCCCTGTCCTCCGTCCTCAGCGTATTAACCGCGCTGATCTTATGCTTTTAGTCGATCAAAAAGGCTCAATGGTACCCTTTCACCCTCTTTCTAGACAACTGATAGAAACAGCCCAAAGGGATGGCAAACTTAGACAAGCCAATGTTCACTATTTTCAGAACTGTTCTGAGTATGATGAAAGCGAACAGAGTTATATCCTATTTCAACAACCTACCCTTTTTCAACCAGTGTTACTGAAGAACCTATTCACGACTGTAAATCATCGGACTGCTGCTCTAATTATCAGTGATGCTGGCTCTGCTAGGGGTTGGTATGATAGCGATCGCGTTAAAAAGACCGAGCAATTTCTGGAACAGTTGACTAAATCAGTACGTTATCTGGCTTGGCTCAATCCCATGCCGGATGAATACTGGCGAGGAACCTCTGCCGAAGCTATTTCCCAGTTGATCCCCATGTTTCCCCTAAGTCGTCGGGGATTCAACAATGCGATCGCGCTTTTACAGGGGCGTTACCTAGGGGGACAGGAGCGATGACATCAACCACGCCATTAGAACTAAGTCCTGAAATTAAGAGTGCCGGTAGAAAAATAGTTGAATTTGTCCGTAAGTACGATCCCTTGTATCTTTCTCTTGCTTGCCATGCAGCCTTTCCCCTTGTTTTGACACCAGAATTGCTGTACCAAATTTGGGCAGAGTTTGTGAATGAGGCTCCTTGGGTATCGGTAGCTCATTTGTGGCTTTCTCCCTTGTGTCAGGAAGTTAGTTATGAAATGTTTGAAATGGAGTTAAACATCCGCAATCTTTTGTTAGAAGAACTGATTGCCCAGAAGGGAAGAGAGCGATTAACTCAATTGGGTAATTTTATGCTTGCATATCTAGAACAACGTCTTGTTGGTTTTGATGCTGACACTCAAAATCTTAAAGAACGAGAAAGTATAACTGCTTTAGCTTATACACAACCGACAGAAGCAGCTAGAAGATTAGCTCAAAAACTCACTGCTGGTGTTCACACAACTGACGTTAGGGAAGCTTTTCATTGGACAACTTTGGCAAAAACTTTGGCGAATCCTCTTAGAGATGCTGGCTTTGAACCTTTGTTGACCTACAACGATATCCTATTTCACTATGCCCAGGGGAATATTGCCCAACATGAAGGATTAGTTAGCAAATTTCAGCAAGAAAAGCCAGATATTGAGGGCAGATTAGGAATTAGCTTAAATTTACCCCTAAATATCTCAACAATTGTAGTGCCTGTTAGGGAAACTGAACCCATCGCTCTATCAGTAAGAGGACTCAATCAACTATTAAACACAGAGCATCTCGAAACCGTCTATGTAAATTCTAGGGGACAAATCGAGACAAGAAAACCTATTACCGTCTCTTACTATGATGAAGCAATTCCTAATAGTAAAGAGCCGATTAGGATGATTTCTATCCCCCAAGGAGAGTTGTGGATGGGTTCTCCTGAAAATGAAAAAGGGAGATTTCCAGACGAAGGCCCTCAACACTTGGTAAAGGTTCCTACTTTCTTTATGAGCCAGACACCTATTACCCAGGCGCAATGGAGGGTTATCGCATCTTTACCCCAGGAAGGAAAAGAGTTAAAACTTGCTCCATCCAGATTTACAGGGGATGAGCTACCCGTAGAAAGAGTAACATGGCAGGATGCTATGGAATTTTGTGCCAGATTATCTAGGTTAACGGGGAAGAAGTACAGACTACCCAGTGAGGCGGAATGGGAATATACCTGTAGAGCGATTCCCAACCAAGTAGCAAAAAAGTCAAATCAAATACCAGTTTACCCACCCTTTCACTTTGGGGAAACCCTAACATCCAATTTAGCTAACTACAGAGCTACAGAAATCTATCAGCAGGAAGTAAAGAGAGAATATAGAGAGAAAACAACCCCTGTTAGAAGTTTTCCCCCTAATGCCTTTGGTTTATACGATATGCACGGGAATATACGGGAATGGTGCTTAGATCCATGGCATAAAAATTATGAAGGAGCTCCAGGGGATGGGAGCGTCTGGGACGAGAAAGATAATAATAATCGTTATCACGACATCTTGAACAATATAAACGTACTCATAAAAGACAGTAGAACTCATGTACTACGTGGCGGCGCTTGGTATTATCTCCCTCAGAATTGCCGCTCTGCTTACCGCAGCAGCAACGTCAACAACTATGTCGGTTTTCGTCCCGCGTTTTCTTTTCAGGATTCTTCCCCTCTTCACTCTTAACCCTCTTTCCCTCTTCAAAAATTTTTTTGCCCATTTTTATAGTATATATGTATTATAATACTTCTGATTTGTTTGAGGACAAGGATAGACAGGCAAGATGCCTGTTCTACGGGGCGCACATAAATAGATCAACAATTGTTACGAAACCCACAAATACTGAGTTTTTTAGGGATAATGAAATGTAGAGGGGATTATAAATAAAAACCGCCCCCATTATGCTACAACTAACTAGAAAATGGCAAGGTGAGAATGTCAGCAACCCACCGATAAATCGGGGGCTTGAAATATAGTCCTAGTTGACCAGACTCAGGTAGTAATACCTACGTTAGTGGTAAGTGTTAAAGTTCTTACCTTCGGATGCGTAGCTAGTTTGAAGCTCTAAAACTCAAAAGTTAAACAGGTTTAGAGGGTTAAGCCAGTGCTTTTGGGATAGTACCGACCACTAACATTGTCGAAGCTAACATTACCCTAGAAATAGGAGTGGGTTTGCAGGTTCCCAATTCAAAAAAACCTGTATTATCATTCACAAAAAAGGTGACTATTCTTATGTTGCATAAACCCTGCCCCCCCTTTCCTCCCAGCGCTAAAGCGCGATTCGACCGGAGGGCGGAAAGATGAATATTGGTAATACTATCCGTAATTTAGTGCAGTACTTAACCGAGGGATTCGCCAGGGTTTTTAGTCCCAATCCCGATAAGTCTCCTGAAGTTGGGGTACAACCCTATAAGGGCGAAACCTATAAACCCACTAAATCTGAAAAATAGGCAAAAGGCGGGGCTTGTTAGGTGTCTGCTTTCTGGGTTTTAAAGTGAGGTAGACGGGAAGAAGTCAGGTTTCCGACAAAGACTATCTTAACGTCAGTTCGGGATAAGCCAAAAAGGGTGCTGTTTGAACCACAAAGACACAAAGAACACAAAGGAAAGAAGGAAAGAAGCGGAAATTTTAGGACAATTAAGTTCTCCTACTCCTCATTTGTTTCCGGTATGTTTTGGTTTTCATATTGCTCTATTAAGACTCCAATAACCTCCATTAAGGAGGCTAGGGGATGGGCTTCGTCTTCCCCCACTTCATCAATTAAGTTATCCAGCATTTTAACTAATGTTTGATATTCTTTTTCTGTGCGGTTGCTCATTTTACCCCTCTTCTGAATGGAAATATAAGTGGACTCTATCCGATGTCCAGGTTGGAACCCCTGTTCCGAAGAAATCTTGGTCCTCTGTCCAGATTGGGCAGTTAAAAACAAGTGCGGTTGCTAAAATCGGCCAGTCATCAATATCTCTTTGTTTTATGCGTTTTATGGCCTCTGATTGACATTGACTATAGAGCGAAGCTGGCACAATCTCTATAATGTTCGACACGCGGTCGAATCCTTCTCTGACAAGTGCTAGGTCGAGTCCCTTGGAAGAGGCTATTTTAGGAATGTATTCTTCTGCATCATCAAGACAGACATCGGGAGTCAGAAAACAAGCGTTGTTGCCGACAGATTGCATCAACCTCCCCACCTTCACCCCGAATACACTTCTTATGATGATATTAGCGTCGAGAACGACGAATTTGAGTCTCACTTATCTAGATCCTTTCTCTGATTTGCTCTGTCCGCTTCACGCATCTGACGAAACTCACGAACAATATCGTCCTCGGAAAGTCCTTTTTGGCTTAACAGGTACTCAAATTGATTGGCTACCGCTTGTAAGGCAGCGATATCTGCGCTTTTACTCCCCTGTTTAACGGGGAAATAGAACCCCACAGTGTGACCATGACGTACCACCTCAACGGGAGTCTCACCATATATGTATTTAGGGAGTTCGCTCCGAAACTCTCGCACCCCGATTTTCTCAATGTCATGCTCATCCATAGTCTCTCTCGTTGTGTACGCACTGTGTACACAATATAGCATTATTTGGCGGATTTAGTATGAGGCTGTACCGCTCAACTTTTTGGGGTAAATTATGTCAAAATGTAAAGCGTGTGGATACAATCATCAACGACTACTGCCCTAACCCCAACTGCGATCGCCCTCGGCAACTTTGATGGCGTACACTTAGGTCATGGTGAGGTTATCAGACCAGTTTTAGAGAGTGGAACGGGCTTAGTGCCTACGGTTGTCAGCTTTGATCCCCATCCCCTAGAGTTTTTTACGGGAGAGAGCCGTCAATTGTTAACTCCCCTAAGGGAAAAAGCCCAACAATTAGAAAAACTAGGCATTCAGCAATTAATCCTCCTTCCCTTTGACCGAGAGTTAGCAGCCTTAACTCCCCAGGGTTTTGTCGAAAAGATTTTAATCCACCAACTGCAAGCCCAGAAAATCAGTGTTGGACAGGATTTCTGCTTTGGTCATCAACGCCGAGGAACTGCCGAAGACCTACAAAACCTAGCCAGCGCCTGGGGAAGTCAAGTAATTATTAACCCACTAAAAACCCTACCCAGGGAAGAATCGGTCCGTATTAGTAGCTCCCGTATTCGCCAAGCCCTAGCCGTAGGGGAACTAGAAAAGGTAACACAAATGTTAGGGCGTTTCTACCTCCTACAGGGAAAAGTTATCCTCGGTCAACAGCTAGGACAAACTATCGGTTTTCCTACGGCTAATTTAGAAATTTCCCCAGATAAATTACTCCCACGCAGTGGGGTGTACGCCGTTAAAGCCTACCTAGAAAAGGCTCTAGTCCTAGATGGGGTGGTAAATATTGGTCATCGTCCCACCGTTGGGGGTAAATCCGTTACTGTAGAGGTACATCTACTCAACTGGTCGGGGAATCTCTACGGACAAACCTTAGAAGTACATCTAATTAAGTTTCTCCGTCCTGAGCAAAAATTCCCTTCCCTAGATGCCTTAAAAGCACAAATTGATCAAGATTGTCAACAAGCCCGGGAAATTCTTGCGACTTGCCTATAAATTTAGACAGGAAATTGGGAAATCTAAGGATAAACCTAAAAGTCAGAACTTATGAGAGATCGCATTGATGTTTTAACCGATAATCTTAGCCGCACCATTGTCGGTAAAACAGATTCCATACGCTTAGTTTTAGTCGCCCTTCTCAGTGGGGGTCATGCTTTGCTCGAAGATGTCCCGGGGGTTGGCAAAACCCTCTTGGCTAAGTCTCTGGCTCGTTCAATAGATGGTAAATTCCAACGGATTCAATGTACCCCAGACCTTTTACCTACAGACATTACGGGCACAAATATCTGGAACCCTAGTAGCCGAGAATTTCAATTTTTACCAGGTCCTGCCTTTGCTAATGTGCTTTTAGCTGATGAAATCAACCGAGCCACTCCTAGGACTCAATCCGCTTTGTTGGAGGTAATGGAAGAAAAGCAAGTTACCGTAGATGGAGAAGCGCGTCAGGTACCGCGGCCTTTTTTCGTGATTGCTACCCAAAACCCCATTGAGTACCAAGGTACTTTTCCTCTTCCTGAAGCCCAAATGGACCGTTTTACCCTGTCTTTGAGTTTAGGCTATCCTTCCGAAGAAGAGGAATTACAAATGTTGCAAAGAAATCAAGATGGTTCTCTTTTTGAAGACCTAAAGCCTTGTATTTCCCTAGATGAGGTGACGGAATTACAACATCTCACCCACAAGGTAAAAGTCGCCCCTGCTCTCCAGCAATATATCTTAGATTTAGTCAGGGCTTCCCGCAACCATGAGGATATTAGTTTAGGAGTGAGTCCCAGGGGCAGTGTTATCTTACAAAAAGCTTCCCAAGCCTATGCCTTTTTAGAAGGTCGAGACTATGCCACTCCGGATGACGTGAAATTTCTGGTTCCTTACGTTTTTTCCCATCGTATTATCCCCGCCAGTGGTCGTCATGCTGCCCCCATTGTCGACAAACTTTTAAAATCTGTACAAGTAGAAAGGTTTGCCGCCTAGAAGAAAGCATCTAGTGGTAGGTATTGGCCATCAGAAGAAAAGAGTCGAAATCAGAAAAGTCAAAAAGCTTGGTGATAATCGGGTTTAGCTCAAGTAGAGCGACTCAAAGAGCGATCGCTGAAGATTTTCTTGAACCCAGAACCGAGGTCGATCTCCAGCAAATTAGTTCATATACTTATATGACTATATACACGAATAGGCTCTAAAATTAGTTCAGTTTTGAGGATAGTAACTGCTTGGCTGTCAACACCCAACAACCAGCGCGCAAATTCCTCCGGGATATTGTTCGGCTAGATATTTACAGGTATTGTCATAACTCAAAGGTTGTTCTCCCTAATTTCAACCTAGAAGGTAAAAGTTGTGCGAATAGTGCCAATCACTAGGGTAGAGTTGGCATCATTATAATCGGGAGAAGTAATAACTAAAAGCCCTGGGGTAATGGCAATATTGTCAGTTATGGCATACTCATAAAATGCCTCAAAATGCAGGGAAGTATCCTGGTCGTTATTGCCTATATTATCAGGTAAATTCACCGTAGAATTAGCAACCCAAGGCTGCATACCAAAAACGAACCCAGCGGTACTTCCTTCTTTGAGAAAATCAGGAAAAGCTAAAGTTAGTGCCCAGTTCCAAATATCTAAAGTTCCTCGACTAATTTGTCCATCTAGGGTACTGAGGGTACGAGCATTGGTATAACCACCCCAACCACCAATAACAACTCCATCTAGGATTTTCCATGACAAAAGCAGACCATAGCTATCATTGACAATGGGGACGGCTTCGCCAAATTGGTCTTCAGTAAAAAATTGAAAATTAGAACGCTGGCTACCCGTTCCCGTATCTACAACGTTATAACCATGAATATAGGTAAAAGCAACCCCAAAGTTTTCATGGGGAACATAACCGATTTGAGCCAAGGCACTATAGCCACCATTAAACAAACCATTCCCTTGGGTAGGATTACCAGCATCCGTGGCTAAATAACCTGCACTCCATTCAAAAGCTCCTAAACGCCCCTGGAAGCCCACTCCCTTATCTCCCGAACTATAGAAAATTGGGTTACGAGTACCAAAGGCTGATATTGCACCACTAGCTCCATCTCCATCTAGGAAGTTGAGAGTATTAGTAAAATCATCCTTAGCTCCCCCATGGGCTTCTATCCAAACATTGGTATTTTCCCCCAGAGGAAAACGATAAAACAGTACCTCCACCGCCACCTGATTAGCATCGGGTTGGGCATAACTCAACTCACTTTGAAAAGTACCTGTGGTTTCTGGGAGACTAGCTACATTTCCCGTGGCTAGACGAGTAAAGAGTAAATCCTTCCCCGTAAAACTGGTATTAAATTCCAACCGCGCTCTATAACCCAAAGCCGGGACTTTATCTATATCCTGTCCCCCATTTTTTTCTCCTGCCGCAACACCATATAAACCAATCACCACTTCACCCTCTAATTGAGTCGTGGTGGAAAATTGATGGTCCTCCAAAAAAGCAGTACGGCTCTCTAAATTATCGATCCTTGTCCCTAAAACTGCCAACTCGCTCTCAAATTCCTGGGCTAGTCGTTTCAGTTTGTCAATGTCTCCTTGAATTACATTTATGCCTTCTTGGATAAGTCGTTCCATTTGATTTAGACAAGCATTTAAACCGGCGGCAAATTCCCACCGAGTTAAGGCTCTATCCCCGCGGAAGGTTTGATTGGGATAACCGACAATACAGCCATAGCGCTCGACCAAACTCCGTAACGCTTCAAAAGCCCAGTCTGTAGGTGAGACATCCCGCAGTTGGTTAACATTGGTAATTTGTCCCATGGAGTTTATAGGAGATGCTAGAACCGCAGAACTCATCATCAGGGAGGTGGCTACAGTTAAAAGGGATAGGGAAATTTTTTTCATACACTACTAATTATTACAAAAGACTATGCTCAATAGATTAGCCACAGTCAGGCAAAACCATAGTATAGTATAGCCTGGGGTCAGGAGTTTAGCAAAAGACGGTCTGTAGAAATGAAAAAACCCGGTGATAACCGGGCTGCTCTAACTTAGAGATGGGATGACTAGGGAACAATCCCACAAGTTAGCGGACAAGAAGCATAAACAGAAGTATGGGACTGATGTTCAAGACCGTGCAGCCATTTGAGCCAACTTACTTCCTGGGGATGAATACCCTTGAAGGTGAGTAGGGTAGAACCAATTAAAACAGCTAATAGATTGAAGCCAATGATAGCTCCTGCAACTAATAGCACGGAACTCATGGGCAGAACGGACTGTAAGACCACTGCCAAAAGAGCTCCAACTGTCATCATTACCACAACCAAGGGAAATCCCACCACCAATAAACAGACGAGCAAGGTGAAATTCCAAATCAAAAAGCTTTTTACGATCATCAAAGAATTGACATTATGGAGACTATGTCTTTCGGTTAACTGCATATTCTTACCCTCGGTAAAATCTAGACTAAAAATCTTTTAAGTAAATCCCAGTGTAGGCAAAATTTTTGATAAAATGAGTGATTGTTAATATAACTTTACACACAACTCCGAGGATTTGTGATAATTTCATTTATCTTTACAAAAATCTCTTCTTTGTTTACAAGACTTCATGATCAATCTCGTTGAGTATCCTAGCATAAGTCAGTGATCCCCGTAGGTATTAATTTGTTTTTGCTAAAGGGGTTGTGGGCTTTCTTAGTAAAACTTAATAAAAAAATAATCAGTTCTCAGAAACAGCGCGTGGTAGCTTAGTTCTGTCGGGGATGATGAATCTGATGTCAAAAACGGGAACACTGAGAATAGGCTTCTGTCGACAAGGACTAAAAGACGATCTTTATTTAACTTTTTACAAATGCAGAACTATCCTGATTTTTCGAGTTGTGGCTACGAGATTGAAAAAATTTTAGGAAAAAATACCGTCGGTGGGCGCGTTACCTATCTGGCTCTCTGGCTGAGGACAAATCAGCGCGTTGTGATCAAACAATATCAATTTGCCCAATCGGGCTTAAGTTGGATGGGTTATCAGGCCTATCGCTCGGAAATTAAAATTCTCAGTTCCCTATACAGCAATAATATTCCCCGTTATCTGGATTCCTTTGAAACAAAAACAGGGTTTTGCCTCGTTCAAAAATATAAAAACGCCCTATCCCTAGAACAATCAGGTCCCTTTGAACCCTTAGATATTAGGGAAATAGCGATCGCCATTTTAGAAATTCTCATTTACCTGCAAACCCAAACTCCGCCTGTGATTCATGGAGATTTGAAGCCAGAAAATATTCTCATAGACCCCCACAACCTAACCAAAATTTATCTCGTGGATTTCGGCTTTGCCCGTATGGGAAGTGGTGAAATGACCGCCAGCAAAGTAGTCAAGGGAACCCTCGGCTTTATGCCACCGGAAGAGATGTTTAACCGAACCCTGAGCAAGGCCTCGGATCTGTACAGTTTAGGGGTAACGTTGATCTGCCTACTAACTAAGACCCCATCCGATAAGATTGGAGAATTAATCGACGAAAAAACCTCTCAACTCAAATATAAACATAAATTACCGAAACTACATCCCCAATTTATCCGTTGGTTAGATAAGATGATCGCCCCGGCTCAAAATGATCGTTTTGCCAACGCCCAGATTGCCATGAAAGAACTCTATTCCCTGCCGATTGTACCCAAGAGATTAATGCTCTCCTCGTTGCAGACTGTTGGGAAAAAACCCTATCTTCCCCTAGGACTGGGGGGAATAGCTCTAGCCGGGTTATTGATTGTCAGTGGCGTGTTTTACCAAAAAAGTCAAAAAATGCAAAATCTACTCCAAAGTAAAACCTGTCCCCAATGTCATCTCCCTGGGTTAACTCTGACCAAAGCCCAACTCAAGTCAGCTAATCTACTAGAAGCGAATCTAGAAGGGGCTAATCTCAAAAATTCTAATTTAAGCTTGGCTAATTTAGAAAATGCCAATTTAGAAGGAGCGAACCTAGAGGGAGTCAACCTCACCCATGCCAATTTAGAAGGAGCTAAGTTAAAAGATGTCAACCTGCGGGGGGCGAATTTACAGGGGGCTAACCTGAATGGAGCGACTTTAGAGAATGGGATTTTAGTCGGTGCTAATTTAACCAAGGTCAATCTAAAAAATGCCAATTTGATCAATTCCCAGTTAAAAGATGCGAGATTAATCGAAGCCCGTTTAGAGGGGGCGAATTTAGCAGGGGCGAACCTAGCGGGGGCAAATCTGGAAGAAGCCACCATGCCCGATGGCAAAAAATATGCACAAAGATAAAGATTAGTTAGAATAGTAGTACCCTTAGGCCGTCCCTACAGATAGTCCGTTCTTCCATGATTTTGCTTTAAAAAAGGAAATACTGAATGCTCCAACAGATAATGACCGTTAACCCCAGAGAATTAGACAATTCCCCCGAAAAGCTAGTGGAGATTATCACTCAAACCGCCGACGATCGCCAGGCAGGAGATATTGCTATCTTAAAAGTCACTCAGGTTAGTTATTTAACTGACTACTTTGTGATTATGACTGGTTTTTCCCGTACCCAAGTCAGAGCTATAGCTGACGCTATTGATGAAAAAGTAGAGCAAAGCTTGGGAAGATTGCCCCTAAGGGTAGACGGACAGACGGAATCTCTCTGGATTGTCCAAGATTATGGGGATGTAATTGCCCATATTTTCCTAGCCAAGGAGCGAGAATTTTATAATCTCGAAGCTTTTTGGGGCCATGGTGAGCGGATTGTTTTTGAGCCTAGTCGTTCCCGTCAGGAATAAAGGAGTATGCCGGAATCTTTTGTCCAATTTTGTCCTGTGCCTACGGAGCAACAACCCCTTAATGAGTACGAACAGTTAAAGGAATCTTGGTTTTTTTCCCTACCTACCCTAGACAGAGGGGGCTATAGCCGCAAACTATTTTGGATTTGTTGTTGGGGATGGCTCTTTGTCTCTCCCCTAGCCTGGGCTAGTTTTCCTCCCTCTAAGTATCTGGGGCGTTTTTTGCTCTCCGGGAGTTTGGCCGTTGGGGTGATTTTGTCCCTTTTAATTTTGCGCTTGTATTTGGGGTGGAGGTATATCTGCGATCGCCTCCAGTCAGAGAAGATATTCTATGAAGAGTCCGGGTGGTATGATGGACAAATTTGGACAAAAACAAAGGAAATATTAACCCGCGATCGCTTAATAGTTTCTTACCAAATTGAGCCTATTTTAAGCCGATTGAAACAAACTGCGATTTTTTTAACTTTAATAATCAGTCTAATTAGTCTCTTCTGGTTTTTACGATAATTTACGCCAATATAACCCTCTTAATAAACCCATGACCCCAGGAAAACGTTCCCAATCCCCGAAATTAGAAGTACATTTGTTGCGAGAAGGTATTATTGAATCGGTTCACCAAGTCGAAGCAGTAGTTAGCGATGACCGGGGCAGGGCTTTAGTAGTAGCGGGAAATGCCCAAACCACATCCTTTATTCGTTCAGCCCTGAAACCCTTCCAAGCCTTAGCCGTCACTACTACCGGGACATTAGAGAGCTTTAATCTCACGGACAAAGATTTAGCCATTATCTGTAGTTCCCATCAAGGCACAACGGAGCAATCCCGTCAAGTTTTTAATATTCTCTGGAGAGCCGATATTGACCCCACTGCACTACAATGTCCGATTCCCGAAGGTAAACAGAGTTCCCTTGAGAACAACTGTTCTGGTAAACACGCAGGAATGTTAGCCGTCTGTAAACAACGTCATTGGCCCCTCAATACCTATTTACGTCCTGCTAACCCCGTACAAAAGCTAATTTTAAGCAAAATTGCCGAACTTTTAGGAATGCCAGGGGAAGAATTGATCGAAGCCCGGGATGACTGTGGCGCGCCGACCTATTCCATGCAACTCGGACAAATGGCCTATCTCTATGCCCAATTAGCTTCCGGAAAAAGCCTAGATTTAGAGCGAATAGTTCGAGCTATGTCCTATTATCCCCAGATGGTAGCGGGAGTCGGTGCCTTTGATACGGAGTTAATGCAGGCCTCAGCCGGAGAAATTGTCAGTAAATCCGGTGCAGAAGGGATTCAGTGTATCGGCCGGGTAGGGGAAGGGATGGGATTAGCCATTAAAGTTTTAGATGGTTCCTCGCGGGCTAAATATGCTGTAGCCATTCACATATTAAAACAAATGGGTTGGATTACGCCGACTTTAGCGGAAACCCTCTCGGAAAGTTTTATGGTTTTAAGTAACTATAAACGCTTAGAAGTAGTAGGGGAATTGTCCATGACTTAGGTTGCTATTTATACAGACAAATAGGTCAATCCATTTTGTCACTTCCATTTTTTCCAGCGACGACAGCTAAGTAACGTCAGTTCGGGATAAGGGTGTCAATAGCAGTAAAAACGGCCTTGCCCTTCCTCAGATTTAGGGATAATATTATGTATACATATAGATAACCATAGTGATTATTATCCATGAGCGAAAGCAAGGCAGCCGCGATAGCATCAGAAAAGGCGGTGCGCCTGATCGAGAAGAGAAAAGCTCCGTTCATTCGCACTGCCCAGGCACTTCGCGCTGGCATCCACCCGCGCACGCTCTATCAACTTCGTGATACCGGAGTCCTCGAACAGGTCTCGCGGGGGGTGTACCGCCTAGCGGAAAAAGGATCGCTCTCCAATCCTGACTTCGTTACCGTTGCAGTGCGAGTCCCTAATGGTGTCATCTGCCTCGTCTCCGCGCTGGCGTTCCACGAACTGACGACACAAATTCCCCATACCGTCTCGATAGCAGTGGCCGAAGGGGTACAGTCCCCAAGGATTGACTTTCTCTATTCGGCTTCCAAATAGCCAAATACAGCATATTCCATTGCTTGACGATAATTTTTCAATCCTACTCCTAGCAACTCTTCTAATTTTCCCACTTCTTTAATCGTTAAATCCCCCCTTTCCATTGCATAGTGCATCTGCCCTAGTATAATTAACTTAGATTCAAGGGGCATAAGATGTTTGAGTCCTTCGCTAATAGTATATTCAAAATCCTTGAAAACGCTCTCCATTTTCGATGTCCTCCCTAGTTAAAGTTTCTGATTGACCGTTGTTAAAAATTAAAGTGATTTTTTCAAGTAATCTCTGCTCGTCAAAGCGAATAGCACTTTCAATTCCAGCATTAATCCGACTAATATCATAGTCTTGATTAATATGATAAGCGATATTTCTGGCTTGTTTCCTACCTTCGCGGATATCCCTCTGAGTCGCTCCCCTAATATTAGTAGCCGTGCTAAGTTCTTTAAACTCCCAAAACTGCCCATCTATTTCCGCATCAGGTACTTTACCTCCCGTCGCTAATTGTTCACTCAATAACTTAACCCTTTTTCCTTGTCTAGCTAGAACTTCAGCTATAAAGATTTCAGAAAGGCTAGTATTATGATTTTTATGAATTAAGACAAAACCTCCTGTATTTCTCTCAAAATAGTGACGCTCATATTCAACTAGCGCGGTTTCGTAAATTTCTTTACTTTGTTGAATATAATTGTCATCCATTGTTTTTTTGTGTTTTTACTGCTAGTATAACACCAAATACGACTGGCTCTCAGGGATTTAAACGTCTAGAAAACCTATCTATTCCTCTAGAAAAGAGACGCTGAGTTGTCGAAGGGTTGCCATGCGTTTTTCTTGATGAGTCTGCATTCGGGTTAAAATACCGCAGAGGAACTTCAGGGTTTGATTAATATAAGGTCCTTTGTTGAGCATTACACATTCAGCACGAATGCCCATGGCGGCATCGGTCACTTCGGCTCTTGAGGGCAGCCCTTCTTTGGCTAAGGATTCCAGAACTTGGGTAGCCCAAATAACTGGAACATGAGCAGCTTCGCAGAGCCAAAGAATTTCTTCTTGAACTTCAGACATCCGCTCAAAACCGACTTCTACCCCCAGATCACCTCGGGCTATCATAACCGCAATATAGGGATGTTGCATCGCCGTCATGAGAAGGTTCGGTAAATGAGAAAAAGCCCTTTGAGTCTCGATTTTGAGAATAATACCGAGTTGGTAGGCCCGATGACGATTGATTTGGGAGATGAGTTGTAGAATATCCTCCGGAGATTGCACAAAAGACAACGCTACCATGTCACCATATTGAGCAATAAATTCTAAATCCTGCAAATCTTTTTCAGTCAAGGCAGGTAAATGGAGATCCGTGTCGGGGAGATTGATCCCTTTTTCGCTTTTAAGTTTGGCACTTCCCCCCGCTACTGCGACAATTTTGACCTGAAAACTACCATCTTGGACTTCCTGGATCATCCCTTCGATGATGCCATCATCAAAAAAGATCCGTTCGCCGCTTTTAACATCCCGAAAAATTTCTGGGAGAGTACAACTAACCGTACCAGGTACAACAACTTGATCATCGCTATTTCTTTCTGCTGCTTTGCCGAGGGCATCTCCTTGGACGACCTCTAAAATATCTCCAGGGGTCAGGGAAATAGACTGAACAACAGAAGGCAGATTACCAATGGCATCCTCACAGATAAGGTGAGAATCTCGGTAGAGTTTGAGGGGCATTCCCGTTGTCACATAGGCGGTTCGCTCACATTCTCCAGTAACGTAGCCCTGATGAACTGCTGTCACTAAAACACTGCGCTTGCGTCCCCGGGCATCCGCTTGTAAATAAAGAATATCGCCTACTTGTGCCTGAGCAACCAAGCCATCGCCAACGGGAAGTAAGACTCCAGATAGTTTTTCCTCGGGAAATCGGCAGATAAATTGGATCAGGGCAGGGCTAGTAACTTGTCCTAACTCATTGCGCTGAGGATGCCAGCGAAGAACGGCAGGGCCCGGTTCAATCTGCCCCGTTCGTAGTTTGGGACCCGCTAGATCGAAAGAAATTTTGCAGGGTTTGTTTAATTGCTGTTGAGCCTGTCGAAGATGCTCAATCATCCCCTGCCAAGCGGCGGAATCATCATGGGCACAGTTAATCCGCATGATATTCATACCATCCGCTAAGAGGTCATAAATTAGTTGAGGATGGTCGGCGGCTTCCCTCGGCATCGTCACCATTATCTGTACGGAGCGATCGCTTTCGTTATGTCCCAAAATGGCATGAGTATGTTGTTGAAGTAGAGCTTTGCCAGTCTCAAAGGTCACAAGTGGCTCAGTTTTGAGGTGGTCGGTTAAGGAGCGATCGCTTAATTGATAAAGCGTCCTTAGAACCGCATTCAAAGAGGCCATGACGTGGGATTCTATGGTTCCTAGAGAACTGAGTCCTAACTGGTGAAGTTCTTGCTGTAGGGGACGGATATCGTGTTGTCGAATGCCAAGATAGTGAGCAAGATTATGTACACTGGCTCGAAATTCTGGGGAAATGACTGCCAACTCTTCGGCGAAATCTGCTTCGATGGTGAGCGCGTTTTGCGTTAGTTCTTCGACTCCCTGCAAAGCCCGTTCAAGGCGAAGGGCGCGGGACAGTTCCAGGGTCGTAAATGGCGACTGAATCATAAAATTACCTATACACTACTTTTTTGGCAACTTTGATGGTAAATGCTAACAACTAAACATTGACGGAGCGAAGGCGCGAATCAATAAAACGATTCATCCAGCCTTCTAAGTAGCTACGATTGGCTTGCCTTTGGGCTATATCTGTGGTATCCAAGGGGTAGGGAGCTAATCCTTGAATAGCTGCCGTTGTGACACAAAACATAGACTTTTGAAAACTTTCACAAATTTGTACCAATAAATCCTCTTCTCCGCGAAAATTTTGTCGATAGACTTGATGTAAATATTCGGGTAAAAAATGGCTCATATCTTGCATTAATAAAGTCGGTGGAATCCCTGCACCCCCTATAGGCAAGGGATCGGCATAGAGTGCCCCGTAGGTAAAAGTTCCTTGGTCGTAGGGAATTTGATAGGCTTGGGCATTGTAGGAAACCGTACCAGGAAAGGGAGTTCCTCGGAAAAAAACTGCCTCAACGTAGGGAACAGCAGTATCCATTAAAAAGGTTAAATTAGCTGATTTGGGGATAAGATCAAAGACTTGGTTTTTCACTTTTACCCGATAGGTTATGGGCCTCGCCGCATCCTTGACAAAACCATTTAAAATATGTTCTACCACTTCGGGAATAGTTTTTATTTCCCCCCGATCATAGCGATCGCTTAAACTCAGGAACATATCCGCCATAACTCGCCAAAATTGACCCAAGGCGGTGTAGTAGGCCATAAAGCGCATTTGTTCGGGTAAGAATTGGGGAAAGACTTTATGAACCCCCAACATTAACCAATTATTGTGCCATTTAGTTTGTACCAAGGCTTCGGTGACATCTTTAAATTCCTGACTCTCAATGTAGGTATCTAAATCCTCTGCTCCATGCCAAAACATGGTTTTAGCACAGTATTCCGCGTACTCAAAGTTAATGCGATCGTGCCACCAGTGACTAAATAATTTTTTGAGGGAGATTTCCCCATTAAAATACTTAAAAAAGGGAAATAATACCAAAAACTGATGTTCTGCAATATAGATAAGGTTATCGGAGTAAGCATCTAGCACCACCCCGTAGCTTTTGAGGATACCCACTACTTCCAGCACATTCTCAGGAGAGTCCTTCAGTAGGGCTTGTTTTTTTTCTAAACGTTTGATAAATTCGGCCAGGGGGTGGTTGGAAGCAGGAAGGTTTGTCGTTACCATTGGGGTTTAAAAAAATCATTGAGAATTACAGTTGGCTCGAATCTAAGCTCCTAGCTTCCTGGTGGGTTAGGGGAATATGTAGGCCACATTCTTGTTTTAAGCCACGGAAACGAGTATTGCGTTCATTTTCATCTCCTGCCATCAGGGGACGGCTAGAATGCCAATCTCCTACGGTTACATAGCCTAGATCAAAATAGGGGTGGTAGGGTAGATCGTGGTGGGTAAGATACTCATAGATTTGTTGGGAATCCCAAGTTAAAATCGGATGGATCTTGTAGCGATCGCCCTGTTTATCAATTTTCTCTAAACCCCTGCGGTAATCAGTTTGGGAAGTGCGTAACCCCGCTAACCAAGCACTCGCCCCTAATTCCTGTAAAGCTCTCTGCATCGGTTCAACTTTGCGGATGCGATCGTAAAGATTTAATGCTTCGAGATTATTTTCACTCCAGAGCCTACCATAGATTGCCTCCATCCGAGCCGGACTCATGGAAGATTGATAGACTCGTAAATTTAGATCCAGTTTTTCGGTTAATTCGGCGGCAAAGCGATAGGTTTCCTCGGGCAAGTAGCCTGTATCTATCCAAATTACGGGAATACTGGGTATAATCTCGGTCACTAGGTGTAACATGACCGCCGCCTGAATCCCAAAACTGGTACTCATGACTAACCCCGATCCGAAGGTACGATCTGCCCATTCAATCACTTCTGAGGCGCTGGCGTTGTGCAGATTTTGATTGGTTCGGGTTAAATCCAGATCCGGAGTCACGGGGGTAATAAATCTAATCGCTTCTAAGGTTTGATGGTCTTGCTTCTGGGGGTTCATTACTTCTAAGTAGGGAATATCACGGAAAAGCTATATCCATTAATCTCCATTGTAACAGCATTAGCCAAAAACCCAAGGGTGATTCCAGTCGGTTCCCCCAATTTCTAAACCAGCCCAATCACTTTCTTGGCTCAAAATTAATCGCCCCCAAGCGTCCCATAGTTGTAATTGTACATAACCCCTCGTCGTATCTAGACAGGAAAATTGTAATCCTCGGGACGTGGGAACCCGTACCTCCGTGGCTATTCTATCGGCTTCTCCCGTTATTTTTACCCTAAATTTAGCATTTTTGGCAATTATTTCCCATTTACCCCAGGGCATCACCTGCCAACTCAAGGAAGCATTAAAAACCGTGAATTGTAAAAATTGATTCTGGTAATGAATGCCGATTAATCCCACAGATTCAGTAACTCCCAACGTCTCCCTCAGAGCGCCTACTGCGGTAACGGTTAGATCATCATAAAAGTGATTACAGTTAATCCAAAACCATTTTTTCGGGAAAGATTTACCCCAGTTCTTCTCTCCATAAATGGGAACATTTGTCAAGGAATAGGTTTCTCCTTGCCAGGTAATCTGTCCTGAAGCAACACCGTTCGCTATTAACACCTGCCAGCCAGGATCAAAAATAGGTAGGTAGGATAACCAATCTCCCGTTGCTTTTGCTAATTTTTGGGGATTTCCCCAACTGTAGAGAGGTTGAATTTGATAACACCATTGACAAACCTCTCCATTTCTAGGATCTTTTACCCGCCCCTGGTGGAGAGTGGGGGTGATTTGATACCCTTCTTGAATATATTGACTAAAGCTTTCGGGAGAAAGGATTTGCGGGTACAGATTAGCTGATTTTCTGCCCCAATGCAGCAGACTTAAATCAGCACGATTTGCCCAAAACTGGCCTAGATGGGGAAAAGTTCTCAGTATATATTCATCCCCTACTCCTAAAATTTGTACCGCTCCCCCACTGTGGGGTTGATTTCCTAGGGGGTCCTGTACAGAATACATAAAGGCGAAATCTCTACCGACTCGAAAATACCAACCCTCAAAAAAGTGGGGGGTGATGCCATCCCAATGATAACCCCCGTGGGGAAGGGGTAAGTTAGGCAACATCATCCCCGGCATGGTAGGAACTCCTTACCAAGGGGCCCGAGCGGACATGGGAAAACCCCAAAGAGCGGGCGATGGTTCCCAACTGCTCAAATTCCTCCGGAGTCCAGTATTTCTGTACGGGTAAATGCTCCAAGGAAGGACGCAGATACTGTCCTATCGTCAGGCGATCGCAATCTACCCCCCGCAAATCCTCCATAGCTTCGATAATTTCCTCTTGGGTTTCCCCATGGCCCAACATTAAACCAGATTTAGTGGGAATACTGGCATCTAACTCCTTAACAAAAGCTAAAACCCCAAGGGTGCGATCGTATTTAGCCCCCCGTCGGACGGGTCCTTGTAATCTGCGGACGGTTTCGATATTGTGGTTATAGCAAGCAGGTTTAGCCCCCACTACCACCTCAATACTGGCTTTGTTTCCCAAAAAATCAGGGGTTAATACTTCGATTTGGGTTAGGGGGTTACGGGATCTGATAGCTGCCATCGTTTTCACAAACCAACCTGCTCCCCCATCGGCTAAATCATCCCTAGCAACGGAAGTTAGGACTACATAACGCAAGTCCAATAATTGTACAGCTTCAGCGACTTTTTCTGGTTCCGATGGGTCTAAAGTCATGGGAGCATGACCCTTATCTACTTGACAAAATGCACAAGCTCTCGTACACACGGGTCCCATGAGTAAAAAAGTAGCGGTTTTTTGGGCGTAGCATTCTCCTCGGTTGGGACATCTGCCCTCTTCACAGATGGTATGGATAGAGCGTTGTTTAATGATCTTCTGAACCGTGGAAATCTGACTGGCTTTACCGATAGAGCCCTTGAGCCAAGGGGGTTGGGGAATAACTTTAGACATGGATGGGGGGGATTTTGAGAGAGTCTATTCCTTGCTGCAAGGGTTGAAAGTTGGATGGCTCAGGCGAGAGTTGAACTTGCGACCTTGGGCTTATGAGTCCCCTGCTCTAACCACTGAGCTACTGAGCCTTTTTACTGACGCTTTCCCATTATACACAAAAATGCCCTATGGGGGAAAAAATTAGGGAAGAGTCTAGCTTCCCTATGAGCATTACTTAAATCGTGACTTAGGTAAAAAGGCGATCGGATTAACTGCCTTGCCGCCCTGGGGATGAACCTCAAAGTGTAGATGGGGTCCTGTGCTAAAGCCCGTGCTACCCATTTCCGACAATTGCTGTCCTTTGGTCACTGTTTCCCCTGTTCTGACGAGTATCCGGTTATTATGGGCATAAAGAGTCAGACTACCATCAGGATGTCGAACCTTAACCAACTTTCCGTATCCCCCTGAGTTCCAGCCGGCTGAGACAACTTCCCCATCAGCTGCGGCGACAACAGGAGTACCAATGGGCCCGGCTATATCTATACCTTTGTGCATTTTTCCCCAGCGCACACCATAACCAGAAGTTAGAACACCCTTAGCTGGCCAAATGTAGCCATCAAATACAGGAGATGTGTCTGGGAGATAGTGATTTGGGTTCGATAGCCCTGGTATTTCTGGCTCAACCGTTGCGCCGACAGGAATACGCAAGCTTTCGTTGTAGGTTTCCACATTAACCGCGGCAGAGCCGACAATTTGTGGTTGTTTCCATTCAGGATTAGGAGTCCGTTCTAGGTCATTTTTTCTCTCCCTAGTTGGCTGCCTAAAGTTGGATTCAGTCTGATGCACCTGTTGTAAGTTTGCTACTTCGTCCCGTAATTTTTGAGTTGAGGGAGAAGAAGAGGGCGTTTCCACGGGAATATCAAAGCCCTGGCTAGACGGGACTATTGCGACCCTGGTATCGTTGGTTACAGGACGGGAAATGATCGGTAATCCGGCGGTTTCCTCGGGATTTTTCTGCTCAAATGGGGGTTGAGCTGGATGGGGAATGACCAAATCCTGATTGATTTTGATTAAATTCGGATCATCAATTTGGTTAGCCTGTGCTAATTGATGGGGAGAAATGCCATATCTACGGGCAATATTATTCAGGGTGTCCCCTGGTTGGACTCGATAGAGGGGTTTTTCTACCTCTTGGATGACAATTCTCGGTTCTTGCCGTTGTCTGACGGCTAAGTTATCTATTACTGGCCCCTGGTTAGGGGCCATTTGTACGGGTAAACTTTCCCCAGTTGTACCCAAGACTGGAGCAACGACATCACTGGCAGGTTCTACCGAAATTGCGACATTTTTCGGCGCTTCTTGGGGTTCTAGGCTTGTTTCTTCGACTTCGGGATTAGCTGCTACTTCTGTGATAACGACTGTGTTAGGGGCAGTCCGTTGGCTATTTTTTTCTGAGCGCAAAGCTGCCAGACTTTCCTGTAGGCGTTCACGGGTAGCTCTGAGATTATCCAAAGAACTTTCCCATTCCTGAGATGAGACTTTGGTGAAGCGTTTTGTCAATAGGTCAGGAATTTTTAGGCTCTGTCCCGCTAAAAGTTCAGCTTGGGGCGAAATATTGTTTAAATCAGCAATTTTTTGCAGAGAAACACCATACCTTTCGGCTATGTTTCCTAGGGTTTCTCCTGCCTTCACCTCATGTTTAAAAGCTGGTGCAGCAAATTTGACCTCGGATGTTCCCTCTTGGGAAGACTCGCCGTTCTGGGGAATTTGCAGATTGTTGGTCAAATCGGGAGATAAAGGACCAGCAGCTAGGGCGCTTTGACTTTGAGTGGCAAATAGGAGGCCAGTCGCACCCATGGAAATAGCTAGACCAATCATAGTTGCCGAACGGCGCACCAAGCCCTGTCCGTCATTGGAAACGTTGGGGGACAAGGAGTCCACAGATGACGGAATCAGCGTTGTGTTTTTCATAAGTGCTTCTTTCAAACGAGCCTCCTCTTTGTGTAGTGAGTGGTTAGGAATATCCAAAACAAGGAATTTATAAGGTCTAAATTGCTTGATTGATTAATTAGATAAGTATTCCTAAGGTAGTGTGGTCAATGTTGTTTCTCAAAGATTAGCTTAGTTTGCTAATTTGGCCAAGTCTTATTTGACCCCAAGACAGTAAAATCCTACCGCAAATTGTCTTCATTTCCATCCATGATCACAGGGGACTCTATTGCCTAGAAAAGTTGCAGAGTCAGCCCTTCACAGGTTTCTTCGACTAGCTGACATGGGATTCTTTGATAAGTAATTTTGATATTAAATCAGCATTTTCCCATCAAAATATATAAATTTCTTATATTCGATAGTTGCGGTGTACAAGGACCGAATGTGGATTTGGTATAAACCGCTCTGTACGGATCGATCTTCCTATCGCGCGCGAACTTTTACATTTCATCGGGGTTAATGCCAAGCTTTCTCAGCCTTTCGGCAAGTCGTTGGGCTTTTTCTTCGGCTCTTTGTTTTGCTAAACGTTCTTGCGTGGCGATCGCTTCGGCTTCTTGTTTAGCTCGGCGTTCTTGTTGAGCGATTAAGCGTTCTTGCGTGGCGATCGCTTCAGCTTCTTGTTTAGCTAGGCGTTCTTGTTGGGCGATTAAGCGTTCTTGTTGGGCTTTTTCTTCGGCTTCTTGTTTAGCTAGGCGTTCTTGTTGGGCGATCAAGCGTTCTTGCGCGGAAATCAGACGTTCTTCTTGAGCGATCGCTTCAGCATTCATCGCTCGTTCGGTGGCCGTCAGATAGCGATTTCCTGATTCATCATACCAATAAAGCCATTCCCGAACCCAGGCGATATGTTCCCCGTATTCATAACCTAGTGCTAACCCAATCTCTGGCAACCAGACGCGATTATTTTCCCTGGGTAAAAGCTGATATTTCCCTGCTACGAGCTTATAGACTTCTAATCTTTGTCTATTTTTAAACCTTCCTCTCCTGCCACTAAAAGGATTGTAAATCGCATAATAGAGAATCCCTAGGGTTTGATAATCGCTAAATTTCTCTTCGTATTCCCCGTTATATTTCTCGGAAATTACTTCTAAGGATAAGATAGGCATAATATACCCTTCTTCCCAAAGAACATAGCTCAACCGACCTCTTTCCCCCGTATTGTGTTTGACCCCAACCGCCAGAAAACCATCGGGGACAATTGCCGGTTGATCGGGGTTGTAATAAACTCCCATATCCACACCGAAGTACCAGTCATCCCGCTCTGCCCAAAGGTAAGCCAGTAAACTGAGTAGTAGATTGGGAATATCGTTCTGTAACTGGTTATCCACTGGTGTTTCGTCAGAACAGGGCAATTCTTCGGCGGTGGGCAGATGAAGACGATTTTTACTGGTTGAAAGATTAACCATAGCTCGTGCTGTGCGTGGTGCTTGATTAATGCCCATTCTAGCAGATAGCATCAATACGCTTCGGCTTGTTAATTTTCAAAATCCTGCATCACTTCCCCGGGACCGACTAAAGAAATATAAGGCACTCCTAAATACTCACGAGCCACCGATTGAGCTTGCTCTGAGGTAACATGGGTGACAGCCTCTTGAAATTGGGCATCAAATTCCACCCCTAATCCGAGCGTCTCATACCAGCCGTATAACTGGGCAATTTCGGCATTAGTTTGTTTCCCTAGGGCATATTGTCCGAGAAGCTTGTTTTTAGAAGCTTGTAACTCATCGGTAGATAATTGAACCTGACATAAACGCGCTGCTTCCTGGCGTAAACCCTCTAGAGCAGTCCCTGTATTATCGGGAGCAGTACCAATATACATGACAAATTGGGAAGTATCTAGACGAGTGGGATAAAAAGCCGATACATCGTAGGCAAGTCCCCGCTTTTCTCGTAATTCCACAAACAAACGACTAGATAAACCATTCCCTAAATAGGTACTCAAAAGTTTAAGGGGCGCATAATTTTCGTGCTTAACCGATGGAGCCAGATAACCCAACATAATAATAGATTGTTGCGTTTCTTGAATGGTAACTTTTTGACAAGGATTAATAGCAATAGCACCATCGGAAAAAACAGGAAACCCTTGGTTGGGAATTTCCCAATCCCCAAAGACTTTTTCCACTAAGCGTCTACCATCTTCTAGGGTAATGCGTCCAGATAGACTAATTACCAAGCGATCGGGACGAAAAAAACTTTGATGATAGATTTCTAAATCACTACGACTCAGGTTGTGGATCGTTTGCTCAGTACCCAAAATAGAAAAACTATAGGGATGATCTCCATACATAGAAGCTCTTAGTTGATTAAAAGCTACATTAAAAGGCTGTTCCATCTGGGAACGAATGCTTTGGGAAATAAGGTTTTTCTCTAACTCAATTTCCAAGGGTGGAAAGGTTGGAAAACAGATAATTTCCTTAGCTAACTCCAAAACCTCTGCAAAGTCAGTCGATACGGTTTTTAGGCTTATAGCAAAGTAATCTGAACCCGTGTCTGCACTCAAACTCGCCCCGATAGATTCAATCTTTTCGGCAATTTGAGCCGATGAATATTGTTTACTTCCCTTGGTCAAAACCGTAGCTAAAAGATTAGATAAACCCGCCTTCTCTGGCGATTCCCAACGAGAACCAGAATCTTTTAAAAACAGTCTAGCTGAAATTAAATCAGCGGTGGGATTTTCCGTTAATAATAAAATTATGCCATTATCTAAAACTAAGCGATGTAGGGGTTGATGTTTCATAAATCAGGGGCGCATGATAGTAATAGCATAGCGCTCAGTTGATAAATATTGACGGGCTAATCGTTGCAAATCCACGGCTTTTACCCTCTGAACAAAATTGGGATAGGCAAAGGCTAATTCTGCCTGGGCTAGAGTCTCATAATAACCGTATAACCCTGCTAACTGTCCGGGGGTTTCTGTCGAAAAAATATAATCATGACAGAGTAGGCGTTGACATCGTTCTAACTCCAACTCAGCAACAGGAACCGATTGTAAGTCCAAAATGGTAGAACGAATAATGTCTTCCACCTGTTCTAAATGTTCTGGAGCTAACCAAGCACTAATGGTAAATAAACTAGAATCCCGTTGCAGAGAAAAACAACTATTAATATCAAAAACTAACTGTTTATCTTCCCGTAACTCCCTAGTCAATCGCGCCGTTCTACCCCCGGCTAGAATTACAGAAAGAATATCCAAAGCAAAAGCATCCTCTAACTGATCTACTCCAGGTCCTACCCATCCCATCAATAGACGTGCTTGCTCCAGACATGGATGGGAAATAGCACTACGTCGCACCGAAATCAGGGGAGGTTCGGCTTCTACTTCCACCCTAGGACATTCAGAGGGAACGGGAAAATCAGCAAAAGCCATCTCCACCGTTGATAAAGCTTCTTCCTCAGTGACACCTCCGACTATTACCACCACCATCTGCTCCGGTTGATAATGAGTCCGATGAAAACAGCGCATTTGATTAGGAGTCATTTGTAACAAGGTATTCTCATCCCCTAGCACCGATCGCCCGTAGGGGTGATATTGGTAGATGCTACTACAAAGATTTTGAAAACCGCGCCAATCGGGGTCATCAGTACAGGAGCGTAGTTCTTCTAAAACCACATCCCTCTCTCGTAAAAATTCTAGATCAGGAATTTCCGCTTGCAGGAGAATCTCCGCTAAATAGGGCAGAGTCGTTGCCAACTTCGGCGCACTGGTGGTCTGAAAAAAATGGGCGTAATCATGGCTAGTGGCGGCATTAGTAACCCCCCCCTGATGTTCGATAATCTGATCAAAAACCCCAGGAGCAATGCGTTTCGTTCCCTTAAAAATCATGTGCTCCAAGAAGTGGGCTATTCCCGACCATTGACTCGGCTCGGCGATCGCCCCAGCCCGAACCCAAACATCGGCCACAACCACGGGGGTTACGGGCATATATTGGTGAATAACTGTCAATCCTTGGGAAAGTCGATACCGACTGGCGGGAAACTTTTTACGGGTTAGGGGTTCAATCAACTTAATCAGATTCACCCAAATAGCTCTTTTTTGACTGCAATAGGATGTAGTTATGGTAACATTTTCTGGCGATTCTCGCCCTGGATATGTCTGGAGATGATAACAAAAGGCGACAAATGCCGCTGCGCCGTTTTACCTCAGTTTATGACCTGGAAAATCCCAGGTGGGCACCTACCATACTTGCTTCTGTTTCCGAGTACTGGCTCGGTCTACTACCGCATTTAATTGGTTGATTCCCTGATAAAACGAGCATAGATCAAAAAACTTATATTGGCATTCACCAACGCAGCAGCTTTTATTTGTCTCATTCATCCTAGCGTTTTTTTCTGGAAAAGGCAAGTCCATTGCCGATATCTTGACTCATCTGGGTAAAAACATCTCGCCGCAGGTAGGGGTATTCTCCTATCCAGAGATTTTGTTGGGGAAGATAGATGTCGGTTAATTTAGCAAAGGTACTCAGGTCAGGACTTTGTGACAAGACGATCAACTCAGCCACAGCACCTGGACGGATGGACTTATGAATGCGTTTTAGGGGTGCTTGTATGCGGGTAGTAAATCCTGAATTGTCACCGACTTGGACATTAATTCGCCGCTCTCGATTTTCAATAACGATCAATTCCCCCCGTTTATCAACTGCTTCCTTTTCTCCGATCAATTCTTCCGTAATATAAGCATCCAACACCCTACCGCGCCAAAAACCCCCGTAGGGATAACGTCGATAGGTGCTATTTCTAAGAGTTGCCAAATAAACCGGTCCCCAGAGCCAATAGAGTCCGGCAATAATATCTAAAATTAGTTTGACGGTTTGGAAAGCATCGCCAAACAAATAACCCAAGAGCCAGAAAACAACAACAGCGACTAGGGAAATGAGTAAACGTCTTAGGAAATCTTGCCAAGTTCCCCAACAATAGTTGTACTGGGGCCCTGTGCCCATTACGGGGATAACTTGCTCAAGGGTTTGGCGAGTTAGGGGAATAAGCATCGTCGGTTTCTCCTGGCAGTTATAAGATTTTTTCTAACCCATACACCAGACTTTTAAGTTGGGTAACTTTACGAATAGCGAGCAGTACCCCCGCCATATAGCAAGAGCGATCGCTGGTATCATGGCGGAGGCTATAGATTTCGCCCTTAGCCCCAAAAATAACTTCTTGGTGAGCAATTAACCCTGGTAAGCGAATACTATGGACATTAATATTTTCCCCCACTATACCCCCCCGAGCCCCCCTTATCGTTTCCGTTTCCTTAACTTGGGAAGGGTTATAGGTTTTGCCCAATTCCGAGAGCATGGCGGCGGTTTTCAGGGCCGTACCACTGGGAGCATCGGCTTTTTGGTTGTGATGTAGTTCAATAATCTCCAGATGATCAAAGTATTGAGCCGCTTGGAGCACAGCTTGTTGGAGTAAAACCATACCTATGGAAAAATTAGGCACAATCAAGCAGCCTGTACTGGCTTTTTCCGCAAAATCTGCCAGATCCTGCATTTGTTCGTCACTCAATCCCGTTGTTCCCACTACAGGGCGTACCCCGTAGGCGATAGAGCTACGGACATTCTCATAAACGCCATCGGGATGGGTAAAATCCACCATCACCCCTTGAACTGTCTCCTGGGTAGCGAGAACCAAGACACTTTGTAAATCGTCTAAAACCGGAATTTCCAAGGCTCCACATCCTGCCAATTCTCCCACATCTTGCCCACGATAGTTAGGATTGCGATCTACGGCCCCTACTAACATCATATCCGGAGCGGCGGAGACAGCCTTAATAACTTCCCGCCCCATTTTCCCCCCTGCACCGTTGACAACTACAGGAATAGGTGTTTCTTGTCCCATGCTTTTAAAAATCCTTGTGACGCATTCCCCTACGATTTTAACCCAAGGGGTAGAATTGCAGATCAGAGTGAATTGAGGGTAACATAGAACGACTTGCTACTCCAAAAAACCATGCCCAACGTCCAGGAAATCTATCATAGCGCCGAAACCATTGCCCAAACCCTAGGTGTGCAGAAATTTGACATCTATGGCTCCCTAGTCGATGATACCAGTGTCGAAGTTTTTCAAGGTGAACCGAAGCAGGTAGAAGCATCTAATCGTTCTGCGGTCATTGTCAGGGTCTGGAATGACAAAGAACAGGTAGGTGTGACCACTACTACAGATGTAGATCCCTTGGGGGTAAAACTGGCTCTCAATACCGCCTATGAAGCTAGTTTTTTTGGAGTCAAAGATAACACCCCCGATTTTAGTCCTGAGGCTAAAACCCCTATCCCCACTACATCCACGACAACGAACCCCCAAGTTCCCATTGCTACCCTCATCGACGAACTGATTATAGCCGAAAAAACCCTGATCGATGCCCATAGCGCGATCGCCTCAGTCCCCTACAATGGCATTTCCCAAAAGGATGTGGAAAGATTTTATCTCAATAGTGCCGGTGCTCGCCGCCAGGAAAGTCACTCCGTTGCCTCTGTTTATCTCTATACCAAAACCGAACAGGAAGGAAAAAAACCTCGCAGTGCGGGGGCCTATCGAGTTAGTAATAATTTTGCCCAGTTAGATATCCCAGCTTGTATCCAAGAGGCCGCCGAAAAAACCATTAGCCACCTCGATTATCAACCGATCAAAACTGGCAAGTATCTGGTAGTATTTTCCCCCCGCGCTTTCTTGAGTCTTCTGGGGGCTTTTTCTAATATCTTTAATGCCCAAAATATCCTCGACAAACAAAGTTTAGCGACGGTGGAAACCCAGGGCACTGTGATCGCTACCGATGCTCTCAATCTTGCCGATGATGCCCTCCACCCGTCTAATGTTGGGGCGGAAAGCTTTGATGGCGAAGGCACTCCCACCCGTCGCCTTGATTTAATTACCGAGGGGGTGTTAAGCAATTTTCTCCATAGTACCCTGACTGCTAAACGGATGGGTTCCCTACCCACAGGACACGCTAATATTGGCGCGAAGGTAACGGTTAGTCCCCATTTTTACCATGTTTTTACCACAAAAAAAGCCTCCCAACCCAACTATAACCTCGAAACTGCCGAAAATGTGGTCTTAATTGACTCTTTACAAGCTCTCCATGCCGGGGTTAATGCTTTGCAAGGCTCTTTTTCCCTACCCTTTGATGGCTGGTTAGTTAATAAAGGGGTTAAAACTAGCATCGACTCGGCAACGGTGGCAGGGGACTTTCTGACTTTGCTTAAATCCATTGTTTTGGTAGAAGCAGAGGAGGAGTTAACCCCGGGTGGCGTTTCTCCTAGGGTTTGGGTTGAGGATTTGGCGATTACGGGGGAATAGACTTTTTATGGTGGAGAAGTTTTCTGTCCTCAATTTGCCCGTCCATCTTGGGGATAATTATGCTGATTGGTTGTTAGAGCGATCGCATCAAGGATTGGGTAGCCATGTCGTCACCCTCAATGCGGAAATGGCTATGTTAGGGGACGATAACCCAGAAGTGGCGGAGGTGATTCGAGCGGCTGAATTAGTCATTCCCGACGGTGCAGGGATAGTTATCTATCTAAAATTACGCGGACTTGATCAACAACGTTGTCCTGGTATTGAATTAGCGGAAAAACTTATTGAGATTATAGGGGATAAAGAAGGGGAATTAATTGCCTTTTATGGGGGTAAACCAGGGGTTACAGAAGAGGCGGCCCTGGCTTGGCAAGAAAAAATTCCCCAGATTAACATTATTAATGCCCACGGCTATCTGTCTCCCCCTGAACTAGAAATCTGGCAAGAAACCCTACAAGCCCAGCGCCCACGCTTGATCCTAGTAGGTTTAGGAGTCCCTAGGCAAGAGTTTTGGATTCGGGATCATCGCCATCTCTGTCCCCAGGCTATTTGGATTGGTGTGGGGGGCAGTTTTGATATTTGGTCCGGGACAAAGGAGCGCGCTCCTCGCTGGTTGCGGGAGAATCACCTAGAATGGTCCTATCGTCTTTACCAAGAACCTTGGCGCTGGAAACGGATGCTGGCTTTACCGAAGTTCTTCTGGCGATCGCTCTTAAAAGGTTAACTCTAGTTCCCCTAGCAGCTGCTGCCATTTTTCGGCAAGAATTGGGTTATTGGGCTGACTTTGCCTGAGTAGAGCTAAGGTACTAATTGCTTCAGTCCAAAGCTGTGCGTCTTCATAAAGTGCCACCTGTTCCATGGGGGTAGCGGTCTGCAGTTGCCGAGCCAGGGATTCTGGGATTACCTCACGGCGGAGCCACCCCTCCACTACATCATCATGGGCGCGATCGGTGGGATCGTAAATTATGGAAAAATACCAGTGGTAATTCTCGTTTATCTTAAGTCCCTGAAATTCCCCGGTCTTGGGCAAATGTAAGGCCAGCAAACCACCCTCCGGGGAGGCTGCAAAGGTAGTTTCGTAGACTAGGCGATCGCTGCCATCCCGGAGAACAAATTCCATCTGCACCCCTGTGGGACTACGCAAACTGGGAATGCGGAAAAACAGGGTTGGGGTATCCGTCGCCGTTACCGCCAGATACTCGGGAATCATCGCCATTACGGGCACACAGAACTGATTCGGGGAATTAGGTCCACATCCTTCCCGAGAACCCCCTCCCACTCTCCGCGTTGGCCATCCGTTGTTGTTTTGACTACTTTCTTGAGTTTGTCCTGCCGATTCTGCTGGTATATCTATTGAGGAAAGCATAATAAATACGAATCCAGAGGCCAATAGGCACAAGCCCTTCTGTCCAACGACTTTAGCTAACATACATTAACTTTCCTACCTCTCAAGGGAACATTTCCCTATGTTTTAGAGATAAATTTTTAGTAACAAAAATTCCATGACTCCATTCTAATACAGGTTCTAGGATGCGTGCAACATTTAGACCTAACGTCTCTCACGAAACCGTTCAATCATAACATCAGAGGGTAAGGTACTGACCATAAACAGCGGTTTCCCATCACCATAAAGGCTGTTGCCAGCAAAGCTGGTTTTATCCAGCGCAATCAATAATTGATTAGAATTTTTGTCCTATAAGTTGGTCAAGATGAAGGTATAATCTTGCGATATCGCCCTAGGTCTTTCTTGCCTACCTCCTCTGCATTCTAAAGCAAGCGGTTAAATCTTTTCAAGTTCACCAGTATTTTTTGATTAGATAAATATATTATCGCAAAGGCTAGGCGGTCGGCGGTCGGCGGTCGGCAGGGGGCAGGGGGCAGAAGAAGGATGACTATAGTATCAAAACAGGATTGGGTATGATTTTCGATCGGTCAATACTGTACCATGGTAGGGACTGAATCATCTTCAAACCACAAAACCAGCCAGAAAATTGGTGAAAGCCCAAGATACCTCGCGCCAGACCATCAAACCTAATCAGAAAGTAACCGGGTTATTTCTAAGTCAAGCTGCGTCAGTGCTAACAGCCAGTCTTCTGGTGACGGCAGTTGTGGGTGGTATTAGACAAAGCCAAGGATTGCAATGGCTAGGATTATTAGCCTATGATCAGACAATCAGGCTAATGCCGCCGAAAACCCCCGATCCTCGCTTACTGGTGGTCAGTATTGATGAAAAAGACCTCCAACAACAACAAAAATGGCCAATTTCTGATCAAGTCATTGCCCAAATCCTAGAAAAACTACAAGCACAACGGCCAAAGGTCATAGGTTTAGATATTTATCGGGATCTGCCTCATCCCCCAGGTAGTGAGGCCTTGCGCCAACAACTACAGGCCGAGAATGTGATTGTCATTGCTAAGGGGGGAAATGACCAAGATAGCGAAGTACCACCGCCTCCATCGGTCCCAGGCGATCGGGTTGGATTTAGCGATTTATTGGTAGATCAAGATAATATTACCCGTAGAAACTTACTCTATGTTCAGGTAGGGGAAAACTCCAAGCCGATCTTCTCTTTCGCCCTGCGCTTGGCCCTAAAATATCTTAACCATCTTCCCTTCCAAGTCACGGAGTCGGCTTTGAGGATTGGGGATACCCAATTCCCCCGATTAACAGCCGATTCGGGGAGTTATCAACTAAAGGATTCGGGAGCTCTGGGGTGGCAAATCCTCATTAAATACCATTCACCCCGATCAGTCGCTCGCATCGTCACCCTCAGGGAGGTTCTAGCCGGTCAAGTAGAGGCCGATTGGATTAAAGATAAGGTGATTTTGATAGGCTATACTGCTCCCAGTGTCAAAGATGTTTTTGCTACGCCCTATAGTGCCCAAGAAACCCAAAACTATCTTATGCCTGGGGTCGTTATTCATGCTCAGATGGTTAGTCAAATTCTCAGTAGCGTTTTAGAGCAGCAGCCACAGATGAGATATCTACCCCAGTGGTTGGAGTTGATATGGCTATGGTTTGGGGCTCTACTAGGGGGATGGATCACCTGGAGCTTTCATCGTCCTCGCTATCTGCTCATGGTCGCGGTAATAACTCTAGGGGGACTATGGTTCATCGGCTTCCTCAGCTTTACTCAGTCCCTCTGGCTGCCGATTGTGCCGATTATGTTGGGTTTTATCGCTACAGCAACCCTAATTTCCTCACAAAAAGGCTATTACAATCTTTATCACGATTCCCTGACTAATTTACCGAACCGTCGTTATTTTCTCAAATATCTCAGTCAAAATTCCCCCAGGGAAGAGTCTAAGGCATCTCAATTGATAGCTGTCTTATTTTTGGATTTAGATCGTTTTAAAATGGTCAACGAAGGGTTGAGCAATCAAGCAGGGGATTCTCTACTGATCCACTGCGCCGAACGATTGCAATTATTGTTACAGGACAAGATGAAATTAGCAAGGGTTGGGGGAGATGAATTTGCCATCTGTGTGTTAAGAGTTGAGAATATTAAGCAGGTGGAATATTTAGTAAGTCAGATCCAAAGACAATTCCAGCAAGCTTTTACTTGGGATCATCAGAAAATTTTTACCACCGTGAGTATTGGTATTGCCTACCAGAGAACAGGTAAGAATTTTAAAGCTGATGAACTACTAAGAGCCGCACATATTGCTATGTATAGGGCTAAGGATTTAGGTAAAGATCGTCATGAAACCTTTGTGGAAACTATGAAGATGCAAGTGCAAGCTCGTTGGCAAATGGAGATGGAACTAAGGAAGGCCCTGGAGCAAAAAGAGTTTGAGCTTTACTATCAACCCATTATTGCCCTAAAAACTGGAAAAATAGCTGGCTTTGAGGCTTTAATCCGTTGGACTTCCTCGGTACGTGGCTTTATTTCTCCCGCCGAATTTATTCCCATTGCTGAGGAGACAGGCTTAATTATTCCCCTAGGGGCGTGGGTTTTAAAAGAAGCTTGTCAACAAATTACCCAATGGCATCAGGATTTTCCTACCCAACCGCCCTTGACGATAAGTGTTAATTTATCAGGTCGTCAGTTTAGTGACCCGGATTTAGTGATGCAAATTCAGAAAATCCTCGAAGAAATCCAAGTACAACGCCACAGTTTAAAATTGGAAATCACAGAAACCATGATGATAGATAATGTTGAGGAGGCGATCGCCCTATTACAACAACTCAAGGAATTAGGCTTAAAATTCAGTATTGATGACTTTGGTACGGGCTATTCTAATCTTAGCCATCTCCATCGTTTTCCTGTAGATACTCTCAAAATAGATCAATCCTTCGTGGGTCAAATGTATGGCCACCAAGACAGTGACAAGTATAAGCAAATTGTCAAAACCGTAGTCATGTTAGGGCATAATTTAGGCTTAGATGTGGTTGCAGAAGGAGTAGAAACAGAAGAGCAAAGGCAGGGATTAAAAGACCTCGGTTGTGAATATGCCCAGGGATATCTCTTTTCTAAACCTTTCTCCAAAGAGACGATTACAGAATTAATGCTCAAAAATCCCGGGTGGTAAGGGCAATTTTTGCCATAAATCCGGGCGACGCGCCTGGGTACGTTTGATTTGCTCATCCTGTCGCCATTGGGCTATGGCTTGATGATTCCCCGAACGGAGTACCTCAGGAACTGGCCAACTGCGAAACTGAGCAGGGCGAGTGTATTGAGGGTAATCCAATAAATCCTCTTCAAAACTCTCCACCTTGAGGGATTCTACCTTTCCCACCGTACCGGGTAAGAGCCGTGTCACCCCATTAATCAAAGCCAAGGCGGGAATTTCTCCACAGGTAAGCACAAAATCCCCTAGGGATATTTCCCTCGTCACTAGATATTGATTAACCCGTTCATCCACCCCTTCGTAATGGCCACAGATGATAACTAACTGGTCATAACCTGTGGCTAACTCCTTAAATAATTTCTGATTCATCGGTTCACCCTGGGGAGTCATCAGCACAATTTCCCTCCTGGGTAAAATCTCCAAGGATTCCACCGCAGCAAAAATTGGCTCCGGTTTAAGTAACATTCCCACCCCACCCCCGTAGGGCTCGTCATCGACGCGGCGATGCTTATCCAAGGCAAAATCCCGTAGCTGAATTAGATTGACTCGGGCAATTTCTTTTTCCAGGGCCCGAGCTAACAGCCCCGAGGCTAAGGGTGAAGCAAAAAAATCAGGAAATAGAGTAATAACGTCAAACTGCACGATGATATTTTTTTAAATTAGATTCTTTACAATGCAACTACTTATGTGGTTTAATGCAGTTCTTACATAATAGCCCCTATCTGCAAGTATAGTCAGCAGAATCCCTAGAACAAAAGATTATGGATAGGGAAGAGTCTGGGGTATCATTGAGAAACAATATTTCCATAGCACACAGGTGTCATGGATTCCTTACCAAATGATCATAACACAACAAAATTTAATAGAGAAAACCCCCATATCCCCTAGAATTTTATGATCAAGTCCATCTAGGATGGCAATTCCCTTCCTTCTGTGCAAAATACCCTTAGAAAAAAGTCAGATGATCGCGCCTTCAAAACCAACCGATATGATTCTACAAATAGAACCTACAGTCCCCAAAAATCCCTTACCTCCATCCACCAAAACCGCTATCCTCGTTATCGGTGGGGCGGAGGATAAAGTTCACGGTAAAGAAATTCTCCACACCTTTTGGATGCGTTCAGGAGGGATTGATGCAGTCCTGGGGATCGTGCCGTCAGCTTCTAGGGAACCAGTTTTAATTGGGGAGCGCTACCAGAAGATTTTTGAAGAAATGGGCGCGAAATCCGTACAAGTTTTGGATATACGCGACCGTGTTCAAGGAGAAGACCCCCTTTTACAAGCTTATGCCCAGGAATGTACAGGTATTTTTTTGACTGGGGGTGATCAACTGAGGTTATGTGGATTACTTGCGGATACGCCTTTGATGGAAATAATCCGCTCCCGTGTACAGAAAGGAGAAGTTACCCTAGCCGGAACCAGCGCCGGAGCTGCCATTATGGGCCATCACATGATCGCCGGGGGGAGTAGTGGGGAATGTCCTAATCGAGCTCTGGTAGATATGGCTATGGGTTTGGGAATTATTCCAGAAGTGATTGTGGATCAACATTTCCATAACCGCAACCGTATGTCCCGACTTTTAAGCGCTATTGCCAACTACCCCGAACGCCTAGGAATCGGCATTGATGAGGATACCTGCGCTCTTTTTGAACGAGATGGCTACCTGCAAGTCATCGGCAAAGGAACTGTTACCGTCGTCGATGGGACAGAGATGTCTTATACTAATCAATCAGAAGTGACTGGTAATGAGCCGATGAGCCTACACAATCTGCGAGTTCATATTTTGTCCTACGGAGATTGTTATCATCTACAAAAGCATCAACCCAGTGCTAGGATCGCTTGATTACTAAGTTGGCATAAATTGTTCACCCTGAACAGTATATCAATTCGAGAAAAAGAGAAAATAGCGAACAGCTTCTTTTTGCCTCCAAGCTAGCTTGCCCGACTGTTTTAAACCTATGAAAATTCTCAAAACCCAGACTCTACGCGGACCGAACTACTGGAGTATTCGTCGTCCAAGACTCGTGATCATGCGCCTTGACTTGGAGGATTTGGCAGAGAAGCCCTCCAATCTCATTCCAGGATTCTATGAAGGCTTGACCGACGTTTTACCCAGTTTAATTGAGCATTACTGTTCCCCCGGCCACCGGGGCGGGTTTTTCGAGCGGGTGCAAAATGGAACCTACATGGGGCATATTATCGAACATATTGCCCTGGAGCTACAGGAATTGGCGGGAATGCCCGTAGGATTCGGTCGCACCAGGGAAACCTCTACTCCTGGGACCTATAACGTGGTCTTTGAGTATGTAGATGAACAGGCCGGACGCTACGCCGGTCGAGCCGCAGTCCGCCTTTGTCAATCTTTGGTGGACACGGGAACCTATCCCCGGAGCGAGCTAGAACAGGATATTAAGGATATTAAGGATATCTCGGCTAATTCTGCCCTTGGTCCTAGTACGGATACGATCGTTAAAGAGGCTGATGCTAGAGGTATCCCTTGGATGCTCCTCAGCGCTCGCTCTATGGTACAACTGGGTTATGGGATATACCAGCAACGCATTCAAGCTACCCTGAGTAGCTATTCTAATATTCTCTCTGTGGAATTGGCCTGCGATAAGGAAGGCACAAAAACCATCCTCAAGGATGCGGGTATTCCCGTTCCTAGAGGTACGGTGATTCAATATTTTGGTGATTTAGAAGACGCGATCGCCGATGTGGGGGGCTATCCCATCGTCGTTAAACCCCTAGACGGCAACCACGGACGCGGCATTACCATCAATATCACAACATGGGAAGAAGCTGCTGCCGCCTACGATTTGGCCAGCGAAGCCTCCAAAACTCGCTCGGTAATTGTGGAGCGTTTTTATACAGGCAGTGATCATCGTGTCTTAGTAATTAATGGTAAACTGATCGCCGTGGCTGAACGTATTCCTGCCCATGTGATTGGGAATGGTAGTTCGACGGTGCAGGAACTAATCGACATTACCAACCAAGATCCCAACCGTGGGGATGGCCATGATAATGTTCTCACCAAAATCACCCTTGATCGCACGGCCCTTAATGTTCTAGAGCGTCAGGGATACAATCTCAACAGTATCCTGGAAAATGGTCAGATAGCTTATCTGAGGGCTACGGCTAACTTGAGCACGGGGGGCATTGCCATTGATCGCACGGACGTAATCCATGCAGAAAACATCTGGATTATGGAACGGGTAGCCCGCATTATTGGCTTAGATATCGCGGGGATCGATGTTGTCACCAAGGATATTACCCAGCCTTTACGCTCCACCGATGGTGTGATTGTGGAGGTAAATGCCGCCCCAGGGTTCCGCATGCACGTCGCCCCCAGTCAAGGCTTACCCCGCAATGTGGCCGCGCCTGTTTTGGATATGCTCTTTCCCCCGGGCACCCCCCACCGCATCCCGATTATCGCCATTACTGGGACAAACGGCAAGACTACTACCTCGCGTCTTATATCTCACATCTATCGTCAAACGGGGAAAGTGGTCGGTTTTACCACCACCGATGGCATTTATCTGGATGATTATTTGGTAGAAAAGGGCGATAATACCGGTCCCTATAGCGCCAGTGTAATTCTCAGGGAACCCACCGTAGAAGTAGCGGTTTTGGAGACGGCTAGAGGAGGTATTTTGCGCTCTGGGTTGGCGTTTACTGTCTGTGATATCGGTGTGGTTTTAAATGTAGCCGCCGATCATCTGGGTTTGGGAGACATTGATAGTATCGAACAAATGGCTAAGGTAAAAAGTGTCATCGCCGAAGTAGTTAGCCCCGATGGCCACGCTATACTTAATGCCGATGATCCCCTGGTGGCGGCCATGGCCAGCAAGGTAAAGGGGAAAATAGCCTATTTTGCCATGAGTCCAGATAATCCCATTATCCGAGATCACGTCCGCCGCGGTGGATTGGCTGCTATTTATGAAAATGGTTATCTGTCTATCTTGGAAGGAGAATGGACTCTTCGCATTGAAGAGGCGGTCAATATTCCTATGACAATGGGGGGAATGGCTCCTTTTATGATCGCTAACGCCCTCGCTGCTTGTATGGCTACCTTCGCCCAGGGAGTAGATATTGAATTGATTCGCCAAGGAGTCAGGACTTTCCAAACTTCTGATAGTCAAACCCCTGGAAGAATGAACCTGTTTAATCTCGGACACCACCATGCTCTAGTGGACTATGCCCATAATCCCGCCGGTTACGAGGCCGTTGGTGGCTTTGTTCGCAATTGGCCAGGACAACGCTTCGGTGTAGTCGGTGGACCTGGCGATCGCCGCGATGAGGACTTAATTCTTCTCGGCAAACTAGCGGCGCAAATGTTTAATCACATTATTATCAAGGAAGATGAAGATCTTCGTGGGCGTGAACCAGGGGCGGTAGCGGATTTAATTCGTCAGGGCATTATCGAGGAAAACCAGAGTCTTGATCATGAGATTATTCTCAATGAAATGGAAGCCCTAGAAAAAGCTCTTAATCAGGTGGAAGCAGGGGGTCTAGTGGTGATTTTCCCAGAAAGTGTCTCCAAAGCCCTCGCTCAGATCAAACCTCTGGAGGTACAGCCAGAATAGTCTCACACCATGGGACAAAAAATGCGACAATGTCTAGAATGGATGGAAAGACCCTAGGGTTTTTTCGCCCTACTGTTCTTGTTTTCCCTGTCTTGACAATGAAATACTGGCACGAAATTTTAGCCGTTACTGAACGTATTCTCACCGAACTAATTAGGCGTAAGCGCAATCTCATCTTTTGGACCGTTTTTCCCATCTCTATTCTTCTGTTAACGGGCTATATCTTGGCAGAAAGAACCCAACTTTCCCTAGGGAAGGCCATGGAACAGGGGGCCGCTTCAACCTTAGTAGGAGCAGCCCTATTTTTTAGCTGTTTAGGGGGCAGTTTAGCCACTATTGTCGCTGAAAGAGAACAGCAAACCCTCAAGCGACTATTTATGTCTCCTTTGAGCGGTTCAGCTTATTTTTTAGGGATTTTTGCCGCCCATAGCTTTATTGGGTTCTTGCAAATAGCCGCAGTTTATTGGGTATCTTCTCTTTTTGGCGCTCGGTTTCAAGGTTCTTTATATCTAGGATTAATTATTATTATTTTAAGTATTTCTATCTATGTTAGCATCGGCTTTATTTTAGGGACACAATTGGCCAAAAGAACAGAAGATGTTAATACTTTAGTTGCGACCTTTGGCGTTCCTTTACTAATGCTAGGAGGAGCTTTTATTCCCACTGCTTTTTTTCCGAAAAAACTTCTTGATTTGGCCGAATTTAATCCTATTTATCACATGAATCAATGTTTAGTAGGTGTTTGGGATCGGGGAGAAAATCTGGCTCAACTTGATTATCATTTTTGGTTTTTATTTTGGTTATCGCCCCTAACTATTGTGGTAGGTTGGTTAGCCTATAAACGAATGATTATGATTGAACAAAGACTTTAATATAATTAAATGAAAATGTTACAGATAGAAAACCTTAATAAATCCTATGGGTCCTGTCAAGTTCTTAACAATTTAAACCTGGGAATTGCTCGAGGTGAAATTTTTGGATTACTCGGACCCAATGGAGCGGGAAAAACCACGACTATTAATATAATTTGTAATTTGTTGAAGCCAGATAGTGGCCTAGTCAAAATCAATGACATTCCTTGCTCAAAGATGACAAAATCTCTGATTGGAGTTGCCCCGCAGGAAAATCTCCTTTACAAAAATCTCAGTTGCGAGGAAAACTTGAAATTTTTTGCTCAGATTTATGGCGTTCCTGCAGAAAAGATCAAGGCTCAAATTCATGCCACTTTAAGGGCAGTTAATTTATTGGATAAGGCGAAAAAACCCATTGATACCCTCAGCGGTGGTATGCAAAGGAGAATGAATATTGCTGTCGCCATGATTCACCATCCTAAGCTGCTGATTTTAGATGAACCAACGACGGGACTAGATATAGAAACTCGTTATGAAATTTGGGAACTTATTCAAAATTTAAGCCGTGGTGGTATGACTATTTTATTAACCACCCATTTACTAGACGAAGCCCAACGCCTTTGTCAAAGAATCGGCATTTTGAAAGCAGGTTCAATTATTGCCCAAGGAACATTATCTGAGCTACGCCAGCGGGTACAGGCTAAGGAAATTATTATCCTCGAAACCCCAGAAAGGGAAAAAGCGATCGCCAGGGGGCAAGCCTTGGGTTTTACGCCGCGCTATTACGGGCAAGATTTAGCTTTTTGGTTGCCCGAACCTTTAGAATTAAAAGAGATTATTAGTCATTTTGAAGGGATTCATCTCGATTGCATTTCTCGCCAATGTGTTCAGTTAGAGCATATTTATCTGGAAGTAATGATGGCTAATAAGTCCGAGCAAAAACGTTGACAAAAGCATCAAGATATGATAGGAGAAAATATAGCTCTAGCTCGCTATAATTATTAATAAATCAACCCCTTCAGGAGGTCAAAAAGACCGTGAACTTACCAGAAATTATGGCTAAAGGCGGTATCGCCATGTGGCCGCTATTATTTCTCTCTATTCTCTCAGTCAGCACTATTATTGAACGGATTTGGTTTTGGTCTAAAGTCTTGTTGTCAGAAAACCAAATTCTTAACCAAATTATGGAAGTAGCCTGGCGTAACCCAGAAATGGCGGCTAAAATCGCCAGGGAAAACCGCAACCACCCCCTGGCTAAGTTCCTTTACGCGCCTTTAAAATTAAATAATCCTGAGCCAGATGTGTTTCATTTTGCCCTAGAGGCCGAAGCCGACGAACAATTAGCTTTAATGCGTCGGGGCGATAAAATTTTTGAAGCAGTGATTGCCCTATCTCCCCTGCTCGGACTTTTAGGGACTGTGCTCGGCTTAATAACTTCCCTGGCCGACATTCAAATCAGTGACTTGGGAACTTCTTCGACGACGGGAGTAACCCTGGGGATTAGTGAAGCTTTAATTTCCACGGCGACAGGGCTAATCGTGGCCATTACTAGCTTGGCTTTTTATCGAATTTTTCAAGGATTCTGGTTTAATCAGGTGCGTATTTTCCGCAAAGCAGGGAATGATCTAGAAGTGATGTACCGCCAACGGTGGAATAATACCGACGGCAATCCCTACCTGCTCAGTGGTAAGCTAGAAACACCTAAAATTGATCTCTAATACTCTTTCCCAGAGTCGGTGATGACAAATTCAACCAAACCAAAAAGAAACAAACCGAAAGGTTCAGCGATTGTAGCTCGCCCTTTGCGTTTAAGCCACGATGTTTCCCGCTCCGAGGAAGTCAGGATCGAGATTCTGCCCCTAATAGACGTAATTTTCTGTATTTTGACCTTCTTTATCCTGGGAGCGGTGGGGTTATCGCGTCAGCAGGCCATTAGCTTAAATTTGCCCAAAGCCAGTACGGGAAGCCCGCAAATGCGAGAGATGTTGGTGGTTAGTCTGGATGATTTTGGTCAAGTCTATGTGGAAAAGCAAGCCGTAACTCGGGAGCAGTTACTTGGAGCGATTCAAAATTATCATCAGTTTAATCCCAAAGGATTGATGGTTTTAAATGCTTCCCGTAATTCTACCTATAATGAAGTTATTCAAGTTCTCGATCTTCTGCGCCAAGTTGGGGGGGAACGGGTGGCTCTAGCTACTTTACCCGGATCTACCAATCCGACTAATGCTGATGCCCCTGGAAATGGTTTAAACTCTTGGCAGCAACCCTTAAGTCCCTCTAATCCGCTAGTACCTAATCTTCCCAAGCCAAATCAGCAGAATTATCTTCCGAATACTCCCTAAGGGTTAGGAACGAATACGATAGGATAATAGCTGTTCTTCTAGAGCAGCAATGCGATTATAGGCCGCCGTCAACTGTGCTGTTAGTCGTCGTACCTGAACATCAGCCGATAATGTGGCTTCCGGTTCTCTTTCGTATTGTCTGTTTCTGCCATCGGTAAGGATATCCTTGTGATCCATCAAGGACCCATAGGGGTTGTTTTCGACGGGATCGGCAATGAGCATGGATTCTAGTTCCGCGATGGGTTCTCTTTCTATCCTGTTAGGAGGGCGTTTATCGGTGGCTAGGTTCGAGACTTGTTGACTCAAATGCTGAACAATTTCGTGTAGCTGCTCCATCTTGCCGTTGAGATTGCCAATTTGGTTTTGTATACCATCCATATTAATCGCTAGTAGTTTTCCTACCGGTAAGGTGCAGAGTTCCTCGTTTTGTGGTAATGGGGGAAGCACATTAAATATATATTATAAAGAGTAAAA
Organism: Microcystaceae cyanobacterium; assembly: GCA_040398185.1. Classification (GTDB taxonomy): domain Bacteria; phylum Cyanobacteriota; class Cyanobacteriia; order Cyanobacteriales; family Microcystaceae; genus JBBAUO01. Next base: position 47,276 of record JBBAUO010000010.1, on the reverse strand, counting down.
ACGCTATTTGGCTTTTTTAAACCCCATGGTTAATCGTCGCTTTTTCTTGCTGGGATCGGGTAGTCTATTTCTCAATCAGTTTTTAAGTAGTTGTGAAAACAGCGAGCAGGCCTTAGACATTGCTCTGCTCCGGGGTTCAATTCCCCCGCAGTTAGTTAGACAATTTCAGCAAGTCGTCCCTGCCGCTAAAGCAGTGGTTTTTCAGCCCCTATCCCAGTTATCAGGGCTCTATGATTTATTGAAAGGGTCATCCTCCGCAAACATGGCTTTGGTGAGTATAGGGGATAGCTGGCTGGCTGAGGCGGTGCAACACCAATTAATTCAACCCCTTAACCTAGAAACATTGTCCAATTGGTCTAAAATTCCGAAACCTTGGCAAGATTTAGTCCGACGGGATGCCCAGGGATATCCCCAGCCAACAGGGAAATTGTGGGGGAGTCCTTATCGTTGGGGGGGAAGCCTCATCGTTTATCGCCAAGATAAATTCTCCGGTTTTGACTGGACTCCCCAGGATTGGTCGGATCTATGGAGAGAAGAAATAAAAGGTCGTATTTCCTTAGTGGATCAACCTAGGGAAATCATTGGTTTAACCCTCAAAAGTCTGGGATATTCCTATAATACTGCCAATATATCGCCAATAACCCCCTTAAAGTCCAAATTATTACAACTGCAACAACAGGTTAAGTTCTATAGTTCTGAACATTACTTACAACCTTTAATTCTAGGAGATACTTGGTTAGCCGTCGGTTGGTCGGGAGATATTTTACCCGTGGTAGCGCGTAATCCTAACCTAAAAGTAGTAGTACCGAGTTCAGGAACTTCTTTTTGGGCTGATATATGGGTAAAACCTGCCTCTAATACCCTTGCATCTGCTGATATCTTACCCGAATGGCTAAATTTTTGCTGGCAGCCGGAATCCGCCCATCTTATTTCCCTGTTGACTTCGGGATTGTCACCGGTATTACTGACTGAGCCGAGGGAACAAATACCGAGGGATATTCTCAAAGATCCCTTTTTAGCAAGCGATCGCCAAGTTTTAGAACGGAGTGAATTTCTTTTACCCCTATCCGAGAAAAGCCAAGCTGAGTATAACTCGTTATGGAAGGAGATGAGAACAAGCATCCCATCCTAGACCTTTACGGACTACTACGGGCGGCTCTTGGGTGAGATCCAAAATCGTCGAAACTTGTACCCCGCCATCGGAGCCATCTTGGATAATTATATCAACCCGTTCCTCTAGGGCATCAAATAACTGCACCCGCTCTAGGGATAGGGTGGGAAATTCCCCCTGATCATTGGGTAAATGGGCGGAAGTGGAAATAATCGGATTACCCAAGGTTTTCAGGAGAGCTTGACAAATAGAACTATCCGGCACGCGGATTCCTGTGGTTTTGCGCTTGGGATTCATGACCAATTTGGGTACGAGCTTAGTCCCATTCAAGATAAAAGTATAAGGTCCCGGAATTAGGCGTTTCATAAGACGATAGGAATTATCGCTAACCTGGGCGTACTGGGCAATATTAGAAAGGGACGAACATAAAAAGGTTAAGGGTTTATCATTGGAGCTTTGTTTGATTTTTCGGACTCGCTCGATGGCGGATTTACTATAGAGATCACAGCCGATGGCGTACACTGTATCAGTAGGGTAGAGCATAACCGCCCCCCGTCGCAGGGACAGACAGATTTCATCAATGCTTCTTTGTTGAGGATTTTGAGGATGCAGAGTATAAACCGTAGCCATGAGCCTAACCCAACTATCGTCTATTTAGATTGTCCCACGGGTATCGCGGGAGATATGTTGCTCGGATGCCTGGTAGATATTGGTGTACCCCTAGAATACCTAGCCCGTCAGCTTCAGCACTTGGGTATTGAAGAGGAATACTCTTTATCTGCCGAGAAAGTTGATCGCCATGGTCAAATTGCCACTAAAGTCCATGTAGATACCCATTCATCCCATGATCATGCCCATGCTCGTCATTTGGGAGAAATTGCAACAATTATTCAAAATGCAGGCCTATCCCCCAGGGTTACGCAATGGAGTTTACAGGTATTTCAACAATTAGCCATTGCCGAAGGTATTGTCCATGGCATTGCTCCCGAAAAGGTACATTTCCACGAAGTGGGGGCGACGGATGCCATTGTGGATATTGTCGGCGCCTGTTTGGGGCTAGATTGGTTAAATATTCAAGCCCTCTATTGTTCTCCTCTGCCTACGGGATGCGGGAGCGTCTCCACCGCCCATGGACTTTTAACTGTACCTGTACCGGCGGTAGTTAAGTTGTGGGAATCTCGCCAGGTGCCGGTTTATAGTAATGATCTCTTGGGGGAGTTAGTCACCCCAACAGGTGCGGCTCTAGCCGTTACTTTGGCTAAGGATTTTGGTAAAATGCCTACTATGGAGGTAGAAAGGGTTGGGTTAGGTGCGGGAACAAAAAACTTGGCTTTACCTAATATTTTAAGATTATGGCTCGGGAAAATAACTGTAAATAATCCAGATATTTTAGAAACTATCGCGGTTTTAGAAACCCAAATTGATGATCTTTCTCCCCAGGCGATCGCCTATACCTGTGATTTACTTTTGTCCCAGGGGGCAAGGGATGTTTTTACCCAATCTATTACGATGAAAAAATCTCGTTTAGGAGTTCTTTTAACAGTAATTTGTCCCCTAGAAAAAATTGCTGATTGTGAAAAAATTATTTTTAAAGAAACGACTACTTTAGGCATTCGTCGCACTCTCCAAGAAAGAAGGATTCTCGAGCGAGAGATAAATTATATAGAAACCCATTATGGAACTGTTCGGGTTAAAATTGCCCGAGGTGGCCCCACCCAACCTATTCTCAATGTTCAACCTGAATACGAGGACTGTGTTACCATTGCCCAAACCCACGATATTCCTTGGCGTGAGGTGCATAGGTTAGCCTTAGAAGCTTGGTTTCGTACTTATTCGTAGGTGATTCCCCGATATTTTCTTTTTTTCTGGGGAGCAAGATAGGGATTGATACCAAATCCCTATGGTTTTACTGTGACTGGGATCACCTTTGTAGTTTCTCGCCACTGAGAATAAAAATTGGATCGACGGCAGCAAAAACCTGATTAATACCCCTAGTTTCTAGACGATTAACCGAGGCTTGAACAATTTCTATATTGCGGGCTTGCAGTTGGGAAAATCCTTCCGAAAGTTGATAGAGGGTTTCTAAACTAGCTGCAGTTGCCACTAAACGCCCTTCAGGTAGTAGATATTTCCAGCTTTCTTTGAGAATATTTTTGATATCCTTGCCCCCTTCTAGACAAATCCTGTCAGGGCGTGGGTTTAAAACTTCTAAACAATCTGGGGCATTACCTTCGTAGATGGTAACGTTTTTAACACCAAAGTTCAGGCAATTATGGCGAATTAAATTGGCCACTTCCTCATCTCTTTCTACGGCAATAATTTGACTTTCTGGGCATAAAAGTCCAATTTCTACGGGAATTGTGCCAGTTCCTGCGCCGATATCCCACAAAACCGATTTAGCTTGTGGACGCATGGCAGAAATTAACAAAAGCCTTACTTCACGCTTACTCAAAGGTATACCAGGCAAGCGTTCAAAGAGATCATCGGGAATACCAGGGGTTTTATAGGGCCAAAGCATAGGATTAGGGACGCGCCATGGGGATCATGGTGCTATTATCGCGGTTTTTGCCCCATCATTAACTAAAAATCTGTTCGGATAAAACAAAGTTAGCACCGGTCAGACTAGCTAGATTAGATAGGGTAGCAAACTGTGCACCATTACCTAGGCCTCCCAGACTACCGTTTTCATTGTAGAAAAGCCTACCATTGCTGCTGTTATAGGTGATAAAGGCGGCATTAGTAGCGGCCAGAGCATCGGAGGTGACAGTAGCAAAACTAATCCCACTTGTCAATTTAGTAAAGGTAGCTCGGCTCAGGGAAATTTTATCTTGGGAGGGATTAAAATCAGTGATAGTGTCTATACCTAAATCTATTGACCTAAATGCTGAACCTGTATTAAAACTAAAAGTATCCACGCCCTCTGCACCCGTGAGGCTATCGTTTCCTTCTCCACCTACAAGAATATCATTTCCCCACCCGCCTAATAAAGTATCATCTCCTTGACCACCTAGGACTGTATCATCTCCCAAATTGGCAGAGATTATATTGGCTTGCCCATTACCTACCAGTAATTCCGACCATTGCTGGGCTTGTATGGATATAGCAGAACCTCCGAGACGAATAACCTCAGTGTAACTTTTGCTGGTGTAATTGACCAAAGAGAATACTGTATCGTTACCCAAATTTTCTGCTTCAACGACAATGTCATTAATATTATCAACATAGTAGTAGTCATCGCCGACACTTCCTGACATAATATCAAAACTAGCACCACCATCGAGAGTGTCGTTACCAGAACCACCCCAAAGTCTGTCTGTATCTGCGCCTCCTGAGATATAGTCATTGCCATCACCACCGTCAAGACTGTCATTGCCAGCGTTACCCTCTAGGGAATCGTTACCAGCACCCCCAGCTATGTAATCGCTGTCATCATTGCCAGAAATATTGTCATTGCCATCATCACCGAATATGGTGTCCCTACCAAATCCCCCATAGATCCAGTCATTGTTTTCATTACCGTAAATAAGGTCTTTACCGCTATTACCGAAGATAGTGTCATTACCAGTCCCCCCATATATAGTGTCGTCACCACCTTGGGTAGTGATTTTGTCGTTACCACCTCTTCCTTCTACAATCACTGAGCCCTGAGAAGTAGATGATGTCAGCAAAGGATTGTCACTATTTCCCATGGGGTCGATGATGGTGATAGGCATAAAGTTACTCCTTTAAAATTGTTCAGTCAAGAGCTAACCTTACAGGGAGAAAGTAAATATTTCGATTAGTTAAGCTTTGAAAATTTTTATGTCTAGGGAAACCGCCAAAAAAGCTCCTAAATATTGAACTTAGAAGCTGATTATCCTTCCCTTGGGAGTTGACATTAAGACAAGACTGTGCTAGAGGAAGCTAAGGGATCGGCAATAGTTCCAGAGGGGGCAGAAAACTCCCCAGTGAGGACATATTCTAGGCGTAACTTTAACCAAGTGATGAATTGGGGATTAGTAGAGATAATCGCTGCCGCAGGTTGTGGACATTTGGCCTTAAGGGCGGACATTTCCGGCGCTTCTAGGAAAGCTGGCTGTAAAACCAACCAAAAATCAATCTCTTTATTTTTTTCCGTATAATCCCTGCGTCTTTCCTTAAGCACTTCTTCTAAGGGTTCTTCGACCAGGAGGAATTTTTGACTTGCCAGAACGTAATAATAAATAGTCATTTTTTGAAGTTACAAATAGCCAACCAACAGCATAGGACATTTAGGGTTACTTGGCCAAGACCGCATCCCCATCTTTGAGATAGGCGCCACCCTTTACTATAACCTGATCCCCAGGATTAAGTCCTTCTAGGATTTCTACCCTCCTGTCCGCCATGATCTCACCAATCTTCACCCTCTGGGAACGGACGGTGTTATCTGCTTGCAATAGATAGACGAGGGAAGTCCCATCGGCTTGGGGTAGGACGGCTTCCATGGGAATAGTTTTACTTGTAGCGGTTTTGGTAATAATCGCCCCCTCTAGAAACATCCCCGGTTTTAGGGAAGTGTCCCCAGGGAGGGAGACTTTAATTAGAGCTTGTCGGGAATTAGCATCCACCGTGGGATAGATTTCCCGGATCTCTCCTTCTAGTTGGATGCGATTGTCTGAGTCGGAGTAAATGGTAACACTTTGCCCGATGCGAAGGGTTTTTAGCTGATTTTCTGGGACTTTTAGCTGTAATTCTAGGCGGTTATCTTCGATTATTTCAAACAAAGGTGTCTGGGAACTGGTAATGTCTCCGAGTTTGGCATTGCGCTTGACGATTTTGCCGCGGACTGGGGAAATTACCCGCGTGTTTTTGAGTTGGGCTTCCACCAATTGTAGACGGCTTTTGGCAGCCGCTAGTTGGGCGATCGCCTGGGCTTTGACTTCTAATCGCGGACCTGCTTCTAGTTGGGCCAGTTGAGCTTGGGCTTCCCGCAGGCGAGCTTGGGCCTGTTGCAGGAGAGCTTTTTTACTTCTTTCTTCGTTGAGGACTTCATCGAGTCGATCTTGGGCGATCGCTCCTTCAATTTGCAGGGTTTGATTGCGTTCTACCCGTTTTTTGGCTAAATCCCAATCGGATTGAGCTTGTTGAATTTCGGCTTGAATGCGGTTAACGGTTTCTTTTGCCCTTTGAATTTCTTCCCGACGACTACCTGCGTTTAATTCAGCGAGTTTGGCTTGGGATTCGGCGATACTGGCGATCTCTTGGGCTTTTTGGGCTTGGGGAATAGAATCATCTAAACGGGCGAGTAATTGACCTACTTGGACATAATCTCCTTCATCAACTAAAATCTGCTCAATTTGTAAACCTGTAGACTGGGAAAGAATCGGAATCATCTCGACTGCGGTAACAGTTCCTGTGGCTTTAAGAGTCTGATTTACTGGCGTTAATTGTACTTTGGCGGTAGTAACGGCCAGTCCTTGAATCGGTTGAATCTTTGCGGGGACTGGGGCTGCTTTTTGGGGTTGAGGAATTAGACGGGTAGCTCCTAGGGCAAATAATGCTCCGAATCCCATCCCCATCAGTAAACTCTGTACCACCGATAAACGAGGTATTTTCTTCTCTGGGGTCAGATGTTCAAAATTTTGAACTTTCATTCTGAAAAAATGTTAAGTTTTGTTTCTCTCTATTCAGCTTAACATTTCTAGACCCATTCTTCGGAATCGTCGTCAACGGGAGTAGGATTATCAGGAGAGCGATAGGGGGGAGTAATCACCCGATAATCGGCATCGTAAACTGGTTTGGTGGCTTTTTGGGCACTTTTTTCCTCTTCTCGATAGGTGTAGGGATAAATAGTTTCGTTTTGTAGAGTGGTGGGTGGGGATTCATGACCAGGTATCTTCTCCTGAGATGGGGTTTTTTCCTCTACTTTCCTGCGGGGAAACTCTGGGATTTCTGTCTCTTTTGTCGGTGGAGACGGTTCTGGCGAAGTTTGTTGGAGATCCCAATCATCAAAAATGGGGTCTTTTGTTTTATAAACAGGTTGGGGTTGCGGTTTTGGAGAAGGGGGAACAGTTGGCCTTGGTGGAACTTGAGGGGCAGAGGAACGAGGATAACTGGTTAAAACTTGTAAAAGTAAACTGGTCAACAAACCCGCCAAGGTGAACAAAATTAACCAAACTATAACGGGCAATTTTAGGGTTAAAATACCCCCCAAAAAAACCAACTGAATTACCTGTAGATTTTGTAACGCAAAAAGACCGACAAGCCCTAACAATACTAGGAATATAATTAATTTCATCTTTGGGACCTCCGGTCGACTCGCGCTTTAGCGCCCAGAGGAAAGGAGGGGCAAGGTTTATGCAACATAGGAATAACCATCCTTTTTGTGAATATGTTTACAAGATTTGAAACTAATTCCTTGAACTAATCCATTAGGAGTAGAAATATTGAAACTACCAGTAGCCCTCACAGCTATTCGACCTATGTATGTTCCAATCTTTTTCCCTTTAGTAACAATCCCTTTGACAATGTCTCCTGTTTGAAATCCTTGAACCTTTTTTCGTCGAGGAACATATCTAATAGGAAAACCGTATTTGTCAGTTCTACACATTTGTCTAGTACCATGTCCATTGGCTTTAATAAGTAAAGGTTTGACTTCTTTAATCATTAACTGTTTAGGTGTTGACTTCCCCACAGAAGCTGCATCAAGCCAATGAGTTTTCTCTAGCTTTTGTTGACAACGATTGAACTTAGTTAATCCTCCTGAACCTACTTCTAATGGTAAATTGAATTGCTTTAATTGATTAAACAATTCCCATCTGGTCGCATTTACAGCAGCAGCATCAGCTAAAGGTTTTTTGGCTTGAGCTAATATCTTATTTGCTAAGTCTTGTTGGCCTTTAAGAAATTCTATCACATCTTTATTCCCCTTTTTCTGATTACATGGATGACAGGCGATTCCTAGATTAGAAACTCGATTGCTACCTCCTTTACTCCGTGGTGTTAAATGCTCAATCTCTAGTAGAGTATCCGCACTCCCACAGTAGATACATTTTCTATTAAACTTCTCTAAGAGATATTCTCGAATTTCGTAGCCAAATAACTCCCCTTGCTGATATTCAGTGCTACTTATTTCTGGATTAACAAGAGCTTGGGTATCGAATCTGACTAGCTCTTGTGAGATAGCTGTAATATTTGCTAATGTTTTTAGCTTTCTTACCCACGTTAGAATATTGTGGATACGAGACATTAGACTAGGCGGCAACCATTTTTGACCTCGTTTTCTATTTAAGAATCGAGGCTGGCGATATCTGGTGTGCCGATTTCTTCTACTTCTACGGGTTTGTCTTCTATAAGTCAGAGAATCTCGAATAGCAAAACCTCTATGGGTCAATTCTGCTGCCCAAACCACCTCTCCTGTTTGATCGTTAACTACAGCTAATCCAGTAGTTTTTGCGCCTGGATCAATTTTAACACGGAGTGGATTAACAGAATTATTAACCTCCTTTTTGAGAATGATAGTAAAAGGATAACGGCGAAAGATTGCAGCTTCGCCTTGATTTAATAACCTTCTTGCCTGTCTGGGGTGAACAGGATTTAAAGGTCTTTTGTTGGTATCCAGAACAAACACTTTTGACATTCTAATTAACTCTTTGAAAGAGCCTCCTATTTCTAGGGTAATGTTAGCTTCGACAATGTTAGTGGTCGGTACTATCCCAAAGGCACTGGCTTAACCCTCTAAACCTGTTTAACTTTTGAGTTTTAGAGCTTCAAACTAGCTACGCATCCGAAGGTAAGAACTTTAACGCTTGCCACTAACGTAGGTATTACTACCTGAGTCTGGTCAACTAGGACTATATTTCAAGCCCCCGATTTATCGGTGGGTTGTTGACCGTTTTATAACCAACAAAGCCTCCAACTCCTAGATAAGTCCTTCTAATTCTAATTCCTCAATCATTTGTACTCCCCGCGGATCGCCGACTTTAAGCAGGGAGCTTTTGGCATCTTCTTTAACCCCAAGATCCTCATCCTCTACTAAAGCTTCGAGGAGAGCATCAATGGCTGTAGCGTAGACTACATTAGAAGGTAGTTCCTTGGATAATTGACCAATCGACCAAGCACAGTTACTTCTGACGGCGGCCACTGGATCTCTTCTAAGTCCGGCAATTAAGGGGGGAATAGCGATAATGACATCCGCGTATTCTAGTTTAGCGACTTGGGCAAGGCTACTAGAAGACCAAAGGCGGACTGCGGAAATATCGGTTCTGAGGGCATGAATGAGGGGATTAAGGGCGCGGCGATCGCCACAATTGCCGAGAGCCCAAACTACTCCTTTTCTTACATATCCGTTCCAGTCCCGTTGCAAAAGCCCAATTAAGGGGTCAACGGCTTGATGACTAGGATTTCTCCCTAAAGCATAGGCGGCACTAACGCGAACTAAAGGACAAATATCCCCTAAAAGCCTAACTAAATGGGGAATAGCGCGGGCTTCTTTAATTTCACAAAAAGCTCTCGCCCCTAGCATCCTCTGGGGTGTTTCTGGGGAGGTAAGTAAAGATAGCATTGCTTCTGGATCGGGAGGAACTTCTGGGGGAGATATTGATTCTTCCTCCTGATCCTCATCTATCCCATTCAATTCGTCGTCGTACATATATGCACTGTTTCCCTAGATCACAAAGCGGACAAATTTGCGTTTTCCTAACTGGAGAACTTTTCCCTGTAAATCCCTAGGGTTAGTAAAGCTCAACTCAGGATCTGTCAAGCGATCGCCATCTAAGCGGACGGCCCCCCCTTGAATCTGTCGTTTTCCCTCCGTACTACTGGTACATAAACCGCTATCACTGAGCAGATAAAATAATTTTACGGGAAAGTTCACCCCTATTAACGAATATTCTGCCACTGCTTCTGCAAGGCTAGTATTTCCTGTGTTTAAAATCTCCTGGGCGGCTTTAGAGACGGAGATGGCGCCCTCTGTCCCATGGAACTGAGAAACAATGTCTAGGGCTAATTCCCGTTGGGCTTGGCGAGGATCTATGGGGATATCTGCTGGCGATCGTTTGGTCAACAGTTCAAAATAGGTTGGCAAGAGCGCGTCGGGGGTTTTTTGTAATTTTGAGTACATAGATAGAGCATCTTCTTGAAGTCCTACATAATTATGCAAAGACTTGGACATCTTGTGGACTCCATCTGTGCCGATTAAAATCGGTAAAAGTAACCCAAATTGGGGTTTTTTACCGAAATGTCTTTGTAAATCTCTGCCGACTGCTATGTTAAATTTTTGGTCAGTTCCGCCTAATTCTACATCCGCGTTAATCATTACCGAATCGTACCCTTGCATGAGGGGATAGAGAAATTCATGGATAAAAATCGGATTTTCCTGCTTAAATCGCTCAGAAAAGCCTTCCTTTGCCAGCATTTGCCCAACGGTCATGGTGGCTAACAATTCCAGAATTTTGCCTAAATCCAATTGACTTAACCATTCCGAGTTATAGCGAATTTCCAAGCGTCCGGGAGTCTCAAAATCCAGAATCGGTCGTAGTTGCGCCAGATAACCCTGGGCATTTTCTTGGACTTGGGCGGGGGTTAATTGTTTCCTCACTTGGGATTTACCGGTTGGGTCGCCAATCTGGGCGGTAAAATCACCAATAATTAGCACCGCCAAATGACCTGCATCCTGAAATGCCCGCAGTTTCCGAAAGGGGATAGTATGACCTAAATGGATTTCGCTACCCGTCGGATCAATCCCCAATTTAACGCGGAGGGGGCGATCGCCAATCTCCAGCCCCTCGGGAAAAATTTCGCTTGTTCCCCTAGTTAACCAGTCTAAATTCATTCTTCTATCCCTTTATAGTATAAATATATTAGTGATCGGGGTTTTAGGGGCGATCGCCCTGGTACAAAAACCATTGCACCGCATCCCCAAGAGCTACCTTCAGAGAAGACTGCGGTAAACCCAACTCCCTGACCGCCTTAGAAGCATCATAATACATAACTTGTTGAGACATTCTCACCCCATCAAAGGGAAAGGAGGGAGATTTCCCAAAAGGAGCTAGGCAATTTTCATCAAACCAAGCCATTGTTAGGGGAATCCAGAGAGGAATTGTGGTTTGGGGTGCACTTAATCCCGTAATTTCAGACAACATAGCTAGAATAGCTTTTAAGGTGATATTTTCATGGCCTAGGATATAACGTTCTCCTGTTTTGCCCTTTTCTAGAGCCAGTAAATGCCCTTCGGCCACATCCCGGACATCGATCAAATTTAAACCCGTATCCACATAGGCTGGCATTTGGCGACGCAAAAACCGAAGGATAATGTCCCCCGTGGGAGTCGGTTTAAGATCCCATGGACCTACCGGGGTACTAGGATTGACTATCACTACATCTTGCCCCGTTTGAACGGCTTGTAGGGCTTCCCGTTCTCCCCAGTACTTAGACTTCTTATAATCCCCGATTAAACTTTCTACGGGACTTTGATAGGTTTCATCGACTATAGCCCCTTTTTTAACACCAATCGCCGCCACGGAGCTAGTGTAAACGACGCGCTCAATCTTAGCTTTTCTAGCTGCGGCTAAAACATGCCGGGTAGCTAAAACATTACTCATATAAAGTCGGGGACGGTCTTTTTGCCAAAGGGAGTACAGAGCCGCTACATGGAATAAAACCTGACATCCTTGCATTTTTTCGACTAAATTATCAGAATTTAACTCCCCTTGACTAATTTCTATAGGTAGGTTTTTTAGATTACTCAAATTGCTACTAGGACGAACTAAAGCTCGGACATCATAGCCTTTTTCCAAGAGTAGACGTACCAGATTCGCCCCAATAAATCCCGTTGCTCCTGTAACAAAAGCTCTCATCTTAGTTACAACTAGAGGACATACTAACCTGGAGCACAATTTTATCAATAGTTTGCACGAGGGATTGTCCTTGACCGGGGCTATTGGCAATAATACTAAACACTAAGAGTCCATAGTCGGGATGATTCATATAACCGGATAGGGCCCTCACTCCCGATAAAGTACCTGTTTTGGCTAAAACCATTCCCTGAGCGGGGGTTTGACGCATCCGATTTCGTAAAGTACCACTGACTCCTGCGACTGGTAGGGAAGCATAAAAAATATCCCTTTGGGGGGAATCATTCATGACTTTGAGAATGGTTACTAAGGCCCTAGGAGTGGCGACATTGTTGCGCGATAAACCCGAACCATCCGCGAGGCGATATCCATTAGGATCTACACCCACTTGGGCTAAACTAGATCTCGCAGCCCCTGAGCCCCCTAGGTAGCGGAAAAGAAGATTGGCGGTGTAGTTATTACTTCTGAGATTAGTAATATTAATCCAGTCTCTGATGGATTTTGACCTAAGTAAGCCTTCAGGATTAAGTCGTTGTAGAGCGGCCGCCGTGGTAAAAAGTTTAGCGTTGGAGGCGGGAATAAAGTATTTGTCGGCATTATGGCTATAGAAAACGGTACCATTCTCCACGGATTCCACTAGAATCCCCCATTTGTTGGGAGCACTTTTGATGAGATTATCAATATTCCCCTGGAGATTAGCCGCACAGGATAAGTTGCTATTATTTTCTGGTGGTGGAACATAAATTTCCACAGACTCCGATTCTGAGGGCGCGTAGTCGGTGTTAATGGAGATTTCGTTAGCGGCTAAGGGTGTAGCCCAAGCGAGGGTAGCTACAGCTACAATTGCCCACGGATTAAGGGAATGGTTGCTTTTTTGCATAATGTTTCCGTCAAGAGTCTGGTTTCCTCACTAAATCGCTTTATTGTAGCAGCTTTGGAATAAATAGGTAATCATGGGAAGGGCACTTTTAGATAGGGTCGTATTTACTGCGGTCTATGTTCCCACCCTAGGACTAATATTCAATCCGCTTTGATTACCTAGGTTATCGCACGCTTGTCAGGCGGTCGGCAGGAGGGTATCTTGTTGTATTTTCCTTGATTCAAATTAGTATATTCATTTGTTTACTTAAGCCAGTATTAGATTTTTTGACAATAGTAATTTTCTTGAAGTTTGATCAATGGGATGACTTTTTGGGTAGAAATTTTAATACACAAACAATGATTGGAATACTTTTGATTTTTCTACTTCTCCATTTCTATGGACGACATTATCAAAAATCCATACGCTTGACACCGACATTTGATGAATATATTCAACAGAGAATAGACTTTGAGGATGAACTACTTGCTAATATTAAAACTCTGCTTAAAAATGCCCTAGCTCCTGATGCTACACCCCAAGCTAGAAATTTAGTAGATTATGTGCTAGGATTAGACGAGTATAAGCCACTATCATCTTGATTTTTCAATTATTGTCGTTTAGGAGATTAATCAACTATGTCAAAAAAAAGCACTTGGGGTTATGCGAAAGATTTCGTAGAGGATGTCATTGAAGAATCGACTGAAGATAGTCCAGATAACTTTGCTGGCAGAGATATAAATCAGGATAACTCTGAAAAAAATACCGAAATCGAAAATTTTACTCAAAGGGGGGATATTATCGAGGGCGATAAAAATACTACCATTATAGACACAGACAATTGTAAGCCTGAAAGTATTTCTATGAAGGAAGTAGATGCTCCATTTTGGGATAACGACATAAAAACTATTGATATAAAATGTAAAGAGGATGATCAGCCTGAAGCTCAGGCAAAACCTGAAACTGAACTTGAAACGATACCAGAGCCAGAATATGAGCCTGATGATGCTCCCCTACTAGAATCTCAAGATTTAGGGTCTGAAACTTTACCTGAGCCTGAACCTGAATTTGAGTTTGAATGGGGAGGCTAAATTTAGTCTATGACTCTAACAATTGCCCTTGAACCCGCACCAATAGAGACTGACCCTCAAAGTGTTGTACGAGTTGCCAAAACTCGTGTCACTCTAGACACTGTTGTGACTGCTTTTCTGGAGGGATGCACCCCAGAGGAGATAGGGGAACAGTATCCATCGCTGCAACTACCAGATATCTACCTAGTTATCGGTTACTACCTTAAGCATCGGGATGAGGTGCATACCTACCTTGCAGAACGTCAACAGCGGGCAAATTTGCTTCAGAAAGAAGCAGAACAACGTTTTAACCCGATTGGAATACGAGAGCGTTTGCTGGCTCGACGAAATCAATCCAGATAATCTAGATGACTCGATTCTTGGCTGATGAGAACTTTAACAACCAAATTGTGCGCGGTGTCCTGCGCCAAAATCCAGATGTAGATATCGTGCGGGTTCAAGATGTAGAATTGTCGGGAGTAGATGACCCTACTGTTTTAGCCTGGGCAGCCGAAGCAGAGCGAATTGTTCTGACTCACGATGTTGCCACGATGATTGCCTTTGCCTACCAACGCATTCAAGCTGGATTATCCATGCCCGGATTGTTTGAGGTGAGTCGTCGTGTCCCAGTAGGGTTAGCGATAGAGGAAATTATCTTGATTGCGGAGTACAGTATCGAAGGAGAGTGGGAAGGACAGGTGAGATTTCTCCCTTTGCGGTAGAGTTTTTTGTGAAAGATTCGGTCGGCAAATACCCGATGGCAAAGAGAAGGGTGATTCGGATTTGGTGTTACCTACATATCTTTTGGGTGGGATGGGTATCCAAGTAATCTTTGAGCCAGAAACAACCCTGCTCTAAAAGCTGACTAGAACGGATTTCTTCTTTAAAAGGACGGTAATCTATCCTACCATCTTGATAAATAACTAAAATCTCTGGGGGGTTTTTCTGCAAAGCTAGTCCCGCAATTGCCTTGGTATAGTCTTGAAACTCCCATTTTAGTTGGCCCTGTCTATCCCAAAGCCTGACAGTACCATTTTCTGAACCTGTGAGCAGAAATTGTCCCTCTAGGCTAAAATTAAGGCTAGTTACAGGAACAGCATCTTTTTTGAGAACAATAGGCAATTTTTGGGCAATATTAACCAGTTTAACCATTCCATCCCCGAAGGCGATCGCCAATTGTTGAGAATCTGGACTAAAAATAAGCCCATTAACGGGAGAAGATGACTTTTCTAGGGAATAAATAGGGGTTAGCGTTTGCAAATCATAAAGATTAATTTCTCCTTGTTCAGAGGTTGTCGCTAGGAGCTTTTGATCTGGAGTAATCGCCAAATAAATAATCCGTTGATCCGGATGGGCTGCTAAGGTTTCTTGTAGTTTTGGATGATTAGTTTGTAAGTTCCATTTTTTAACAATACCTTGACGATTTCCAGTCCATAGGCTCTGACTATCTGGAGTTACCAAGGAAGCAGAAAAAGGATAATCATCCGTAAGATTAGCTTGGATATTTCCCTGTTTATCCCAGAGGGTAAGATCATTATCTGTAGCGGCTAGAAGATTTTCTGACAGACTTAAACTATCAATCCATCGGGAATTAGAAGGGAAACGAGAAATGATTTGACCTTGGGCATTAATAAGATATATAAAACGATCTTGGGTAGCTATAGCTCCATAATTACCAGAAAAACTGACTCTAGAGATAGCACTAGGTAGGGGATTAATAGAGCGACGAGCCGATTTAGCTAAGGTCTTATACAAGTCCCAAATCATCATTCTACCCTGGGCTGAAACTGTAACTAACCTTTGGGAATTTGGACTAAAAGCTACATCTAGAACGGGTTTTTGGTAGCCCATAAGAGTATTAATTATTTCCCCCTTTAAGTTCCACAATTTAGCTGTACCATCATTAGCAGCCGTTGCTAAATGTCGACTGTCTGGACTAAAGCTAATACTATTAATCCCATCTTTATGTCCTTTGAATTTTCCTTCAAGTTGTCCATTTTTCGACCACAACCAGACTAATTGATCTCGACCTGCTGCGGCTATCCATTGCCCATCTGGACTAAAACTAACACTATAAAAAGAGGCTTGGAAATCTGTTAAATGTTTAAGTTCTTTTCCCGTTATCTCCCAAAGTCGAACACTTCCGTCCCTAGAGGCTGTAACTAATTGCTTTTGATCGAGACTAAAACTAACATCATCTACTGACTTAGTATGCCCTCTTAATACTGTAATTAAATGTCCGCTTACATCCCAAATTCTTACGGTTTTATCTTGGGAAGTTGTAGCAACTAATTTACCATCTGGACTAAAAACTACATTATATACTGCCGCCGTGTGACCTTTTAAAATTATTTTTTCCTTTCCATCTAAAGTCCATAATTTAACAGTTTTATCCCCAGAAGCCGTAGCAATTAAATTATTATCTGGACTAAAACTAATACCATAGATTGCTCCCTGATGACCATTAAGTGTTAAAATAAGTTGACCTGATATTGTCCAAATTTTAGCAGTACCATCTTCTGATGCTGTAGCAATTTTTTTGCTATCAGGACTAATACTAACACTATTAATTCCTTGCTCGTGGGCTTCTAGATCATTTTTTAGTATAACTTTATCTAGAAGTTGGTCAAGAATAAGTAGCGGTTTTGTAGTAGAATAGTCCTGAAGTAAATCGCCCTGAGAAAGATTTTGTAAGGTTTGCATAGACTGCATAGCATTAATTAATCCCTCTCCTTGGTTAATCTGAAATTGTTGTTTTGCTGATTCTGACTGTCCCTGTAGTTCAATAGATTTTTGACTAATATATTGCTGGTTTAAGGCGTATCTTGCCCAACCGATGGCTGAGGCTGCAACTATCCCCGAAGCTATTAGAAATATAGAACCTAAGCGGATTCTTTTTTGAGCCTTTTGATTAGCCTTTAGGAGAATTTGTTGGGATGCTAAGACTTCTCTTTTGTCCAGACTTTGACTAGCTGTTAAAAACTGATAATCTAGATTGGTTAAACTCTTACCTCTCGACCACATTAGGGCTTCTTCTAGAGCATTACCCCTAAGTAAACGAGATTCATCCTGATATTTAGAAACTTCCCAAGCTAACAAAGATTCTGAGTAGGGACGTAATTTTTCTAGTTCTTTTTTAATCCATTCATTGTCAAAAACTTGTTGGTAAATTGGGTTATAGGGTTTTAAAATACCATCTCGTTTGACTACTAATCCAGACAAAATTAATTCTACTTGTTCTGGACTATTATCACTTTCTAAATGCCCTTGTTGGAGTATGGCTTGATAGATTCCCAATAGTCTACCTGCTCTATCTTTATGGTATAGTAAACGCTCTCTAATGGTTTTTAGATGGACAGGTTCATCCTGGGATTCCCAATTTTTAATAATATAATCTAAGACGATGGCTTTAACTGCTTCTACTTCTTGGTTGTTGGCTATAAAATCAGTATGTTTTAATATTAACTGACAAAGTTTTTGAGTTAAAAAAGGCTGTCCCTCGGTCCAAGTTAAAATTTCCTGCATCAGATTATGGGGATTTTGGGCAATAGATTCTAATCCAATTTCTAAGGGTTTAGTTTCGGCTAAGGTAAAACCGAATAACTCAATCGGTTGACCAATATTAAAAGAAGTTTGCGTTTTTTCTCGAATTAGGGCCGAGGGAGTCGCAACCCCAAAAAGAGCAAAGGTAAGGCGTTTATATTTAGAGACTTCAGCTCGTTGATTATAACAAAATCGAATCAGGGAAAACAAATCATCTACGGAAAAAGGTAAACTCAAAGTTTTATCAATTTCATCAAGGAAAATATAAAAGTTATCCTCAGAAAATTTATCCAATAAAACTTCTTCGATAAATTGACCTAACTTTTGAACTGCTGAAACATCTTCCTTTTCCTTAAACCAAGCTTTTAAATTAACTTTGGTCGATAAATTTAAACTCAAGAAAAGTTGTGTAATAATGCCATTATACCACTGATTAATATTGCCATCACTACCGAGACTGGTAATATCAACGGATAGACAATGGTTTTTTTCGTCTTGGAGTTGGTGCATAACCCGAACCCGCAGACTGGATTTTCCCATCTGACGAGAGTTGAAAACATAACAAAAATTACCCTGCTTTAACGATTGTAATAAATCTTGATCGGCTTGGCGATCTATATAGGTAGGGTGATCATATCCTAGACTACCTCCGACGCGGTATTCATAATCCATGGACGAACTAAAGCGCAATAAATCTAGCTTATAGCAAATCCGCCTCTAGGCTAAACGGATTTAGTATGATTTTTTGTCTTTTGGCTGTATGGTCGCTAGAATCAACACCCCGAAGATTATGATAAATAGATCCTTTTTCCTCATTACACGGGAACAACTCCGAGCAATAATTTTATTGGCGGGCTAACCTTTGGCAGTGGGGTTTCCCAAAACAATCTTTATGTGGCGGGATTTAATTTCAACCAGAGTAATCTCGGCTCAGTCTTAGGTTATACAGGAGCATCGGGTAGTCCTAGCTCTTTTACGGGTAATGTTTATACTAATTCTAGTCTGGTTCGTCCTATCGGTATAACTTCCGTACCAGTCCCCGAACCTGTTTATTCTTTCTGGGTGCTGGCGGGGTTTGGACTTTTTTCTTTCTTGAGCAAGGAGAAATTAAACTAGAAATCTGGGGGCGGGGAAACCCTGTCCCTAGGGGTAGAGTTCAATTATTGGATATTACTTAGATCATCTTTTGCATACTTAATGCCCATTGTTTCTACAAATTTACTTTCTTTTTCTACTAAATACTGTTTTCTTGTTTTAAGAAACTCTTCCTGTTTATTCTGCTTATATAGTTCAACCATTTTTTCATTTATAAAATGCTTTTCTAAAACTTCAATTGCAGAATTTTGAATAAAATTACCAAGCTGCTTTTTCTGTGGATCTTGCTCAAATTCAGAGGACAATCTGAGGATAATATTAGCTGGTGGCTTTTCTTTTGTTGAAGCACTAAAGATAAAAATCTCCTTAAATCCTTCCCTGTCCTGAATTTCATTATCTTCAATAATTGTTTTTAAATAAAATAACTGTAATGCCCTTGGTCTTACTCCCACAAAATTTAATTTATTAGGATACTTAGCTGTACTAAAAGTCATCTTATTATCTACTTTAAAAATTCCATCAGGATGTTCTCCTTTAGCAAATTCACAGAAAATCTTATAGGCACTCCGTTGTTGACTTAAAGAATACATGGTAAAATAGTTAGAATAGGTTGTTACCCAAAACCATTTTTTCAATGCCTCATATTGCTCCGATGTAGGTTCTGGATTCAGCCTGAAATATTCAGAAATAAAAATTAGTTGAGATGGATAGGGTAATAGCCGAATATCTATTACACACAGTTTTTTATAGAGAAATTCTACTGCTTTTTGAATATGTTTATATGCTGTATTGACAAAGTCTTTTAAAGACTCTTTCTTAAGCAAGTCTTCAATTGTGACATCAAAGTAAATTTTTCCATCAGTATTAGAAATACAATCTAAGACTGTAGCCCTTTTCAAGTCTTGAAAGTTGTAAGGATTTAAACCATTAAGAAACGTAGTAATCGACTCGGTTAGAAGAAAGTTCGTATCGACATTATAGCTAAGTGCGGAGAGCATAAAATCCTCAGAAATATCTGTTCCTGTTGAGTTTACCCTAGAAAAAATTTCTACAGCAGCTTTGATATCTCCGCCCTTGATTAGGACAAAAGGTAATCTATATTTATGTAAAATAGAATGTAAATCTCTTACATTGTCTATATATTGTTCTTTTTCGGCTTCTGAAATCTCTTCTTTATCTAAGTCACGAATAAATTGGAATAATTCACGATTATCATAAACCTTATAAAGAGGTACGGAAGGAATATGGGCATTTCTTTTATTCGGTATATGGCTAAAATTGTTTTCTTTAACATCAAAATAAATAGAATACTCATTAGCATTTGTAATTTTTTGATCGTCATATTTCTTGGGATTTGTCAAAACTCCAAATAAGGTAGATACTCGTTGAAATCCATCTAAAATATATACCGATTGACTGGCATTTTTTTTAATAGTATATGGGCTTATTTTGTCCTTAGTTTTATATTCTTGATCGGCTTGCCAAAATAATAAATTTCCTATTGGATAACCCTTTAAAATACTGTCAAATAGCTTAATCATTTGAGCAGATTTCCAAACAAAATCTCTTTGAAATTTAGGAACTTTGTACTCACCATTGGTGATATCTTCTAGAAGGTCTTCAATCAGTATAATATCAGGCTTAACAGTAATAGTGTTTGTCATATTATTTTGGCAATTTTAAGTAAAATTTGTTCGATTTCAGAAACTAGCTCTGTTGTTCCATCAGGTAAGGGAATTAGAACTTTGTGATGACTACACCTATTTTCTAATTCCTGGGGAGAGAAATCGGTAAGAAATTTTTCGGAAAGTGGTTTCTTGCTAATTGATATCGGCGGATCATTGTATTTTACAAAATCCACTTGTTCAGGATTATAATGTAAGTTATCTAAATCCCGTATTTGCTGATTTTTTAAATTATCTATTGTATTTTTTATCACATTTAACGGAAGATAATTTTCAATAGCTCTTTTGTAAAGCATGTGCCATACTATTATATCTTGCTTCTTATACATCATGTGATTTTCATTTAGAGTAGTTCCCTCATTTATCTTGTTTAAATACTCTATTAATGGACGATGAGTACGTTCATTAAAATCACCCGCATTTTCCCTATCACTATCAAAGATTGCTATTAACTTATACTCATGTATATCTCGATAGCTACGTGACTTTAAATGCTCAATTTTCTTCTTTATATCTCCAATACCTCCAGCATGATCTGGTAATAGATAGTCAATATCTAGTGACTTTTTGATAAGTTGATATATGCTTTTTCTGCTTCCAAAATCTTTGTATTTTTCAACAATACCCTTTACGAAGTTCCAATCACTATCACTGCTTTCAACTATCACATATGATGGCTTTGTTATGATTCTGTAAGCATTATCAGGGTGAATTTCACCTCTATTTATATCCATGCCAATTTCTATGGTTGTTAGATAATGTTGATGTGTTTTAGTGATATAAGCTGAAGTTTTATAAATTTCTTCTATTCTTTCCATTAATTTTTCTTCATCCACATCAGATATATATTTTTTGTCGAATGGCATTGTTAACGTATCTTCATCGCTTGATAGAAATAATTCGTTCAGATTAGCAATGTCCCAGAAAAATTTATTGTCTAAAAGCTCCAAAATTACTTTTACAACTGTACGCTGAATCTCATCCTCTTGCTCAAACAAATTCAAGCTGAACCTCAAGATCATTCTATTTCTCTTCCTTTTTTGCTTTTAATGTCTTTCTCATGGCAATTATCTCCTTAATATTCTCATTAAAAACACCATCAGGCCAATCACTTAAAACACCTTCTTCATCAACTATAATTTCACGAAGCTCTTGTCCTCTTGATTCTGCACTTTCTACCCAGTAAATTATCAAATCATCTTTTGTGAAACCAAAGTCATTTTCAACAATTAGTTTACGAAGACGTAGTAAGATATTTTCAGAATGAGTTTCTATAATAAAAGTCTGATTATTTTTCTTGGCAGACTTCGCAAATAACTCCACTAAATCAGCATGAGCCGCAGGATGTAAATGTAGTTCGGGTTGTTCTAAAATAACTATAGATTCAGGTCTATCCGTAACATTAGCACGAACAACTAAAGGCAAAGCTTGATTCATTCCCTGCCCAACATCTACAATATTGATTTTAAAGTCATCTCCAAACTCTTTATTATCTATTTTAGTACGAGTCAACCTTTTAGAAAGTTGAATTTCAAAGTAGGGGTGGTTGGCATTATTAACTATTAGTTTCCAATTATCAAAGTATTCTTGATACCATTCTCCTACACTCTTATGTAAATTATCGTCATTTAACTTACTTAAACAAAGCATTTCGTAGGCATTCTCACCCGTAACACCTGTATCTCGAAAATCAATCTGACCCGTTAAATTAAAACATCTTTTCGGTAAAATTCTAAACAGTCCAATATAGTCAACATCAATTTGCAATTTATTTAACTCTAACGATGAACTTTTATCAGATTTTGTTCCTTTTTTTTTAAGTTTGGTAGGAATAAATCCTTTAAATTCACATTCATACACTTTTCCGTCAAGTTGGTTACGGTATTCTATAACATTACACTGAGGTTCAGAAGTATTGTCAAGCTTAAGTTCAAACTGCACTTGATCACTTTTATAATCCCATTGAGATATTTCTAATCCATAGCCACTAGATTTTTTAGATAAACCAACTCCTATTCGTATATTATTTTCAAAGACGATCTCAAATTCTAGAAGCAGTCCGCCTGGGTTATTCTCGAAAAATAAATTGTCAAAATCAGCACCCAACTCCACGCCATTATTCTTTAATAACAACGGCTCATTAATATCACCCATAAGAGAGTTTTCTAAAAGAGTAAACAGTTTGGCGATAGAACTCTTACCAGAACTATTCTTGCCAATTAAAATAGTAATTGGCTTTAACTTCATAGTCTGCCTTTTAGAAAATGCTTTGTAGTTTTCAAAGGAAATTGATTTTACTTTCATGACGTTTAAGCACTATAGACTACAGGAGCATGGAGTAAAGGAAGTATCCTACCCCCAAGATTAAGCCATATTACTTTCGATCGCCCACCGAGCCAATTCGGTGCGATTATGAAGATTCGTCTTATTGAGCATATTAGAAACATGACTTTCTATAGTACGCTGGCTAACATTGAGTTTTTCCGCGATTTCCCGATTAGCCATACCCTGGGCCACCAACTGTACTACCTTTAACTCTGTGGGGGTTAACTCTACATTGCCCGGAACTTGTACGCGGGTTGATTCGCCTAGGGTAGAGCGATTACTGTGGCGGAGGAGGCGATTGGCTTGTTTAAGGGAAGATTCTACCTGGGCTACTAATTCTTCTGGTTCAAAGGGTTTTATCATATAAATATCCGCCCCTGTAGTCAAACCCTTAATTTTGTCTTGACTTTGACCCTTAGCAGAAAGGAACATGATGGGAATCCAACTGGTGCGGGAATCTTGACGAATTTTATCAACAAAGGCATAGCCGTCCATTTCCGGCATCATCACATCACAGATAATCATATCGGGGAGATTAAGATTGAGAATCTCTAGGGCTTCTCTACCATTACCTGCGGCCATAACTTCATAACCTCGAAATTCCAAATAGTCCTTAACGAGCAGAATGAGGTTAGGATCGTCATCAATGAGCAGAAGTTTTTTATTATCTTTATTAGAGTCTTTCATCTATCTTGGTTCTCAGATGGTAACACTATACTAATCTATCCTTGAAAATTAGTCACTCTTTACGGGGACAAAAGTTTACGGTGGACAACCCTAGCTCCCTTTTAGGTCGATATGCGGAAGAGGATGGACTAAAAAAGCATACTCTTCGACGATTCGATTCCCTAACAGATGTTCTTGAATAACCCGCTCGATAACTTCGGGGGTGGCACTATGATACCAAACCCCATCGGGATAAACCAATAAAATCGGTCCTTGGTGGCAGACCCTTAAACAGTTGGCTTTAGTGCGAAGAATAGATGGAGGTTGAGTCTCACCTAATTCCTGGAGTCGTTTCTTGAGATAATCCCAAGCGGCCAAACCTACCTCAAGAGAACAACATTTGGGCTTAGTTTGATCGGCGCAGAGAAATAAATGGCGGCTAACCGTTTTCAGTCCTAAACTATCGACGCTTTCCGTCAAAAATGTAGTCATGATTTTCGGGGGGTAATGGGGGGAGGGGAAACTAAAAGATCCTCCATCCCCTCTGAGTATTTAAGCCTTGAGAGTTTCAGATTCCTGGTAGGGACGAGTTAAGCGATTCAGTTGTTGTACCAAAAGGCTAAGGAAAAGGCCGACATCGGTAACAATGCCGATAGATTCCACCGAACCGCGATCGCTTAATTTAGTCACGACTGCGGGGTTAATATCCACACAGACCATTTTCACTCCTGCGGGGGTCATATTTCCCACTCCAATCGAGTGCAACATACTAGAGAGCATTAAAATCATATCTGCTCCCTGGATAAATTGCGAGTATTGGGCTTGGGCTTTAATGAGATCCATTTCCGTATCAGGAAGAGGTCCATCATCCCTGATAGAGCCAGCCAAGGAGAAGGGAACATTATTTTTGACACATTCATACATAACCCCCTTAGTAATCACTCCTGCGTTCACCGCTTGGGCAATACTACCATAGCGACGAATCAGATTAATTACCTTCAGGTGATGACGATGCCCACCTCTGACGGGAATCCCCCTTTGCATATCCACACCCAAGGAAGTTCCCATAATAGCCTGTTCGATGTCGTGAACGGCGATCGCATTTCCCCCCAAAAGAGTATGTACATAACCTTCTCGAATCAACTGAGCCAGATGTTGAGCTCCGCCCGTATGGATAACTACAGGGCCTGCGGTAACTATCACCTTACCCCCTTGATCTCGTACTTTGCGTAATTCCCAGGCAATTTGTTCTACCAGTAATTCTACCCGGCGTTCACTGGATACCCCCGCCCCCATGAAGGTAAACTCTTGGGAACTCTTGCGTTGTTCCCGAGAATCCGTTTGACGGATGGTACGGATACCTTCAACTCCAACCATAACGCGATCGCCCTTTTTCAGGTCCCGTAACAAGGTACAAGTGGCCATATGGGTAGATTCCTCATTTTTTACGACTATTGCCGCATCCATGCGCTGATTTTGCACTTTAACCCATTCACAGTTAACTCGTACTTCCGTCGGGTAGATGGTAGAGACATAAAAATCATCTGGAGCCACACCATCTTGACTAACTATATCCGTATTGACATCACAGGTTTCCTGGGGAGGAGGTACAGCCCCGACATCAATTAACTGGATCATGATTTCTTCCATCA
Organism: Microcystaceae cyanobacterium; assembly: GCA_040398185.1. GTDB lineage: Bacteria > Cyanobacteriota > Cyanobacteriia > Cyanobacteriales > Microcystaceae > JBBAUO01. Next base: position 22,459 of record JBBAUO010000010.1, on the reverse strand, counting down.
TTTCATGGGAAGTAGCAGAGACGCGAACCTCCGCTATGGAAGTGCTTTGCTTTTCAGTACCGAGATTGAAATTGAGTACCTTAAAACTACCGCCATTGTCGGTGACGATATCTAGGGCCTTATTAAGAATCCCCGCATCTAAAAGATGACCTTCCAGGTGAATAGTGCGGCTTTCCACGGAGACTGTGGCGTGGACATAGGGTAATATCGGTTCAGTTACCCGCAGGGTTAGACATTTTGCCGCTCCCCCGGCTTTAAGAAATTCACTCAAAGGGGTTTCTACTACTTCAAAACCTACTTCTGCGATGCGGGATCTGAGATCCTCGCTGATTTTATTCATAACGACGATCTGATTGACATTTACTGCATTGCAAGCAAAATTCACAGCGTCTGGCTCTTGGACAATAATCCGTTTTTCGGCGGGAATACGTCCTTCAATTAGGTGATTGGCATAACCATCAAAAGCAGGGGGATAGTAAAGGAGATAACCGCCACTGAGGGGACAAAAACAGGTATCTAAATGGTAGAACCTTTCATCGATCAGGCGGAGGGAGATCACCTCCGTATCTAACCATTTAGCGATGAGGGGATGGGAATCTAATTCGGTACGAAAGCCATAACCTGCCCATAACCAACGTCCTTCCCGATCAAAGAGAGCATCTCCTGCTCCTTCAAAGGGTAAATCCTTGGGTAGTTCGTAGACTGTAAAGCCATTATCTGTAAACCACTCTTTAAAAAACGGTTCTTCTCCCTGGCGTTCTTTGTGACGAAAACGACTCAGAACCACATTATTTCCTAAAATTAAGCCCGCATTAGCCGTAAAAACCATATCTGGCCAGCCCAATTGTGGTTTGACTAGATCGACGATCGCCCGCTCTTTTAGGGCATGATAAAGTTTTTCCCATTGAACGGTCGCTGCATCTCGGGAGGATTTATGAATGTTCCCTTCCATCCAAGGGTTAATGACGTAGTCCACATCGTAGTGGTCTGGGGAACACATAAGAAAACGAATTGATTCTGTCATAATTTAGTTTAGAATTAAGATAAACGCTACATTTTCTCCCTCCTTGTCCTCGGTTGCCCCCAAGGAGATTTTTGGTTAGAGGAGTTTTGACCGATTTATGATCATATCATCAATTCGTCCATTGAACCCAGAACTAGCTTATTCTAGTAGATAGACGGGTTAAGAGACAAAGACTATGGGAAAAAACTGGCGTATTGGTTCTTTATTTGGCATTCCTCTGTATCTGGATTCCTCTTGGTTTCTCATTTTAGCTCTGGTGACTTTTACCAATGCGGGGGACATGCAACTGCGGGGTTTGGTGGATTCCAACTTTATCGCCTGGAGCGCCGGGTTAATTAGTGCTCTCTTGCTCTTTGCTTCGGTTTTACTCCATGAGTTAGGCCATAGTCTGGTTGCCCTCAAACAGGGGATTAAGGTTAATTCCATTACTTTGTTTTTATTCGGTGGCTTGGCCGCCATAGAGCGGGAGTCCCAAACCCCAGGGGAAGCCTTTTGGGTGGCGATCGCGGGGCCTGGGGTTAGCTTACTTTTATGGGGCTTATTCGTGGCTTTAGGTAATTTTACAACTCAATCTCCCCTTATAGGCTATTTAGCCCAAGATTTAGCCAGAATAAACCTAATTCTAGCTATTTTTAACCTAATTCCAGGATTGCCCCTAGATGGGGGACAGGTGCTCAAGGCAGCAGTCTGGAAAGCAACCGGCGACCGTGTTAAGGGAGTATATTGGGCTTCGGTAACAGGTCAATGGTTAGGCTGGTTGGGGATTTGTCTCGGTTTATTTATCGTATTTTTGGGAAGAGATATTAGCGGACTTTGGCTCGCCTTAGTCGGTTGGTTTATACTGCAAAATGCCAGTGCCTACAATCGTTTAACCCAGATGCAAGAAAGCCTTTTAAAACTAAAAGCCTCTGAGGTAATGACGCGACAATTTCGGGTGGTTGATGCCCATTTGAGCTTAAGCCAGTTTGCTTCCACCTATGTTTCCTCGGAAGTAACCACACCAATGGCCTACTACGCTGCTTCTGAGGGACGTTATCGGGGTTTAGTTCAAGTCAAGGATTTACAATCTATCGAGCGTAGTTACTGGGATCAGCAGACGTTACTAGATATTGTGCATCCCTTTGGCGAAATCACCTCCGTCAGTGAAAATACCTCTTTAGTAGAGGTTATTCAACGTTTAGAAGGAATCCAGGAAGGAATAATTACCGTACTCTCCCCATCGGGTGCTGTCGGGGGAGTCATTGATCGTGGCGATATTGTCCGCACCGTTGCCAAAAAGCTGAATTTACCCGTTCCCGACACAGAAATCAACCGGATTAAAATGGAAGGCAATTACCCCACCTATCTTCAGCTAGATGCTCTAGCCAAGACAATCAAACCTAATTTTTAACCAGTTGAGCCGCGAGTTTTATGGCTTCCGTCATACTGGTTGCCCGAGCTATACCTTGTCCGGCAATATCAAAGGCCGTACCATGATCGGGGGAGGTACGGATAAAGGGTAGCCCAATAGTGGTATTAATAGCCTGATCAAAGGCCATCAATTTCACAGGGATTAATCCTTGATCGTGATATAAGGCTAAATAGGCATCCGCAGGATTAATATTTCCTTGGTACCAGGCCATACCTGCCTTTACCCAAAGCGTATCCGGGGGTATAGGTCCTGATAATTTTAGCTCAGGGTGTTTAGTTCTTTCTTCCTCTAACCACGGGATTAACCAGTCTTTTTCTTCCCTGCCTAATTGCCCCTCTTCTCCGCTATGGGGATTTAAACCCGCGATCGCAATATGGGGATGGTTTAGGTTACTAAATCGAGTTAAAAAATCAATTAATAAATCCAGCTTTTGGGTCATAACCAAGGGATTTAGGGCTGTGGGAACTTCTTTTAAAGGGATGTGGGTAGTGGCTAATAACGTTCTCAATATCCAGCCCGTATAGGGCGATCGCCCAACAAATAACATTCCATAGCGATCAACTCCGGCGGCTTGGGCTAAGACTTCCGTTTGTCCGGGGTAGTTATAACCTGCTTTTTGCCAACAGGATTTAGCAATAGGAGCAGTAACTAGGGCTTGAAACTCTCCTGCTAGGGTTTTTTGTAGAGCTTGCTGGAGATAACTAAAACTAGCAGCACCCGTGATAGAGTTGCCAACTCCTGGGGTAATAGGGGAAGGAAGGGGAATATCGACTAGGGTTAAATTGTTTGGGTGAGCTAGGTGGGGAGTTTGGTCTATGAGACGGAGATAGGTTTGTTCTAATACAGACCAACTGCCAAAAATAGTAACTCGACTTTGTTCTAAAATGGTAGGGTCGGCTAGAGCTTTCAGAACGATCTCGGGTCCAATACCGGCGGGGTCGCCCAAGGTAAGAGCTAGATGGGGGATAGGAGACATTTAATCGCAATTTTATCTAGATCCTAGCAAATTTTTTTAAGGCAATTAAGGTTAATATGTCATCATAGAGGCATGAACTGAGGTAGTTAAAAATTATGAGTCTTCAAGATAAAGCTAAAGAACTTTTTGCTAAGGGCAAGGAAAAAGCCGAACAACTCAAAGAAACTGTACTCGAACGTACTGAGGATTTGGTAGAAGAAGCATCTGATTTGGGGGATAAGGCTAAGGAAGTCTTCGCCCAGGGTAAGGAAAAAGCCATCGACCTTAAGGAAACCCTTGCTGAACGAGCAGAGGATTTAAAGGAAACCGCCTCTGATGTAGGGGATAAAGCCAAGGAAGTCTTCGCCCAAGGTAAGGAGAAAGCCATCGACCTTAAGGAAACCCTTGCTGAACGAGCAGAGGATTTAAAGGAAA